>JAUSMJ010000073.1 GCA_030645575.1 Caulobacter sp. | reverse complement strand
GTCGAGGCTGTGTGAAAACTCGGGACTAAACCCTTTCGCGAAGGAAGGTTTTCGGGTCCCGACCGGCCGCCATGAGCGACAGAGCGCTAAATCAGCGATTTTCAGGGTGGGTCGATGGGCGGTTTAGGGCCAGCAAGGCGTTTTCACACAGCCTCAGTCAGAAGTGGACGTCAGCACCGCAAATCTACCACCGTAGAGTCGCGGGTCGAGCCGCCTGACCCAGTTCGCTAAAGTCGCCCTGCCATCAACGATATCCCCTCGCCAGAGGCCGCACCCGTGCGCCCTGCCCTTCACTCCCACTCGATTGCTCAAATGCCCGCAAAGCATTGTTTTTGCTGGCATTTTTACGTCAGCACCGTGATCGGCGCCGACCCGCAAGCCGACAATATACTGAGGCGTTGATTTAGTTGAAGAATATGGCCTGCATAAAATCTGCGTGATGGCGCTATCTTTCGAGACCTATTTCGAGGATCAGCCCTATCGAAGACTAAATCTGGGATCGAAGTTACTCCATCATCCGATGATGGATACTATCCTCGAATATCCTGACGTCGATCCTCTCCGCGACCTGATCAACGATTCGCCTCAGTCATCATCGTCCACCTGGCGGGTTGCCGAAAGCGCTGAATGCGACGGTCGCTTGCTGTGGCCCGGCTGAAGAAGCCCCCGCGAGGCTGTACTTAGTAGCTCGGGACATTGGCGTGTCGGCGCGGTGCGCTGCCGACTTTTAGGCGCATTGACATATTTCCCGAGAAGCAGGCCCTTCGCCCTGACCACGCGCGCAGGTCTGGGGCGCTCACTTGCAGAGTGTCAGAAACAGAACTATTTTTCTGACACAGAAAGCCATGCAAGTCCTCGCCGAACAGATCATGGAGCGCGCCAGGGCTCTCCCCGAAGGGACGCCGATCGCGGCCAAGTCGCTGTTGCACCTGGGCAGCCGCGCCGCCGTGGATCAGGCATTGTCGCGCCTTGTCCGCCGAGGCAGACTCCATCGCGTCGGACGGGGTCTCTATGTCCGTCCGATAGAAAGCCGCTTCGGCGTACGGCCGCCCGCGATCGAAAAGGTCGTGCGGGCTGTCGGCGAGCAGCGCGGAGAGGTCGTCGCCTCCAGCGGCGCGGCGGCGGCGAACGCCCTCGGCCTGACAACCCAGACGCCCATCCGAACCGTCTATCTGACCAGCGGGCCGAACCGAACGCTCAGCCTCGGCAAGCAGACCGTCGAGTTCAGGCACGCACCCGCCTGGCAACTCCTGCTGGCCGGTCGTCCGGCCGGCGAGGCCGTCCGCGCCCTGGCCTGGCTGGGGCCTGAACAGGCCGGGACGGCGCTCGCCCTCCTGAAGCGGAGGCTGGGGCCCTCGGCGTTTGGCGAACTGGTCTCGGTGAGCCCGCGCCTGCCGACCTGGCTGGCCCGCTCCGTCAGTCAGGCGGCGCACGCCTGAGGCCTTCTCAAGCTGTCGGATGAGGGACCGCTTTTCGCCGTAAGGCATATGGTCTAGGGCCAAGTCGCCATTTATGGCGACCCAAGCACCAAAGTAGCGTTTATCTCGTCATAATTGGCGAATTATAGATACCTGTCCCGATGTTTTTAAGTCGCCATTATTGACGATTTAACCAGTATAGGCATATAACTCGTCTAAAGTGGCGAATTATGAAGATCACCAACCTTACCACCGATGATGCCGCCCTCGCGGAGTTTGGCCGCAGGATCGCTGAAGCGCGGCTCGCGCGCCAGATGACCCAGGCCCAGTTCGCCAGGGCCGCCGGCGTGTCAAAACGGACGATCGAACGGCTCGAGGACGCGGGTTCGATCCAGCTCGGTAACCTGATCCGTTGCCTGCGGGCGCTGGACAAGTTGGACGGCCTCGAGCGCCTGCTGCCGGAGACACCGGCCAACCCGATCGCCCTGCTCGAACGGCACGGCAAGGCTCGCCAGCGCGCCCGGCCGGACGCCGAGGCCGGACCGGCGTCGGCCGCGCCCTGGACCTGGGACGACGAGACGTGACCACCGTCGCCGAGGTTCGTCTGTGGGGCCGGCGCATCGGCGCCGTGTCCCTGGAAGACGGCGCCGACGTCGCCGCCTTCGCCTATGACCCCGCCTTCATCCGGAGCGGCATCCAGGTGGCGCCGCTGATGATGCCGTTGGGCCCCGAGATCTACAGCTTCCCCGACCTCAATCCCCGTAGCTTCCACGGCCTCCCCGGCATGCTGGCCGACGCCCTGCCCGACAAATACGGCAACACCCTGATCGACGCCTGGCTGGCGACCCAGGGACGGACACCGGAGAGTTTCAATGCGGTTGAACGGCTTTGCTACACCGGCGCGCGCGGCATGGGCGCGCTGGAGTTCGCGCCGGCCAAGGGGCCTCGGCGCAAGACCGCGACCAAGATCAGGCTGGACGCGCTGGTAGAACTCGCCTCCGAAGTCCTGACCCATCGCAACGACCTCCGCTCCTCCTTCGCCGATGAAAAGAAGGCCGAGGCGCTGCGTGACATCCTGCGGGTCGGCACCTCCGCCGGCGGCGCGCGCGCCAAGGCGGTGATCGCCTGGAATGCCGAGACCAACGAGGTCCGCTCCGGCCAGGTTGAGGCCGGCGATGGCTTCGACTACTGGCTGCTCAAATTCGACGGCGTGAGGGGCAACAAGGACAAGGAACTGACGGATCCTCAAGGCTACGGCGCTGTCGAATACGCCTATGCCCAAATGGCGATGGCCGCGGGCGTGACCGTCGCCGAATGCCGTCTCCTCGAAGAGGGCGGCCGGCGGCATTTCATGACCAGGCGGTTTGACCGCCTGCCCGGCAGCGGCAAGCTGCACATGCAGTCGCTGGCCGCGCTCGCCCATTACGACTTCAACGACCAGAACGCCTGGTCCTACGAACAGGCCCTGTTCGTCATGCGGCGTCTGGGCCTGCCGATGGGGGCGCTCGAAGAACAGTTCCGTCGCATGGCCTTCAACATCATCGCCCGCAACCAAGACGACCACGTCAAGAACATCGCCTTCCTGATGGACCGAACCGGCTCCTGGAGCCTGTCGCCGGCTTTCGACATCACCTGGAGCTACAATCCGGACGGCGACTGGACGGCTCGTCACCAGATGTCGATGAACGGCAAGCGCGACGACTTCACGGTCGATGACTTCGAGACCTGCGCCCGGACAGCGTCGCTGAGCCGTGGCCGCGTCCGAACCATCCTGAAGGAAGTCAGAGCCGCCGTCGCCGAATGGCCCAGGTTCGCGGTGGCCGCCGGCGTCGATGAGCATTGGCGCCGGTCGATCGATCCGAGCCTCCGGCTATTGAAGGCTGACTGAAACCGAACGGCTCGCCACGGCTCAACCGTCACGCAAGGTCGCCTTCGCGCCAGGCCGCTCGGCCCGACGAGCCCGCGCTCTCCGCCCGGACCTGCCCAGGCTGCGGTTGCGCCGGCCTTCGGATCATCGAGGTGATCGGCCGCGGAGGCGCCTGGCGCGCCCGGCCACATGGGCCCGTCGGGTGCGACAGCTCATGAAGCCTAGCCCCACGACCGCCGCGTATCCTCCCGCCATCGCCCGTTGGCCTTGGCGCAATGCCGCTTGCGTCCAGCGTTGCGAGGAGGCGGCTACACCGTCCGATGACAACCGATCAGGCGCCCTGCGGCGTCGTTCCAGGCGCTCCGGCGACGCCGAAAATCCCTCTCGCACGCAGCCACGGCGCCCCCCTGGGTGGCCTGGCCAACCGCTATCGCCATAGGCTGACCAGCCTCGCCACCCAGCGCGGCTTCCTCCCCTGAAGGCTTCCGGAAGCCGGCCCACAGCGCCGGCCGCCGACCCCGTGCAAGGGCCGGCATCCGAAACCCTCAACATTTCCAGACCTTGGCTCATGGCCGGAAGGCGGACTCTGCCAGACGTCGGCATGCGGGAACCTCTCCCTCGACCGGTTGCGACCGTTGCAGACACTTACGAGCCTCGGCCGTGCGCCTAGCGGAACCGACAAAAGCTTTCGGTGGTGATTTAGGGTTCCCGCCACACGCCCTGAAATAACTGGGATGTACCGATCCTGGAAAACCCGGGTGCGGGCGCCCGTCAGCGGACCTTCCCATCGTCTGTTCGGGTGGCAAGTCGGTCTGAGGATCCTGCCCTTCTGGGGGGGGGGGGGGGGGCGAGGGTGGAGGCGGGAACGTCAACGGTGGTGTAGTCAGCGTCCTACGACCTTTTGCTGACGGCGCCTCTCAGGCCATGATCGCCCGCCAGGGGCGAAGGAAAGCGCGCCTGCTTGCGGAAGGCGATGGGCGTTAACCCATACCTGGCCTTGAAGGCGGTCGAGAAATTACACTGGTGTCGGAAGCCCGCCAGGCCCGCAATGTCGGAGATCGGCGCGTCCGTCGTGGCCAACAGATCGCGTCCCAGCTCGATCTTGCGCCCCTGGACGTATTCAGAGACGCTCAACTGGAAGAGCCTCTTGAAGCCGTAAAATAGTTTGTTGCGGTTCACGCCGACGCGCTGGCTGAGGACCTTCATCGTCGGCGGGTCGGCCAGGTTTTCGTCCAGGATGACACGCGCGGCCTGGATGGCGTCGAGGTCGCGTTCGGTCAGACGAACCTGCAGGGACTCGATGCTGTGGTCGTTCAGCAGATGGTCGAGCGCCAGGATCAGGAGCTCGTCGGCCTTGCGGGCGACATAGGCCCGTCCCAACCCCCCTCGCGGCCGCACGCCCCCGATGAGGTTGCTGGTGAGCGCCTTCAGGGCAGGCGTCAGGTCGAACGGGCGATAGATGATGTCGTCGTCCGCCGTCGGGGCGCCCATCAGTCGGAACGGCAGATCGTCAGCGTCGATCCCGGCCAGATGGCTCAATCGCTCGGGCTTGCAGCAGATCGTCACCCACTGAAGGCGCGAGTTGGCCGAGACGACCTCGATGGCTGTCTCGCCGGGCGGCATCCGGACGAGGCGCCACGACGGCTGCAACGCCTGGACGCTGAGTTGGGAGCCGAACGCCATGTCGATATAGATATCGAGGCTGAAATTGAGTCGAATCCAGTCGCCGTCGTGCACGTGGAAGGTTCGGCCTTCTCGGAAGGCGCAGTCGAACATGAGCACTCTCAACGCGTCGTCGGCGTAGTATTCGATGTCGCCAGCGCCATCCTCCGCGTGCAGCTTGATGCGGCTGAGGCACGAGCCTGGGCCTTCCTCGCTGCTCGTGATCGCCAGATCGCCGAGCCGCGCGCAGGCGAGCAGGTCGTCGATATCTCCCCATTGGAATAGATGGACCAAGCGACGGCCTCCTGCTGGCGTCTGGAACCGGACGATAACGGAGATGGCGCTGCAACCACGTTGCGCGAAACAGTGCCCCGCTAAAAAAACCTAATGTGACAGCCAAAAGACAGCGAGGCGAACAATGTGTCCTCTGGCGGGACTAGAGCACCAAAGGGGGAGCCTCACCATGCGTCTGCCAACCAAAACGCGTCGTAAAACCATGCTACTGCTGGGGGCTAGCTTGGCCGTATGGATGGGTGCGGCCCAGGCCGCGGCGGCCCAGGCCGCAGCCGGCGAGGTCGAAGAGATCGTCGTTACCGCCCGTAAGGTCACGGAGAGTATGCAGGACGTGCCCGCGTCGGTGAGCGCCGTCACAGCCAATCAGCTCCAGGCCGCCGGCATCAGCAACTTCGAGCACCTAACCGCGACCTTGCCCAACGTGGCCATGAGCGGCGGTATCGCCGGGGTGCTACAGGGGCAGGTGGGTATCCGGGGCATCTCGACCCTCGTGCGCAACATTGGGGTGGAGTCCGGCGTCGGCTTCTATGTCGATGGCGTCTATCTGGGGCGGCCGGACAACTACAATCAGGAGCTCATCGACGTGGATCGCGTTGAGGTCCTGCGCGGCCCGCAGGGCACGCTGTTTGGCAAGAACACCATCGCCGGCGTCTTCAATATCACCACCATGACGCCCTCCAGCGTTCCAGAGGGCGAGCTTCGCGTCGAAGTCGGCAACTACGACCTGTTCCGCGCCCAGGGTTATGTCATGGGGCCGCTGATTGACGGCAAGCTCTCAGGCAAACTGTCCATGGGCTATGTCACCCGCTCCGGCGTCTATGAGCATCTCTCAGGGGGCCAGGACGGCGATGCGCTGGACCTGAAGTCCTATCGCGCGCAGCTGTTCTTCACCCCGACCGACCGAACCGATGTCGTGGTGTCGCTTGACGGTCTGAACGACCGCGGCAATCCGGCCTTCTTCCAGGTGACGGACCTGGCCGGTCCGGGCACGACAAACTCGACGATCCAGCAGAACACGCCGCACAGGATCGACAGCAATCGGGCCAATTCCCTGTCGCGCGACAACTACGGCGCCTCGGTGACCGGGACCTACAGGGCCGACATAGGGACCGTGACCTCAGTTACCGCCTACCGCACCTCGTCCTATGACGCCTCGCTCGATGACGACCAGAACCAGGTCGATAATCTGTCGTCCGACCTGTGGAGTGACACCACTAAGGTTTTTTCCCAGGAGCTGCGGCTGGCCGGCGAGCTGGGCGATCGCGCCAACTACATTGTCGGCGCCTACTATGCGCGCCAGACCATCAAGACCGACCGTATCCTGACCATAGGTCTGGGCTTTGGCATTCCAGGCGACCCGGCGCTCACCACGGTGGGTTCGGTCAAGACCAACAGCTATGCAGCCTTTGGCAATCTGGACTACCGCCTCACCGACCACCTGACCGCCTCGCTCGGCCTTCGCTATTCAAAGGAGGACAAGTCGGTCACCTTCATTCAGGACGACCGCGACGGCATCTTCCAACTGCTGGGCTTGCCCAGCCTCAGTTATGCGGACGACGCCTCTGACGAGGATGTCTCGCCGACGCTGTCGCTGTCCTACAAGTTCAATGACAATGTGATGGCCTACGGCCGTGTCGCCCGCGGCTTCAAAAGCGCGGCCTTCAACGTAGATCTGGTCAGCTCGACCCAAGGGCTCGCGGCAGGGCCGGAAAGCGCCACGACCTCCGAGGTCGGCATCAAGTCGGATCTGTTCGACCGGAGAATGCGCGCCAATGTCAGTGTCTTCAACACCCGGTACGACGATTTGCAGGTGTCCCAGTTGCTGGGCACGGGTGTCTCGCTCTCAAACGCCGGCAAGGCGACCATCAATGGCGTCGAGGTCGAGCTGACGGGCTACCTGACCCCGGCTCTGCGCCTGGAAGCCTCGGGCGGATATATCGACGCCACCTACGACAAGTTCGAAAACTGCGGCGTCCCGGCCTCCCTCGGTGGCGGCTCCACCAACTGTTCGGGCAATGCGCTCATCGCCGCGCCCGAGTTCACCTTCCATGCGGCCGCCGAATACACCCATCCGGTGTCCTTGGGCGATCTCGTGGCCCGGGTGGATTTCAGCTCGCAGTCCTCGACCGATTTCGAGGCGACCAATTCGAAGCGGTTCGAGAGCGACGCCCGCAGCGTCGTGGACGCCCGCATCGGCCTTCGCACCGACCGCTGGGACGCCTTCGTCTGGGGCAAGAACCTGACCAACGAAGTCTACGAGACCTACAAGGACGACCGCTCCAGTGTCGGCGTGCTGCGGACCACTGCCTATGGCGAGCCCCGAACCTTTGGCGTCACCTTGACCGGCCGGTTCTAGGAGCCTCGACGCATGACTGCGCATTCCCCCTTCTCCGAGCCGCCGCCCGCCGGCGTCGAGTTCACGACGGTTGAGACGCCGTCCGGAACCCTGGCCGTTTGGCAGCGTCCAGGCGAGGGCCCTGTGCTGTTGTTGATCCACGGCAACAGCGCGTCCAAGGCAGTCTTCGCCAACCTGTTGGCCGCGCCTGCGCTTGCCGGCCGGCGAATCGTCGCGATCGACCTGCCAGGATGCGGCGAGGCCTCGGACGCAACCGATCCGTACAATGTCTACACGATACCTGGTCTGGCGCGCGCCGTAGGCCAGGCGATTACGGCTCTGGGGCTGGCGCGCCCGGTCGTTCTGGGCTGGTCGCTGGGCGGTCACGTGGCGATCGAGGCGGCCGGCCAAGGCATCGCCATGACCGCCATGATCCTTACAGGAACCCCGCCGTGTGGGCCGGGGCCCGAAGAAGTCGCCGAGAGCTTCCATCAGACCGAGGAAATGGGCGTCACCTTCATGGAGGATCCGCCGGCCGAACTGCTCAACGCCTATGTGCGGCAGGTCTATGGCGCCAACCGGCCGATCCCCGACACCTTCTTTTCAACGGCCCGCCGCAGCGACGGGCGTCTGCGATCGCGCTTCGCCGAGCACTGGGTGGCGGCCCAGGAGGGCTTCCACCAGCGCACTGTCGTGGCTGAGTGGCAAAATCCCATCGCGGTCATCCAGGGCGACGAGGAGCCATTTTTCGATCCGGCGCTGATCGACACCCTGCGCTGGAGAAACCTCTGGCGCGGCGCCGGTCAGATCGTAACGGGCGCCGGCCATGCGCCGTTCTTCGATCAGCCCCAGGCCTATGCCGCGCTGGTCGCGCAGTTCCTCGGGGATCTCGACGCTGGAACGGTCCAGGACCGCCCGGCATGACCGACTTTCACACTTGGTATAGCGACCACCGGGACCAAATCGTCGCCTGGCGAAGGGATCTGCACGCCCACCCGGAGTTGGCCTTCGAGGAGACGCGGACGGCGGCCTTCGTCGCCGAACGCCTCCGGGCCTGGGGGCTGGAGGTTCACACCGGCATCGCCCGCACCGGCGTGGTGGCGGTGTTGCCCGGCGGGGAGGCTCCGGCGATCGGCCTGCGGGCCGATATGGACGCCCTGTCTATCGAGGAAGCCAACAGCTTCGCGCACGTTTCGCGCCACCCCGGCCGAATGCACGCCTGCGGTCACGACGGCCATACCGTCATGCTGCTGGCCGCGGCCTGGTATCTTGCCGAGCACCACGGCCGCGTCGGACCCCCGCCAGGGCCGATCCGCTTCGTGTTTCAGCCCGCCGAAGAGAATGAAGGTGGTGGGCGTCTGATGGTGCAGGAGGGGCTGTTTGAGCGGTTCCCGATGCAAAGCGTGTTCGCCATGCACAACATGCCAGGCCTGGACGTCGGCAAGTTCATGGTGCAGGGCGGACCTGTCGCCGCAGGTTTCGACACCTTCGACATCGTCGTCGGCGCGTCAGGCGGACACGCGGCCCTGCCCGCCACGGGCGGCGACGCCGTCACGGCCGCCGCGGCCCTGGCCCTGAACCTGCAGACCATCGTACCGCGGCAGATCGACGCCAAGGAGGCCGCGATCCTGGCCGTTACCCGTATCCACGGCGGCTCGGCGTATAATGTGCTGCCCGACGAGATGCGGCTCGCGGGCTCTGTCCGCTGGTTTAATCCGCAGGTCCGCGACGAGATCCACCGCCGGATCGAGATGCACTGCGCCGGTGTGGCCCATGGGTATGGCGTCACCGCGTCCCTAACCTATGAGCCGCGCTATCCGTCGGTGATCAACGCCGAGGCGCCCGCGGCGCTCGCGGCCCGCGCGTGCGTTGACGTGGCCGGGTCCGACCAGGTCGCGACCGAGTTTCCGCCGCTGATGGGTTCTGAAGACTTCGCCTTTTTGCTGGAACGCAATCCGGGCGCCTATCTCCTTCTGGGCAACGGCTCCGGAGAGGGCGGCTGCCTGTTGCATAACCCGCACTTTGACTTCAACGACGGCGCCATCGTTCACGGCGCCTCGCTTTGGGTCGCCCTGTGCAAGCGCTTCTTCGGCGAAGTTCAGGCTAGGTGACAACGCTCGACGCCTACGACCGCGAGATCCTGCGGGAACTGACCCGCAACGCCCGCCTACCCGCCCAGACCCTGGCCAACCGCGTGGGCCTTTCGCGCAACGCCGTGCGCCTGCGTATCCAGCGAATGGAGCGGGAGAAGGTGATCGGCGGCTACACCTTGCGCGCTCCGCCACCCACCGTCGAGGCGCTGACCTCTGTCCTGCTCATCCAGCGCCGCGACCGCATGCGCGGCGGCGACGTTCTGGCCTTTCTGAGGAAGGCGCCCGAGGTTAGGGGCTGCTGGGTTCTGAGCGGTCAGCTAGATATTCTGGCCGTGCTGCAGGCGCCGTCGCAGCAGCGGCTGCGGGAGATCTGGCAGGGGCTGTCGCGGCTCGAAGGCGCCGCCGACATCACAACCGCCTTCGCCCTGGACAGTCCGGTCGAACTGACCTGACCCCGAGCGTTTCGCTCATCGATCGGGCGCTGATGAGCGCATCGCTTGGCGCCGATGGTCGCGTCCCGGCGGCACGCTCAAGCCTTGGATCCATCAGCGGAGAAGAGGCCGATGACTATCCGTCTTGGACTTGTGGGCTTTGGAGGCGTCAACCGGGCGCTGGTCGACATACTGCGCGGGCGGCGCGACGATGTGGGAGGATACTTCACGGTGACGGCGGTGTCGGATCTCTATCAGGGATCCGCCTTCGCCGCTGGCGGGCTGGACCTGGATCTTCTGAGGGAGCTGCCGCTGGTCCGCGGCGCGCTGGAGTCAGCCCCCGGCGGCTCGACGAAAGCCGATAATGACGCCCTGGTGGCGAGCCCCGATGTGGACGTGGTTGTCGAGGCGTCGGTCACCGACCCCTTGCGGGGCGAGCCGGCGCTGACGCTTTGCCGGGCCGCCCTCTCAGCGGGTAAATCAGTGGTCACGGCGAACAAGGGCCCGGCCGTGTTCGCCCTGCGAGACCTGCTGGCCCTCGCGGCGACCCATGGTGTCCATTTTCTGTTTGAGGGCGCGGTCATGAGCGGCACGCCGGTTCTGCGCGCGGCGCGCCTGGCCTATCCGGGGGCGAAGTTCAGCGGCTTCCGCGGCGTGCTCAACGGCACCTCCAACTATGTGCTGGGGCGCATGGAGTCCGGCGCCTCCCTGGCCGAGGCCGTTAAGGAAGCGCAACGAGAGGGCTATGCGGAGGCCGATCCTACTGCCGACATCGAAGGGCACGATGCGCGGCTGAAGGTGGTGATCCTCGCCAATCTCTTGCTGGGCGCCGACCTGCGGCCAAGCGACGTCGCCTGCGACGGTCTGAGCGGCCTTGATCCGCGGCAGGTGGCCCAAGCGCCTGCTGGGGCGCCGCCAGGGCGGTGGAAGCTGATCGGCAGGGCGCAGCGCCATCCAGACGGCCGCGTTGAGGCTGAAGTCGGCCCCCTGCGCCTGGAGCTCGACGATCCCCTCGCCGGTGTCTGCGGCCCCACCAACGCTCTGACCCTGGAGGCAGACGACCTGGGTCCGACGACGATTGTCGGCCCAGGCGCGGGCCGGGCTCAAACGGCGTTCGCACTCCTCTCCGACCTTCTTGAGTTGCGAGCCAGGCATGGAGTGGGTTCATGATCGCGCCAGGACGTGTTGCGCCCGCCGAGATCATCGTCGTGCGCAACCCCTGGTCGGACGAGGTGCTGGCCGAGCTGCCCGCGGCGCGCGCGCAGGATGTCGAGGCCGCCCTTCAGCGGGCTCGCGCCGGGGCCGTCATCGCCGCCGGTCTCAGCCGGGCCGCCCGCGGGGATATTCTGGACCGCACGGCGGCCAGTCTGGAGTTCGACGCTGAAGCCGCTGCGCGCCTGATCACACAGGAGTCCGGCAAGCCGATCATGCAGGCGCGCAAGGAGGTTCGCCGGGCGATCAATACGCTGCGCCTCTCGGCGGCGGAGGCTCGGCGCCTCTGTGGCGAGACCCTGCCGTTCGACGCCTTCGCCGGCAATGAGGGCGTCACCGGCTTTTTCGAACGCGCGCCTCTGGGCGTGATCCTGGGCGTCACGCCGTTCAACGATCCGCTGAACCTGGTCTGCCACAAGGCGGGTCCCGCCATCGCCGGCGGCAACGCGCTGATCCTCAAGCCTTCGGAGCTCGCGCCCCTCAGCGCCATGAGCCTCGCAGCGCGCCTTGAGGCGGCCGGCCTGCCGCCCGGGATCTTCACGCTGATCAATGGCGGCCCCGAGGCGGTGCGTCATCTGGCGAGCGATCCCTGCATTCGAATGATCTCCTTCACCGGGGGAATGGCGGCGGCGAGCGCGATCGTTCGGGCTGGCGGGGTGAAGCGCTACGCCATGGATCTGGGGGGCGTGGCGCCGGTCCTCGTGATGGCCGACGCCGACCTCGACGCAGCCGTAGCCTCCTGTGTTTCAGGCGCCTTCTGGGCCGCGGGCCAGAACTGCGTCGGGGTGCAGCGCATCATCGTCGAACGCCCGATCGCCCGGACCTTCGCCGAAGCCTTTGCCGCGCGCACCGCTGCGCTCAAGCTGGGCGACCCCATGGACGAAGCCGTCGATGTTGGCCCGATGATCAACACCGACCACGCCCGGCGCGTGGAGGGGCTGATCGCCGAGGCGACGGGGCGGGGCGCGCGGCTTTTGACGGGCGGCGTCCGGCGCGGCGCGCTTCTGGAGCCCGCCGTGCTTGCCGATACCCCGACGCAGGTGAAGCTCTCTGTCGAGGAGGCGTTCGGCCCTGTCGTCTCCATCGTCGCCGCGGACGACCTGGAGGCTGCGCTCGCGGTGGCCAATTCGACCGACGTCAGCCTGCATGCGGCGATCTTCACGCGTGACCTGGATCAGGCGTTGAAGGCGACCCGTCAGCTGCAGGCATCCAGCGTTTTGGTCAACATGTCGTCCGACTTTCGATTGGACGCCATGCCGTTCGGGGGCTTCAAGGCTGGTGGCGTAGGACGCGAAGGCGTTCGCTACGCACTCGAGGAGATGACCCAAAGCAAGGCGACGGTTTTTAGGGCCTCTGGCTGACGCCCAAGCTTTCGCGGCGTCGCCAGCTTGGCCGAAGCCTGTTGCGTTCATTGACGGCTATCCGCAGCTATCTAGGCCCTTGCTCGACGAGGTGGGCGCCCCGCCGGGGCGTCTCCGCGTCGGGGGGGTAAGGGGCCGCTGGCGGGCCCGCGATCGAGCCGGCGATCCGCGAAGCGGTCCTGTCCACCGCGACCTTGTTGGAGGATTTGAGCCACGACGTCGAGTTGGTCGAAATAGCCTTCGCGGGCGAGGACGTTCAGTCGGTCTACAGCCGCCGGCGCTCGGCCATCGATGTGCGCACCACCCGTCATCCCGGCTACGGCATGAGCCAGAAGATCCGCAAGCGCATCGAGGAAGGGTTCGGCTGGATCAAGACCATAGCCGATCAGGTCGGTCTGCATGAACCGCCCCGACCCCGGGTCATACATCCGCGCCTTGTAGTGGTAGAGCTTCGCCTCGGGGATGGCGATCTGGCCGGTGTAGCGGAACCTCGATCCCGCGCCCCAGGCGTCGCCCGGCTCGCCCCAGGGGCCGTATTTGTAGATCGTGTCGGACGCGACCGCGCCCGAGCCGTTCGACCAGGCGATCACGCTGCCCTGGCGGTCCTGGTGCAGCCAGCGGCGGTCGGTGGTTCCCGCGCCCTCGTACCAGACCAGCGGCTCGTCCACGCCCGGGCCATGCACATAGCGCCGCAGCAGCGTGCCGACGGCGCTGTATTCCGCCGACAGCCGGTCGCCGTCGTAGAGGAACGTCGTCGATGTTGGGACCGCGGTGGTGTTCAGCCGCCCGATCAGATCGTAGGCGAACGTCACCGTGGTCCCGCCGCTGACCGCCGTCAGCATGCGGTTCTCGACATCGTAGGTGAACGTCCGGCTCCCATCGGCGGTCAGGTTGCCGCGCGCGTCATAGCCGCCGGCGGTGACGATGGCGGAGTCGCGGTTCAAGCCATCATAGGCGTTGGCCGTCGTCCCCGGCGTTGGGGTCGCCCATTTGTAGAGGGCGTTGGACGCCGTGCGGGTCAGCAGCTGGCTGGCCGGGCTCCAGCTGAACCCGAAGGTCTGGTCGTAGGACGTCCCCACGACATCATGCATCAGGGCCGTGGGCCGGTCGGCGCAAGATCACAAATCGAGTGCGCGTCCCCATTTCTACGCTTGCTCATCTACCTGAAAGGTGCGCGTCACCGCAAGACCAAACAATACTAATTGCGGCCCACAGAATAAACCTGATTCATTCTCTGAGCTTCCCTCGCGATGTCTTCATCTTCGCTTGTCGATAGAAATTCTAATTCTGCCGAGAACTGCTCGGCCAAAACTCCAATCTCAGATAACACAAAAATTCCGTCACTAACTATACCAATGTCATCAGACATCAACATGGTTCTAAGCTTGTCCAAGTCGTAGCCATTTATGAAGCAGTTAGCCAAATCAAATAGACTTGTATCACTTTCCTCCATATTGAGCACCGACGCATATATTAGGTCACAATTCTTCATTTCAGACATAGTCATACCGAAACACCCTCATCGTGCTTCCAATCGCCTCCGAAGCTCTTCTCGAAGTTCTTCTTCCCTTCGGATGCGCTCGAGATGTTGCCTATGTTGAGCCGCCTGCCGCCGCTCTTTGGCAGAGCCTTCCTGATTGCCAACGGGGTGAGCGTCGACCTTTTTCTTTCGCTCTTTGATGCTGTCGGTAAGTGCCCCGATGCTTTCCTCAAGATCATCCTCCGCCACATCGCCAGCCGCCGGCAAATTCCCCTCTGTCCTTCCCTCATCGCCAACTCGAATGCGATCTCCCTCCTCTTGCTCCTCTTGGTAGACCGGCGGATTTAAAAGGTCGCTCAGATCTCGAGTAAAGGGAGTGGAAGGAAGGGGTCCATATTCTGGATCATATGAATAGCAGAACACGTAGCAGGGCGAGCCCAGAATTATTTCCGCCAGCGTTGCCGGGCGTGTCCCGCTCGAGGATTGCGTTCCCGTCGGATCGCTCCTGTTCACCGGATCCCCACCCACATACGCATACAGGTCCAGATCATCCTTGTACCCGATGGGGTCGGTCTGCATGAACCGCCCCGTGGCCGGGTCGTACATGCGCGCCTTGTAGTGGTAGAGCCGCGCCTCGGGGATGGCGATCTGGCCGGTGTAGCGGAACCTGGACCCCGCGCCCCAGGCGTCGCCCGGCTCGCCCCAGGGGCCGTATTTGTAGACCGTGTCGGACGCGACCGCGCCCGAGCCGTTCGACCAGGCGATCACGCTGCCCTGGCGGTCCTGGTGCAGCCAGCGGCGGTCGGTGGTTCCCGCGCCCTCGTACCAGACCAGCGGCTCGTCCACCCCCGGGCCATGCACATAGCGCCGCAGCACCGTGCCGACGGCGCTGTATTCCGCCGACAACCGATCACTGTCATACAGGAAGGTCGTCGAGGTCGGGACCGCGGTCGTGCTCAGCCGTCCGATCGGGTCGTAGGCGAAGTTCACCGTGGTCCCACCGCTGACCGAGGTCAGCATGCGGTTCTCGACATCATAGGTGAACGTCCGGCTCCCGTCGCTGGTCAGGTTCCCCCTGGCGTCGTAGCCGCCGGCCGTGACGATCGCCGAGTCGCGGTTCAGCCCATCATAGGCGTTGGCCGTGGTCCCCGGCGTCGGGGTCGCCCATTTGTAGGCGGCGTTGGAGGCCGTGCGGGTCAACAGCTGGCTGGCCGGGCTCCAGCTGAACCCGAAGGTCTGGTCGTAGGAGGTTCCCACCACGTCCTGGGTCAGGGCCGTCGGCCGGTCGGCGCTGTCGTAGCCGTAGGTGGTGCTGGTCCCGTTGCCGCGGGTCAGGCCCGTGCGGCGGCCCAGATCGTCATAGGCGAAGCTCGCCAGGAGGCCGATGCCCGAAGTGGCCCCGTTCTCGCCCACCGTCTTCATCCGGCCCAAGGCGTCGTAGCTGTACTGGGCGTAGAAGGCGTCCGGCCAGGTGACCCGGGTGCGGTTGCTCGCGGTGTCGTACTGGTAGGCCATGGTCTTGCCGAACGTGGACTCGCTGGTCATCCGGCCGGCTGTGTCATAGCCCAGCACGATGCCGGCGCCGCCGGTGCTGGCGAACCGCATCGCGGTGATCCGGCCGGCGGCGTCGTAGCTGGTGTAGACGTCCGCCGCCGTGCCGCCCGGGATGTCCTTCAGCGTCTCGCGGCCAAGCGCGTCGTAGCCATAGGCGATTACCTGGCCGTCGCGCTTGCGCACGCTGGTGCGATTGCCGGCGGCGTCCCAAGTGTAGGCCTCGTAGTCGGTGGTGCTCGACGCGCCCGCCCCCACGGTGGTGGTGGGGAAGCGCAGCGTCACCAGCCGGTCGAACCCGTCGTAGACCATGGTCGAGAGGTTGTTGCGGGCATCCGCCACCGTCACCTGCTGGCCGTTGGGCGAGTAGCTGTAGGTGGAATAGGTCCGCTGGTCGGGCGTGCCCAGCCCCTGCACCGTGGTCAGGGCCTGACCGGCCAGGTCGTAGGTGGTGCTGGTGATCCGGTCGGGACCGTTGGCCCCCTGGGTCCCCAGCGCGCAGGCGTCGGCCGGCAGGCTGGCGTAGACCGCCGGGTTCATCCGTACCGCCGTGCAGGTGGTCCGGTTGGCGGCGTCATAGGCGAACTGGGTGACCCCCGCCTGGGTGTTGACCCGCAGCTTGTTGCCGACCGGGTCGTAGACCGTGGTCATGGTCTGCAGGACCGCGAAATCCGAGCCGGTGGTGCTGGAGCCGCTGCCCTTGTCGATCTGGGTCACCTGGCCTTCGACATCGTAGGTTGTCCGGGTCATCGGCCGCTGCAACGCGCCGGCGGCGTCTGGATCGGGCCCGATCTCGAACCGCTTGCGGCGGATGGCGTCGTAGGTGGTGTAGGCGATGTCGATCACATCGGTGCGCGGACCATCGACGCTGACCACGTCGCCCAGGGCGTCGTAGGTGAAGCTGGTCACCGCGCCCACGCCACCGGGATTGAGCGTGGTCGTCGCCAGGAAATTCTGGGCGTTGTAGCTGTTGGCGGTGACCACCCCGGTTGGGTCGGTCATGGTTAGCGGCCGGCCCAGGGCGTTGTAGGTGAAGCTGTAGACCGGCGCGGTCAGCGCACCGGCCCCGTCCGGGTCGGGCCGGGTGGCGGTGGCCATCAGCGAGGCCCCGCCGCCCGAGGCGACATAGGTGAAGCTGGTCGTCCGGCCCAGCGGATCAGTGATCGAAGCCGGCTTGTTCCAGGTCGTGTTCCAGGTCGCCGAGATGGAGAGGTTGGCCAGGCCCGAGCCGGGCTTGGCGATCCGGGTCATGCTCAAGACGTTGTTGCGCCCGTCGTAGCTGAGGGTTTCCTGGTCGCCCTCGGGGTAGGTGTAGCCGGTGGCCCGGCCGCGACCGTCATAGGCCGCCGTGACCGTACGGCCGATCTCGTCGGTGAAGCGGAACGGCTTGCCGTCGAGGTCGTAGAGCACGCTGTAGCGCCCGCCCGCCGGATCGATCCGCTCGCCGCGAACGCCCGAGGCGATCAGGAACTGGTAGGGCGCGCGATTGCCCAGCTGCAGGGCGTCGGCGTCGCGGACTTCCTTTACGCGACCGAGGCTGTCGTAGGTGTATTCGACGGCCGGCGTTGTGAGGTTTTCGGCGGTGAACACCTGTGTGAGCCGCCAGTCGGCGCCCGGCAATTCTTGAACGGGATCACCAACGAGCGCGGTGGTGAACTTCGTTTGCGCGCCCATTGGATCGGTGTGCGTAAACGTCAGCTCGCCCAAGCCATTGTAGGTCATGTTCAGGGGCGTCGGCGTCACCGCCACCGAACGCAGGTCGGCTCCGGCCAGACCGTTGTTGAAACCGCTCACGCCGCTATCGACGAAGACAATCCTTTGACCGAGCGAGTTGTTGACCTCGGCGATGGAGTCCAGACCGTTCGACCCGGCCTGATAGACGACATTGACCGACACGCCCTGTGGGAACGACCAGGTCGATAGCCGGAAGCCCTGTTGTTTGGCGCAGTCGACCTCGTTCCACCAGTAGGCGAAGGTGCGCACATCACCCTGCGCGCCCGTGACCTGGAAGGTCATGTTGGAGGCGGGCTTCCAGCCGCGCGTGCCGACATACTGGACATCGCTGTAGATCTGGCAGGAGGTCAACTCGGCGACGACGGACCGGCTGCCCGTCTGGGTCAGGGTCGCGTAGGCGCCAGGGCCGGGGGCGAACCATTGGCCATCGTAGCGCTTGACGAACTGTCGCGAGTCCTGACCGACCGTGACGGTGACCACGTTCCCCGACAGTTGCCGGACCCACCAGGCCCCGGCCAGGATCGCGGAGGTCTCCCGTTGGGTGGAGGGGGATGCCTTGAAGATGTCCTGCATGATCAGGAAGGCGGCGATCGTGCCGGCCGAGGCGCGGATATCTGTCGCGCCCATCGCCTCCATCCCGCTCCCTGATATCGAAAGGCTGTTGTTCCAGTTCGTTGTCCACGGAGCCTGCGGCGGGGTGTAGTTGTGCTCGCCCATGACCGGGCTTTCCCAGTCGCCCCCGACCCAGGTCAGGCTGGCGCTCAGGCTGTAGGGAAACTGGCCCGTGCCCACGGTGAGCTGGGCGGGGCTGGTGTAGGACAGAGCGCCGGTCCGAAGGTCGACACCCATGGCCGTCGAGCGATCGATGAATCGGGTCTTGAGCACCTCCGCTGCCTTGGCTGGATCGTACTGGGCCTGGTTGAACGTCTGCGTGCCGGCGCCGCCGCCCTTGGCGGTTGCGTCAGGTCCGATGATCAGCTGGGCGATCTCGACCGGCTCGCCATTGACATAGCGGGTCGCGACCATGGCCCCGCCGCGCTGTCGCGAGGGCTTGTGGCTGTAGTCGTTCGTCGATGATGCGGGGGCGGTGAGATAGTAGCCGCCACCGCGTTGGCCTGGACCCAGAAACGCTTCCTCGGACGCCACGACCGAGAACCCAGCCGCGGTGTATGCATTGATGGCGTCGGACAGGGCCTGCCTCCGAACCCCGGCCTCAAACGATCCGATCTCGGGCTCGCCAAAACCGGTGTGGATGCCGTCAGCGGACGTGGACGTCAGCCCTTCCGTCTTTAAAAGCGCGAGGGCCTGACCCGCGTTTCCGGCGTTGAAGTCATAGAAACGCCGCGGGCCAACGCCGCCGGAGAGGTCTTCGGCCGATGGCGGGCGATTGCCCCAGGCGAACCGGGTCGCTGTCGAGCTGGTGTCGGGCAAGTCCGACGCCTGGCCCGCAATACTACCCTCCAGCGCCTCCATCGCCGCAGCGATCGAATGAATGGCGGCCCGGCGATCGGCCGCGACCGCCGTCTTGCTGGTCAGGCTGAACGCGGTGTCCACATCGACGCGATCGAAGCTGTCGATGGTGAAATAGAAGTTTACGTGCGTGGGCTGCTCCCACGGGGGGGCATAGGGGTCGGCGCCCGAGGAGCCGGCGCGAATCTGGGTGTCGGCGGCGACGACGCCGAGGGAATAGTGCTGGACATAGATCGACTTGGCGATCGCCGCTTGCAGGCTGTTCGCCCGGGATGACTGAGCCAGCCAACTGGCGGCCATCTGTTCGCGACGCCCGTCACCGGTCGAGGAGACGGACGTGCTCAGGCAGTTTTCGCAGCGGTTGTTCGGCCACTGGGTGACCGATTCCGCGACCGGCGTCATGGGCGCGGGCCGATCGGCTCGCGACCCCCATTTTGCAGCCAGACTCGGCGCGACCTCACCCCATCCGTGCACGATGGTGAACGGCATGTGGTAGGTCACATCCTTGACCACGACGCCGTTCATGTAGGTCCCGTTGACGGTCGATGATCCGTCTGACGAGGCGGCATAGGGCGGGTTGGGAGTCAGTGTGAGCTGGCCGAAGCTCATCATCGGGTTTTCGACATTCCACGACGCCGTGACCGCCCAGGTCTGCAGCGTGATCGTGTTTTCAGCCTCGCCCACCAGCTTGAGCGAGCCGGTGAACGTGACGTTCTGGTCGAGGGTGAAATTGCTGTCGTAGACGCTGTCGAAGATCAGTTTTCGGCTGGCGACCTCATCGACATAGAGGGTCTGGTCGATGATGGTCCCGAACGTCGTGTCGGGTCGAAGCTTGGTCAGCTGAACCCTGAGCGTCGTGCGGTATTGGTCCGGGATTCCACCGGTCCAGGCGCGCTGCTCGGCCGACGTATACGGCAGCGTGGTCTGGCGCAGGCCACCGGTCGGCGGATCGTAGCGGGCCACCTTCTGGCCGCCGACGATGTCCTCGATCTCGCCCGTCGGGGCGTTGGTCTCGATATAGGTCTGCAGGTTAGCCGCGGTGGTGGTGAGCGTGGACTCAAGCGATTCGGTGTTGAGGTTGCGCACATAGCCGACGGTCGAGGCCGTGCCGCTCTCCATGCCGCCGGTCGCCGCCGTCAGCGGCGCCCCGCTGGTCAGGCCCGAGGCCGCCGCCAGGTCCACCGCCGCCTTGAACGCGTGCCCCTTGTAGGCCGGGTCGAACACATAGCCCGCGCCGCCGATCGTCGCCGAGACCCAGATGTGGGCCAGCTGGATGGTCGATACGGTCCCAGTGTAGGCGCAGGTCGCCGAGGTCGAGCCGTTGATGACGGCCGGAATCCCGCCGCTTGACAGCAGCTGGCAGGCGGCCTTGGCGTCGGTGATGCCCGACCAGTCGGCGAACTGGGCGCCGCTCAGGGTAATGGTCCCGGCCTTGTAGCTGGCGGTGTAGCCGGCCTGGCGCAGCAGCTCGACCATCAGGTTGGCCTGGTCGAACGCCGTGCCTGCCTTGTCGGTGATGGCCCCCAGGCCGCCTTTCTGCAGGCCGTAGATCCAGGTGATCTCGATGTTGTTGCGGACGTAGTCGTAGATCTTGTCCGGATCGTTCGACAGCGCTCGCGCCAGCTCGATGATCTCCGGCGGGCGAGTCGCCTGGCCAAGGCCGTTGGTCGAGGTGGTGGCCGAACCGTACCAGGTGTCGGCCGCCGTCGGCGTGATCAGCGCGGCCGTGCCGATCTTCACCGACGGTGTGGCGGACTGCGACCAAGCCGGGCCCGCGACCAGGATGGCGGCTGTCGCCAGCACCCCGCCGATGCCGCAACCCAACCGCCGCGCCCAAGCGCCAAGCCAATTTCGCATATACCACCCCCGGTATTATCGTTGGCGAGGCTATTGCGTCGATTGCTCAACCGTCAATAGCGCCCGAGAGGAAACAGTTGCCGCACCGCACACCGATCCGGTTGTCCGATCCGTCCGTCTCGGCGAAGGTCGATGCGTGACTTCGCCACGGCCCGCGCAAAGAAGGACTCGTAACGGCCTCGCCCTGGCCGCGGCGGCGCTGCTGCATGTGATTTTCGCGTTCGCCGTCTTCGCCACGGCGACGGGGACGGCGCCGCGGGGAGCGTTCGAACCGTTCGGAGACGGCGAAGCCGTGGAGGTTATGCTGGCCGGCCGCGAGGGGGCCAGGGCCGGCGGCGCGGCCGCCAGCGAGGCGATTTCCGACGTCGAGCGCCTCGCCCGGACGATCCGAACGCAGTCAGACTTCGCGGTGAGCGAACCGGAACCGCCTGGGCGGAGCGGTGACCTTTCGTCCCTGTTCAAGGCCCTTGGCCGTTTCGACGCCGCCGGCGCGCGGGGCGATGGCCGCGAGGCGCTGGGCGATGGCGCCACGGCCGGGCGCGAGGCCAGGACCGCCTCCTCGGCCACCAGGGGCGAAGCGACGCTGGACGCCTCGTCCGGTGAGCTTTGGGGACAGGTCGAGCCCTGCTGGCGGCGGCTGGCCGGCCGTTCAACCGTGCCGGTGACGCTGGAGGTCACTCTCGACGGCAAGGGCGGCCTCGCCGGCCCTCCGAGAATCGTCCGGCCGGAAGGCGGACGCCCGAGCGAACAGCGCCTGCTGGCCGAAGCGCGGGCGCTTGAAGCGATCCGCGCCTGCCTGCCCTACAGGGCGCCGGGCATCGTCGGAGCGGGTCGGGCCTACCGACTGGCCTTTCGGGCAGCCGGAAGCGGTCGGTGACGATCGCCTCTGAACGTCGGGTATTTTGTTTCGCGGTCGCTCTTGCGCCGACGGCTCAACCATCAATAGTATCGCGCCAGGGATCAGGTCGCGGGGGAAATGATGCGGCGAGCAACTTGGCTGCTGGGCGTCGCCATCCTGGCGCTGGCCGGAACCGCGGCGGCGGAGAACACCGCCTACACTTACGATTCGCTTGGGCGGCTCTCGTCGGCGACCTACGTCGATGGCGGCGCGACCTACACCATCACCTACAGCTACGACGCGGCCGGCAACCGCACGCAGGTGGTGAACAGCAATGTGAGCAATACCGCGCCCACAGCGGTCAATGACGGCGCCACGACGGCGGTGAACACCGCCGTCACCTTCGATCCCCGCGCCAACGACAGCGACGCCAACGGCGACCCCCTGACAATTTCGTCCAAGACCGACGGAGCGCATGGCGCGGTCGTGATCAATGGCGGAACAAGCCTGACCTTTACGCCGGCGACGGCCTACAGCGGCGCTGACAGTTTCACCTACACGATCACCGACGGCCAGGGTGGCTATGCCACCGCGACGGTGTCGGTGACGGTCGCGGCGGCCAATCAGCCTCCCGTCGCTGTTGGCGACAGCAAGACAACGGCCGCCAACACGGCGCTGACCTTCGACCCGCGCACCAATGACAGCGACCCCGATGGAAATCCGCTGACCATCTCAAGCGCGACCAACGGCGCGCACGGTACGGTCGTCGTCAACGGCGGAACCTCGGTCACCTTCACCCCGACAGCCGGATATAGCGGCGCGGACAGTTTCACCTACACCATCTCAGACGGCCAGGGCGGTACGGCGACCGCGACCGTGTCGATGACCATCAGCGCCTCCAACAGCGCGCCGGTGGCGGTCACCGATACGAACTCCGCCTTCGCCCTCTACACCGGCGGCGCCGGTGTGCGGCCGACCAAGACGCTGGATCCCCGCGTCAACGACACGGACGCCAACGGCGACACCCTGACCATCACCGGCGTCACCCAGGGCGCGAAGGGTACGGTGACGTTCACCGGCACGACGGTGACCTACAGATACGGGACGGCGACCAGCAGCCCGCTCAGCACGACCGACAGCTTCACCTACACCATCTCCGACGGCCACGGCGGCACGGCGACGGCCACGGTGAACATGACGATCACGGTCGAGACCAACCAGTAGCCGCCCCGCGTCGTCCGGCAGCGGAATCGATGACCCGCCGCCGTCGAGGCGCCGCGTCGCCAAGGCCGTTACGCCCGACGGCAGGCGGGATGTCGATATCAGGGCTCCGGGCGCCGGTCAGCAGATCTCGAATTCGCAGGGTTCGTATGAGGGAACCAGGGTGACGGTGGCGGTGTCGGAACCGCCGGCGCCGTCGGAGATGGTGTAGCTGAACGTCGTGCCCTGGCTGCCGATGTTGGTCACCGATATGCGGGGGCCGGGAGCGCTGGTCAGGATCGTCGCCGAGGCGCTGTTGGTCGGGGTTGTGACCGAGCTGATGCTCAGGGTGTTGCTCTCGGGGTCGGTGTCGTTGGCCAGGACGTAGACGACCCGCGAGGTCGGGAAGTCGCCTTGGCTGAAGACGGCCCAGGTATCATAGTCGTTGACGGCGTCGGGGGCCAGGTTGGAGCCGCCGCTGCCGCCGCTGACCGCCAGCTGGGTGCGGTTGCCGGCGGCGTCATAGCTGTAGGTGGTCGTATGGCCGGTGGAGTAGCTCGCCGTCGCCAGCCGACCGCGGGCGTCATAGGTATAGGTGACGGTCTCGGCCATGGCCGGCGCGGCGACCGCGAGGAAGCAGGCCATGGTGAGCGCCTGCCTGAGCTTGATCCTGAAAGCCACGTCCGCCCCCTCTAATTGAGCCTGTGTTGTTGTTTGTGGGAATAAGGGACACTTTGCGCTTTTCCACTGCTTGGGTGAGGGATGGAAAAAGAGTGCTTTCCCCCCTTCCAGGTCCTGAAGAGAGAATATCCTTCAGCCATCTTCAAACAGCCTCCAGGGGCACCGCTCAATCATGCCGACACAGCAAAAGAACTCGATCACCTTGGGTCACTGGCACTGGTTAGCGAGCGTCGAACCACCGTATATATTTGAGATGAAGCAGCCGAAAAAATGAAAATTGTCGTAGCAACTAAAGATGCTAGCCTTTCGTATTCTCCAATATACAGACGAAACCACGCCAAACAAAGCATAAACCCAATCGACACACTTAACATTGCGCCCAAAAACACGCCCAATCTGTCAAGCTTTTCACTCCCCGCCCGAAGACCTTCGTCATGCGCGGTTTCATGGGATTGGGATCGCCCCCTCCTTCTTTTTATGTAAAATGAAATGGCAGACCCGACAATGCCAATTATTAGCAAGGGGATGGAGAAGGCCTCCTTGGGAAACCAAACCACCGCTAAAATACCTATCATCATAAGATTATGAGATGTGGTCTCCACAAGATTTCTCATTTTCTATTTGCAGTCCTCTAGAGAGGTGCGGCCTTCAGCAACACGCGAACTAATTGCTCCAGCCACCGATTTCGGAAGCCCCTTAAGGCCGCTGAAAGGGGCGATGATATTTGCAATTGCCAAATTTCCGGCTTTTTCCCAATTTCCGGTCCCAAAGCCATAGGCCAGTACTGACGCGACATTGAACTCCAACGAATTCAGTTCTAGGTGCTCCCCGAGCGCCATTAGCGCGGGCGAACCCGTCTCGCCCCACCCAGGAACCCCCGCCGTTGCAGCTCCGGCAGCGAAGGATGTAATAGCAGCCCCCTCGTAGGCCTGTGAAAATAATCCGAGACCTTGGGATCCCCGCACGAGCCCTTCACATCTCTTCTTCTTCTTCTCGAACGCGATACCGGCGGCGAAATCTGCGCCGTTTGCGCCAGCAATTAGCCCCGCATCTGTGCTGGAGGGGCCAAAGATGCTCTCCCGTTCAACCCAAATGCACTTTAGGCCCCAGATTACGGTGTCTTGTCCCGGAGGCTGCGCCGGAGGCTTCACTTTCCAACAGAGTTGCACCTCAGAAAGCCCACTCGAATCGGTCCCGTTCACCGGATCGTTCCCCACGTACGCATACATATTCATCCCATCACCGTACCCGATCGGATCGGTCTGCAGGAACCGGCCCAGGGTCGGCGAATAGAACCGGGCCTTGTAGTTGTAGAGGCCGATCTCGGGGATCCAGGTCTGGCCGGTGTACTGGAACCGGCCGGCGTTGCCCGAGCCGGGCAGGCCGTATTCGTCGTAACTGTTGATCGTCGCCGCCGCGCCCGCGCCGTCGGTCACCGCCACCACCGAGCCCAGCTGGTCGCTGAGCAGCCAGCGGCGATCGGTCGTGCCCGCGCCCTCGTACCAGACCAGCGGCTCATCGACGCCGGGGCCGTGGACATAGCGGCGCAGCAGGGTTCCGGCGGTGTTGTATTCCCCGATCAGATCGGCGCCGTCGTAGGCCAGCCGGGTCGTGGCGGTTCCCGCCGTCTGGTAGAGCCGGCCGAGCGGATCGTAGGCGAGGGTCACCCCGCTCATCCCCGTCAGCCGATTGGCCGCGTCGTAGGCATAGGTATTGACCCCGTCGGAGGTCAGGTTGCCCCGGCCGTCGTAGGTCAGGCTCAGCGAGCCCGAGGCGGTCAGCTGGTTGAGGCCATTGGAGGTGTAGGTTCGCGTTCCCGTGGCCGGGGTCGCCGGCGCCCAGGCGCTGTTGGAGCCGGCGCGGGTCAGGGTCTGGAACCCGGCGTTCGAGGTGAAGCTCCAGGTCTGGTCGCTGGCCGTCCCGGCAAGGTTCTGCGCCAGGCTGGTCAGCCGCGAGGCGGAGTCGAACGTATAGCTGGTGACCACGCCATTGCCGCGGGTCAGGCTGGCGCGCCGGCCCAGGTCGTCATAGGCGAAGCTGGCCAGCACCCCGGCCCCCGTCGTCGCGCCATTCTCCCGCGCGGCAGTGACCGCGCCGGTCAGATCATGGTCATAAGCGACGTAGAAGCTGTCGGGCCAGGTCACCCGCGTGCGGGCGCCGGCCAGGTCGTATTGATAGCTGACGGTTCCCAGGGGGCCCGCCGCGCTGGTCTGCCGACCCAGGGCGTCCCAGGCGAAGGTCAAGGTGTGGCCGGAGATCGCCGCCGAGGTCGCGCGGCTCAGAAGGTCATAGCTATAGGTGACGTCGGCCATGGCGCCCGGCGCGTCGATGGTCGTCGGCCGGCCGAGCAGGTCATAGGCGACGCCGAACACCGTGGCGTCCCGCCGGCGCTGCTGGGAGACCCGGCCGTAAACGTCGTAGGTGATTTCCTCGTAGTCGGTCGTCGAGCTGGACGTGCGGTTCGACGCGATCGGATAGCGGGTTTTCTTGGGCCGGCCGAACCCATCGTATTCGTAGGTCGTCAGGCCGCCCATGGCGTCGGCCGCCGTCGCGACCTGGGCCCAGCTGTTGTAGGTCAGCGTTACGTCGTCCGCCGCCTGACCGCTGACCCCGTAGGCGCTGGTCACCTTGGTGATCTGGTCGGCGTTGCTGTAGCTGTTGCGGGTGATCCGGTCGGGCCCGTTGGCGCCGGCGGCTCCCAGGGTGCAGGCCGAACTGGGCGGGGAGCCGAACACGGCCGGGTTCATGCGAACGGCGGTGCAGTCCAGCCGGTTGGCGGCGTCGTAGCTCTGCTGGATCACCGCCTGGGTCGCGCCGTCGGTGACCAGGGTCTTTTTGGTCAGCCGGCCCAGGGTGTCATAGGCCAGGGTCTGCTGCTCCAGCACGGTCATGGCGGCCCAGGCCGTGTCGGTCTGGGCGGTCACCGTGCCCCGTTCGATCAGGGTGGGCTGGCCGTCGGCGTTGTAGGCGGCCCGTCCGGCGCGGAACTTCAGCGCTCCGGCACCGTCGGGGTCGGGGCCGACCACGCCGACCAGCTGCCGGGCGGCGTCGTAGCGGTAACGGGTGGTGTCGTCGGCGCCGGCCAGCGGACCGTCCACCGTCAGGCGGTTGCCGACCGCGTCCCAGGTCATCGTCGCGGTGGCCGTCAGGCCCCCGTCGCCCGAGCCCGACGCAACGGCTGTCGCCAGGCGATTGTTGGCCACGCCCGCGGCGCCATAGGTGATGGTCGTCTTCACCTCGGTCGCGGCGCCGGCGCAGGACGACCCGCTGACACAGGCCGAGGTGGCGGTGGGCAGATAGACCGGCGTGGCGGCCGCCACGATCGAGCCGCCGCTGTTCTTGTAATACGCATACAGCGAGCTGTAGGTGATCCGCGTCTGCGGCCGGGTTCCCCCGGCCGTTGCGGCCGGCTCGGTGGCCGTCAGCAGGCCGCCATGGGTGGCGTCATAGGTATAGTCGGTGGCCGCCCCCGTGGCGTTGGTGGTGGTGTTGGGCTTGTTGCACTTGACCGGGTTGACGCAGGTGGCGTCGTAGCTGGCCGTCGTGCTGATGTTCGAGAGGCCAGAGCCCGCCTTGGGGACGCGGGTGGTCTGGGTGACGTTACCCCGGGCATCGTAGGTGAACTGGGTATAGTCGCCCTCGGGCGAGGTGACGCGCGTGACCCGGCCGAGGCTGTCGTATTGATAGGCAACCGTTCGGCCCACGCCATCGGTATCGGACACCGTCAGGCCCGTGGCCAGGTCCGAAATCAGGATGCGCGTATGGGCCAGCGGATCGGTCACCGTCGTGGTGCGCTGGGTGCTGGTGTCGGCATAGCTGTAGGTCCAGCTTGCGGACCCGTTGGAGACCGACGCCACCTGGCCGGCGCCATTGTAGGTGATGATGGTGGTGTCGGTGGAGGCCGACGGGCGGCGAATGCCGGCGAGCTTGTCCCCGCTCGTGTCGCGAGTGTACCGGGTGACCCGTCCCAGCGTATCGGTCACCGTCTGGGTGGTGCTGTAGGGAATGGTCGCGTAGGTGGCGTTGGGCCAGGTCTGGGAAAAGCCGCAGCTGTCGGCGACAGGGTTGCAATAGTCGGTCGCGCCATTCAAACCCGTGACCTTGGTCACGGTCAGCCAGCTGTTGAGGTGATCCGCCAGCGTCGCGGTATTGAGCGCGTATTCGAACTTGATCTGATAGCCCAGGTTGTTGGTCACCGACTGCAGGCGATGAGCCGTATAGGTGTAGGGCGAGGTGACCGTCACCGACCGGTAGTTGAATGTCAGCACCTCACCGGACGGCCGGGTGATCGAGGTGACACGCGCCTCGTTGGCGGCTGGCAGCCAGGCGAACGGCGACCCGTTGAGCGCCTTGGAGAACACCGCCACCACACCGTCGCCCGACCTGTAGGTGTAGAGCTGGGTTCCGGCGTCGAACGTCAGGGTCGAGCCCTGGCCTTCGCCGGGGGTGTAGACACCGCCGACCAGATCGAAGCTCTCCGAGGTTCCGCCAAAACTGACGGTGTAGACCGTGCCGTCGCTGTTGATGGTCCCGACGAAATTGTCCCGCCATCCGGTTTCGACGAAGCTGCGCAGGTAGCTGAGGCCTCCGGCCCCCGGTTGGCCGATGGAGAGCTCTTCGACCGAATAGGTGAAGTCGCCGCTGATCAGGTCAACGCCGTTGGCGTCGATCGTGGAGCGGATCGGAGGTGGCGGCACGCCCTGGGCCAGAGCCCGGTTCGGCCCCGCCGCGACGGCCAGAACCATGACGATCAGCGTCAGCCAGGCCGCCGGCCCGATCCGCGCGGACCTGTTCGCTCCCGCGTCCGCAACCGACCCGTCAACAGCCGTCAGCACTCGCCGCATGGCTCGCCCCCACTTTCCCCAACTCGCCCAAGACGATATCTGTTGCCGGGCGGAGCGCAACCCCATCGCGCACTTTCATACAACACTATGTTCGCGAGACGATCTTGCCGGTTGCGCCTCCCTACAGCGCTACAAAAACGACATGACGCCGAGGCTGATTTCCAATTGGCTCGCGGGCCTGGGCGCTATTGCGCTGCACGCTATACTGGCATGTCTCTTGATGATTACTGGGCCCGCGGCCCTGCCTGTTCGCGAGCCCGAGCCGGATGGTCCGACCTTCGCGGTGGACCTGATCGATTCAACCGGCGGGGGATCATCGAAACCTTCACTCGTCCCCTCGCGCGAGTCGGCCGTGGAGGCGCTGCGGCGTCGGCTGACCGCCGCTGCGACCGACCAGGCCCCTCTTTTCGACCGCCGGGCCTCATCGCTCTCCGACATTCTCGGCGAATCGGCCGGGGCCGCTGAACCCGGCCCCGCCGCGCCGGTGGCGTCTCGCGGCGGCAACCCCGGGGACCAGGCTTCGATCGCGCGGCGCCTCGGCGATCCATCCCGGCCCTGCTGGCGAATTCCGGCCCGGCCCCTGCCCGTGCGCATGCGGATCCTGCTGGCCGCCGACGGCAGCCTGGCCGGGTCGCCGACCCCCATCCGTCCGGCGCATGGGACGAACAACGCGGCGGCCGAGCGCGACGCCATGCGGGCCATGGCCGGCTGCGCGCCCTATGTCGCCGCGGCGCCGGGGCGCTATCGCGCCATCGACCTGGACTTCAGCCGCAGGGTCGATATTGCCGTCCCGGCCGGCTTCGTCGAGGTTCGCTGACCTCGCGGGGCGGCTGTCGCCGCCTACTGCAGCGCCGCGTCGCCCAGACCCGTCACACCCGATAGCAATCCCGCCATAAGTAGACCGATCAACCCACCGAGCAGGACGATCATCGCCGGGCCCAGAATGCGGCTGACGGACTCGACGCGGCGCAGCGCCGCCTGTTCGGCCAGGCGACCCGCCCTCGCCAGCATGGGACCGAGGGCCCCCGACTCCTCCCCGATCAGCGCCAGCCGGCCGATCTCGTCAGGGAACCCGCCGACGCTGGACAGCGCCGCCGACAGCGCCTGGCCCTGACGCACGGCCGCGCCCACAGGCTCCAGGCGCCTGCGGGCCAGGCCCGACCGAACCGCCCGCGACGACAGGCGAAGGGCGTCGCTGACCGGCGCTCCCGCCGAGAGCATGCCGCCGAGCGCGACAGCGAACCCGCCGTAGACGAGGCCTGCCGCCGTGCGGCGGCCAGGCCCGTCCAGCGCCAGCCGCTCGGCCCCGCTGCGTAGGAGCCCCGTCGCGCCGGCCACGACGCCGGCGACCACCAGCGCGACCCCTCCCCCGGCCAGCAGCCAGCCGTTGCCGGTCAGGAACCGGCTGGCGGCAAGCAGCAGCCGCATGGCCAGGCCCGGCTGCGCGCCTGGCGCTTCGGCCAGCGGCGCCAGCGAGGGGACCACCAGCGTCAGGATGATCAGGAATGAGACGATGGCGGTGATCAGCACGAACATTGGATAGGCCAATACCGACACCAGTTGGTCGCGTATCTTGAGGCGGGCGTCGAGCATCTCCGCGCCGCGCTCCAGTCCCCCGATCAGATCGCCCGAGGCCTCGCCGGCCGCCAGCAACGCGGCGATGAACCGGTGCCGCTCGGGCAACTGGCGGCCAAGCGCCACATTGAGAGCCTCGCCACCGCTGATGTCCCTGGCCATGGCGCGCGCGGCGGCCTGCACCGGCGCCTTGGCCGCCTTGCCGCCGATGATCGTCAAAGCGGAGCGGATGTCGGCCCCGGCGGTGAGCAACGCCGCCAGGTCGGCCACCAGTTCGGCTGTCTCGCGATCGCCAAGCCCGGCGGCGGTGCGAGCGCCGTCCTTGCGCCGCGCCACGACCTTGACGCTGACCGGCATCAGCCCCTGGGCTTTGAGGTTGACGAACGCGGCCTCCTCCGAGGCGACCTCCAGCTGGCCGCGGACCTTCCGGCCCGATGCATCGAGGGCGACATAGCCGTATCGAGGGGCGGCTTCAGACATGGACGGCAGCGATGACCTCATCGACCGTCGTCAGCCCGGCCAGCACCTTGTCGAACCCGTCGACCGCCATCGACCGGAACCCCGCCTCGACCGCCAGCCCGGACAGGGCGCCCGTCGATGCGCGATCGGCGATCGCCCGCAGCATCGGCTCGGACGCGAGGAACGCCTCGCCGATGGCGGTTCGGCCGTGGAACCCGCTTCCCCCGCAGGCCGGACAGCCCCTGCCGAACGCGACCTTGGCCGGCGGCGTCCCGCCGATCGAGCGGGCGAACATGACCTCCGACTCGTCAGGGGGCCTGTGGTCGGTGCAGTGCTCGCAGATCCGCCGCACAAGCCGCTGGGCGGCGACACCGCGCAGGCCAGCCGCCAGCTGGAACGGCTCGACGCCCATGTCGAGCAGGCGTGGAACCACGGCCAGGGCGTCGTTGGCGTGGACCGAGGCCAGCACGAAATGGCCGGTCATCGCGGCCTGCATGGCGACCGCGGCGGTCTCGGGATCGCGGATTTCGCCGACCAGGATGACGTCGGGATCCTGGCGCAGGAACGAACGCAGCGCCGAGGCGAACGTCAGCCCGATGTTGGGCGCCACCTGGGTCTGGGAGACGTGGTCGAAGTGATATTCGACGGGGTCCTCGACACTCAGCACCTTGCGGGTCGAGCCGGCAAACGTCTGCAGCAGGGCGTAGAGGGTCGTGGTCTTGCCGCTGCCGGTCGGGCCGGTGATCAGGAAGAGGCCGTGAGGCGAGCGGGCCGCCCGCCGCAGCACCCCGACCGTCTCTTCGCCGAGGCCCAACCGGTCCAGATCCAGCTGGACCGCGGCCCGGTCGAGAATGCGCAACACGACGGATTCCCCGAACACCGTCGGCGAGGTCGCGACCCGCACGTCGACCGATCGGCCCTGCACGACGAAGCTGGTGCGCCCGTCCTGGGGCAGGCGGCGCTCGCCCAGGTTCAGGTTGGCGATGACCTTGATCCGCGAGACCGCCGCTGGCGCGAGATCGGCGCTGACCAGGCGGTGATCGATCAGCTGGCCATCGACCCGCAGGCGGATGCGCAGGTCGTGCCGTCGGGGCTCGAAGTGAATATCGGAGGCGCCCGCCGCCACGGCCGCCTCGAACACCGAGGCGACCAGACGCGCGCCGCCGCCCTCCCCGCCGGAGTCCGCGACCTGGTCGATCTCGCGCTCCAGGCGCCGTTCATCGGCCTGCGGGGCGATGGCGGCTTCGGCTTCGTAAGCCTGGGAGAAGGCCCGCGACCAGTCGGCCGGCCGGGCGATCATCAGGCTGACCCGTCCGCCGACCGCGAACACCAGTCCCGACAAGACCCCTTCGTCGAGCGGGTCACAAGCGGCGCAGATCAGCGTGGCGCCCTGCTTGCGGATCGGCAGGATGCGGCCACGGCGCAGGAAGTCGGCGCTGACGCGCAGGTCGGCGGGGTTCACCGTGACCGGATCGGCGAGCGGCTCCCAGATGGCGCAACCGCTCACCCGCGCATAGGCGGCGACCAGATCGTCGTCGCTAAGGGCGCCCAGCTGATTGAGCACCTGTTCGACGGGCTGGCCAGTCCTCACGGCGACCAACTCGGCCCGCGCCACGGCCGCCGCATCGACCACCGACCGCGACAGCAGATCGTCGAGCAAGGCTTCGCGCCGCTTGAGCACCAAGGTCGTCATGCAAGCGCCCATTCAGCCGGCAATACGCCACCGTCCACGGCGAGCCCGACCATCAGGGCGCCGCCGGCGATCAGCGGCCCAAAGGCGATTCTTCCGTCTGTCGGCTTGGTGACCATGGCGACCAGCAGACCGACCAAGGCGGCCAAGGCGATGGCCCAAGGCGTGGCCACCCCCAGCCAGAGCGCCAGGGCGCAGAGCAGTTTCACATCGCCAGAACCAAGGCCTGCGTGACCGCGCAGGCGCAGGAAGCCCCGGCGCAGGCCTTCGAGCAGCACGAATGTGATCGTCGCCGCCGCTATCCCGACCAGAACTTGCCCGTTCAGGGCCGCGAGCCCCAGGCAGAGCAGCGCAACCGCGAGCGTCAGCAGGTTAGGCAAACGCTGGGTCCGCTGGTCGATGATCGAGGCCGCCACGAGCACGAGCCCCAGCGCGGCAGTCAGTGCGGCCTCAGCCGGCGGAACCAGCCAGAAGGCCGCGCCGGCTAGGGTCGCGCCCGCGGCTTCGCCGGCGACATGAGCCGAATCGATGCGCGAGCCGCAGCGTGCGCAGGCGCCGCGCAGGACAGCAAAGGAGATGATCGGCGTCGTGGCCGCGAACCCCAACGCTTGGCCGCAGCCATCGCAGCGCGACCGTCCGGCCAGAGCCTTCTCACCCCGCAGCGATCGGAGCGCCGCGGTGGCGGCGAAACTGCCCGCGCAAGCGCCAATGAGGCCGGCGAACACTGGAAGGACGACGCCGGCGGTCATTGGCCGGCCGGCGCCCGCAGGTCCCGACCCACGCCGCTGCCGCCTTCCTTGCCGTCGGCCCCAAGACTGACCAGCACATAGCCTTGGCCGTCCGCCCCCACCGTATAGCGAATGGGGCGGCCCCAGGGATCACGCAGCGATTCCTCGTCGCGCATATAGGGGCCGGTCCAGCCTTCCACGCCGGTCGGCTCCTTCACCAGAGCTGGCAGCCCCTCGGCGGCGGTCGGGTAGCGGCCGACGTCGGCCATGAACATCTCGACCTCGGCCGATACGGTTTTGAGTTGGAGCTGGGCGGCCTTGGCCCGGGCGCGGCCAAGCTGGCCGATCAGCGTCGGCGTCAACACGGCCGCGATCAGACCGATGATGCCGACAACCACCAGCATTTCAGTCAGGGTATAGCCAGCCTCGCTCTCCGAGGTCAGGCGCCGCTTTCGATCAAGACCCCGCATGGCTCCCCTCCTCTTTGTCCGCGAACAAGCACGCGCTCGATGATCGCGGCTGGATGCTCGGCGTCTCCGGTCAGTCGAACGATCCGATCGTCGGCCCAGCCGTCAGGCGAGAGGGCCCGCAGCCGCCACACTTCCCCGGCTCGCCAGGAAAATCGCCCCCGCGAGGGCGGAGCGGCGGTCGACAGCGCGAGCGACCCTCCCTGGCCATAGGGCGAGATCAGCGAGGCCGCGCAGGCGCGCCAAAGCGGCGCGGAGCCAAGCCGCGCGATATCGGCGGAGCTCCCGCCCGACAACGCCAGGGCCCGCAGCCGTGGTCGGATGGATCCCGCGTCGCCCGGGGCTAGCGCCAGGAGCTCGCCGTCGGCCAGGTCGGCGGCGGCGGACAAGGCCAGCTTAGGCGCTTCGGGCTCGGCCAGAATCTCGATCGCGCCCCGACTGGCCGGCACGATCCAGCGCAGACGGGCCGGCGCGCCGGCATCCAGCAGCGCCGCGACCGCGGCCTGCTGGGCTCCGTCGAGGGACGCCTCGACGCGGGTGCGGTCCAGGGCCGTGCGGGCGGCGCGCAGATCGGTGAGGCTCGCGCCCATGACCGCGCTGACCACCAGCGACAGGGCCAGCGCCGTCAGCGCCGCCGCCGCGGTCGCATACCCCGCGTCCGGGCGGGCGGGCACGGACCTAGCGGCTGAGCAGGCCACGACTGGTGATCTCCTTCAGGTCGTCCATCAGATCGGTCATCACCCGGGCGGAGGATTCCTCGCCGCGCATGATCCTGGCGGTGATCAGCACGATCAACTCAGTTCGGCGCTGGTCCCGCTCCTGGCTTTTGAACAGCCGCCCCAGCCCCGGGACGTCCTTGATGTAGGGAACACCGGAGTCGCCGTTGCTGCGGGTGCTGCTGATCAGGCCGCCCAGCGCCACCGCCTGGCCGTCGCGCAGCATCAGCGTGCTCTCAAACCGGCGCTGCTGGATGGTCGGCGAATCGATACCCGATGTGGTGGTCTTGGCCACCGAGCTGACCTCCTGGGCGATGGTCAGCATGATGGCGTCGCCGCTGACCCGCGGCGTGACGGTCAGGATCACGCCGGTGTCGCGGTATTCCACGTTGACCACGCGAGGCGCGTCGGGCGTCACATTGCTCTGAGCGGTCTGGATCACCACCGGCACCTGGTCGCCGATCTGCAGGGTGGCGGTGCGATTGTTGAGCGTGACGATCTTGGGCGTGGAAATCACCTCCACGGCCGTGCGCTCGGCCAGCGCGTCGATGGCCGCCTTGATGTCGTCGCCGATGAAGGTGACCGCCAGGCCCGGCAGGGTCGGCGCGATGCCGCCCGCGGCGTCGGAGGTGGAGATAATCTTCAACCGCCCAGCGTCGCCGAGCACCGACCAGTTGACCCCGCTGCTGAGGCCATCGGTCAGCGTCACCTCAAGAATCGAGGCTTCGATCAACACCTGGCTCGGCGTGACATCGATCTCCTCAAGCACTTTGAGGATGCGCACCCGGTCGGCGGGCGAGGCGGAAATCAGCAGCGAATTGGACTCGCGATCCACACCAATGCGGATCGCCTCCTCCCCGACCACGGGGGCGAGGTTGGGCGTCGGCGCCGTCACGGGTGGCGCGGCGGCGCCGGCTTGTCCTGCCGCCGGCCCCGCTGGCGCGGCGGCGGCGCTGTATCCCCCGCCTCCCGGCGTCACGCTGGCAAGTGTCGCGGCCAGGGATTCCGCCGAGACGTTGAGCGGGTGATAGACCCAAAGAGTCGAGGCCTGCTCGCCGCTGGATTTGTCCAGGCGCTCGACCCAACCGCCGACCTCGTCGAGCGTCCCGGTCGAGCGGGCGAAGGCGATGATGCCGTTCAGTCTCCTGAGCGGGACGACCGTGGCGCCGGCCGTCCCCGAGGCCTGCAGTATCTGGTTGATCTCGCCGGCGACGGATGGCGCCGAGGCCTGGCTCAGCTCGAACCAGCGCATGCGGGCGCCCTGCAGGCTGCTGCGGTCGAACACCTTGATCGTCGAGAGCGCCGCTTCGATTTCCCGGCCCGTTCCACCCAGAAGCAGGACGCCGGTCTTGTCATCCGCTTCAAGGACCACGTTGGCGGGCCCCACCGACTGCAGCACCTTGGCGACTTCGCTGGGGGCCGCATAGTCGAGGGGGACCGCGACGACACTGTAGCCAGCCCGGCTGACACCGTCGGCGGAACTCTGAACGCCGCCGGACGCCTTGGCGTTGGCCCGGGCCGTCAGCAGCAGGCTTTCGCCCTGGCGGATCATGACCACGCCGTTGTTGCCAAGCGCGCCCTCGAACGCCTCCAGCAGCTGGGCGCGGGTCATGCGCCGCTCGACCCGGAACGACATCTTGCCGCTCACCGACGGGTCGATCGTATAGGTCAGGCCCAGGGTCACGCCGAGGATCTCCTCGGCGACCTGGGCGATATCGGCGTCGCGAAAAGCGAAGGTGTAAGTGTCGGCCGCCGCCGCCGCGAGCGCTGGGCGGACCGCCGCCAGCGGAGCGCTTGAAGCGATCAGCAGGAGCGCCAGCAACGCGGCCCTCCCATGCCTGAACCGACTCTTGGCAATCACGCTCGTCCTCCCAACGGGCCCGTGGGCCCGGTACTTGAATTCTGATGGGCGCGTCATGGCGCCCCCGGCGCGCTGGCGGGCGGCGGCGGCATGCGCGTTCCCGGCGGCGGCTGATCACCCGCCAGGTCACCGCCCGCCAAATCAGTGGCCGATCCAGATGTCTCGCCGAGCGCGACCGCGCGCCGGCCCGAGCGGCTGTCGATCACCACCTTGGTCGATAGCACCTGAACCAGGGTGATCCCCTCGCGCGTGCCGCCCTGAACGAGCCACTGAGACGGGCCCCCGTTGATCGACACGAGCGCGGCCGCGCGGCGCGGCGTGCGCGAGAGGCCGTCGAGGCGCACGGATAATTCGGCGGCGCTCGCGACGAAGAGCGGGGTCGAGAGGGCGGCGGACGCCGCCGCCGCAGACGACGCGCCAGCTGGCGTCCGGCCGGCCGGCGCGGCGTCCAGGCGCGCCTGCATCCCGTCGAGCGGCGCGATGACACGAACCGAGCCGCCAAGCAACAGCCAGCCGATACAGGCGAGCGCCAGGCCCGCCGGAGCGGCGCCCAGCACTACCGGCGAGCGGAGTTCCAACAGAACGCCCTCCCTTTCACCTTGAGGCTCACCTTGCCGGCCGCCGGCGCGATTTCGACACTGTCGATGAACACCTCAGGCCTCATGCCTTCGAGCAGGCTCATCAGCTTCACCGCCCCTTCGTACGAGCCTTGGGCGGCGAACGAGACATCGATGCCGGCGAGGCTTCCGGCCGCGGAGCCCGGGGCAGCGTCCACACTTCGCAAGATCATGCCGGCCCCACCGGCCTGCCGAACCAGACTCGACCGCAGCGCGCTCGCCGCGGGCAGCAGCGCGCCGCGACAGAGCGTCTTCTCGGTGACACCGACCCCTGGCCGCCCGGCCGCGCCGCGCTCGATCTCGGCGACGGATTGCTCCAGGGCGGCGAGCCGGCTCTTGTAGTCGCTCGGGCGGGCAGCCGAGCTCATCGCCCAGCTGGCAAGGCCAAGCACGGCCAAGCCGGCCAGGACGGCCAAGGCAAGCGTCAGCGGTTGTGGCGCGGCCGCCCGCTTCATGGCGCCTCCTTCGCGCCAGCGTCATCGTCCGTGACGCCCCAGAGCCAGACGCCGGGACGCACCGGGCTTGCGGACCGCTCGACCCGCCGGTCGGCGGCCGGGAACGGATTGGCCTCGCCACGTACCTCGACCGCGAACAGAGTCCCCTCCCAGAGGAACCCCTCGACACCCGCGTCGGGCGCCTTGCTCCGGGCCGCCCAAGCGAGATCGTTCAGCACCCGGCTCGCGCGGCGCCCGGTCAGGCCGGCGGCGGTAATGGCCTGCTCCTGGGCTTGCAGGGCTTTCTGGGCGCGCGTCTGTTCCAGCCGCCCGGCGGTCGCCTGCTCAAGCGCGTCGAGCTGCGCCGCGGCCCGCACTCGAACCGCGAGCACAGAAATCACCGAACTGACCAGCAGGAAGGCGGCGAGACCCGCGCCGGTTCCAACCACGGCAAGACGGCGGACCTGCTCGCGCCGCTTGCCCGGCGATGGAAACTGGACAGGGACCGCGCGGCCATCGACATCGGCGGCCGCGGTCAACCCGTCACGCACATCCTCACGCCGGGCATAGATCGCCACATAGCGCCCCGGAGCGCCCGGCCTCCACGGCTGGAGGCGTCTGATCTGCCAGGCCAACTCGCCAATCGGCAGGGGCGCGTTGAGCCGGGCTTCCAGGGCCGCGGCCCTGGCCTGATCCCAGGGCATGGCCGCCCGCGTGGGAATCGGCCTGACGAACAGGGCCGCTTCCGGCGGCGCCCGATCTTCCGGGTCCTGCCCCTCAGGCTCGCCAAAGTCCGCTAGGGGGCCGATGTGCGGCATCCCTTCGCGATCATGTCGAACTCGCACGTTTTTGGATGCTCGATCCATGATCTCGCGACGACTAACGGTAGCTCCCCCCGCGCGGAGGTTCCGACAACCATCACCCCCGTCATGTCCTTTGCAGGTCCAGGCTGGGGCCATCGGTCGAAGCGGCCATCACGCGCGAAATACACAAGACTGATTTTGCCCGCTGGAGGCAAGGGAAAGCTCTGCGCAACCTCGCCGCGCCGGACCGTCAGAGAAGGGCGACCGTCGTCGCCATCGACCGACAGGCCGCAGGTTTCAGCGCTGCAATTGAACCGCAAGGCCTGGCCGTCACCGGTCAGGCTCTCGTCGCCGCCGGCGCGCCGCCTCATCAATTCCGCGAGCCCGGCTTCGGCTCGCCGAAGCGCCTGGTCATCATTCCTTGCGGCGACCACCGGCGCCTGCATGCGACCGATGAGGCGGGCGCCTTCGACCAGGCCGCCCATGGCCAGTCCCAGGATCAGCATCGCCGCGAGCGCCTCGGCGAGCGTGTAGCCGTCGTCCTTCATGGCAGCGGCCGCTCCGGCGCGCAGGGACGGCCCGTCTCCAGATCGTAGCGGCGACCGCTGGTCCGGGCGCGCAGGCTCGCATGCTCCGTGCAGATACGCACTGGCGCTGACGGCGGAGACTCCGCGCGAACCTGAAGCATCCAGTCGAAGGCGCTGCTGGCGCCGGCGTATATTCCAGCGGGCCTGGGCGGATCGTTCAGGATCATCAGAAGCGTCGTGCGCGCCGTGGTCGCCTCCGCCGCCGCCGCCGCCGCGCGACGGGCGACAGAAAGCGCCACGATCGAAAGCGCGATGGTGGTCGCCAGAATCGCGAGCGCGGTCAGGGCATCGACGGCCGCGAAGCCAGCGCTGTTTTCTCTTCCCCCGTCCGCCATGGGCTCACGCTACTACGGTAGCCCGCCCTGGCGCCATCCACGGATGATAGCAACCGCGTGCTCCCGGCCTTGGAACAGGTGCCCCTGCTGGTGAAACAGTCCGAAGGCCGCCGCGACCTGCCGTGGGATGACATCCGCTCCAGAGTGCCAGTTTGAGCGCCAGCGCAAGATATGACCCCGGCGAGTTCCAGGAGGGCCGCCTCGTCGTCTTCTCTCCCGCGCGCCGCGCGACGTCCCGGATCGGTGTCCTTCGAAGGCCTACCACCGTAGAGCTCCGGGTCGAGCGGATCGGTTCAGCCGGCTAAAGTCGCCCTGTCATCAACCAAGCCCCTCACCGGAGGCCGCACCCGTGCGCCGCACCCTTCACTCCCACTCGATCGTCCCTGGCGGCTTGCTGGTCACGTCGTAGACAACCCGGTTCACGCCGCGGACCTCGTTGATGATCCGGGTGGCGGTCTTGCCCAGCACGTCCCAGGGGAACTCGAAGAAGTCGGCGGTCATGCCGTCGGTGCTGGTCACCGCGCGCAGGGCCAGGACGTTTTCGTAGGTGCGGGCGTCGCCCATCACGCCGACGGTCTTGACCGGCAGCAGCACGGCGAAGGCCTGCCAGATCTTGTCGTACAGGCCGGCCTTGCGGATCTCATCGAGATAAATTGCGTCGGCCTGCTGCAGCACGGCGACCTTTTCGCGGGTGATCTCGCCGGGGATGCGGATGGCCAGGCCGGGCCCGGGGAACGGGTGGCGGCCGACGAAGTCGGGATGCAGGCCCAGCTCGACGCCGAGCGCCCGGACCTCGTCCTTGAACAGCTCGCGCAGCGGCTCGACCAGCTTGAGCTTCATGAAGTCCGGCAGGCCGCCGACGTTGTGGTGGCTTTTGATGACGGCCGACGGCCCGCCCCGCGCCGAGACGCTTTCGACCACGTCCGGATAGAGGGTGCCCTGGGCGAGGAACTGGGCGTCCTCCACCTTGCCGGCCTCGCGGTCGAACACCTCGATGAACAGCCGGCCGATGGTCTTGCGCTTGGCCTCCGGGTCGCTGACGCCGTCGAGCGCGTCAAGGAAAAGGTCAGATGCATCAACATGCACCAGCGGAATATTGTAGTGATTGCGGAACAGCGAAACGACCTGCTCGCTCTCGCCCAGCCGCATCAGGCCGGTATCGACATAGACGCAGGTCAGCTGGTCCCCGATGGCCTCGTGGATCAGCACGGCGGCCACCGAGCTGTCGACCCCGCCGCTGAGGCCGCAGATCACCCGGCCCTTGCCGACCTGGGCGCGGATCTTGGCGATCATCTCCTGGCGGAAGGCCGCCATGGTCCAGTCGCCCTTGAGGCCGGCGAGGTTGTAGAGGAAGTTGCGGTAGATCTTCGCGCCGTTGACCGTGTGGACCACCTCGGGGTGGAACTGCACGCCGTAGATCCGGCGGGCGTCGTCGGCGATGGCCGCGAACGGCGCGCCGGTCGAGGTCCCGATGATCTCGAAGCCTTCGGGGATCGCGGTGACGCGGTCGCCGTGGCTCATCCAGACGGTTTCCAGCTCGCCGACGCCGGCCAGGCCCTGGAACAGCGCGTGATCCCTGGCGATGGTCAGGTCGGCGCGGCCGAACTCGCCGGCGTGGCCGCCCTCGACCGTGCCGCCCAGCACGTCGCACAGCAGCTGCTCGCCGTAACAGACGCAGAGCATCGGCACGCCCAGCTCGAACAGCTTGGCCCCGATCCGGGGGCTGTCGGCCTCGAGCACGCTGGCGGGGCCGCCCGACAGGATGATGGCGGCCGGCTGGAACGCGTCCACCAGCGCCTCGACCTTGTCGAACGGATGGATCTCGCAATAGACGCCCGCCTCCCGCACTCGGCGGGCGATCAGCTGCGTCACCTGGCTGCCGAAATCGACGATCAGGACGGGCTGGTGAGCGGGGGCGGTCATGCGATGCGTTCCAGATGAGCGACGAAGAAGCCGTCGGCGGCGGCGGAAAGGGGCGTGAGGCGCAAGAAGCCCTCGGGGGTGGCGTGTCCGGCGACCGCCTCGAAGGCGGCCGAACGAACGGCGAAGCCCGGATGGCGCGCGAGGAAGGCGGCGATCCGATCCTCGTTCTCCTCGGCGAAGATCGAGCAGGTCACATAGATCAGCCGGCCGCCCGGTTTCACATAGGCGCAGGCCTGGTCCAGCACTTGGTCCTGCTCGGCCATGCGGCGTTCGAGCTGCTCGGGCGACAGGCGCCACTTGGAGTCCGGGTGCCGCCGCCAGGTGCCCGCGCCGGTGCAGGGCGCATCGACGAACACCAGGTCCATCCGGCCTTCCATGCCCCTGAGCGGTTCGGCCTCGACCGGCGAGCGGATCTGCAGGTTGCGCACCCCGGCGCGGGTGGCGCGCGGGATGATGTCGGCCATCCGGCGGGCGTCGCTGTCGTGGGCGTAGAGCTGGCCCGAATTGCCCATGGCGGCGGCCAGGGCCAGCGTCTTGCCCCCGCCCCCGGCGCAGAAATCGAGCACCTGTTTGCCCTTGATGTCGCCGGCGCAGGCGGCGGCGATCTGGCTGCCCAGGTCCTGGACCTCGAACCAGCCCTTGCCGAAGGCCGGAATGGTCTCGACCGAGCCGGCGCGGTCGGTGGCGGCCGGGGCGGGAATGCGGAAGGCGTTCGGCAGGACGCCGGCGGGCATGGCGTGCAGCGGCTGCAGGGCTTTGGCCGCGCGGTCGGGGTCGGTCTTGAGGCTGTTGGCCCGCAAGTCCACCGGCGCCCGCTCGGCCAGGGCGGCCATCTCCGCGGCCCTCCCCTCGCCGAACACGCGGGCGATGCGCGGCTCCAGCCAGTCGGGGTAGTCGCCGGCGACGGGCGCGGGGGCCGGCGCCGCGTTGGGCGTCGTCAGGGCGGTCTGTTCAGCGTCGGTCAGGCCGCCGATGCCGTGCTCGCTGTCGCCGGCCGCCTGAGCGACCCGGTCGATGGGCCAGTCCCAGCCGAAGCGCAGCGCCGCCAGGGCCGCGGCGCGCGCGCTGTCCTCGCCCATCCTCCAGCCCAGCGAGCGCCGCTTGCGCAGGACGTCGAGGACCAGTCCGGAGACAAAGGCGCGGTCCTTCGAGCCCGCGTACCGCGCGGACTCGCCCCAGCCCTTGAGCGCCATGCGGGCAGGCCTGTGGCGCGTCTCGATGTCCTCGAGGACCTGGATCGCCGCCGCTAACCGCCCGCCGTCACGCAATCAAACACCCGCTATCAAGGAGCCAGGATGGCCCAGAAGATCATCAGAAGACCGGCCGTGCTGGCGACCCACACCAGCGAGCGGATCTGCTTCACACCGAAGGCGTAGAGCGGCACATAGGCGATGCGACCGACCAGATAGATCAGCGCCCCGTTGTGCGTCAGGTCGCTGTTGCGGTCGGCCACATGGGCGATCAACACCGCGGCGATGAACAGCGGCAGGGTCTCGAACAGGTTGTACTGCGCCCGTTGCAGCCGGCTGGCGATGGGCGACAGCGGCGGCATCTCTTCATCCCGCGCGCCGGTGTTCCACTTCAGGCCGTACTGGCCGGTGCGGGCCATGTCGAAGGCCAGGATCTGGACGAAGGCCAGGACCAGGGTCCAGGCCAGAATGGTCAGTTCGAACGTCATCTTGTAGTCCCCCCTTGGTCCCGGGCGTCAGACGGCGCTCGGGTAGTTGGGCGCTTCCCGCGTGATCATCACGTCGTGGACGTGGCTCTCGCGCAGACCGGCGCCGGTGATGCGGATGAACTTGGCCCGCCGCTGGAACTCCGGAATGTCGGGTGCGCCGACATAGCCCATGGCCGCCCGCAGGCCGCCGACCAGCTGGTGGATGACCGGGGCGATCGGCCCCTTGAACGGCGTCTGGCCCTCGATCCCCTCGGGCACCAGCTTGAAGGTGTCGGTCACCTCCTTCTGGAAGTAGCGATCGGCCGAGCCGCGCGCCATGGCCCCCAGCGAGCCCATGCCGCGATAGGATTTGTAGGACCGGCCCTGGTAGAGGAACACCTCGCCCGGGCTCTCCTCGGTGCCGGCGAACATCGAACCCATCATGGCCACGCTGGCCCCGACCGCGATGGCCTTGGCCAGGTCGCCGGAGTTCTTGATGCCGCCGTCGGCGATCACCGGCACGTCGCTGTCACGGGCGGCCCGCCAGGCCTCGGCGATGGCGGTCAGCTGCGGCACGCCGACCCCGGCGACGATCCGCGTGGTGCAGATCGAACCCGGCCCGATGCCGACCTTCACCGCGTCGGCCCCGGAGTCGATCAGGGCCCGGGCGCCGTCGTAGGTGGCGATGTTGCCGGCGATGATCTGGACCCGGTTGGTCTCGCGCTTGAGGCGATAGACGGCGTCGGCGACCTGTTTTGAATGGCCATGGGCCGTGTCGATGACCACCACGTCCACGCCCGCCTCGACCAGCGCCATCGACCGCTCGAAGCCCGCGTCGCCGACGGTCGAGGCCGCGCCGACCCGCAGGCGACCCTTCTCGTCCTTGGCCGCGTGCGGATGCTCGGTGGCCTTGTCGATATCCTTGACGGTGATCAGGCCGACGGCCCGGCCATCGTCATCGACGACGATCAGCCGCTCGATCTTGTTGGTCTTGAGCAGGCTCAGGGCGTCGCCCGAGTCGATGCCCTCGCGCACCGTGATCAGCCCCTCGCGGGTCATCAGCGACGAGGCCTTGAGCCGGTCATCGGTCTCGAACCGCATGTCGCGGTTGGTCAGGATGCCGACCAGCTTGCCCGTACCCGGCTCGACCACCGGGAAGCCCGAAATCTTCCGGCGGGCCTTGATCTCGCGGATCTCGCCCAGGGTCGTGTCGGGGTTGATGGTCAGCGGGTTGATGACCATGCCGCTCTCGTACCGCTTGACCTCGCGGACCTGGTCGGCCTGTTCATCGACCGTCAGGTTGCGGTGCAGGATGCCCATGCCGCCGGCCTGGGCCAGGGCGATGGCCAGCCGGCTCTCGGTCACCGTGTCCATCGCGGCGGACACGAGCGGGATGTTCAGACTGATCTCACGCGTAAACCGGCACACGGTCGATACCTGGGTAGGCATCACTTCCGACGGGCCGGGTTCGAGCAAAACATCGTCGAAGGTGAGCCCTTCGCGAATCTCCATTGGAGTCTCCGTTTTGCGGGCGCGGTATCGTGGCAAAGGGGGTCGGTGTCAACGGTGGTGACGGCGACGGCGAGCTACAGCGTGGGCTTCACCGCCAGAGACAGCTGTTCCGCCGCCTCTTGAAGCCGCCGATCACGGCTCCAGAGTCGGGCGGCGGGCGTTAATCTGCAGCTGGCGAGCAAATGGGCATCGATGTAACCGATCCCCAGACCGTGGAGGCGGTAACGTTCGACGAGGTCTCGCACCTCCACGTCACTGGCTGCCACGGCCTTGGGCAACTCGTCGAGAAACTGGAGCGTCCCGGCCCTGCGACCCAGGTTTCCCATCGCCAGTTCGCCGATGACGAACCGATGAGCCATGATTTCTCCAGCATTCAGGCGCTCTGTGAACACCGGATCGGCGGCGCGAAGATGCGCCACCCAGACGGATGTGTCCGCCAGAATCACGCGGGCTCTGATCGCCGGCGCGGGATGTTCCGCAGGTTCGGCTCGCTTCCGCCCAGCAGGGCGAGGCGCCGGGCGGCTTCACGCTGGATCAGGGCCGTGAGCGCTTCCCGAACGAGCGCCGACTTTTCCGAGATGCCTGTCAATTCGGCTGCTCTCGCGAGCAGGTCATCATCCAGATTCAGGGTCGTGCGCATGGCGGTCGCCTCCAGCCACGAAAACTAGCATCATTTGATGCCCAAATCCATGTCGCCCGTTACCCGCCGCGCTGAAACAGCTTTGCGGTCCGATTGACCCGGTCCAGCATGACCGCATGAACGATATCGACATTCGCGTCGCTCCGGCGGCGTTGGGCCCGGTTGAGCGCCACCCGGTGATGGACATCCTGTCGCTCGCCTTCAGCACAGATCCCGCGGTCCGCTACATGTTTCCCGGCGCCGCGACCTATCTGGCCAGCTTCAACCGGCTGGCCACGGCGATGGCTGGCGGCGCGCTGGCGGCGGGCACGGCCTGGATCGCCGACGACGGCGCGGCGGCGGCGCTGTGGCTCGCGCCGGGCGCGGAAGCCGACAAGGAGGCGATCATCGCCCTCGTCGGCGAGGCGGTGGCGCCGGAGCGGCAGGCGGTTCTGGGCGAGCTCGGCGACCTGATGGACGAATTCCATCCGCGGGAACCGCACTGGTACCTGTCGATGGTCGGCGTCGATCCCTCGCGGCAGGGCCAGGGCCTGGGCGCGGCGCTGCTGAAGGCGGGCCTCGCCCGCTGCGACGCCGACGGCCTGCCGGCCTATCTCGAGAGCTCCAGCCCGAAAAACGTCCCGCTCTACGAGCGCCACGGGTTCGAGGTCATCGGCCTGATCAAGCCGGGCGATCATCCGGGGCTGATTCCCATGTACCGGCCGGCCAGAGGCTGACCACCGGCCGGGCTCGCCGCTATCCCGGACTGAACGAGCCTGTCGGAACCGGTTCAAAGTCGCCGGCCTCAAGGATGTCGAGCAGGGCGTGCAGCGTGCGCAGGATCTCGCCGCCGTCGCGCCTGGCGACCGCCGCCGTCAGCCGGTCATTAAGGAAAGCCTTGGCGAAGAAGCAGCCGGGCGGCCCCGGCACGGCGATGAAGGTCGGCATGCCGCCATCGATGAGGCCGGCGACATAGCCCAGCACCGGCAGGGTCAGCGATGTCCGGCGCTCGCCCACGAGCAAGAGCTTGATCCCGGGCCGCTCGGTGTAGCGGGCCGGAATGTCGTCGTCCGCCATGATCAGGATGCCGCTGCGGTCAGGCCGCCAGGCGTCGTCGAGCATCGGCAACTGCAGCCAGCCGCAATCGAACGCGCGGCAGGGCGTCGGGCGATCCGGATGGATCGCGCAGCCGGCCGAAACGCAGTGCCCGCAGGTCACGCCGGATGACTTGGCGAAGCCGTCGGCGTCGATCGGCAGCACCGTGCAGCAGACGGTGCAATCCCCGCAGGTCCGGCTGGCGACGAGGCCCGTCAAGCGATCCCTACCCCTTGAACCCGGTCGCCACGAGGAAGACCTCCGAGCTGTCCGCCCGGCTGGCCTTGGGCTTGACGTGCTGGACCTTGTCGAAGTGCTTCTTCAGGTCGCGAATGATCGCCGCCGTCTCGCCGCCCTGGAAGGCCTTGGCGACAAAGCTGCCGCCGGGCTTGAGCACCTCGATGGCGAACGCCGCGGCCAGTTCGATCAGGCCGACGATGCGCAGGTGGTCGGTCTCGCGGTGACCGACGGTGTTGGGCGCCATGTCCGACAGCACCAGGTCCGGCGCGCCGCCAAGCATCTCGATCAACAGCGGCCCGGCCGCCGGGTCGGTGAAGTCCATCTGGATCATCTCGGCCGGCGGCAACGGATCGACGGGCAACAGGTCGATGCCGACGGTCTTGCCGGCCCCGCGCTTGAGCGCCATCTGCACCCAGCCGCCGGGCGCGCAGCCCAGGTCGACGATCCTGCTGCCCGGCTTGACCAGGTGGAACCGGTCGTCGATCTCGGTGAACTTGAAGGCCGCGCGGCTGCGATAGCCCATGGCACGGGCCTCGGCCGAGAACGGGTCGTTGATCTGCCGCTCCAGCCAGGCCTGGGACGAGGGTCGGCGGCCCTTGGCGGTCTTCAGGCGCGCGGGCTTGCCCCGGCCGACGCCTTCGTTGCCGGCCGTCGGCAGGCGAACCATGCGGCGTTTGGGGGGCTCGTCGTCACTCATGCTGAGGCTTCTACAGGTTTCCGGCCGCCGGCGCCCCGTTTGCGTCGCCGGCGGCGTGGCTGCTCGTCGCTCATCAGGCTCATCAGCAGGCCTTCGCGCAGGCCGCGGTCGGCGACGCGGACCCGCTCGCACGGCCACAACTCCTGCACCGCCTGCAGGATCGCCGCCCCGGCCAGCACCAGATCGGCCCGGTCGGGCCCGATGCAGGGCTGGGCCGCCCGCTCGGCCGGCGTCCAGGCCAGCAGCCGGTCGGTGGTCGCCTCGCACTCGCCCCGGGTCATCCACAGGCCATCGACGCGGTTTCGGTCATAGCGCGGCAGGTCGAGGTGCAGGCCGGCCAGGCTGGTGATGGCGCCAGACGTGCCGACCATGTGCGCCCCGCCCGCCTCGAACACCTGCCGGAACGGCTCGGCGTGTGGGAAGGCGGCGATGCGGTCCTTGACCGCCTCGACCATGGCGCGGAACCAGCCCTGAACGTCGCCGCCGGCCTCCGGAAAGCGCTCCGCCAGGGTCACGACCCCGATCGGCACGGAAAGCCAGGCCTTGATCGGCAGACGCCAGGGCGCGAATTCGCGCGGGCGAGCGTCGAGTCCGGAGCCTTTCAGATCGACCCAGGACAGCTCGGTCGAGCCGCCGCCGACATCGACCACCAGGGCGGCTTCGGCCTCGCGGTCCAGCAGGCTGACGCAGCCGGCGACGGACAGGTGGGCCTCTTCCTTGGGGGTGATGATCTGCAGCTTCAGGCCGGTTTCGCTGGCGACCCGGGCGGTGAACGCCTCGCCGTTCTCGGCCTGGCGGCAGGCCTGGGTGGCGATGGCCTTGATCCGCACGCAGCGGCGGCGGCGGATCTTCTCGGCGCAGACCGTCAGGGCGGCCAGAGCCCGGTCCATGGCCGCGTCCGACATGCGGCCCGTGAGACTCAAGCCCTCGCCCAGCCGGACGATGCGGGAATAGGCCTCGACCACGCGAAAGCCGCCCTGGGTGGGGGTGGCGACCAGCAGGCGACAGTTGTTCGTGCCAAGGTCCAGCGCCGCATAGGCGGGTGGCGGGCCCGCATGGGACCCCCGGCGGTCCCCGCGGGGGCCGCCTTGCGCACTGGGCGCCTCCGACATGGCAGCATACCTGTCTGCGCAGACACCCCGGGGCGGGCGCCTCGTTTCGAGCGCGACTGTAGCGGCCTGTTTCGCGCAGCGGAAGGCATTGACTTGCCTAATGGCGCCACGGCTCTACGTTCATCTTCCAGTCAGGGGCGACGCGCTAGATTCTCGGATTATGAACGCCAGACTCGCCAAATTTGGAATCGGCCAGGTGGTCAGGCACCGGATCTTTCCGTTCCGGGGCGTCATCTTCGACGTCGATCCCGAGTTCGCCAACAGTGACGAATGGTGGGAGTCGATCCCCGAGGACATCCGGCCGCGCAAGGACCAGCCCTTCTATCACCTGCTGGCCGAGAACAACGAGAACACCTACGTCGCCTACGTCTCCGAGCAGAACCTGCTGCCCGACGACAGCGGCGAGCCGGTCGGCCACCCGCACGCCTCGCTGATCTTCGAGGGCTTCGAGGACGGCCACTACAACATGCGGCCGCGCATCGCCCATTAGCGCTTCCTGATCGTGCGTCCTTCGACACGCCGCTTCGCGGCTGCTCAGGATGACGAGCATTTTGGATACGTCATGGTGAGCAGCACCCGCAGGGTGCGTGTCGAACCACGAACCACGCAACATCCTTCCGCAAAATCCGCCAAACCGGGGCGCCTTCGGACAGACATTGCGTGAAGCACGCCGTATCTTCACCCCATGAGCGCAGACGGCTTCAACAGTCGTCCGCCCCCGGGCGCGGCGGCGGACTGGACCATCGACCAGAGGTGGGACGCCTATACGCCGGCGGAGCACGCGGTGTGGGATACGCTCTACGAGCGGCAGGCCGCTCTGCTCCCCGGCTACGCCTGCGACGAATTCCTGCACGGCCTGGACGCCCTGGACCTGCACCGCGGCGGCATCCCCGACTTCCGCAAGATCAACGAGGACCTGCGCCGCCTGACCGGCTGGACCGTGGTCGCGGCGCCAGGGCTGGTGCCGGACGCGGTGTTCTTCGAGCATCTGGCCAACCGGCGGTTCCCCGCCGGCCAGTTTATCCGCCGACCCGACCAGCTCGACTACCTGCAGGAGCCGGACATCTTCCACGATGTCTTCGGCCATGTGCCGATGCTGACCGACCCGGTGTTCGCTGACTACATGCAGGCCTATGGCGAGGGCGGCCTGCGCGCGGCCGGCCGGGGCCAGCTGCACAATCTGGCCCGGCTCTACTGGTACACGGTCGAGTTCGGTCTGCTGGAGACGCCCAAGGGCCTGCGCATCTATGGCGCCGGCATCGTCTCCTCGCGCGCCGAGACGATCTTCGCCATCGACGACGCCTCGCCCAACCGCATCGGCTTCGACCTGGAGCGGCTGATGCGCACCCCCTACCGGATCGACGACTTTCAGCAGGTCTATTTCGTCATCCCGTCGTTGCAGGCCCTGCTCGACGCGACGCTGCAGGACTTCGCCCCGATCTACGAGCGGCTCGACGGCGCGGCGGATATTCCGATCGACGCCATTCTGGAAACCGACAAGGTCTTCACGCGCGGCACCCAGGCCTACGCGTTGAGCCGCGGCTAGCACGGGGACATGCACTTCAGTGCGTGTCCCCTTCCGGCAGGGGACACGTACCGAAGGCGGTACATGTCCCCGCGCGGCGGCTATCGCTGGAACGGATAGAAGCCGCTGCCCAGGTCGAGGATCCCGGTCAGCTCGTCCAGCGCCCGGCAGCTCTCGATCAGCAGTTGCGGGTCGGCGAGGTCGGCGGGGCGCAGGCGGTCGCGGTAGTGGCTGCCGGCCCAGGCCGTCAGCCTGTCGTGCAGCGCCGCATCGAACCGCTGGGCGGGATTGGCGGCCGCCAGTTCCGCCTCGGTCAGCACCACCCGCAAGCGCAGACAGGCCGGACCGCCGCCGTTGCGCATGCTCTGGCGCACATCGACGTACTCGACCCGGCCGATTGGACCGTTGGACGCGATGGCGCGATCGACCACCGCCCGGGCGGTCGGGGTGTCGGCCGTCTCGCCCGGAGCGATCAGGGTCAGCCGGTCCTCACCGGGCAGGCCCACCAGCATCGAGTTGAACAGATAGCTGCCGATGGCGTCGGTCAGCGGCAGGTCGGCGGTGCTGATCTCCACGAACTGTGGCTCGAACCGGCCGGCCGCGGCGGCGCGGACGTCCGCCTGCATCGCCGCCGCGTCCTCGAACGCCGCCTCGTGGTAGAACAGGCAGTCCCTCGCGCCGACGCAGACGACGTCGTTGTGGAACACCCCCGCGTCGATCGCGAACCGCGCCTGGCGGGCGAACACCGCGCCGCCCGCGCCATGACGGCGTGCGACGGCCTCGGAGGCCTGCAGGGTCTGGCGGGCCGGGAAATGACCCTGCCACTGCTCCCAGGCCTCGCGGCCCCAGGCGAACAGGTTGACGCCGGGCTCACCGTGATCGGCGCAGAGCCGCACGTGATTGGCGGCGCCCTCGTCGGCGAAATGTGGCGCGGCCGGCAGCGGATCGTGCACGGCGAACCGGGCCTCGTCCGGAAACAGCCGGCGAAGGGCCAGCGTCGTCTGGCCACCCTCAAGGCCGCGGTGCAGGTTGGTCAGCAGGTTGGCCGGAGTGAAATGCACGCGTCCGTCGGCGGCGTCCGCGCTCGGCGTCACCGTCGCGGCGTTGGCGGCCCACATCGACGAGGCCGAACAGGCGGTGTTGAGCAGTTCCGGCGCCTGCTTCGCCGCCGTCTCGATGACGGCGGCGTCGGTTCCGGCGAAGCCGATGGCCCGCAGGAAGCCGACATCTGGCCGCTCATGCGGCGGCAGGACGAACTGCGGCAGGCCGAGGTCGGCCATCAGCCGCATCTTGGCCAGGCCCTCCAGCACCGCCGCGCGCGGATTCGACGGATCGCCCTTGTTGTGCTCGCTGGCCAGGTTGCCTGGGGCCAGGCCGGCGAAGCTGTGGGTCGGTCCGACCAGCCCGTCGCAGTTGGCTTCGACGGCTTTCAACACCTCGCTCTCCCTGTTGGGAGAGCTGTCGGGCCGGAGGCCTGACTGAGAGGGAGGCGCAGGAGTCGGCCGACGTCGGCGCATCCCTCACCACCATGCTTCGCATGGTCCCCCTCTCCCAAGTGGGAGAGGAAAGCGGCGGCCCTCACCCTCTCAGCCCCTTGATTTCCCCGACCGTCGGCAGCACCGCGTCGGCCTCGAAACTGGCCACGGGATAGGCGCAGTAGTCGGCCGCGTAATAGGCGCTCGGCCGATGGTTGCCCGAGGCGCCCAGGCCGCCGAACGGCGCCGAGCCGGCCGCGCCGGTGGTCGGCCGGTTCCAGTTGACCACCCCGGCGCGGATGCGCTGCAGGAAGCGCTCCCAGCGGGCGGGATCGTCGCTGATCAGGCCGGCCGACAGGCCGTAGCGGGTGGCGTTGGCCAGGGCGATGGCGCCGTCGAAGGTCGCCGCGCGGCGCACCTGCAGCACCGGGGCGAAGATCTCCTCGTCGGGCGTCTCGTGATGGCTGACATCGACGATGGCCGGGGTGATGAAGGCCTCGCTGAGCCCTTCGATGGCGCGGGCCTCGCGGATCACCCGGCCCTCGAGCAGGCCGGCCGCCTCGCGGGCCATGCGGCCGGCGCGGGCGGAGATCAGCGGGCCCATGAAGGGCTCCGGCGTGCTGTTCCAGGCCCCGGCGATCAGCCGGTCGGACAGGGCCGTGATCGCCTCGATCACCGCTTCGCCCTCGTGACCCTCGGGCACGATCAGCCGGCGGGCGCAGGAACAGCGCTGGCCGGTGGTGATGAAGGCCGACTGGATGACCAGGGCCGCGGCCGCCTCCGGATCGGCGACATCCCAGACCACCAGCGGATTGTTGCCACCCAGCTCCAGCGCCAGGATCACGTCCGGCCGGTCGGCGAACACGCGGCGGAAGTGGCTGCCGGCGGCGGCCGAGCCGGTGAACAACAGGCCGTCGATCTCCTGTTCGATCAGGGCCGCGCCCGTCTCACGACCACCCTGGACCAGATTGACCACGCCCGGCGGCAGGCCGGCGGCCTCAAGCGCCTCGACCAGCAGTTCGCCGGCCATCGGGGTTTCCTCGGACGGCTTGAACACGATGGTGTCGCCGGCCAGCAAGGCCGGGACGATGTGGCCGTTGGGCAGGTGGCCCGGGAAGTTGAACGGCCCCAGCACGGCCATCACGCCATGCGGCCGATGGCGCAGCACGGCGCGGCCGAACGGCATGGCGGACTCGCGCACGCCGGTCCGCTCGTCATAGGCCGTGATCGAGACATCGACCTTGGCCATCATCGAGCCGAGCTCGGCCTTCGTCTCCCACAGGGCCTTGCCGGTCTCGCGGCTGAGGGCCTCGGCGAAGGCGTCCTTGCGGGCGTCGAGCGCGGCCTTGTAGCGGCGCAGCACGGCGATCCGCTCCTCGCGGGGCTGGTCGGCCCAGTCCTGGAAGGCGTGGCGAGCGGCGGCGACCGCGCGGGCCACGTCCTCGGCGGAAGCCGTCGCGGCCTGCCAGACCGGCTGGCCGGTGGCGGGGTCGATCGAGGTCAGGGCCGGACCATGGCCGGATGACCAGACGCCATTGATGTAGAGACCGCGGCTCATCGGCTGGCTCCGCCTGAAAGCCCTTCCCCCTCGATGGGGGAAGGGTTGGGTTGGGGGTGTGTGCAGGCTGCGGGGGGAAGATCGCGTGAGGCGCGGTGCCCCGCTGAGCCTCCCGCCCATGCCGAGCGGCCACACCCCCATCCCCGACCCTTCCCCCATCGAGGGGGAAGGGAGAAGCGCGTTGTCATGCCTTCACCTTCACCAGATCACCTTCGCGAACGCCCAGGACTTCGGCCGCCAGGCGCGACAGCACCGCCGCCTTGCCGTCCAGCAGCACCGGCGCTCGCACGGCGCGGAACCGGCCGACATCGTTGGTCGAGACCAGCGCCTCCTTGCCGACGGCGTCCTCGCCCAGCCGCACCATCAAGCGACGGGCCTCCTTGACGGTGTGGATGTCGTCGCGCGGCGCGCCCATGGTCGGGCCGGCGTCGAACAGATCGACCAGCCCCTGATAGCGGAAGCCCTCGCGCTCAAGCATGGCGCGGGCCGCCTCGCCGTCGCGGTGGACCCGGCCGACGGCCTGGCGCGCCGATTCCGGCAGCAGGCCCGTGTAGATCGGATGCCGCGGCGCCAGATCGAGGATGAACTGGCCGTTGGTCGAGGCGCTCATCAGGTCGGCCTCGTCGAACGGCAGGGGGAAGAAGCGGTGGGCCACATGTTCCCAGAACGGGCAGCTGCCGTCCTCGTCGAACCAGCCGCGCAGCTCGGCCAGCACCATCTCGGCGAAGCGCTGTGGCTCGACGCCGATCAGCATGTAGCGCGACTGGGCCAGCAGCCGGCCGGCGCCGCCCTTGCGCTTCTCGGGCCGCAGGAACAGCGAGCCGACCTCGGACCAACCCGCGCATTCGTTGACCAGCACCAGGGCCTGGTGGTCGAAGCGCATGTCCAGCGTCGGCGACGACTGGGCCAGGGTGACGACCCGGAACGAGAAGAACGGCCGCTTGAGACCGACGCTGGCCTTGACCCCGGCGACGCCGTCGATGGCGCCCGTGTCGGTATCCTCCAGCATCAGGGTGTACCAGGCCTCCGGCGGGGCAACCGCGCCGGAGAAGCTGGCCAGCGACAGGTCAAGGCGCGCGCGCAGGGTCGGCTCGTCCTCGGGCAGGCTGGTGAAGCCGCGTCCGGACAGCACGGCCAGCTCCATCAGTTGATCGTAGTCGGCGGGAGCCGCGGGGCGGACAACAAGCATCAATGGGACTCCATCAGGGCGCGGATGCCCCTGGCGTCGATATCGCCCGACGCGAGCTTCATCAGGATCAGGGCCGACAGCCGCGCGCGCTCGGCGAAGCTGTCCGGCCAGGCGAACTCGGTCTCGCTGTGGATGTCGCCACCGCGCACGCCGAGCGTATCGACATTGGGCAGGCCGACCGCGAACAGGTTGTTGCCCTCGCAGACGCCGCCGGACGGCTTCCAGGCGATGTCCTGGCCGAGCAGCCCGCCAACCTCCCTGACCTTGCCGAACAGCGCGGTCTGGGCGGCGTTGAACGGCTTGGCCGGGCGGGTGAAGCCGCCGTGCAGGTTGACGGTGAGTCCGTCGCCCTCCCCGACCGTCATGGCCTCGGCGATGCCGGCTTCGAGCCAGGCGGCGGCCAGGGCGTCCGGGAAGCGGACGTTGAACCGGACCACGGCGATGTCGGGCACGACGTTCAGCGGCGAACCGCCGTCGATCTTCGCCACGTTCAGGGTCGCGCCGTCGCGGCGGCCGTTGAGGGAGTCCAGGGCCCCGGCGATGCGGGCGGCGGCCGTGATGGCGTTGCGGCCGAGGGCGAAGTCGCGACCGGCGTGGGCCGTTCGGCCCGTGACGCGGACGTGGAAGTTGCCCGAGCCCTTGCGCTCGCCGGCCAGGGTTCCGTCGGCCAGGGCCGGCTCATAGGTCAAGCCCACATGCCCCAGCCGGCCGAACTCCGCCAGCACCGGGGCGGAGGCCAGGGAGCCGATCTCCTCGTCCGGCGACAACAGCACGCGGTAGCCGACCTTCGCCGCGTCGGCATGGGTCTCGAAGGCCTGCAGGGCGGCGAGGATCACGCTGATGCCGCCCTTCATGTCGGCGATGCCGGGACCGTTCAGGGCGCCATCCGGGCGGGTCACCACGGTCTGGAAGCGGCTGTCCGCCGGATAAACGGTGTCGTAGTGGCCGGTCAGGACGACCTGCACCGGCGCTTCCGGACGGACGATGACGGCGATGGCGGGCGGGTGCTGCTGCTCCCGCTCCTGGCCATCGGCGGCGATTTCGATCGAGGGCGCCAGCGGCATGTCCTGCGGCTCGGTGGGCAGCGCCGCGAAGGCGTCCTTGAGCAGCCCGCGGGTCTGTTCGAGGCCGGGTCCATTGCGGCTGCCGGAATTAACCGCGCACCAGCCGACGGCCCGATCGACGATGGCCGCCCCCTGTTCGCCAAGAGCGTCCAGAACAGCCTTCTCTTCCGGTGACAGGCGCATCGGCGGGGTCAATCCAGCTTTACCGACGCCATTGCCGCGGACGAGTGTCGACGCGTGTTTCGAAAAGGCGACCCGCCGGAATGGCGCAAGACGGGGATCGCCGATGCCCCTTCATAGCCACCCGACGACGGAAGGTGAACCCCCACCGAGGCGCTGGCCTATCGCCGGCGTTTGAGCTAGTATGTTGCAACGTAGAACTGGAGCGGACCGATGCGGGAAATCTCGGTACGGGAAGCCAATCAGAACTTCTCGCAGCTCGTCGCGGCGGCCGAACGCGGCGAGACGATCATAATTACCAAGAAGGGCCGACCCGTGGCCAAGGTCGCCCCCCAGACGGCGCGACGCCGCGACGATCCCGAGTGGCGGGCGGCCTACGAAGCCATGGTCGCCCGTCTGGCGGCCAAGCCGGCGACGGGATTTCGGGTCGGCGAGATCACCGAAGAAGACAAATACGGGGACGAAGCCGCGTGACCCGCGTCGCGCTGGACAGCAACCTGCTGGTCTATGCCGAGCTGGAGCCCGAGTCCGGCAAGGGCAGACGCGCCGCGGAGGTGATTGCCCGGTTCGCTCCCAACGGCGTGATTCCGGCGCAGGTGCTCGGCGAATTTCTGGGAGTCGTTCAACGAAAGGCGCCCGATGCGCTTCCGGAGGCCATCAGGCAGGCGGACCTCTATCGCGCGACCTTCCTGACACCGGCGACCAGCGGCGAGATCGTCGCCGAAGCGGCGGAACTGGCCCTTGCCCGTCACCTGCAGCTTTGGGACGCCGTCATCTGTGTCGCCGCGTCCAGGAGCGGCGCTGGCGTGCTGTTGAGCGAGGACCTGCAGGACGGCGGAATGGTCGGCGGCCTTCGTGTGGTCAATCCGTTCAACCCGGACAACGCCGCGCGACTTTCCGCGCTTGGCGACGACGCGTCTCAGTAGTCCCGCCGCCAGCGCACCGACAGCTTGCCGCCGCCCTCGCCCTGCAGGCGGGAGATGATCGACAGGTTGCGGCGCACGCGCCATTCGACCTGGGCCGCGGGGCCGTCGCGGCCGCCGCCGATGATCTCGAGATAGACGTCGTCGGTCAGGTATTTGCCGCCGGCCACGGTCATGGCCCCGGCCGCCCCGCCGCCCGCGAACACCAGCCGGTCGAGGCCGGCGAAGTTCTTCAGGTTGCCGATCACGTCAAAGCCGCCGCCGCCGGCCAGGGCCGCCAGCGCCGACGCGAGCTGCGCGGCCTCGAGCGGCGACAGCTGCGAGGCCGAGGCCCCGAACAGGATCCGCGACAGCACCTCGTCACTGGGCAGCACCGGCGTCGAGGTCAGGGTGATCTCGGGCTTGGCCGCCGTGCCGCGCACCCGGATGACAGCCGTCAGGGCCGGGTCATCCCGCGTGGCGGTCAGGTCCAGCCGGATCCGTTCCGGCGTGGTCGCCAGATAGACCGCGCCGCGCTGGTCGAACTCGAACCGCTTGCCGGCGAAGTCGTATTCCCCGCGCACGATCCTGGCCACGCCGCTTAGCACAGGCCTGGCGGTCGTGCCGCCGACATGGGCGTCCAGCGACAGTTCCGCGTCCAGGCCGCGCCCCTCGACGAAGATGCCGCGCGCGGCCTTCAGGGTCACGTCCAGGGCGACCACCAGGCCGCGGGACGGCTCGGCCAGCACCTCGGCCTCGCCGCCGTTGGAGCGGTTGATCTCGACCACGTCCATCGGCACGACGCCGCTGGGGGTGGGCGGGTTGGCCGCCACGGTGGCCCGGTCGATGTTCAGGGCGCCGGACACCTGGACCTTGCCGTCGGCGGCCCGGTTGATGGTCGTGTCGCCTGACGCGATGGCCGTCACCGCGTCGTTCTCGATCAGCTGGAAGTCCTTCAGGGTGACGCGGAAGGTGCTCACCCCGTCGCGCAGCAGGCTGATGCGACCGCCACCCGACAGCTGGCCACGTTCGCCGCCGCTGACGCGCCCGCCCCGGCCGTCGGACGCCGAGAAGCGGCTGACGTCGATGGCGTTGTCGGACAGCACGGCGACGACGGACAGGTCCTCCAGCTTCAGGCCGACGACGCCATCCACGAAGGACCCGCGGCTCAGTTCGGCGCGGCCCGCCAGTCGGGGATCGGCCAGGCTGCCGGCGATGGTCCCGGCCATCGACACCTGGCCCGAGACCGTGCGTTCGCCGCCGACCAGCAGGTCCCACAGCGGCTTGATCTCGCCTTCGGCCATGAACTGGCCGCGCATCGGCTGCTGGCGGGCGATGGCCAGCCGGAACGGCGCGGCGGAGGCCACCACCGGCAGGGCAAGGCTGACACCCGACCGCAGGCCGCCGGCGTTGGTCGCCGTCCCGGTGATGGTCAGGGTCGCGTCGTCGAGGACAGCCTTGACGTCGCCGTTGACCGAGACCGTCTTGCCCGCGCCCCGGGCCCGGGCGTCGCGTAGCGCCGCCGTCAGGTCGCCGGTCAGCCGGTCGCCCTTGCCCCGCAGGGACAGCTCGCCGTCGAACTGCCCGGCCAGGTCCTCGTTCAGGGCGCCGAGGGACACGCCCGTCAGGCTGGCGCGCAGGTCGGCCGCATCGCCGTCGGCGCGCAGCGTGATCGCGGCGCGACCGCCTTCGACGTCGAGCTTGAGATCGGCGAACCGCTGGCCGCCGCCGAAACCGATTTTAGCGGTCTCAAGGGTGCGGAAATCGGCCGAGCCGAAGCGCCCCTCGCCATCCAGGGCCAGGCCGGTGTTGTCGCCGCGCTGGGCGAAGAAGCCGTCGCCCTTGAACCGCCAGCTGTTCGAGCCGTAGGCCCCCCGCCCATCCACCGACACCGGCAGGCGTTCGAGGGGGCCGTCGGCGGTGAACCGCGCCGACGAGAACCGCAGGCCGCCAGCGCCGCGAAGCGTGGCGTTGAGCGCCGTCAGGTTCAGCGTCGCGCGCGGCCCGCCGGCGGCGTCGACGACCCGGGCCGAGCCGCTGATCGCGCCTTCCGTCAGGATCGCGCCCGGGCCGATGGCCAGGATCAGGTCGGCGGTCGAGGGCCGCCCCTTGCGCAGGGCCAGGGCTCCGGTGGCCTTGACGCCCCCGGCGTCGGCGTCCAGCCCCGTCAGATCCAGGCCGCCTTCGGCGAAGCGGAAGGCGGTCCGGGCGCGGGCCGGGCCGTACTGGCTGCCGGCGGCGATCGCCAGGGCCCCGTCGGTCCCGCCCGGGCCGCGCAGGAAGCTGAGGGTGACATGCGCGCCGGTCAGGGTCAGGCGTGGAACCTCGACGGTGGCGAAGTCGGCGATCAGGTCGGCGCGCGGCGCGGCAAGCGAGCCGGTGATGGCTCCCGTGCCCCTGGCGTCGCCCGCCACCTCGACCGGCCCGGCGCCGAATGGTCCCCTGGCCGTCCAGTCCAGGCTGAGCTTGAGCGCCCCACCCGGCCCGATCAGCCCGGCCGCCCGGGCCGAGGCCAGGGCGCCATTGAGCTCCGCCGACTGAACCGCGCAGCGGCCGGCCTGCAGATCGGCCTTGCCCTTGAAGCGCGGCGCGGGGCCGAGCAGGCGGTCCAGCTCGGCGTAGCCGGTGGCGAAGCCGGTCCCCTTGCCATCGACGGTCACCGTCCAGGGCTTGCCCGCGCCATGCTGCGTCGCCGACCAGGCGGCCGTCGCCGCGCCCTTCGAGCCCGCGCGCGCGGCGATCAGGTTGGTCAGCTGGGCATCGCCCTTGAACGACAGGCCGCCAAGCAGGGAGCGTTCGCCGGTGGCCTCGAGCTTGAGGCCCGCGCCGGCGCCCCTGAGTCGGCGGATCAGCTGGCGCCCGTCGGCCAGGCGCGCGTACTGGACATCCGCCGTGGGCCGGGCGCCGAGCAGGGCGGCGAGGTAGCCCTTCCCGGCCCCGCCCTCGCCGGCCAGCGTTCCCTGGACCGTCAGCTCGCCCTTGCGGCGGGCCACGGTCACCGGGCCTGACACCCGCGCCAGGCCGTAGCCCGCCGCCTTGAAGTTCGCCGAGGCGATGGTCCCGACATAGGCCCAGCTGGCGCCGCTGCCCGTCAGCCGGCCCTGGGTCCGGGCGGCCCCGGCGATGAAGCGGCTCGCCACGCGGTCGAGACTGGTGGTCGAAGCCGTGACCGCCAGGCCGCCGGGTCCGATCAGTCGCTTGCCGACATCGGCCTCGCCCCGGGCGGTGACGGACAGCGTCGGGCTGTCGGCACGGCCGTCCAGGGCGTAGAGGCCGCTCTTCGCCTTGGCCCCCGCAACCGAGAAGCGGACCTCGTCGCCGAAGCGCTGGGCATATTTCGCGGTCAGGGCGGACGCGACGAGCGACACGCGGCCGCTGGCCGAGCCCCCGGCCTTGCTCCAGACGCCCGAGGCCTGGGCCGGAACCTGGGTCCCGGAGGTGGCGAGCAGCGTGAACCGGCCCGCGCCCGGCGCCCCGCCGGCCCGGACCTTCAGCGAGAACGGCCGGTCGGAGGCCAGGCCCAGGGAACCGGCGATGGCCCCGCCCCGGGCTTCGGCCGCGTCGGCGATGATCACCAGGGGCTTGCCCTTGCCGGTATCGACCGCCAGGCCGACACGGTCGCCGGCGTGCAGCCGGCTGCCAACGCCCATGCGGATGTGAACCGGTCCCTTGCGCACCATGTCCAGCGACCCGACCACATCGAACAGGCCGCGCTCGTAGCTGAAGGCCGGCAGGGTCTCGACCACCAGCCGCGCCTTCTCGATGTTCACCGAAACCGGCAGGCCGCGCGACACGGCCTTGGGCGCCAGGGTCGGGCGGCGCAGGACGCGCACCCTGGCCGCCGCCAGCCGGTCGGCATGAAAGCGGCGCAGGAACAGCTCGTGATAACGCCAGACGACCACCACATTGTCGGCGTCGAGCCAGACGCCCTTCTCGTCACTGATCGTCAGGTGACTGATCGTGAAGTCCCGCCACAGGTCGCCGTGCAGGCCCCGGATCCTGAGCTTGCCATAGCGACCGAGCTTCAGCCCGTTGGCGCGCGCCTCGACGAACATCAGGCCCGGCGCGGTGTTGATCCCGTAGCGCGTGAACAGGCCCAGGCCCGCGACCAGCAGCACCGCGACCAACGACACCAGGATGATCAGCCCCGGCCCGCCGGCCGGCAGCAGCCGGCGGCGGGGGGGCGGTGTCTCCGGCGGGGGCGCGGTCTCGCTCAAAACGCCTGTCCGATGCTGATGTAGATCTGGAAGTCGGCGTCGCCCTCGCGCTTGTCCAGCGGCACGGCGATGTCGGCCCGGATCGGTCCAAAGCCCAAGTCGTAGCGCACGCCAAGGCCGGCGCCGACGCTGAAGTCATCGCCCTGCGGATAGGCGTCCGTGCCAATGGCCCCGGCGTCGATGAAGACCACCACGCCCCAACGCCCGGTCAGGCGGTAACGTCCCTCGAAGGAGGCCTCGAACAACGACAGCCCCCCCTGCGGGGTGTTGTCGGCCAGTCGCGGGCCAATGGCCTGCCAGGCATAGCCGCGCACCGAACCCCCGCCGCCGGCGTAGAAGCGGCGCGGCGCGGCCACATCGGCCAGGGTCGCGCCGAAGACCGAGCCCAGCTTGAGGCGGGTCGCCAGGACGGTGCGGGAGTCCTCGTCGAGGGAAAAATAGGCCGAGCCCTGGGCCTGGACCTTGAAATAGAGCGCCTGCAGGTCACCGACCGCGACGGTGGGCTCGGCCCGGGCCTCGACCCGCCAGCCGCGGGTGGGATCGAGCGGATCGTCCGACCGGTCCAGGGACACGGCGCCCAGCACCGAGCCGGTCAGGATGTCCCGCTCCGCGCCCCGGATGGTGGCGTTGTTGATCTGCGTCTTCTCGGCGCTGCGGCTGGCGTCGAGCGCGAGGCCGGCCGTAACGAAGGACGTCTTGCCGAACCGGCGCGTCACGTCCCCGGTAGCCAGGAATCCCATGGCGTCATAGGCGTCGGTCTGTTCGTCATACAGGCCGGCGACCATTGTCAGTGTCTGCTGCGGGCAGCGCCAGTGCGGCAGGGTCAGACGGGCCTCGAACCGCTGTTCCAGTTCGGCCAGCCGCAGGGTGTAGGTGACCGTGTCGGCTCGCCCCAGCTGGTTGTAGCGCGTGCGCCGCACGTCAAGGCCCGCGCCCTCGCTGGTCGAATAGCCGGCGCTCAGTTCCAGCGTCCGCATCGGCCGGTCCACCAGCGCCACCAGCACCGGCCGGCGTCCCTCGGCATCGGCCTTGTCCGCCGGCCGCAGCGTGACCGAGACCGAGTCATAGACCCCGGTGTCCAGCAGTCGCCGTTCCAGCTCCGCGACCTGTTCGGGATTGTAGACATCGCCGGGTTTCCAGGGCGCCAGCGACACGACCCAGGCGGGACCGGTCCGGCCGGCCGGCTCGACGGTCACGCCGTCCATCATCACCCGTTCGCCGGCGACGATGCGAAAGGTCGGCCGCACCGTGTGGTCGGCGTGATCGACGATGACCTCGCGCACGCCAGGCTCGGCGTCGGCGTAGCCGCGCTTCTGGATGGCGGCGACGATGCGGCCCTCGGCGGCCAGCACATCGGCCGCCTTGCCGGCGGCGCCGCGGCGGATGGCCATGGCCTGTTCGGCGGAGATGATCACCTCTGGCAGAGGTTCGGCGCCGACCCACTCGACGCCCGCCCCGGCGAACCGGAACCTGGGCCCCGGCTTGATGATCAGCACCGCGCGCGGCGGCTCGCCGCCGCCGTCCTCGTCGCGGTCGATGACGTCGGGCTGAACCTCGTAGGCGTAGTAGCCCTGGGTGCGCAGGGCGGCGATGGCGTCCTCGGCCGCGTCGCGGGCGCGGCGACGGGCTTCGAAGCGGGTCTCGGGTGTTGACCTGGCCTCGCCGACGGCGCGTTCGATGGCGTCGCGCAGCTCGGTGTCCGTCACGCCCTGGACCGCCGCCTTGGGCGTCTGCGCCAGCGCCGGCGTCGCCAGCGCGGCGAGCGCGGCGACGGTGGCGACGACGAGGGCGGAGCGCGCGGGCTGCAAACTGTCTTCCTCTGTCTGCGCCCCCGGTCCCCGTTTAGTCGGGCCCGTCGAGACTGTCACGCCGTCCAGCCCTTTGCACGGACGGTCAAAATTGCACAAATGCCAGGCAGTCGGGACTTCATGGGGCGACTCAGCCGTAAACGCGCCCGACTGTCGGGGATGAGCGTTAGGAATGAACCGTGAAGAGGCCGTTCAGGCCGGCAAAGAAACGGACCCGGACTTGACCGTCGCGAGCCTGCAGATCCCGAACCACGATCCCGCGGCGCCGTTCGCGGATGCGGCCTACCTGCCGGGCGAGGCGTTCGACGAGATGTACGTGGCCGGCGGCGATGTCCGCGGCCACTACGCCTCGGTCCACGCACGCCTGACCACCCTTTCTCCGGAAGCCCTGGCGGACCGTCAGAAGACGCTGGAGCGCTCCTTTCTGCTGCAGGGCATCACCTTCACCGTCTACGGCGCCGAGACCACCACCGAGCGGATCATCCCCACCGACCTGGTGCCGCGGATCATCCCCTCGACCGAGTGGAATCACATCGAGGCGGGTCTGATCCAGCGCCTGAAGGCGCTGAACATGTTCCTCGACGACATCTACGGCGAGCAGCAGATCCTGATGGACGGCATCGTGCCGCGCGAGCTGGTGCTGGGCGCGCCGTCGTACCGCCGCGAAATGCAGCACCTCTATGTGCCGCACAAGGCCTACGCCAACGTCTGCGGATCGGACCTGATTCGCGGCCAGGACGGCCAGTTCGCCGTGCTGGAGGACAATCTGCGGGTGCCGTCGGGCGTGTCCTACATGCTGGCCAACCGCGACGCGGCCAAGCGGACCTTCCCCGGCACCTTCCGCGCCGCCAACGTGCGGCCCGTGGAGCGCTATCCCGACCTGCTGCTGGCGACGCTCAAGAGCATGGCCCCCGACTGGCGGCCCGACCCGCAGGTCGTGGTGCTGACCCCCGGCGTCTACAACAGCGCCTATTACGAGCACGCCTATCTCGCCCGGCTGATGGGCGCGCCGCTAGTCGAGGGGCGCGATCTCGTGGTGCACGAGAACATGGTCTACATGCGCACCACGACCGGCCTTCGCCGGGTGGACGTGATCTATCGCCGGGTCGATGACGACTTCATCGATCCCCTCACCTTCCGGCGGGACTCGGGGCTGGGCGTGGCGGGGCTGTTCAACGCCTATCGCGCCGGCAACGTGGTCATGTGCAACGCCCCCGGCACGGGGGTCGCCGACGACAAGGCGGTCTATGCCTATGTCCCCGACATCATCAAATACTACCTGGGCGAAGACGCCATCCTGCCCAATATCGAGACCTTCCTGTGCCGCGAGCCGGTCCAGCTGAACCACGTGCTGGGCAATCTCGACAAGCTGGTGGTCAAGGCGGTCGGCGCCTCGGGCGGCTACGGCATGCTGGTCGGCCCGCACGCCAGCCGCAAGGAACGCGAGGCCTTCGCCGAGGCGCTGAAGGCCGACCCGGCCAACTACATCGCCCAGCCGACGATCCAGCTGTCGACCGCGCCCTGCCTGATCGACGGCCGGATCGAGCCCCGGCACGTCGATCTGCGGCCGTTCATCCTGTCGGGCGAGAAGACCGTCGTGACGCCCGGCGCCCTGACCCGCGTGGCGCTGCGGCGCGGTTCACTGGTGGTCAATTCCAGCCAGGGCGGCGGCTCGAAGGACACCTGGGTGCTGGTCGACGAGACCTCGGAGGCCGTCCAGCCATGATGCTCGCGCGGGTCGCCGACAGCCTCTACTGGATCGGCCGCTATCTGGAGCGGGCCGAGCATTTCTCGCGTCTGGCCGATGTGATGCTCAACGCCACGCTGGACCGGTCCGACGCCGCCGCCCAGACCGCCTACATCGCCCTGTCGGCCGTGGGCGATCCCGACATGGCCCGGGCGGCCCGCACCTACGAGGCGGCCAGGGCGCTGGTGCTGGACCGGGACGATCCCAATTCGGTGATCACCTCCCTGTCGCTGGCCCGGGAGAACGCCCGCCAGGTGCGCGACCAGATCACCACCGAGACCTGGGAGCGGCTCAACCTGCTCTATCTGCGGATCACCAGCGACGGCGCGGCCTCCGCGTTCGAGGGGGGCTCCTCGGCCTATCTGCACGACGTCATCGCCGACCTGCATCTGTTCAAGGGCGCCGCCGACGCGACCATGAGCCACGGCGAGGGCTGGCGGTTCCTGATGCTGGGCGCCTATCTCGAGCGGGCCCAGCTGATCGCCCGGCTGCTCGAGGTCTGTTTCGGCGACGGCCGCGACGGCCATGTCACCGACCGCATCGCGCTGATGAGCCTGCTGCGCATGGGCTGCGCGCTGGAGCCCTACCTGCGCCGCTACACGGCCGAGATCGAGCCGCGGCATATCCTGGAGTTCCTGGTCTTCGACGAGGAGTTCCCCCGCTCGATCCGCTTCGCCACGACGCGCATCGAGGAGCATCTGGTGGGGGTCTCGCGCCACGTCGAGACCGGCGGCCTGGTCACGCCCGAACGACTGGCCGGGCGGCTCAAGGCCCGCCTGCAATACGCCGACGTCGATGAGCTGGAGTCGGTGGGCGCCAGCGCCCTGCTGGCCACGGTCATCGGCGAATGCGCCCGCATCCACGACGCGGTGTTCGACACCTTCGTCGCCTACTCCCTCGAAATGAAACTTCCCGCCTGATGTTGTTAGAAGTCCGCCACGTCACCCAGTACCACTACGAGCGCCCGGTCCGGGAAAGCGTCATGGAGCTGCGCATGCAGCCCCAGAAGAGCGCCCGCCAGCGGCTGATCAGCTTCGAGCTGGACCTGGACCCCCGGGCGCAGGTGTTCTCCTACAGCGACAGTTTCGGCAACGCGGTGTTCCACTTCGACGTGCCCCAGGCGCACGACACCCTGCGCATCGAGGCGCGATCGGCCGTCGAGACCCAGCCCGACCCGGTCCTGCCGCAGGCCCTGGACATGGGCGAATGGGACCGGCTGCGCGGCGATTTCGTGCGCGGCGAATGCTTCGACTTCCTGCGGCCGCACGGCTTCGCCACGCCGTCGGCGGCGCTGGACACCTTTGTCCAGGAACAGAACCTCGACATCCTGCGCCATCGCGATCCGCTGACCGCGGTCAGGATGCTGAACGAGGCCCTCTACGCCGCCTTCGACTATGCCCCGGGGGTGACCCAGGCCGACAGCCCGATCGACCTGGCGCTCGGCGTCGGCCGCGGCGTCTGCCAGGACTTCGCCCACATCATGATCGCCATCTGCCGCGGCTGGGGCATCCCGACCCGCTACGTCTCCGGCTACCTGTTCACCGACCGCCAGCACGGCGACCGGTCCGATCCCGACGCGACCCACGCCTGGATCGAGGTGTTCCTGCCGACCCTGCGCTGGACCGGGTTCGACCCGACCAACAACATGCTGACCGGCGAGCGGCACATAGCCGTGGCCGTCGGCCGCGACTATGCCGACGTGCCGCCGTCGCTCGGCGTCTACAAGGGCGAATCGGACAGTCATCTGTCGGTGGCCGTGTCGGTCGGCCGGGCCAGGGCGGCGGTCGCCGAGCCGGAGTTCCTGCGCATGGCCCGTCCGACCTTCCCCGGCGGCCGACGGCGCTCGTCGGACGACGCCCGCCGCCAGCAGGAACAGCAGCAGCAGCAGTAGGCCGCGCTGGCCGAAGCCATGAAAATTGGTAGGCCGGGTGGGGATCGAACCCACGACCATTCGATTAAAAGTCGAATGCTCTACCGCTGAGCTACCGGCCCGCTCGCGCGGCGCCGCGAAGCGCCTCTGAAAGCGGCGCGGACCATAGTGGCGGGGCCTCCGCGCCGCAAGCGCCGAACGCTTGGCGGGACGGGGCCGGCGTGGTTAGCATCCGGCCATGCGCAGACTCTTCCTGATCCCTGCCGTCGCCCTCCTCGCCGCCTGCGCCACCAACTCGCCGGGCAAGGCCCCGGCCAGCGCGTCAGGCCGCATCCAGACCAGCGACCAGATCAACCGGGGCAGCGTCACCGGCGCCGCCAGCTCGCCGATGCGCGACCTCAACATGCTCCGCTCCAAGATCCCGCCGGTCCTGCTGGAGGCGCTGGAGGATCCCTATGAGCGGCCCAAGCCGGCGACCTGCAGCGAACTGATCGCCCTGCTGCGACCGCTCAACGAGGCCCTCGGCCCGGATATCGACGAACCCTCGTCGCCCGACGACCGGGCCCTCATCGCCAAGGGGCGGGATGTCGCCGGGGACACCGCCCTGGGCATGATGGCGTCCGCCGCCCAGGATCTGATTCCCATGCGCGGCTGGGTGCGCAGGCTGAGCGGCGCCGAGCAACATGACCGGCTGGTGCGGGCGGCGATCACCGCCGGGGGCATCCGCCGGGGCTATCTCAAGGGTCTGGGCGAAGCCAAGGGCTGCAATCCGCCCGCCACCCCGACCCACGTGAAATCGGAAATTCCGCCCGCCCCGCCGAAGAGGAAGGGCCCGCGGTTCCCTGTCCGCTAGGCGGAGGGGACATGTACCGCACCTGCGTGTCCCCGCGCGGGTGCTGAAGCACGGTGCGTGGTTCGACACGCGCTCTCCGAGCGCTGCTCACCATGACGTAGATTGAATACACGTCATCCTGAGCAGGCGCGAAGGGCCGTGTCGAAGGACGCAGGGGCCGTCACTCGCCCTTTGGCGTCAGGCCGGCGCCGAAGTCGCGCCGGAAGGCCTCGAACCGCCCCTCGGCGATGGCCGCGCGCATCGCCGCCATCAGGGCCTGGAAGAAGGCGATGTTGTGCAAGCTGAGCAGCACCTGGCCGAGAATCTCCTCCGACCGGATCAGGTGGTGCAGATAGGCCTTCGAATAGCCGCTGCTGGCCGGGCAGGCGCTGGTCTCGTCCAGCGGCGCGTCGTCCTCGGCGAACCGCGCGTTCTTCATGTTCAGCGGGCCCGACCAGGTCCAGGCCTGGCCGTGACGGCCCGAGCGGGTCGGCAGGACGCAGTCGAACATGTCCACGCCGCGCCAGACCGCCTCGACCAGGTCGATCGGCTTGCCCACGCCCATCAGATAGCGCGGCCGGTCGGCCGGCAGCAGCCCGGGGGCGTAGTCGAGCACCTCGCACATGGCCTCGTGCCCCTCGCCCACCGCCAGGCCGCCGATGGCGTAGCCGTCGAAACCGGTCTCGATCAGGCGCTCCGACGATTCGCGGCGAAGGTTTTCGAACGTCGAGCCCTGCTGAATGCCGAACAGGCCCTGGGTCTCGCGCTCGCCGAAGGCCGCCTTCGACCGCGCGCCCCAGCGGGCCGACAGCTCCATGCCCTGGCGCGCCCGCGCCTCCTCGGCCGGCCAGGCGACGCATTCGTCCAGCTGCATGACGATGTCGCTGCCCAGCAGGTCGGCCTGGATCTCCATCGAGCGCTCGGGCGTCAGCACATGCTTGCCGCCGTCGAGATGGCTGGAGAAGGTCACGGCCTCCTCGGTGACCTTGCTGATCCCCGACAGGCTCATGACCTGGAAGCCGCCGCTGTCGGTCAGGATCGGTTTGTCCCAGCGCATGAAGCGATGCAGCCCGCCCAGCCGCTTCACCCGCTCGGCCGTCGGCCGCAGCATCAGGTGATAGGTGTTGCCCAGGATGATGTCGGCGCCGGTCTGGGCGACCTGGTCGACGGTCAGCGCCTTGACCGTGCCGGCCGTGCCCACGGGCATGAAGGCCGGCGTGCGGATATCGCCGCGCGGCGTCTTCAGGACGCCCGTGCGGGCCGCGCCGTCGGTGGCGGAGATGTCGAAAGGAAACGTGGCCATCAGGCGGCGCGCCATAGCAGGCTTGAATCGCCGTAGGAATAGAAGCGGTAGCCCGTGGCGATGGCGTGGGCGTAGGCCGCCCTCATCGTCTCATAGCCACTGAAGGCGCTGACGAGCACGAACAGCGTCGACTTCGGCAGATGGAAGTTGGTCATCAGGCCATCGGCGGCGCGGAAGCGGTAGCCGGGCGTGATGAAGATCGCCGTCTCGCCGGACCAGGGTTTGATCACGCCGTCCGCGCCGGCCGCGCTCTCCAGCAGGCGCAGCGAGGTGGTGCCGACACAGACGATCCGGCCGCCGGCCGCCCGGATCGCGTTCAGTGCGGCCGCCGTCTCCGGCGACACCTGGCCGTACTCGGCATGCATCCGGTGGTCCGCCAGGTCATCGACCTTGACCGGCAGGAAGGTCCCCGCCCCGACGTGCAGGGTGACGAAGTGCCGCGAAACCCCGGCCGCCGCCAATCGCGCCAGCAGCTCCGGCGTGAAATGCAGGCCGGCCGTCGGCGCGGCCACCGACCCGTCCTCGCGGGCATAGATCGTCTGGTAGTCGGACCGGTCCTGCTCATCCTCCGGCCGTTTGGCGGCGATATAAGGTGGCAGGGGCATGTGACCGCGGCTGTTGATGGCCAGGTCGAGGTCGGGACCGGACAGGTCGAAGGCCAGCACCACCTCGCCGCCCTCGCCCTTCGCGACCAGGGTGGCGTCGAGCGCCCCGGCCTCGCAGGCCCGGTCGCCCGTGGCCCCGAAGCGGATACGGTCGCCGACCTTCAGCCGCTTGCCGGGGCGCATGAAGGCGCTCCAGCGATCCGGCGCCAGCCGCTTGTGCAGGGTCGCCTCGACCGCCACGGCGTGACCGTCGCCGCCGCCCTCGGCCCGCGCCTCACGGCGGCCGTCCAGCCGCGCGGGGATCACCCGGGTGTCGTTGAACACCACCGCGTCGCCGGCGCGCAGCAGCGAGGGCAGGTCGCCGATCGTCAGGTCCTCGAGCCCCTCGCCCGGGCGCACGACGAGCAGGCGCGCCGCTTCACGCGGGCTGGCGGGCCGCAGGGCGATCAGCGCCTCGGGAAGATCGAAGTCGAAGTCGGAAAGCTGCATGGGTGGCCGATGCGCCACGCCGGCGGCTTCCCGTCAAGCACGCGATGGACAAACGGTGATCTCCGTGACGTTGATGCGCCGAGCATCGAAGGGGACATTCATGCGCTACCGGACATTCGCCCTGGCCGCCGCCGCGCTGGCCGTGACGGTCGCCGGCTGCAACCGCAAGCCCGCCCAGGAGGCCCAGGCGCCCGCCGCGCCCGCCGCCCCGACCGCCCCCGCCACGCCGGCCGAGCCCGCCATCGTGGTGGCCGAGGGCTTCGACCACCAGGCCGGCCTTGACGCCTCCGGCTACTATCTGAGCCCCACGCCCTTCAAGATTGGAAACTACCAGTTCACCCACCTGGCCGTCGGCGCGCCAAGCGACTTCGAGACCTGGGAAAAGGGCGATCGCAGCTCGACCTTCGGGCCGATCCTGATCGCCTTCGACGACACGACCAGCCCGATGGCTGCCAACGAACTGGGCGGTGAGGCCCATACCGTCTCCGTGCGGGTTCTGCCCGACGCCTACAGCTTCGACGCCGGCAAGCTGGCCTTCCGCGGCCATGATTCCAGGCTCGGCGAGGTGATGTTCAGCGGCGCGTTCGACCAGGCGGCGCTGGCCCAGGCCCGCGCCGACGGGTCGAGCCAGGCGGCCGTCCTGGCCGGCGACCTCAAGATCGGGGACGGACCGGCCCGCAAGGTGACGTTCACCTACTGGGTCGGCGACTGACCTGCACGAAGCCTGCATCGCGGCCGTGCTAGACGGATCGGGTGAAGACGATTCTCAAGCCGCTCGTTGACCTGTTGCGGGCGCTGGCGCTGGTGCTGGCGGCGCTCGTCGTCGTGCCGGCCCTCGCCGCCCAGGGCGGGCGGTTCAGCGACCGGCTGGACATCCTGACCCATTTCGCGCCGATCTGGCTGGCCGGCGGCCTGGTCGCCGCGCTGGTCTGGGCGCTGGCCGGCCGGATGGGCCGCGCGACACCGCTGCTCGCCCTGGTCGCGGTGCTGTCCTGCCTGACGCTGATGATCCCCGAACTGGCCGCGGCGGCCCGGTCGCCGGGCGGCGGGGCCGATGGCGAGACGCTGAAAATCGTCCAGTTCAACCTGTGGGGCCGCAACCGCGACCCTGTCGGGACCTACCACTGGATCCTGGCGACCGATCCGGACATCGTCGTGATCGAGGAGGGCTTCGACCGCTCCGGCGGCATCGCCCGCAAGCTCGCGGCCCGCTATCCGTATCGCACGACCTGCGCCGAGCCGGCCCCCTGCTCGACCATGATCCTGGCCAAGCGCCGCCCCGGCGCGGAGGGAGGGCTTTCCACCTCCGTCTCGAACGCCCGGCTGTCCGGCGCCTGGGCGCGATTCACGGCGGCTGGCGGGCCGTTCACCCTGGTCGCGGTCCACTACACCTGGCCCTTTCCGGCCGGGCCCCAGCAACAGCAGACGCTGCGCCTGGCCAGGGTGCTGGAGCGGTTTCCGAAGGACCGGCTGATCGTGTCGGGCGACTTCAACTCCACGCCCTGGTCCTTTTCGCTGCGGCGGCAGGATCGCCTGTTCGGTCTGGAGCGGCGCACGCGCGCCCTGGCCAGCTGGCCGGCCGGCGACTTTTCCCGCCGGCGCCTGGCCCTGCCCTTCCCGCTGCTGCCGATCGACCAGGTCTACGCCGGCAAGGGCTGGCGGACGGTGAGCGTCCGGCGGGGCCCGCGCCTTGGCTCGGACCACTATCCCGTGGTTATCGTCCTGGCCCCCGCCCACTGACTGGACGCACGCCGCCGCGCGCCTTTAGATACACGGACCAGAGTCCGCGGGGGGAACCGCCATGTCCTACGTCACGCGCGCCGCGGCCCTTGCCGCCGTCCTGTTCGCCTTCGCCGCGCCGGCCGTCGCCGCGCCGCCGTGGAACGGCCCCTATGACCCGCTGCCGGAGGGATCCTACCAACGCAGCTGCCGCGACCTGACCGCGTTCAACGGCCGCCTGTACGGGCGCTGTCAGAGCGGCGGCGGCGGACTGCTGGACAGCGACATCAACTTTCGCGCCTGCGCCCGCGGCCGGGTGGAGAACATCAACGGCCGCCTGCAGTGCGAGGGGGCTGGCGACAGTTACGGCGGCGGCTACGGCAGCGGGGGCGGCTATGGCAGCGGAGGCGGCTATGGCGGCGGGGCGCCGACCGGTCTGATTGTCTACGAGAACCCCGACTATCGCGGCATGCGGCTGGAAGTCGGCGAGTCCATCACCGACCTGGCCGCGTCGGGGCTGGACGACCAGATCACCTCGGTGCGGGTGTTGCGCGGCAGCTGGCAGCTGTGCGCCGGCCGCGACTTCAACGGCCAGTGCTGGACCATCGACGCCGACACCCCCAGCCTCAAGACCCTGGGGGCCAACGACAAGGTCAGCTCGATCCGGCGGCTTTCGGGTCGGGGGCGGTAGGCAGGTTGCGTCCTTCGACACGCCGCTGCGCGGCTGCTCAGGATGACGTGGATTTGGTCTACGTCATGGTGAGCAGCACCCGCAGGGTGCGTGTCGAACCACGCAGGGATCACGCGTCCGCGGCGACCTTCATCGAGACGATGCGGCCCGGCTGACGCGGCGGCTCGCCCTTGGGCAGGGCATCGACATGGTCCATACCGTCCACGACCTCGCCCCACACCGTGTACTGGTTGTCGAGGAAGGTCGCGTCGTCGAGGCAGATGAAGAACTGGCTGTTGGCCGAGTGCGGCGCGTTGGTGCGGGCCATCGAGCAGACGCCGCGCACGTGCGGCTCGCGCGAGAACTCGGCCTTCAGGTCGGGCTTTTTCGAGCCGCCCGAACCGGTGCCCGTCGGATCGCCGCCCTGGGCCATGAAGCCCGGGATCACGCGGTGGAAGACCACGCCGTCATAGAAGCCCTCCCGCGCCAGCTCCTTGATCCGCTCCACATGGCCGGGGGCCAGGTCGGGGCGCAGCTTGATGGTGACCAGGCCGGTGTCGGTGGTCAGCAGCAGGGTGTTTTCGGCGTCGGTCGTCATGAGTTCAGTTCACTTCCGCAGGAATGTTGACGTCGCAGAGCGAGAAATCGGCGCCCTTCTGTTTGCGCACGCGCTGGATCTCGGCCTTGAACCAGGGTCCGGCGGGGTCGATGACCCGCACCGTCGGCCGTTCGGCGGCGGGTATATCGGCCAGAACGCGCACGCGGTCCATCCGATCCTGCGGCGCGGCGACCGGTTCGCCGGTCTTGATCGCGCGGATCGCCTCCAGCCCGCTGATCACCCGGCCAAAAGCGGTGTAGCGCTTGTCGAGCGACAGGTAGGGCTGGCGCATCAGGAAAAACTGGCTGTTGGCGCTGTCGGGATTCTCGTCACGGGCCATGCCGACGACGCCGGGGCAGTAGCTGCCCCAGGCGGCCACCTTGCCGTCCTGGGTCATCTCGCTCCAGCTCCAGGCCTGGCTGACGACGGGCAGCGCCTTGATGAAGCCCTCCTCGGTTCCCCACGGGCTGGCGGCCACGACAAAGCCCGAGGCGGCGTCGCGGCGGAAGGTGAACTCGGCCTTCAGGTTGGGCAGGTCGCTGGCGCCCTCGCCCGTGTCCTGGGGATCGCCGGTCTGGGCCATGAAGCGGTCGATGACGCGGAAGAAGGCGCGGCCATCATAGGCGCCCTTGCCAGCCAGCACCTTGAGCCGCTCCACATGACCGGGCGCGACCTCGGGAACCAACTCGACGACCACCCGGCCCTTGCTCGTGTCGATCACCAGCACGTCCCGCGGATCGGGCGCACGCCAGTCGGCGGCCGTCGGGGCCGCCGGTTTGGCCGTGGCGGCCGGGGCGACGGCCGACAGCAGGACGGCGAGCAGCAGGGTCGAACGCATGGCGGGGCTCCTCAGCCGATCTTGACGGGGACGGCGATGTCGCAGGCCGTCGCCGGGCCGGCGCCGGCGGCCCGGGCGGCCTCGAGGATGGCTTTGAAGGAGGGGCTGGCGGTATTCAGCACCTGGACCTTCGGGCGTTCGGCGGCCGGGATATCGGCCAGCATGCGGACCTTCGTCATCGCGTCACGCGGTTCGGCCACCGGCTCGCCGGTCTTGATCGCCCGCACCGCCTCCAGACCGCTGAGCACCCGGCCGAAAGCGGCATAGTTGGCGTCGAGCAGCGGATAGTTCTGGCGCATCAGGAAAAACTGGCTGTTGGCCGTGTCCGGCTCCGTGGCCCGGGCCATGCCCAGCACGCCGGCGCAGAACAGGGGCCAGCTCGAGATTCTGCCGTCCGCCGCGACCATCATCTGCATCGCGGGCGCCCCGCGAACGGCGAAGCCGTCGATGAAGCTGGTCTCGGTCAGGAACGGCACGTGCTCGTCCGGCGCCAGGCGGCCGACGAGGGTGGCGCGCAGCTCCCGGCCATGGCGGAACTGGAACTCGGCCTTCATGTCCGGCAGGCTGTCGGCGCCGCCGGTGCCGTCGTTCTTCGGATCGCCCGTCTGGGCCATGAAGTCGTCGATGACGCGGAAGAAGGTCAGGCCGTCGTAGAAACCCTGGCGAGTCAGCATCCGGACACGCTCGACGCTGAGCGGCGCGGCCCAGGGGGCCAGCTCGACGATCACCCGCCCCTTGCTGGTGTCGATGACCATGACGTTTTCGGGGTCCGGCGTGCGCCAGTCGGCGGCCGCGGGAGCCGGGACGGCGGGCGCGGCCAGAACCGGCGCGGCGGCGGCGAGCAGCAAGGCGGCGAGCGCGATCGGCGCGAATTTCATGCGGTTACGTCTTTCAAAAAGCCCCGTCAGCCCGCGTAGAACGCCAAAGGGGCCAGAACAAGCCCCGTGCGTGGTTCGACCCGCGCCTGCGCCCCCGCTCACCATGACGGACGCGGATACGCGTCATCCGGAGCAAGCCCGCAGGACCGTGTCGAAGGACGCAAGGCTTCAGACCCGCCCCACCTTGGCCAGCAGCCGCGCCGCCACGCCGGGGGTGACGAACTTGCTGATGTCGCCGCCCAGCACCGCGATCTCCTTGACCAGCCGCGAGGCCACCGCCTGGTGGCGCGGGTCGGCCATCAGGAACACCGTCTCGATCTCGCGGTCGAGCTGCTGGTTCATGGCGGTCATCTGGAACTCGTATTCGAAGTCGGCCACGGCGCGCAGGCCGCGCACGATGATGCCGGCGTGGACCTCGCGGGCGAAGTGCATCAACAGGCCCTTGAAGGGGACCACCTCGATCTGCGCGATCTTCTGCAGATGGGCGGTCTCGTCGCGGACGATGGCCATCCGTTCCTCGTGCGAGAACAGCGGCCCCTTGCCCTCGTTGAGCGCCACGCCGATGACCAGCTTGTCCACCAGCTTCACGGCCCGGCCGATGATGTCCAGATGACCATTGGTCATCGGATCGAACGTGCCCGGATACAGCCCGACTCTCGCCACCCGTCCCCCTTTGCGTCGCTAGGCCGCGGAGGGTTGGTCGCCCCCGTCGTCCGTCACGCCGTCCTCATCGCCGCCCGTTGCTTCGAGCCGCTCCACGCTCACGACATGCTCGTTCTCCGCGGTGCGGAAGACGATCACGCCTTGGGTGTTGCGCGCCGCGATGCGGATATTCGCAACGGGGCACCGTATCAACTGGCCCGCGTCCGTCACCAACAAGATTTCGTCAGCCTGTTCCACCGGGAAACTGGCGACAAGGCGGCCGCCCTTGCGGGTCAGGTCCTGCGCCAGCAGGCCCTGACCGCCCCGGCCGGTGCGGCGGAAATCATAGGCGCTGGTCCGCTTGCCGATGCCCTCGGAGGACAGGGTGAGGATGTATTCCTCGGCCGCGCCCAGCTCGATGATGCGTTCGGGGCTCAGATCGGCCTCGCCCTCGGCGTCGTCCTCGTCCTCGGCGACCGGCGCGACATCGTCGCCGTCCTCGTCGGACTGGGCGCGCAGGCGGGCTCGCTCGTATTTCAGATAGGCCGTCCGCTCGGCCGGCGTCGCCGCCACCCCGCCCAGAATGGCCATCGACAGGACTTCATCGCCGTCCTGCAGGCGGATGCCGCGCACGCCCGTGGAATCGCGGCCGGCGAACACCCGCACCTCGTTGGCCTGGAAGCGGATCGCCCGGCCCAGCGCGGTGGTCAGCAGGACATCGTTCTCGGCGTTGCACAGGCCGACGCCGACGATGCTGTCGCCCTCGTCCAGCTTCATCGCGATCTTGCCGTTGCGGTTGATCTGCACGAAGTCGCTGAGCTTGTTGCGGCGGACGTTGCCCGAGCGGGTGGCGAACATCACGTCCAGCCGGTCCCACTGGTCCTCGGCCTCGGGCAGCGGCAGGATCGAGGTGATGCTCTCGCCCGGCTCGATCGGCAGCAGGTTGACGAACGCCTTGCCGCGCGAGGTCGGCGTGCCCAGCGGCAGGCGCCAGACCTTGAGCTTGTAGACCTTGCCGCCCGAGCTGAAGAACAGCACCGGCGCGTGGGTCGAGGCGGAGAAGACGCGGGTGACCGCATCCTCGTCCTTGGTCGACATGCCCGACCGGCCTTTGCCGCCATGGCGCTGGCTGCGGTAGGTCGACAGCGGCGTGCGCTTCACATAGCCGCCGTGGGTGACGGTGATGACCATGTCCTCGCGCGGGATCAGGTCCTCGTCGTCCATGTCGGCGCCGCCCTCGCCGAAGACGGTGCGGCGCGGGATGGCGAACTTCTCGCGCACCTCGACCAGTTCCTCGCGGACCACAGCCATGATGTTGGCCCGGTCCGACAGCAGCTCCAGCAGCCCGGCGATCGAGCCGGCCAGGGTCTGGGCCTCGCCCATGATCTCGTCGCGGCCAAGGCCGGTCAGGCGCGACAGGGTCAGGGCCAGGATGGCGCGGGCCTGCTCGTCGGACAGGCGCACCTGGTCGCCGCCGGTGACCACGGTGCGCGGATCGGCGATCAGCGCGATCAGGGGCATCATGTCGCCGGTCGGCCAGTCCTGGCCGCACAGGCGCTCGCGCGCCTCGGCCGGATCGACCGAGGAGCGGATGATGCGGATGAATTCGTCGATGTTGGCCACGGCGATGGCCAGACCGACCAGCACATGGCCGCGGTCGCGGGCCTTGCCCAGCTCGAAGCGGGTCCGGCGGACCACCACCTCTTCGCGGAAATCCACGAAGGCGGTGATCATCTCGCGCAGGCCCATCTGTTCGGGCCGTCCGCGATTGAGCGCCAGCATGTTGTAGCTGAAGCTGCTCTGCAGGGCGGTGAAGCGGTAGAGCTGGTTGAGGATCACGTCGCCCTGGGCGTCGCGTTTCAGCTCGACGACGATGCGCATGCCGGTGCGATCGCTCTCGTCGCGGATGTCGCTGATGCCCTCGAGCTTCTTGTCGCGGACCAGGTCGGCGATGTGTTCGACCAGGCTGGATTTGTTGACCTGGAAGGGGATCGCCGTGATGACGATGCCTTCGCGGTCCTTGCGCAGCTCCTCGATGCTGGCCACGCCGCGGATGATCACCGAACCGCGGCCGGTCATCAGGGCCTGGCGAGCGGCCGAGCGACCGATCAGCTCGCCGCCGGTCGGGAAGTCCGGCCCCGGCACGATGTCGAGCAGTTCGTCGAGCGGGATGTCGGGATTGTCGATGAAGGCCAGGCAGGCATCGACCACCTCGCCCAGATTGTGCGGCGGGATGTTGGTCGCCATGCCCACGGCGATGCCGCCGGCGCCATTGACCAGCAGGTTGGGAATGCGGGCCGGCAAGACCGTCGGCTCGCTCTCCGAGCCGTCATAGTTCTCCTGGTAGTCGACCGTGTCCTTGTCGAGATCGACCAGCAGCGCCTCGGCCGCCTTGGTCAGGCGGGATTCGGTGTAGCGCATGGCCGCCGGCATATCGCCATCGACCGAGCCGAAGTTGCCCTGGCCGTCGATCAGCATCACGCCCATCGAGAACGGCTGGGCCATCCGCACCAGGGCCATGTAGACGGCCACGTCGCCGTGCGGGTGATACTTACCGATCACGTCGCCGACGGTGCGGGCCGATTTGCGATAGGCCGCGTTGGACGCGAAGCCGTTCTCGTTCATCGCGAACAGGATGCGGCGGTGCACCGGCTTGAGGCCGTCGCGGACGTCCGGCAGGGCGCGGCTGACGATCACGCTCATGGCGTAGTCGAGGTAGCTGCGCTTGAGCTCGTCCTCGATGGCGATGGGGCTTACCGCCCCGCGCCGGGCGTCTTCCGGAGGGGTATTGGTTTCGTCGGTCAAGTGCGGGAATTTGCTGTCAGAATCGGACAGGAAGCGTCCGGTCCCTCGTTAACATTCGCATCCGCCCGGCGCCATCTTTCGGACGGCTTTTTCAGGCCTTAACGGCTGCAATTCCGACGATTTTCGGGATTCGCAGGTCCTTTTCAGGAGCAATTCGATGCGCCGTCTGATCCTTCCCCTCGCCATCGCCGCGATCGCCCTGCCCGCCGTCGCCGGACCCGCCCCCGTGACGATCCAGCTGAAGGGGCCCGCCGGCGAGGACATGGGCTCGGCGACCCTGACCGAGGCCCCGCGCGGCGTGGTGCTGCGGATCGCGGCCAGGGGCCTGACGCCGGGCTGGCACGGGCTGCATTTCCACGAAAAGGCCGACTGTTCGAGCGCCGACTTCAAGTCGGCCGGCGGTCACATGCACCACGACGGGCCGGTGGTTCACGGCCTGCTGAACCCGGCCGCCAACGAGACCGGCGACCTGCCCAACCTCTATGCGGCCGCCGACGGCGCGGCCATGGCGGAGATGTTCAGCCCTTCGGTCTCCCTGTCGATGGCCGACCGCGGCCCCCTGCTCGACGCCGACGGCTCGGCCCTGGTCATCCACGCCTCGCCCGACGACCATGCCAGCCAGCCGATCGGCGGCGCTGGCGCGCGCGTGGCCTGCGCGGTGATCAAGGCGCCCTGACCCCGCCGACGCGGACGGGGCGGCGAAACATCTGCTATCAGGCGGGATGATCTATCTCCTGGCCAAGGCCGCGATCTCCGGGATTCTCGTTGTGGCCGCCTCCGAGATGGCCAAGCGCTGGCCTGGGCTGGGCGGGCTGATCGCCTCCCTGCCGCTGGTCTCGGTGCTGGGCATGATCTGGCTGTGGCGTGACACGGGCGACGCCCGGACGATGGCGGCGCACGCCACGGGGACCTTCTGGTTCGTGCTGCCGTCCCTGCCGATGTTCCTGCTGATCCCGGCGCTGTTGAGGCGCGGGGTCGGTTTCTGGCCGGCGCTGGCGGCTGGATGCCTGCTGACCATGGCCCTCTACGCCCTGATGGTCTGGCTGGGGCCGCGACTGGGGCTGCGGCTGTAGGCGCGGGGCCGGCTCAGAGCTGGGCCGAGGCCGCCGACTCCGCGATGGCCGCCGCCCGGCGCTCCGACAGGGCGACCAGGGCCACGCCGACCAGGGTCGCCCCGCCACCCAGCGCCAGCTGCGGCGTCAGCTGATCGCCCATCAGCCCGATGCCGATGCCGCAGGAGACCAGCGGCGTGAGCAAGAACCACGGCGTCACCCGGCCCGGCTCGCGCCGCTGGACCAGCCAGAACAGCAGGGCCGTGGCGCCGACCGTCGAGGCCAGGGCCGCCCAGACCACGGTGGCCCAGATCATCCAGCCGGCCGTGGCCGCCCGCGCCAGGACGTGGTCCTCGACCAGGAAGGACGCGGCCAGCAGCGCCGGCGCCCCGACCAGCGAGGTCAGGGCCTGCATTTTCAGCGGGGTGACACCGGGCGAGCGGCGCACCCAGACGGTGCCCAGCGCCCACATGGCGCTGGCCAGCACGCCGATCAGGATCCCCGGCAGGTCGCCGGCCGCGTGCGGGTCCAGGCTCATCCAGGCGACGCCGGCGAAGGCCACCACCATCCCGGCCAGGCCCGAGCGGGTCATGGTCTCGCCCAGCAGCCGCCAGGCGAAGAAGGCGGTCATCGGAATCCACAGCTGCAGCGCGACGACCAGCGGGCTGAGCGACTTCACGATCGAGAAGCCGTAGTAGATCAGCCCGAAATGCAGCGGTCCGAGCAGCAGCAGGATCGGCCCGACCTGGCGCAGCGGCGGAAACGGCGGCCGCAGGAACGGGATCAGCACCGCCAGGGCGATGGCGAACCGCACCCCGCCGACGAAGAACGGCGGCAGCGCCCCGGTGGCCACCTTGGCCGCGGCGTTGTTGACGCCCCAGATCAGGACGATCGCCGCGATGGCGGCCCATTCGCTGAGCAGGAACGGCGATTTCGAGGTGGCGGAGGTCACGCCCGACCTCCTCGCACGGGAGGCAGGCCTGATGGAACCCCGGACGGGGTCGAAGAGGAAGATGGACCGTGGGCCGGCGCTCGCGTTGACATGTACAAATTCGAGTCCCACTTTGTACAGATGAAGCAGGTCACCATTTCAGAGCTGAGGCGCAATCTGGCCCAGCACCTCGACGAGGTCATGGCCACGGGCGAACCGCTGGTCATCCGCCGCAAGCAGGGGCGTCTGGTGTTGCGGCCCGAACCCGTGAGCGCGGAAGGGCCGTCGCGCGCGGAACGGATGAAGGCCTACTTCGCGGCCGGTTCCAACCTGATCCCTGAAACCCTGACGATCGAGGAAGCTCGCGCGCTGACCCTCGCCTGCTCGGTCCCGTCGGACTTCCCGCGGGCCGCCGATTGATCCATCTGGACACTCACGCCGCCATCTGGCTGGCGGAGGCCAACGAGCGGCGGCTGTCGCGCACGGCGCGGCGTCTCATCGACCGCCAGCCTCTCGCGATCTCGCCGGGCGTCGTGCTGGAGCTCGAGGTGCTTTCGGAGATCGGCCGATTGCAAAACCCGCCCGCCGCCATCCTGGCCCGGCTCTATGACCAGGCGGATGTCTCACTTTCCGCCACGAGCTTCGCCGATATCGTGGCGGCCGCGACGACCTTCGCCTGGACCCGTGACGTCTTCGACCGCCTGATCGTCGCCAACGCCATGGCCGACGGGGCCCGCCTGCTCACCGCCGACCAGATGATCCTGGACAATTTCCGCGACGCGGTCTGGTAGGGCCGACCCGCTCAGCCGAGCAGGGTCTCGATGATCAGGGCCACCCCGTCGGCGTCATTGGCGGCGGTGATCTCGTCGGCGGCGGCGAGGACGTCGCGATGGGCGTTGGCCACGGCCACGCCCCGCCCGGCGAAGGCCAGCATCGGCAGGTCGTTGGGCATGTCGCCAAAGGCGATCACCTCGCGAGCCGCAATGCCCAGGGTCTCGCAGAGAGCCGCCAGACCGGCGGCCTTGGACACACCGGAGGGGGCGATCTCGACGAACGGCGCGCCCGACCAGATCACCTCGGCCCGGTCGCCGACATGGGCGCGCAGGATCACCGCCAGGGCCTCGGCCTCATGACCCGGATGGTGGATCAGCAGCTTGGTCAGCGCTTCGGCGCAAAGCTCGTGGGCGTGACCAACCGCGGGTTCGTGGTGGTGAACCGTGCCGGCGAAGAAGGCGGGAAAGCCCGGCTCCTGGCCCAGCTTGTGGCCATGCTCGACCGCGAAGGTGATCGCTGGCTCCGCGTTCCGCAGTTCCGCGACGAGCGCGCGCGCCAGATCCGAGCAGAGCCGCACATGGCGGTGCGTCTCTCCCGTCGCCAGATCGTGGACGATCGCGCCGTTGGAGCAGACCGCCATGCCGGTGATGTCCAGATGCTCGGCGATCGCATGAACATCGCGCGGCGGGCGGGCCGTGACAAAGACGACCGTCAGCCCCGCCTGCTGCGCGGCTCCGATGGCGGCCCGGGTCCGGGGCGAGATGCCACCGTCCTCGCGCAGAAGGGTGCCGTCCAGATCGGTGGCGATCAGACGGATCGGGGTCACGAGCCCGCCGCCCCCTAGAACGGGATCTCGTCGTCCAGGTCGGCGCTGAAGCTTTCCTTCGGGCCGCTGGGCTGGGCGCGGTCGCCGCTGGAGTAGCCGCCGAAGTCGCCGCCCTCGTCGCGCGACGCGCCGCCGCCGTCGCCGCGCCCGCCGAGCATGGTCAGTTCGCCGCGGAACTTCTGCAGCACCACCTCGGTCGAGTATTTCTCGACGCCCTGCTGGTCGGTCCATTTGCGCGTCTGCAGCGCGCCCTCAATGTAAATGGTCGAGCCCTTCTTCAGATACTGCTCGGCCACCTTCACCAGGTTGTCGTTGAAGATCACCACCCGGTGCCACTCGGTGCGCTCCTTGCGCTCGCCGCTGGTCCGGTCGCGCCAGGTTTCCGAGGTCGCCAGGCTGAGGTTGGCCACCCGGTCGCCCGAGTTGAGCGTGCGGATCTCCGGATCCTTGCCCAGGTTGCCGACCAGAATGACCTTGTTGACGCTGCCCGCCATGGAATTGCTCCTTCTTCACGCCCGGCGACCGCTCCCTGAGCCGAGGTCCGACGATCGGACTTCGCGGGCGCGCCGGAATCTGACGCCCAACCTAGAGGGCGTTAACCAATAGTAAAAGATATGAGTTCACACTTTGTTCTCATGCGCAAGCGCTTATGCACAGCAATTTCGTCGCGATGAAAACGCGCGAGACCGCTATTCGGTCTGGACGGCGCCGGGGATGACCAGCCGGCCGTCGCCGCTGCGCACCAGCATCAGGTACTGGTTCCCCTCCCAGCGCTGGGAGCGGAAGATCCCTTCGCGGCGCAGGAAGATGAAGTTGCCCTGGTAGGCGCCTGAAATCTCGCGGGTCTGGCCGCCCATGCGCAGGAACCGCAGGCGCATGCCCTCGAGCTGCGCGGCGCAGTTCTCGATGTTGGGCTGGTTGCGCGCCACGACGTTGAACTTGATCGAGCCGTCGGGATTGCCGCCGATGGCGTAGCAGACGCCGCGATCCAGCGGCGCCTCGACCTCCTTTTCGCAGGCGCCCAGCAGGGCGGACGCGGCGGCAAGGGCGGCGATGGCGATCGGCCTGGACATGCGGGAACTCCTGATCTCTAGCCGACCGGCGGAATGGAGCAGTTGGCCCCCTGTTCCACCAGCGTGCGGAAACGGCGGTTGTCGGACGAGATCTCGACCCGGTCGCGGACCAGGCGCAGCGTCTGGTCGCCCCAGCGTCCGTAGGAAGCCCCGCCCCGGCCCTCGCACTGCCCGGCGTAGAGCGTCTGGACGCAGCTGTTGAGGTCCATCGAACCGACCTTCGACCAGCCGCCGCCGGCGTAGCGCCAGCAGGTGTCTCCCGCGGCCTGGACGGGCGCGGGCTGCTGGGTCGGGGCCGGGCCGGCGGGCGCCGGCGGCTGCGGCGCCGTCTGGACCGGCGGCAGGGGGGCCAGAACCGTGCCCGCCTCGTTGGCGGCGGCCAGGGCGCCGGTCTCATCGACGCCGACGTCCAGCGCGTCAGTGGCCACCCCGTTGCGCCTGGCGCATTCTGTCAGGGTCAGCTCGCCGGCGAAGACGCCGTTGACGAAGCAGCGGATCGGCCGGGTCGGATCGAGTTTCGTGTCGTCGTCGCGGCCGGTCTCGACGACCAGACCGCCCGTCGCCGCCGGCGGGGGTTTTCTGGGGCCCTTGTCGCCGCCCATGATCGTCGCCGCGATCAGAATGCCCAGGAGCAGCGCGACAGCGCCGCCGATGGCCAGAACGATCCGGCGGTCCTTGAGATATTCCATGGCCGCAATCGCTATCTTGCGGCCGTGTCGCTTTCAAGTCCGTGTGATCGGACGGGCGCCTATCCGCCCCCGGTCAGCCGGTCGAGCGCGGCCTGGTAATTGGCGATCTGGCTGGTCATGTAAGCCGGGACCGGGCCGCTGGCGGCGGCGGTCGTCGTGCTCGCCGGTTTGGCCGCGGTCTCGAGTTGGCGATAGGCGTCGCGGATCTTCGTCAGCGACTTGGACAGCACCGCCAGGGCGTTCTTGATCGCCGTGTCGGTGCTCACGTCCAGCTGCGCCGGCAGGCTGAGGCCGAACACCGGCCCGCCGCCGTCGGCCGAAACGCTCTTGCCGTTCTTGTCGATGACGGTGTTGCGCACCACGCCGGGCGTCAGGCCCAGGGAGGCGAGCGAATCGACGCCGCCCTTGCCGGGCAGCACCTCGACCGCGGCGCCGGCGGTGGCCGGGGTGATCTTCAGCCGGCGGAAGTCGCCGTCGCTGACGACCTCGACCTTGGCCTTGAAGCCGGCCGCGCGGCGCACTTTCACCGCCAGGGTGTCGAGGGTGTCGTTGGCCTCCAGCGTCACCGTGGCCAGGCGGCCGCCCTCGGCGGTGCGGATCTGGAAGGTGTCGCCGGCCCGCGCGCTGGTGGCCGCCGTGACCTTGACCGAGTCGGCGTAGAGCAGCGCGCCCTTGGGCAGCCCCAGCTTGTCAAGGGCGCTGGCCCCCGTGCCGTCGATGGCGATCGAGGTGGCCGTGGCGATGCCGTCCTTGCCGGTCAGGCGCTGGACCGAGGCCGTGCCGGCGACAACGTCCAGTTCGGCGAGATAGCCGTCCTTGGTCGCGATGGCCGTCGCGCCGGGCTGATCCGCCGCCGCCCGGCCCGCGACCCAGACCTTGCCGCCCGACACCGCCATGGCCGTCACCGTGTCGTCGGTCGAGCCGCCGAAATAGCTGAGACTGTCCCGGGAAGCACTGGAAAGATCTGTGGAAATCCGCCCGGCGAAAGCATCGAGGCCGCCGTTGTAGGCGCTGGTCGTCCCGGTCACCGACAGGGCGGCGTTGCGGGTTGTCCCGGCCACCCACAGGTCGCCGCCGTCCAGGCCGATGCCGGCGATCTGGCCGCCCTGCAGGTCGCCCAGGTCGCGCGTCGCGCCGGCGGCGTAGCTGGCGGCCGAGGTGTGCACCGTGGTGGTCGTCGAACTGGTCCCCGACCCGTCCGGCGCGCCGTAGCTGTTGCTGGTCGTCGAGGACGCGCCGTTGGTGGTGGTCGTCACATTGACGGTGATGACCCCATTGTTGACGATCTTTTCCGTGGTCGTGGTCGTGGGCGTGACGTTGAAGCCGCGCAGGACGCCGTGACCGCTCTCGACGCCGGCCAGGGTGACGGTGGCGCCGTTCACGACGATGCCGCTGACCGTGTCGGAACCCGCCGTGCCGAACTGGTTGGTGAACAGCGCCCTGGGAACTCCCGTGGCGTCGGCGGCGAAGGCGGTGAGGTAACCGTCCCAGTCGCCCAGGCCGCCGCCGCCGCCCGGGATGGTCGATTTGGTCCGGCCGGCGACATAGACTAGGCCGCCCTCCCCGAACGCCACCGCCGTCGCCTCGTCCTCCTTCAGGGCCCCGCGCCGCGCGGTCCAGGATTCGTCGCCCCTGGCGTCGAACACGGTGACGAAGCTGTCGCTCAGGCCGCTGTCGTCGTCGGAGTTGATCGGCCCGTCGGTCGCGCCGGCCAGGCCGCCCGTGACCTTGCCGGCGATGGCCACGCGGCCGTCGGCGGCCACCGTCATGGCCAGGCCCTGGGCGTCGTCGGCGGCCCCCAGCGTGCGGGCGTACATCAGCTGGCCGGTGCTGTCGTATTTGAGCAGGGCCACGTCGCGCGCGCCCTTGACCGTCTGGCCATCGACCGAGGTCTTGACGTCGGCCAGCACGTAGAGCGAGCCGTCGGCCCCGACCTTCGAGGTCCGCACCGTCTCGATCGTGCCTTCCAGGGTTCCGGAGAATATCCGCGCGCCCTCGGCCCCGACGGCCGTCCCGTCCAGCTTGACCAGGCTGCTCTGGAACACGCCGTCGTCGGTCTTCACGTCCTTGTCGGGGTCGGGATTGCCGGCCAGGGTCGTGACATAGACCGCCGGCTTGGTCGTGGCGGCCGAGAAGGTCGTCTGTTCGGTCGAATCGCCGGTGACCCTGAAGGCGAAGTCGTCGGCCAGGGCCGGCAGGGTCACCGTGGTGCCGCCCGTGGTGACCTTGCGCGGCTCGCCGGCCGTGCGCACGACGCTGAACCGGGTCTGCAGGCCTTCGGCCTCGAGCTTGGTGTTGATGAAGGCGGTTACCGCGCCCATCGTTCGGGGCTCGGCGCCCATGCCCGCCAGATCGACGTTGATCGTGTGAGTGGCCGCGCCGCGTTTGACCGAGATGGTGAAGGCGACGGCGCCCGCGAAGGCCGGCACGGCGTCGCCCTGGGCGCCCGAATAGATCTTGCCGGTCGTGTACTGGTATTTCGCCCGCGGAACGCCGACGGCCGACTTGTCGGAGATCATCGTCTCGCCGCGCGTCAGCCGCATCTGCTCGAGCTTGGCCTTGTCGGTGTAGGTCGAGACCTCGCTCATGCCGCGGGTGAAGATGTCGGCGATGCGGTTCTTCTCGGTGGTCGAGATGCCCTTGGTCTGCAGACGTTCGCCCAGGCCATGGAGGGTGTTGAGGCCCTGGTAGAGCGCGAACAGCTTCTTGTAGTCGCTGCTGGCCCCGGCCAGATCCAGCTGGGCCGCGCCCTCGTTGATGAAACGGTGGCCGGCCATGACCGATTTGACCAGCGCGCTGGAGCGCGGCGCGCCCGAGGTCGTCGACCAGGGCGGGGTCGGCGCGTACTGGGTCTTGGTCCCGGCGGACGCGGTCCCGCCGGTCGCCGTATTGCCGGCGCTCGCGCCTGACCGAGCCTGGTAGTAGCTCAGCAGGATGCTGCTATCGATCGTAAGGGCCATGATCGTCCTGGCGGATTCCCACGGCCACACCTTGCCCGACAAGGGCTGACAGGGTGTTAAGGCGAGCCGCCGCGCCCGTTCAGGCCGCGATCAGTCCCGCGTCCGTCAAATTGCGCCGCGCGGCCGGCGCGAGGGCCGCCCATTCCTCGGCCAGGATGCCCAGCATGACCACGTCGCGCGGCTCGCCGTCCTTGAGCACATGCCCCCGCAGATAGCCTTCGCGGCGGAAACCAGCCCCGGTCTGCACCTTCATCGCCGCGTCGTTGTCGGCCAACACCTCGGCCCAGACCTTGTGCAGGCCCAGCGCGCCGAAGGCCTGGTCGAGCCCCAGCACCTGGGCGGCCCGCCCGACGCCGCGGCCGCGGGCCTCGCGGTCGCCGATGAACCAGTTCCACGCCGCCCGGCGATGGTGCCCCGCCAGGCCGGTCAGGGTCAGCAGTCCCGCGGGACGGCCGTTGCTCAGGATCATCCAGCCCCTGAGATCGGGATCGCCGCGCAGCTGATCGAACCAGGCGCGGTGGGCCTCACGACCGGACACGTCGGCGTCGGACATCCAACGCGCGACGTCCGGCTCGCCGCGCCACTGAAACAGACGCTCCTCGTCCTCGGGGAGCAGGTCGCGAAGTTCGATCATGCCAGCGCTCCGGGGACCGTCTCGCCACCCTTATAGCGTGGCGACGACGACGCTTCGATTACCCGCCCTGGAACAGCGACAGGATGATCTGCGGCGCGGAGTTGGCGATCGACAGGGCCTGGGCGCCCAGTTGCTGCTGGACCTGCAGGGCCTGAAGGCGGGCGCTTTCCTTGGCGAGGTCGGCGTCCACGAGGTTGCCGACGCCCGAGTTGAGCACATCGGTCAGCTTCGAGACGAACTTGTTGTGCGACTCCACCTGCCGCGACTGGGCCCCCATGTCGCCCAGCGCCTGGTTGACGTTGGAGATCGAACTGGTCAGCAGGCCCTGGATGGTCGTGGCCAGAGTCACGGTTGAGATCGAAGTCACCGCCCCCATGGTGATGATCGCCCCGCCGAGCGACATGTTCTTGGCCGTCAGGGTGATGTAGGAGTTGGCGTCGGCATTGGCCAGGAAACGAACGCCCGTACCCAGCGAGTTGTCGAGCATGTTGGCGCCGTCGAACTCCGCGTCGTTGACGATCTGGGTGATCTGCCGCAGCAGCGACCTGTAGTCGGAGTTCAGGGCGGTCCGCGACACTGTGTCCAGCGACGGGTCCATCGCCGCGGTGACCTTTTCCTTCATGGAGATCAGAAGATCGGAGATGGTTTCGCCGGCCGAGATCGCCACGTCGGAGATCGACTGGGCCCGGTCCAGGCTCATCTTGACCGCCCCGAGCGCGCCGACGTCGGCGCGCTGGGCCTGGGCGATGCCCCAGACCGAGGCGTTATCCTTTGGCCCCTGGACCTTCAGGCCCGTGCTGATGCGATTCTGCGCACCGGCGAGCTCGTCATTGGTCTTGTTCAGATTCTGCAGCGCGACCAGCGCGGACTGGTTGGTGTGGACGCTGATCGACATGGCTTCATTCCCCTCACGACGCTTCTCGACGTGACGCGACTCATCGAGCCGCCCCGTCGAAGGCTAGGCGGGAGAACGTTCGCTTATGGTTAACGGGAATAAACCATGAAGGCCGCCGTCGCGGCGCGACGTCGGTGATGAAGGTCGAACGCGACCAGGGCCGCGGCGGGAAACCGCCTATGAGTGCGCGTCGATCACGCCGCCGGGTGCGTAGCCGGGCGTGTCCTTCAGTCGCACCACCTCCTCGCGGGGCAATTGCCTGACGACCTCGCCCGTCCGGCGGTCGAGGGTCTTGTAGACAAAGGTCCCGGAGGCCTGATCCTCTTCGATGATCAGGCGCAGGTCGGCGTTCTGGCGCGGGCTCTCGGGCGGTTGAACGAATGCGTCGAATCCGGCGACCGGCGGAGCCTGGTAGACTCCGGAGTCCTGGATTTTCAACGCGGGCGTGATGGTGGTTTTCATCTCTCCTGGCGCCGGCCTTTTCCGGTCGACGACTCTCCTGTTGGCGAACGGCGGCGCCCCCCAGGCCACCGCCGCCGCGACCGGGGACGGGCGTCAGACGCCCGCCCCCGCGCTTGCCTAGCGGAACAGCCCGAGCAGGGCCGACGACGAGCTGTTGGCGATGGACAAGGCCTGCACGCCGAGCTGTTGCTTGGTTTGCAGGGCCTGCAGCTTGGCGCTTTCCTTCGCCAGATCGGCGTCCACGAGGTTGCCGACACCGGCGTCAAGAGCGTCTTGCAGCTTGCTGACGAAGGTGAAGTGCGACTCCAGCGCCTTCGAACCCGTGCCGAGCTTGGCCAGGGCCGCGCCGGTGTTGGTGATCGAGGTGGTGACCGTGGTGATCATCGCGGTGGCCAGGGTGGCGGTGCCGATCGAGCCGGCCGCCGCGACCGTGACGTTGACGCCGCCCAGAGCGAGGGACTGCGTCGCCACCGTGATCTTGGACGAGCCGTCCGCGTTGGCCAGGGCGGTGATGGTCGTGCCCGCGGCCTTGATCATGTTGGCGCCGTTGAAGTCGGCGTTGGAGACGGCTTTGGTGATCTGGTCGCGCAGGGCCTTGAAGTCTTCATTCAGGGCCGTGCGGCTGGCGGAGTCGAGCGTGGCGTCCGAAGCGGCCAGAGCCTTTTCCTTCATCTGCAGCAGCAGATCGGAAACGGACTCGCCCGCCGCGATCGCGACGTCGATGGTGGACTGACCGCGCTGGAGCGAATCCTTGACGGCGTTCAGGGCGTTGGACGTGCTGCGCTGGGACTGGGCGATGGCCCAGATGGCGCCGTTGTCCTTGGCGGAAGCAACCTTCTTGCCGGTGTTGATGCGGCCCTGAACGCTGTTCAGCTCGGCATTCGTGGTATTGAGGTTCTGCAGCGCGACGAGGGCGCCCGTGTTCGTGTTAACGCTGTTCAGCGCCATGACGATATTCCCTTTCCAGGTGTCCGACGTCATTTTGACGGCCGGGGACATTTTGTCCGCTTGGATAGGAAGCAATCGCCGGGCCAATTCGACCGACCGGGACCTTGGCCGCAGGTGACTGTTTTTGTTGGGTTATAGGTCTGTTAGGGACGTTGGGCCCCTGCAGATTTTGCCGGGGCGGCGGCCTGGTCGGCAAGTCCTGCCGGGCGCGCGGGGGTAAAAGGCTGCCGGGCGAGGAGATCCCCCTCGCCCGGCTTCGCGGCCTAATTCCGGAACAGTGACAGCAGCGACTGCGACGACGAGTTCGCGATCGAGAGGGCCTGGACTCCGAGCTGCTGCTTCGTCTGCAGGGCCTGGAGCTTGGCGCTTTCCTTCGCGAGGTCCGCGTCGACGAGATTGCCCACGCCCGCGTCGAGGCTGTCCTGCAGCTTTCCGACGAAGGTGCGGTGGCTATCGTACGCCTTGGACTTGGTGCCAAGGCGCGCGAGCGCCGCGCTGGTGTTGGTGATGGAGGTGGTGACGGTCGTGATCATCGCCGTGGCCGTGGTCACGGTGCCGATCGTTCCCGTCGCCGCCACCGTGACGATCGAGCCGCCGAGCGCCATGACTTCGGCGGCGACGGTGATCTTCGACGATCCATCCGCGTTGGCGAGGGCCGCAATCGCCGTCGCGCCGGTCTTGATGAGATTGCTCCCATTGAAATCGGCGTTCGACACGGCCTTGGCGATCTGGTCGCGCAGGGCCTTGAAGTCCTCGTTCAGAGCGGACCGGCTGGTGGAGTCGAGCGTGGCATCCGACGCCGCCAGGGCCTTTTCCTTCATCTGCAACAGCAAGTCGGAGACCGATTCGCCGGCCGCGATCGCCACGTCGATGGTGGACGATCCCCGGTCGAGCGAATCCCGCACGGCATTGAGCGACTGCGACGTGGACCGCTGGCTCTGGGCGATAGCCCAGATAGCGCCGTTGTCCTTGGCCGAGGCCACCTTCTTGCCGGTGTTGATCCGGGATTGGGTCTGCGACAGTTCCATGTTGGTCGCGTTGAGGTTCTGGAGCGCAAGCAGCGCGCCCACGTTGGTGTTCACCGAGTTGCTGAGCATCGGCGGTCCTTCCATTCTGGTCGGGGGATCTCGGCCTTCGGCCGGGCGGGCGTTCTTGCCCACGGAACGCATCGCAAGCGGCGGGCCAGCCGAACGGCATTCCGGCCTTTTTCAACCCGCTGATTTTCCTGATCTTTAATGACCCGAAACGGGGCCACGGACACGCCCGGCCCAACGCCGGCCGCCGGCCGGAATCTTTTGCCGGACGCATCGCGTCGGCGGTCGGCAATTGCTGTCAGGCGGCCTCGGACTGACCCGACAGGCCCTGCATCATGATGCGGTTGATATCGATCAGCGGATCGATCTGTTCCTCGCGCCGCATGACGGCGCTGGTGTGCCGGCTGACCCACAGGCTCAGCGAGATGATCTGGGCCTTCAGAGGCTCGGGCAGATCGTTCTCGGGATTGGCGCAGTCGCTCGCCAGCGCCGACCACAGGCGCCGGTTCCAGTCGAGGGCGTCCATGCGACCGAGCATGTCGTCGGCGGGCCTGTCCGCAGCCTGAAGCAGGGCGCGGGTCACCTGGCCAAACAGCCGGTACTCGGCGTCGCGCGGGTTTTCAGCCCGCGCCGCGGCCTTTTGATACGCCTGCAGCCCCATCCCCCAACCTTTCGTCTTCGTACTCAATCAATTTCCGGCACAGCATGAGCGCCCGGTAGTATTCGCGCGCCATCGCGTGCCTGGAGATCGCTACACAGTCGGCAAGCACGTCCGGATTGCGGATGACGTTCATGAACTCCGACAGCCGGCGCACGAATTCGTCGTAGTACCGAAGGGCGTTGGCCTCATCGAGATACATCATCATCACCGGAAAATAGACGTGACGCGCCGGCGTCTTCACCTCCTCTTCCTGCATGATGTCCTTTTCACGCAGGACCGAGGCCTTATTCTGCAGGATCAACACGCCGCGCCGATCCCCGTTCTGGACCACGGCGCCATTGAGGACGAATCGTTCCCCAGGTTTCAGCGACAGTTTCAGCGGCACGACGAACAATCTCCGGACTTGGCGTGCGGCGCGGTTGCCAACATCCGTCGAAACTCCGCCCACCCAGTTGAACGAAGGCTAAAGCGGCATGGTTAACGGGATGTTGTGCGCCATTCCGCCGCGCCCCGCGCCTTAAGGCGGAATTAAGCATGAACGGGCGAACTGGAGACGCTCCCGTCCCACCCTCGAGGGTCCGCCCGCATGCCGCCGCACCCCGCCGCGAAGTCCGCCGTCTCGGCCGCCGCCCTGGGATTCCCGCAAACCACGGCCGCGCCGTCGCGTCCACGCATGGCCAGCGAGGCCGCCGGCCAGGCCGGGTCGAAGGACGCGCTGGCCCGGCTCGACGAGGCGGTCGGCGAATTGCGCGCCCTCGCCGTCCAGCCGCTGCTGCAGGACGCGGTGCGGGCCCTGCAGGCCGACGACTTCCAGCGCGGCGGCGATCTGGCCATCAAGGTCCTGGAAATGGACGAGCGGAACGGCTTTGGCTGGTATCTGCTGGCCATCGCCCGCGAACGGGCCGGCGACTTCGCCTCGTCGGTGCGCTGCTACGAATCGGCCCTGACCCTGATCCCCGATCACGCCGAGGTGGCCAACGACATGGGCCGCCTCGCCTATCGTATGGGCCTGAAGGAAACGGCCGAAAAGCTGTTCCTCCACTACCTGTCCAGCCACCCCACCTCGCACGAGGGGGCCAACAACCTGGCCTGCGCCCTGCGCGACCAGGGCCGGTTCGCCGAGGCGGTCGATATCCTGCGGCCGGCCATCGCCGCCCATCCCGACCACGCCCTGCTGTGGAACACCCTGGGCACCGTGGTCGGCGAGGAAGGCGACCCCCGGACCTCGGTCACCTTCTTCGACGAGGCGCTCACCCATGACCCGGCCTTCGCCAAGGCCCGCTACAATCGCGGCAACGCGCGGCTGGTGCTGGGCGACATCGCCGGGGCCCTGGACGACTGCCAGACCGCCCTCGCCGGCGTGATGAGCGAGGAGGAGCGGCTGATGATGCTGCTCGCCCGCTCGACCATCCGCATCGCCGGCGGCCAGGTCGGCGACGGCTGGGACGACTACGAGGCGCGGCTGGAGCCAAGGTTCGCCGACGTCACCCACTTCATGATCGACGCCCCGCGCTGGACGCCGGACAGTGACCTGGCCGGCAAGACCCTGCTGCTGATGGCCGAACAGGGGCTCGGCGACGAGGTGATGTTCGCCAACGTCATTCCCGACCTGCTCGACGCCCTGGGCCCCGACGGCCGACTGCTGATCGCCGTGGAGCCGCGGCTGGTCTCGCTGTTCCAGCGCTCCTTCCCGACCGCCGAGGTCGGCGCGCACAGCACCTGGAGCGTCGATGGCCACACCGTGCGCGGCGCGCCCTTCGCCGGCGACCACGCCGGGCTGGACCTGTACGCGCCGATCGGCTCGCTGATGCGGCGCTTCCGCCGCGGTTCCCAGGCCTTCCCGGACCGGGCCGGGTTCCTGACCCCCGACCCCGAGCGCGTCGCCTGGTGGAAGGCGAAGCTGCCGCAGGGCCCGACGGTCGGCCTGCTGTGGAAGAGCCTGGTCCGCGCCGGGGCGCGCCACCGCTTCTACTCGCCCTTCGAGCAGTGGAAGCCGGTGCTGGCCGTGCCGGGCGCGACCTTCGTCAACCTGCAGTACGGCGACTGCGCCGACGAGCTCGAGGCCGCTCGCCGCGACCTGGGCGTGGAGATCTGGTCGCCGCCGGGGATCGACCTGAAGCAGGACCTCGACGACGTGGCCGCCCTCTGCCGCGCGCTCGACCTGGTCATGGGGCCGTCGAACGCCACCAGCTGCCTGGCGGGGGCCTGCGGGACGCCGCTCTGGCTGCTCTCCACACCCGGCGCCTGGCCGATGCTCGGCACCGACCGCTACCCCTGGTATCCGCAGGCGAGGGTCTTCCTGCCGCCCACGCTCGGGCAGTGGGAGCCGGCCATGCAGGCCATGGCCCAGGCCCTGTCCGAACGGCTCGCGACAGGAACCAAGGCCTGAGGCGCGGGTTGATTCCGGGACCCGCGGAGCATCCACGCTCCCGCCAATCCGGAGTTCGTCCATGACCCAGGACCGCAGTTTCGCCCCGAAGGACAAGCCCGCCGACAAGGCCGTCGATCCGTCCGACAAGGTCCGCGATGACGCCGATCCCCATGTCGACAAGCAGCTCGACAAGGGCCTGAAGGAAACCTTCCCCGCCAGCGACCCCGTGTCGATCAATCCCGGCGCCGATTGAGGTTCGGGGCGTGACATCCCGCCCTTGCCGGCGCGGGAGGGAAGCGAGGACCCCGCCCCCCGACGACGAGGCCGAGCGGCTGGACGCGGTGCTCGACGAGGAACTCGAAGAGACCTTTCCAGCCAGCGATCCGCCCGCGGCCCTTCGGCGCGGGCCGGCCGAGCCGCCGAAACCGGCTTGAATGTCGCGGATTGCGCTTTAGGCTGCCCCTGAATTGAACGTTTGTTCGAAAGCGCGAAAACGCGCCAGGGGATCTCATGAGCTCGCGTTTTGAAGGCACGTCCAACTACATCGCCACCGAGGACCTGAAGGTCGCGGTGAACGCCGCCGTGGCGCTGGAACGCCCCCTGCTGATCAAGGGCGAGCCGGGCACCGGCAAGACGGTGCTGGCCTACGAAGTGGCCAAGGCCATGGGCGCGCCGCTGATCACCTGGCACATCAAGTCGACGACCAAGGCCAGCCAGGGCCTGTACGAATACGACGCCGTAACCCGCCTGCGCGACAGCCAGCTGGGCGAGGAGCGGGTCAAGGACGTCCGCAACTACATCAAGAAGGGCAAGCTCTGGGAGGCCTTCGAGGCCCCGGTCCGCCCGGTGCTGCTGATCGACGAGATCGACAAGGCCGACATCGAATTCCCCAACGACCTCCTGCAGGAGCTCGATCGGATGGAATTCTACGTCTACGAGACCGACGAGACGATCTCGGCCAAGGTCCGCCCGATCATCATCATCACCTCGAACAACGAGAAGGAGCTGCCCGACGCCTTCCTGCGCCGCTGTTTCTTCCACTACATCCGCTTCCCCGAAGCCGAGGTGATGCAGGAGATCGTCGATGTCCACTTCCCCGGCATCAAGGAGAAGCTGGTCGCCGAGGCGATGCGCATCTTCTACGACATGCGCAAGGTGCCGGGCCTGAAGAAGAAGCCCTCGACCAGCGAGCTGCTCGACTGGCTCAAGCTCTTGATGGTCGAGGACATCGACGAGGCGATCCTGCGCGAGAAGGACCCGACCAAACTGATCCCGCCGCTGCACGGCGCCCTGCTGAAGAACGAGCAGGACGTGCACCTGTTCGAACGCCTGGCCTTCCTCGCCCGCCGCGAAGGCGCGGGGAACACCCGGCCGGGGCAGTAGTCGCGCGGGGACATGCACTTCAGTGCGTGTCCCCTTCTTCCGACATTGGGCTGGACCCGCCGGCTGGGGACACGCACTGAAGTGCATGTCCCCGCGCGTCGCGATAGGGTCCCGCTTCGGCGGGAGTTTCTTCATGAACAGACTTTGGATCGCGCTGGCGGCGACCGTGACCATCGCCGGCTGCGCGAGCGCGGCGTCGGCCGGCGATCTTCCGCCGGCGGCGCCCGACTACGCCCTCGGTGAAAGCTGGGTCTGCCGGCCGGGGCGGCAGGACGCTTGCGCCATCGACCTGTCCGCCGAAACCGTCGGCCCCCGCGGCGCCCGCACGCTCCCCGCCCCACGCCGGCCCGAGCCGAAGATCGACTGCTTCTACCTCTATCCGACCATTTCCGAGGCGCCGTCGATCAACGCGCCCATCACCTTCACCGAGGCGGAGGCGCGGGTGGTGCGGCTGCAGCTGGCGCAGCTGGGCTCGGTCTGCCGGTTGTATGTCCCGCTCTACCGTCAGCTGACGTTGGAGGACATGAAGCGCCGCGCCGCCGGCCAGCCGACGCCGGCAGGCGCCGCGCCCCTGACCGAGGCGGACGCCGCAGCCGCCTGGACCTACTACCTTGAGCACGACAATCAGGGTCGCGGCTTCGTCTTGATCGGCCATTCCCAGGGCTCGGTGCTGCTTGAGCCACTGATCGCCGGGTCGATCGACGGCAAGCCGCTGCAGGCGCGGCTGGTCTCGGCCATCTTGCCCGGCAGTTTCGTGCTGGCCCCGACGGGAGCTGATGTGGGCGGCACGTTCAAGGCCATCCCCGCCTGCCGGGCGGCGGGACAGATCGGCTGCGTCGTCGTGTTCAACAGCTTCCACCTCCCCGGCCCGCCAGTGGGCTTTCCCTCGCGGTTCGGCGACCAGCAGGCCCTCTGCACCAATCCGGCCGCCCTGGCCGGCGGCCGGGGCCGGCTGGAGCCGCTCCTCGCCACGAACGGCGAGATGATCATTCCGCCGTTCGGGGTTCAGGGGCCGATGTGGAAAGCGCTGGGCGCGAAAGCCGGGACGCCCTACTTCCGGCCGGAGACACCGCTCTACGCCGAGTGTCGCGACGACGACCGGGGCATCTATCTGGCCGTATTCGAGGGCGACGGCGACGCCTGGAGCCTCGGCGGGGGCTGGGTCCAGGACGGCGTGCCGCAGCCCGACATGGGTCTGCATCTGATCGATCTGGAACTGACCATGGGCAACCTGATCGATGTGGTCGCGGCCCAGGCCGCGGCCTACGAGGCGGGAGGAAGGGCGGCCACGCCCTGACGGTGCATTACCGCTCGGTCATCGCCGACTGAAGCCCCAGGTGCTCGACGAACGGGTCGAAGTCGCGGTCGCTGTAGAGCAGGGCGTGGCCGTCCTGGATGCAGCGGGTCGCGATCAGGGTGTCGATGGTTTTGCGGACGGTGACGCCCAGCGCCCGCAGAGAACGGAAATTGCGAGCCGCCTGGACTACGATGTCCTCGCCGCCGATCTGGACCAGCGTGAGCGACAACAGCATCCGCAGGGCCTGATTGAAATCCCGGTCGCTCGTGAACCCCTGCAGAACCTCGGTCAGCACGATATCGCCCGTCGCCAGCGGTTCACGCCCCAGCAGCCCGTCCAGCCGGTCGGACTGGGGCGTCACGACACCCCGGAAATAGTCAATCCAGACGCTGGAATCGACCAGGATCACCCGTCGGTTCTTATGGCGTCGAGATCACCCTCCCAGGCGAGTCGGCCACGGAACTGGCGGATGGCTTCCTGCTCGCCCAGCTTCACCAGCGTCCGCAGGCCCAGCTCAACGGCCTCCCGTTTGGTGCTCAGTCCGGTCGCCTTGAGCGCCTCGGACATCAGCTCGTCATCGATAACGATGTTGGTGCGCATGATGTGTATCCATATACCATTTCATACACATAGCGCGGATCGCGAGGTTCGACAACGCATGACGTCGCGACCTCCACTGTTTCCAGCGAGGGTGGGGAGGTGGCGCGGAGCGCCCCGGCTGTCGCCGGGTGCAAGAGGGTAGGGTCTTGGCAGGCTCGCGGCAGTGGAACGCTCCGCGATGTCCGTTTTTTCGGGGGCGCCGGTAGGCAGCGGTATTAACGCTTAGCCGACGCGATCCCGGCGGGCGGGCCGGCGCACAGATGCCGGTCCCGATGAACTCCGCTCGAACATCATCCCCGCCGCCGCAAGGTCGCATGGCCATACGCCCTCCCCGTGCGGCGGGAATGACGTGAGTATGGGGGACGGTTGAGGGGGTGATGGACAGATTGTTTCGCGCGGTCGGATAACGCGCGCGGAACTGTGGGATTTCAACGGATTGGGCGTGGAGATCAGCGATATGCGCGCCAGTGCGGGTCCCTTGCTTGCGGAAGGGGACACGCCCTGAAGTGCATGTCCCCGCGCCTTCCGTTACCGCGATTTCACTGGACGGTCCGGACCGCGCGCAGCACTCTTGCATTACAAGATAGCTCCCGAGGGACCGCCCCATGAACCGTATCGCCCTGCTGGCCGCCGGCTGCGCCGCCCTGGCCCTGGCCGCCTGCGACCACCCCGACGCCGCCCGCCAGCGGGCCGCCCGCGCGCTCAAGGTCATCAGCAAGCTCGATTGCCCGGAGACGCAAGGGACGCTCAAACGCGTCAGCGCCGCGGCCGATGGCCTGTCCTGCGACTACCGCGCCGACGGGGTCGAGGTGACGCTTAAGCTGATCAAGCTGGAGGGCGGCTCGGCGGCCAGAGTCCTGGCGCCGATCGAGACCGACCTGCGAGCCCTGGTCCCCAAGGCGCCGTCCGACGCCGCCTCGGCGACCGCGAAGGCCGAGTCCGGCGGCGGGGATGAGGTCGATATCCGCCTGCCCGGCGTGACGATCAGGGCCGGCGACTCGACCGCCAACATCGATGTCGGCGGCGAGGACGGGGCCCGGATCAACGCCAACGACGACGGCGCCGAGATCCGCGTGCAGCGCAACGTCGAGGTCGATGGCAAGACGGTCGAGAGCGAGACCCGACGCAGCCGCCATCGCGACGACGGGATCTATTCGCGCTTCATCCTGGCCAGCGACAAGGCCACCGGCGACTGGTCGGTGGTCGGCTACGAGGCCCGGGGCCCGCGCGGCGGCCCGCTGGTCGTCGCCACCCTGAAGGCCAGGCGGGGCCACGACAGCGACGACGACAGCTTCTCGGACGCCGACGCCCTGGTGCGCCACAATGTCGGCGGCCGGAAGACCCGCGGGATCGTTATCGGAGCGGACTGACCTCGGTCACCTTGTAGGCCAGCATCCGCCCGTCCTCGTCGGCGACGGAGACGTATTCACCGACGGTGAAGCTGTGCTCGCCCAGGCGATGCACCGGCTCGTCGTCGGTGTCTTCCGAGGCGTCATAGTCGAAATACCAGGTCTGGCCGCGCCGCTTCAGCACGCCGGTGACGGCCTCCTCCTCGGGCGCGAACCGACGCACCGAGCACTCGCCCCGGTGGGCCTGGAAGCCATCCACGTCCAGCTTGCCGTCCGCCCCCAGCGGCGCGACCAGGCTGTAGCCCCGGTGGTCGTCGCCGTCGGCGAATTCGGTGCCCGGATTGCGCGCAAGGCGCATGACAATGCGCGAAAGCGTCATTGAGATCCTCGTTTTCTGTCAGGTCAGTGCGAAAGGAACAGCGACGGTCCGTCGTTGTTCAGCAGCGTCCGGGTGGTGCCGCCAAAGATGTATTCCTGCAGCCGCGGATGGCCAAAGGCGCCAGCGACCAGGATATCGGCCGACAGGCGCCCGGCCGCGGCGAGCAGCAGGTGGGCCGCGTCGCCCGATTCGGCGATCAGCTCGACCTCGGCCGCGACGCCGCGGGCGCCGAAAAAGCCCTTCAGCCGTTCGGCGTCGAACGACCGCGACGACGCGGCGGGGGCGGCGAGAATCACCACGCGGCTGGCCTTTTCGAGCAGCGGCAGGGCTGTGCGGGCGGCGCGCGAGGCTTCCTTGCCGCCGTCCCAGGCCACGACCGCCACGCCGCCGGCCTTCAGGCCGGGCCGGGCGACGATGGTCGGCCGCTGTTCGTCGGCCACGACCTGCTGGAAGGCCTCGGCCAGCGGGCCGCGACCGCGCGCGGCCTCGTTGTCGAACAGCACCACGTCCGACAGCCGGCCTTCCATCGACAGGCCGGCCCAGACCGGCGTTTCCAGCGACACGAACCGGGTGTTGGCGTAGCCGCAGCCCTCGGCGGCGGCGCGGGCCGACCGCTCGCCCTCGGCGGCGGCCTCCTTGAGGCTGTCCATGGCGGTGATCTGGACCCCGCCCATGAAACCCTCGCCCATCCAGGGCATCAGATCGGCGATATCGGCCGGCGCATGGACGGCCGCCAGCTCAGCCTTGAACGGCGCCGCCAGCGCGGCCGCCAGCTTCAGGATTTCCGCGTCGTGAACACCGCCCGCAAGCGGCGCCATGATCCTCGCCCAGCTCATTCAAAGGTCTCCTTCAACCGAACCGTGATCGCAACACCACCCCTAGACATTGATCTTTATCAACCAATGCGCCAGTGGAAACGCCCTGCTCAGAAAAGGAACGAACGGGTGGCGAAAGGGCTGCGAAGCACACGTTCGGGGAACACGGCGCCACGCGCGTGGCAACGGATGCTGTCGGGCCGTCGACTGGACCTGCTCGACCCCTCCCCGGTCGATATCGAGATCGAGGACATCGCCCACGGCCTGGCCCGGGTGGCCCGCTGGAACGGCCAGACCATTGGCGAACACGGCTTTTCCGTCGCCCAGCACTCGATGGTCGTCGAGGAGCTGGTGGCGCACATCCAGCCCGCCGTCGATCCGAAATGGCGGCTGGCCGCCCTGCTGCACGACGCGTCCGAATATGTGATCGGCGACATGATCAGCCCGTTCAAGGCGGCGCTGGGGGTCAGTTACAAGGACTTCGAGGAACGGCTCGAACACGCCATCCACGCCCGCTTCGGCCTGCCGGCCAAGACCCCGGCGACGATCAAGAAGCTGATCAAACAGGCCGACCGGGCCTGCGCCTTCTTCGAGGCCACGCAGCTGGCCGGATTTGGCCATGACGAAGCCCTGGCGATCTTCGGCGCGCCGCCGGCCGGCTATCGCCTGACCATCGAACCCCAGGCGCCCAGCGAGGCGCAAAAGCGGTATGTTCACCGCTTCCATGTGCTGTCGGAGGCGGCCGGGTTCGAACCGGTGCAGGCGGCGTTTGATACGGAGTAGCGGACACGAGGGGCTAGGGACTAGGGTCTGGCAAGGTTCAGATGACGCCGCGTCGTTGCTCGACTAATCCCTAGCCCCCAACCCCTAGCCCCCCCTGTGATGCCCCATTCCGTCGTCATCGGCCTGTCCGCCGTCATCATGGCCATTCGCGGCGGCGAGGCGGTGGTGCTGACGGTGCGGCCGCACGACGCGGCGACGGACCAGGTCTCGACCCTGGCCGGCCTGCCATTCGGCCCGTTCGATCCGGAGGGGCACCGCACGTTCGAGATCGCCCTGCGCGACTTCGTCACCGAACAGACGCGGTTCGACCTGGGCTATGTCGAGCAGCTCTACACCTTCGGCAACAAGGGCCGCGACGCGCCGCGGGCCGAGATCGGCGCCGGCGCCGCGCGCGTCGTGTCGGTCGGCTACCTGGCCCTGACCCCGTCGGCGGTCGACACCGACGCCCCGGACAGCGCCTGGGCGCCCTGGACGCGGTTCTTTCCGTGGGAGGACTGGCGTCAGGGCCGGCCGGCGCTGATCGACGCGGCCATCGCCCCGGCCCTGCGCGCCTGGGCCGCCAGGGACGAGGCGAGGCTGGCCCGCGCGCGCCTGCTGTTCGCGCTCGACGACGCCCGCTGGAACGAAGAGCGGGTGCTCGACCGCTACGAGCTGCTCTACGAGGCCGGTCTGGCCCCGGAAGCGGCCCGCGACCGGGCGCGCGAGCGCGGCGAGACCACAGTCGAGCCCCGCGCCCTGTCGGCCGCCCTGGGCGAGCCGATGCTGTCGGACCACCGGCGCATCCTGGCCACGGGCCTGGGCCGCCTGCGCGGCAAGCTGAAATACCGCCCCGTGGTGTTCGAGCTGATGCCGCCGGAGTTCACCCTGTCGGCGTTGCAGCGGGCCGTCGAGGCCATCGCCGGCGTGCCGCTGCACAAGCAGAACTTCCGCCGCGTGGTCGAGCGCATCGATCTGGTCGAGGGCCTCGGCCGCATGGACACCGAAACCGGCGGCCGGCCGGCCGAACTGTTCCGCTTCCGCAGGGAGCTGCTGACGCAGCGGCCCGCGGGGGGGCTGTCGCTGCCGCTGCTGCGGGAGTGACCCGGAAGCGACGTGCGTCCTTCGAGACGCTCGCTTGAGGCTCGCTCCTCAGGATGACGACGTTCCGTGATGGTGATGGCGCCGGCGCGACGACACCCCACCGTGCTCGTCATCCTGAGGAGCCGCGAAGCGGCGTCTCGAAGGACCCATAACGCCGCTTTGGCCTACTCCGCCGCGATCTGTTCCGGCGCCGGGGTCGGCATCGCCGCCTCCCGCGCGCGCCACTTGGCCTTCAGCGTCGCGGAGGTGTCGCGCGAGCCGTCGGGGCTCCAGCCGGGCGGACCGAACAGGTAGCCGACCACCTCGCGCGGCGACCGCGAGCCGGCCAGGTCCTTGCCGATGGCCATCCACTCGTGAAACGCCACCCGGAAGATGTTGAAATCGCCGAGGTTATGCACCACGCCATAGCGGCAGGGCTCTTCGTCGGTCTCGGGGATGTAGCTGCCGAACATCCGGTCCCAGATGATCAGGATGCCGGCGTAGTTGGCGTCGAGGTAGCGCGGGTTGCGCGCGTGGTGCACGCGGTGGTGCGAGGGCGTGTTGAACACCGCCTCGAACCAGCGGGGCAGCTTTTTGATCGCCTCGGTGTGGATCCAGTACTGGTAGACGAGGCTGATCCCCTTCTGGATCGCCACCATCGCCGGCGGGAAGCCGAGGAAGATCAGCGGCAGCCACAGCAGCCAGGTCCCGGCGATCCCGCCCGTCCAGGTCTGCCGCAGGGCGGTGGACAGGTTGTAGTGCTGCGAGGTGTGGTGGTTGACGTGGGCCGCCCACCAGAACCGCCGCTCGTGCGACAGGCGGTGGAACCAGTAATAGGTCAGGTCCTCGAGGAAAAACACCGCCACCCAGGCCCACCAGGCCGTCATCGGCAGGGTGAACAGGCGATGCTCGTAGACCCACAGGGTGGCGGCCAGAACGACCCCGGCCGTCAGCAGGCCGGCGATCTGGCTGCCCAGGCCCATGCCGAGCGAGGTGGCCGTGTCGCGCACTTCGTAAACCGCCCTGGCCTTGCGGAACCGGGCGAGCAGGATCTCCAGCACGATGGTGACGACGAAGACCGGCACGGCCCAATCGACGGGACTGAACGCCGGTGTGATCGGATCGAGGGTCATGCGGCAAGCGCCTCGGCGGGGGTTTCAGGAGGCCAGGGATTGACGCCGCTGACCGCCAGCCGGGCCATCGGCGCCGCGGGGTCGCGCAGCTTCAGCAGCACCCTGCCCCGCCGCACCGGCGCGACCATGGCCAGCCGCCAGGGCATCGACCGGGCGACCCAGGAATCGCCCAGGCGGTAGACCACCAGCGCATCCTCGCCCGATCGCGCGACCGCGCCGGCGCCGTCGCCGGCGATCCAGACCCGGTCGGGAATACGTCCGGGGAATTCGCCCGCCAGCAGCGTCCGGGCCGCAGCCTCGTCGAGGGGCGCGAATGGCCGGGCGATCCGCGCCCAGCCGGCCACGGCGATCATCAGGGCCACCAGGGCGGCCGACGCGGCCAGTTGTATGAGCGTTGCGTTCACGTGTGCGCCTCTTCCCCGGCCGGGGAGTGTCGTCGCCGACGGCGCGCCGTCAACCAAAAAGCCCCTCCCGTCGCCGGGAGGGGCTCGTGTTTGGTCGCGATCTTACGAAATCAGAACTTGCGGGTGTAGGCCACGGCCCAGACATCCGCTTCGCCGGCGTCATAGTCGTGACGCGTCCAGTCGAGCCGCACGCCGTCCTTGTCGGTGAAGTGGTACTGGCCGCCGGCGCCAAAGGCGACGCCGTCATCGTCCAGGTCGCCCAGCGAGGTGTCGAAGCTGGAGCTGGTGTAGCCGACCCGGGCGAACAGGTCCGCCTTGGGGCTGACCGGCACGAAGCCGACGACGAAACCGCCGACCTGGTGCTTCAGATCGACATCGACGGCGCCGACCGAGTCGCCGCTGACGCCGAACGCGACTTCACCCTCGACGCCGACGTAGGGATTGAACTTGTAACCCAGGCGACCCTGGATGGCGCCGAGGTTGGCGTCGCCCGTATCGACATTGGCGTAGCCGACCGTGCCGTAGACTTCCTGGGCCTGCGAGGCGGCGGGGATGGCGGCGGCCGACAGGGCGGCGGTCGCGGCGGCAATCATGAGAAACTTCATCGTCTTGTACTCCTAGACGCTTTTTCAGCTCCCCAGCCGTGTCGGACGTAGGGTCCAAACGCGGCGCGTGCGTGGCGGTTCAGCGGGCGCAATGAGGCGGATTTGTAGCGTTGCCCTTTGGCCACATGGGCTGACGCGGCCGCGCGGCGTGCTATCTATCGCCGCGAACCAGAACAGCGCCGCGCATGAAGCAGGCGCGACCATCGTCGGGACCCATCGCCGTGCATCAGGCCGTTATCGCCGCCACCGGGCTCTACACGCCCGAACAGAGCATTTCCAACGCCGAGCTGGTCGAGGCGTTCAACGCCTGGGCCGAACGGTTCAACGCCGAGAACGCGCAGGCCATCGCCGCCGGCGAGATCGCGGCCCAGACCCCGTCCTCGGCGGAGTTCATCGAGAAGGCCTCGGGCATCAAGGCCCGCTTCGTGATGAACAAGTCCGGCATCCTCGACCCGGCCGTCATGCGGCCCGACATTCCCGAGCGCCCGAACGAGGAAATCTCCATCCTGGCCGAAATGGCCGTCGCCGCCGCCCGCGAGGCGATCGCCCGATGGGGCAAGCCGGTCAGCGAGATCGGCGCGGTGGTGTGCGCCGCCTCCAACATGCAGCGCCCCTATCCGGCCATGGCCATCGAGGTGCAGCAGGCGCTGGGCATCGACGGCTTCGCCTTCGACATGAACGTGGCCTGCTCCAGCGCCACCTTCGGCATCAAGACCGCCGCCGACTTCATCGCCACCGGCTCGGCGAAGGCCGTGCTGATGGTCAATCCGGAGATCTGTTCGGGCCACCTGAACTTCAAGGACCGCGACAGCCACTTCATCTTCGGCGACGTGGCCACGGCGGTGATCCTCGAGCGGGCCGACCTGGCTGAGGGAGGCTGGGACATCCTGGGCACGAAGCTGAAGACCCAGTTCTCCAACAACATCCGCAACAACTTCGGCTTCCTCAACAACGCCGCGCCAGAGGGCATCGGCGCCCGCGACAAGCTGTTCATCCAGGAAGGCCGCAAGGTGTTCCGCGAGGTGGTGCCGATGGTCAGCCAGATGATCGCCGACCACGCGGCCGAGCTGGGCCTCGACCCGACGGCCCTCAAGCGCCTGTGGCTGCACCAGGCCAACATCAACATGAACGCGATGATCGGCCGCCGGGTGCTGGATCGCGATCCGACGCCGGAGGAGAACGTCATCATCCTCGACACCTACGCCAACACCAGCTCGGCCGGCTCGATCATCGCCTTCCACCGGGCCAGCGACGACTTCAAGTCCGGCGAAACCGGCCTGATCTGCAGCTTCGGCGCGGGCTATTCGGCGGGAACGGTGTTCGTGCGGAAGCGATAGCGGCGCTGCGTGGTTCGACACGCGCCCTGCGGGCGCTGCTCACCATGACGTAGACAAAATGCACGTCATCCTGAGCAGGCCCGAAGGGCCGTGTCGAAGGACGCAACCCTATTTGGCGGCCGGATCGGCCGGCGCCGTCGTGGTCGGCGGGCTGCCCGGCGTCAGATCGATCATCACCGGCTCCCGCTTCAGATGCGCCGCCTTCCAGTCCATGGCGTTGCGCACGCGCCAGCCGACGGAGGGGTGGTCGTAGAAGATGATCTCCTCCCACCTGCCGGGGGTCGCGGCGCGATACTCGATGGTCTTGACCAGGGCCTTGGCCAGGCCGTCGGGCTCGTTCACGCGCTGGAGCGAGAAGTTGTCGGCGTCCGCCTCGGCGACGCGCACCACGGTGTTGATCAGCGGCGTGGCCAGCAGGCTCAGCACCGACAGCACCGCCGCCAGCACGGGCAGGCCGGCCGGGTCGGCGATGCCCTCCACGCCCGAGCCCATCAGGCGGGCGGCCATCGGGAACAGCCGGCCCGCCAGCCAGAAGCCCATCATGGCGATCAGGCTGAACACGCCGGCGAACCACAGGGCGTGCATGTGGACGTAATGGCCCATCTCATGGCCGACCACGCCGCGCACCTCGGCGATATCCGCGCCCTTGCTGAACATCGTGTCGCTCATGGCCACGCGCGCCGAGCCGAACAGGCCCGAGACGTTGGCGGTATAGGCGTTCGACTGTTTGGAGCCGTTGTAGATGAAGATCTTGTCGGACGGGACGCCATTGGCCCTGGCCATCGCCACGACCGTCTCGCGCATGGGACCGGCCGGCGCGGGCGTGTACTTGTTGAACAGCGGCTCGATCACCACCGGGGCGACCACGATGCCGAAGATCAGGAAGGCGCTCGTCACCAGCCCGCCCCACAGCCACCAGCGTCTCGGTGACAGGCGCATGATCCAGTAGATCAGGCTGAACAGGATCACGTTCATGATTAGGCCGACGATCAGGCCCTTGCCCCAGTCGGCGAACCAGCCGCCCAGGGCCTGGCTGGTCAGGCCGTACTGGGTCTGCCGCCACCAGTCCGAATAGACCGACCAGGGCAGGCTGAGCAGCGAGTCCATCACGAACCAGACCGGCAAAACCGCCAGCACGGCCAGCCAGCCGATCCGGCCCTTGCCGGCGCCGGTGCGGATACGGGCCAGGACTCCGGCCCGGATGATGATCCAGGAGACCAGGATGGCGACCAGCGTCCCCCACAGCAGCAGCCAGTGGCCGCCCTGGGTGTAGGCCGTGGCCTTCGCGTGCGCCTCGGGCGGCAGCGTCGCCAGGTATTTCGCGGTCTCCGCCGCAGCGTCGAATGTCGTTGAACCGGCGGCCATGGCGCGCCTCCCTCCCCCAGAAGAAGGCCGGAGGAAGCCACGCCCGACCGGACTTGTCAGGTGAATTCGCCGTCACCGGGCGACTCGGCCGATGCTGGCGCCGGCCGCACGGGGCCGATGCGCGCGAGAGCCGCCGATGAGTCGCCTCAAATCCCACGCCGAGCGCCACCTGGTCGCGCGCATCGGCTGGCTGCGGGCCGCCGTGCTGGGCGCCAACGACGGCATCGTCTCGACCGCCAGCCTGATCGTCGGGGTCGCCGCGGCCGCCGGCGGCCGAAGCGAGGTGCTGGTCGCGGGCATCGCGGGCCTGGTCGCCGGGGCCATGTCGATGGCGGCCGGGGAATATGTCTCGGTCAGTTCGCAGTCCGACACCGAGCGGGCCGATCTCGCGCGGGAGACGGCGGAGCTCGCCCTGGACCCCGAGTCCGAACGCCAGGAACTGGCCGGCATCTATGTCGCCCGGGGCCTGACACCGGATCTGGCGCGCCAGGTGGCCGACCAGCTGACGGCCGGCGACGCCCTGGCCGCCCACGCCCGCGACGAGCTGGGCATCTCGGAGATCACCCAGGCCCGGCCGATCCAGGCGGCGCTGACCTCGGCCGCGACCTTCGCGGTCGGCGCGGCCATGCCGCTCTTGATGGTGTTCCTGTTCCCGCCGGGCAGTCTGACGGTGGCCGTGTCGGTCGCCTCGCTGGCCTTCCTGGCCCTGCTCGGCGCGGTCGGCGCGAAGGCCGGCGGGGCCAATATCTGGAAGGCCACCGCCCGGGTGACCTTCTGGGGCGCCCTGGCCATGGCCGCGACCGCCGGCGTGGGGACGCTGTTCGGGGTGGCGGTGTAACGGGACAGGACAAGCAGTCCCAAGGGACAGCTAGTCCAGTCCCTCTGACCGGACCGGCTTTCCTGTCCCTTGGGACTGGATAGCCGGTCCCTGATCCCTATCGCCGGTTCAACACCGCCTGCGCCGCCGCCAGTCGCGCGATCGGGACGCGGAAGGGGGAGCAGCTCACGTAGTCGAGGCCGACGCTCTCGCAGAAGGCGATGCTGGCCGGGTCGCCGCCGTGTTCGCCGCAGATGCCCAGTTTGAGGCCCGGCTTCACCGCCCGGCCGCGCTCGGCCGCCAGCCGGATCAGGTCGCCGACGCCGTCCTGGTCGAGGGTGACGAACGGGTCCTGCTCGAAGATGCCCTTCTCCAGATAGGCGCCGAGGAACTTGCCCGCGTCGTCGCGGCTGATGCCGAAGGTCGTCTGGGTCAGGTCGTTGGTGCCGAAGGAGAAGAATTCGGCGTGCTCGGCCAGGTCGTCGGCGCGGATGGCGGCGCGGGGCAGCTCCACCATGGTTCCGACCATGTAGGCGATGGTGACGCCCTTCTCCGTCATCACCTGGCGGGCGACCCGATCGGTGAGTTCGCGCAGGAACTTCATCTCCAGGCCCTTGGCCACCAGCGGGTGCATGATTTCCGGGATCGGCGCGGCCTTGCCCGACTGCACCACCTCGATGGCGGCCTCCAGGATGGCGCGGACCTGCATCTCGTAGATCTCAGGGTAAGCCACGCCCAGGCGGCAGCCGCGGTGGCCCAGCATGGGGTTCACCTCGTGCAGCTCCTTGGCGCGGGCCAGCAGCTTGGCGGCGTCCAGTCCGGTGGCCTTGGAAACGGCCTCCACATCCTCGGCGGTGTGGGGCAGGAACTCGTGCAGGGGCGGGTCGAGCAGGCGGAAGGTGACCGGCAGGCCCTCCATGATGGAGAACAGCTGGACGAAGTCCTCGCGCTGCATGACCAGCATCTTGGCCAGGGCCTGTTCCCGCCCGGCCCGGTCGTCGGCCAGGATCATCTCGCGCACCGCGGCGATGCGCACGGCGTCGAAGAACATGTGCTCGGAGCGGACCAGGCCGATGCCCTCGGCGCCGAACTGGCGGGCGGCGGCGGCGTCGGTGGCGGTCTCGGCGTTGGCGCGGACCTTCAGGCGGCGGATCGCGTCGGCCCAGACCATCAGGGCGGCGAAGTCGCCCGTCAGCTCCGGCTCGATCATCTGCACGGCGCC
>JAUSMJ010000071.1 GCA_030645575.1 Caulobacter sp. | reverse complement strand
TCTACCGTCGCCTCAAACAAGCGTTGGGAGAAGACGGCTATGATCGGTGTGATCGCGACCCTGAAGGTCGCCGAAGGCAAGAACGCGGAATTCGAGGCGATCTTCACCGACCTCGCCAAGCAGGTGCGGGCCAATGAGCCGGGCAATGTCGCCTACCAGCTGACCAAGAGCCGCACCGATCCCCAGACCTACAAGGTCCTCGAGCTCTACAAGGATCAGGACGCCCTGACCGCCCACGGCGGCACGGACTATTTCAAGGCCGCCGGCGCCAAGATGGGCCCCTGCATGGGCGGCCGTCCCGAGATCGAATACCTCGACGGCGTTTAAGGAAAGTCGGCATGGATCTCGATTTCTCGCAGGCCGATCTCGCCTTCCGCGACGAGGTCCGCGCCTTCATCGCCGAAGCCTTCGACGACGACATGCGGGCCCACATGGCCCAGTCGAAGAACGGCCACATCGACAAGGCCGGCGAGGTGCGCTGGCTGAAGCGGTTGCACGCCAAGGGCTGGATGGCCGCCGACTGGCCGGTGGAATACGGCGGCACCGGCTGGAGCCACGCCCAGAAGTACATCTTCGACATGGAGATGGCGCTGGCCGGCGCGCCGTCGACGGCCAACATGGGCATCCGCATGTGCGCCCCGGTGGTCATGGCCTTCGGCACCGACGAACAGAAGAAGCAGCATCTGCCCAAGATCCTCTCCACCGAGGTCTGGTGGTGCCAGGGCTATTCCGAGCCGGGTTCCGGATCGGACCTCGCCTCGCTGTCCATGAAGGCCGAGCGGGACGGGGATCATTATGTACTGAATGGTTCAAAAATCTGGACGACCTACGCCCAGTGGGCCGACTGGATGTTCTGCCTGGTGCGGACCTCCAACGAGGCGATCCGGCAGATGGGGATCTCCTTCCTGCTGCTGGACATGAAGACGCCCGGCATCACCATCGTCCCCCTGCCGACCCTGGACGGCCCGCCGGAGGGCGACCAGGAGATCAACCAGGTCTTCTTCGAGAACGTCAGGGTTCCGGTCTCCAACCGCATCGGCGAGGAGGGCCAGGGCTGGACCTACGCCAAGTACCTGCTGCAGTTCGAGCGCGGCAACGCCTATGCGCCGGGCCTGACCCACCAGCTGGCCAAGGTGAAGAAGATCGCCGCCCTGGAGCGCTCCGACGGCGGTCAGCGGATGCTGGATGACACCGATTTCCGCCGCAAGCTGACCGAGACCCAGATCAAGGTCGACGCGCTCAACGCCACCGAGTTGCGGATGTTCGCGGCCCGCACCTCCGGCGAGGCCATGGGGGCGTCCTCCTCCATGCTGAAGCTGGAGGGCAGCCAGGCCCAGCAGGCGATCACCGAACTGGCCCTGGAGGCGGCGGGAATCTACGCCCAGCCCTTCGTCCAGGACACCTTCGCCGAGATCCGCGGCGAACGGAACGAGGCCCGGGCGGGCCCCGACTACGCCGCCACCCTGGCGCCCATGTACTTCAACTACCGCAAGACCTCGATCTACGCCGGGTCCAACGAGATCCAGCACAACATCATGGCCAAGATGGTTCTGGGGCTGTGAGCTTCCGGGCCTTCGAGGCGGCGCTGGCGGAGGCGGTCGCGGGCGGGCGGATAGCCGGGGCGGTGGCCTTGGTCACCGACCGGGACGGGGTGACCTATGAACACGCCGCGGGCGTGCGGGCGGCGGGCCAGGCGGCGGCGATGGACGTCGGGACGGTGTTCTGGATCGCGTCGATGACCAAGGCCATCGTCTCGGTGGCGGCCCTGCAGCTGGTGGAGCGCGGCAAGCTCACCCTCGACGGGGACCTGGGCGAGCTGCTGCCCGATCTGAAGGACCTGCAGGTCCTGGAGGACGTCGCCGGCGGCAAGGCCAGGCTGCGGCCGGCCCAGGGGTTCGTCACCCTGCGCCAGCTCCTGACCCACACCTCCGGCTTCGCCTACGCCTTCAGCCACCCGGGCCTGCTGGCCTATTCCCAGACGGACGGCGCGCTGGACCCCAATTCCGGGACCCGGGCCGCGCACCGCCAGCCGCTGATGTTCGACCCCGGCCAGGGCTGGATCTACGGCATCGGCATCGACTGGGCCGGCATCGTCATCGAGGCGGCCAGCGGCCAGAGGCTGGACGCCTATCTGCGGGAGAACGTCTTCGCCCCGCTGGGCATGAGCGACACCGGCTTCGCGCTGTCGGAGGCCCAGGCGGCCCGCAAGGCCAGCGTCCATGTCCGTGGGCCCGACGGCGCCCTGATCCCCATCCCCTTCGGCATGCCGGCGAACCCTGAGGTGCTGTCGGGGGGCGGCGGGCTCTATTCGACCGCCGGCGACTACGCCAGGTTCCTGCGGATGCTGCTGGGGGGCGAGAGCGGCGGGGTGATCTCGCGCGAAACCCTGCGCGGCCTGACGGAGTCGCACACCGCCGGTCACCGGGCGGGGATGCTCATCTCGTCCATGCCGAACATGAGCAACGACTTCGACCTCTATCCCCACATGGAGGTCGGCCACGGCCTGGCCGCCATGGTGACCCCGGAGCCCACCGGCGATGGCCGGGGGGCCGGCAGCCTAGCCTGGGCGGGCCTGGCCAACACCTATTACTGGGCCGATCCCGAGGCCGGGCAGGGCGGGGTGCTGATGACCCAGCTGCTGCCCTTCGCCGACCCCGAGGTGCTGGCGCTGTTCAAGGCGCTGGAGCGCGGGGCCTACGGGGTGGACTAGGTCATCCGCGCGATCAGCCGGGCCAGGCGCGCCACCCCGTCGTCGATCTCCGCGTGGGTGGGCAGGGAATAGCTGAGGCGGATGGCGTTGGCGGCGGGGACCTCGGCGAAGAAGGGCTCGCCGGGCACGAAGGCGACCCGCTCCTCGGCCAGGGACCGCTCCAGCAGGGCCTTGCCGTCCATGCCTTCGGGCAGCCACAGCCAGACGAACATGCCACCCTCGGGCCGGGACCAGGTGACGCCGGGGGGCATGTGGCGCTCCAGGGCTTGCAGGGTCGCGTGGGCCTTGGCGCCATAGGCGGTGCGCAGCATGCCCAGGTGCTGCTCGTAGCCCTCGGCGACCGCCCCGTAGGCGGCCATCTGATTGAGGGTGGAGACGTGCAGGTCGCTGCCCTGTTTCAGCAGCACCAGCTTCTCGATCACCGCGCGGGGGCCGCAGACCCAGCCGATGCGCAGGGCCGGGGAGATAGTCTTGGAGAAGGTGCCGCAGAACAAGGTGCGGGCCGCCTCGAGGGAGCCGGAGCGGGCGATGTCCAGGGACAGCAGGGTGGGCAGGGCCTCGCCGTCGAAGCGCAACTCGCGATAGGCGGCGTCCTCGATGAGGGTCATGTCCAGGGCCTCGGCGAGGTCCAGCAGGGCCTCGCGCTGGGGCAGGGTCAGGCTCTCGCCGGTGGGATTGGCGAAGTCGGGGACGAAGTAGCCGAGGGGGTTGGGGGCGCGGCCGGCCATCAGGGCTTCGGCGTCGACCTCGCCAGCCAGGGCGCCGGGCGGCAGGTCCAGATAGTCCGGCTCATAGGCGTTGAAGGCCTGTAGGGCGCCCAGATAGGTGGGCCGGGCCACCATCACCGTGTCGCCGCGGGTGAGGAACAGCTTGCCCAGCAGGTCGAGCCCCTGCTGCGAGCCCGCCGTGATCATGATGTTGTGCTCGTCGCAGGGGACGCCGTAGAGCGCCATGCGTTCGGCGATCCAGCGGCGCAGGGGCAGGTAGCCCTCGCTCACCGAGTACTGCAGGGCCACGGCGGCCTGGGCCGGATCGGCCAGGATCGCGTCATAGGCGGTCTGGATGCGGGCGGTCGGGAACAGGCCGGGATCGGGAATGCCGCCGGCGAAGGAGAGAATGTCGGGCTGATCCAGCAGCTTCAGCAGCTCACGGATCTCGTTGGCGCGGACGCGCGCCATGCGCTGGGAGAAGCGCGCGGCCCAGTCGGGGGTCGGGGTGGTCATGAAGGTCTCGTCTCTCGTCTCGTCTCGCCGAGGCCGCCGGGGCCCCTGTTCGCCACGCTGGCGCGCGGCGTCTCACCTGATCAGGTCAGGAGCGTCATACGAGGCGGGGAGGGATCGTGCTCATGGGGCGTCTTAGCGCGCCGGCGGCTTCCTGGAAACCGCCGGCGTTCGCCTAGTTCTTGGACGGGATGGTCACCATCATGCGCTCGTAGCCCTTCACGAAGTTCGAGGGCACGCGCTTGGGCTCTTCGACCACCTGGATGGTGGGGAAGCGCTTGAGGATCTCTTCCCAGAGGATCTTGAGCTGCAGCTCGGCCAGGCGGTTGCCCACGCAACGGTGGATGCCGAAGCCGAAGGACAGGTGCTGGCGGGGGCGTTCGCGGTCGATGATGTAGGCGTTCGGGTTCTCGATCACCTCTTCGTCCCGGTTGCCCGAGGCGTACCACATGATGACCTTGTCGCCCTTCTTGATGGTCTTGCCGCCCAGTTCGAAGTCACGGGTGGCGGTGCGGCGCATGTGGGCCAGCGGGGTCTGCCAGCGGATGGTCTCCGAGACCATCGAGGGCACCAGGTCGGGGTTCTCGCGCAGCTTCTTGTACTGGTCCGGGTTCTGGTTCAGGGCCAGGACCGAGCCGGTCATCGAGTTGCGGGTGGTGTCGTTGCCGCCGACGATCAGCAGGATCAGGTTCCCCAGATACTCCATGCGATCCATGTCCTTGGTGGCCTCGCCATGGGCCAGCATGGAGATGAGGTCGCCCTTGGGCGGCTGAGCGATCCGCTCAGCCCAGAGGCGGCTGAAGTAGTCCACGCACTCGAAGAGCTCCATCTTCCGCTGGGCCTCGGCCTCCTCGGGATCGGTGGAGTTGAACAGGCCCGATTCCGGGCCGGCGGTGGCGACGTCCGACCAGCGGGTCAGCTTACGACGGTCCTCGAAGGGGAAGTCGAACAGGGTGGCCAGCATCTGGGTGGTGAGCTCGATGGAGACCCGGTCCACCCAGTCGAAGGGCTCACCCACCGGCAGGTTGTCGAGGGTGTTGCAGATCCGCGAGCGGATCAGCGGTTCCAGCGCCTGCAGGTTGTGCGGCGAGACGATGGGGCTGACGGTCTTGCGCTGGACGTCGTGCTTGGGCGGGTCCATCGCGATGAACATCGGAAGGGTGAAGTCTTCCTTGGGGTCGAAGATGGTGATCGACGGCTCGGAGGAGAAGACCTCGTGGTTGGTGTCCACGGCCATGATGTCGTTGTACTTGGTCACCGACCAGAAGGGCCCGTCCTCGTGCTGGCCCTCGGGGTGGTAGTGGACCGGGTCCTCTTTGCGCAGGCGCTCGAAGTAGGGCCACATGGTGTCGGTGCGCCACAGTTCGAGATCGACGATGTTGATCTCGTCGAGCGGCATGGAATAGGCCTTGGAGCGGGCCTCCGCCTTCAGATCGATCGCGCCGTCGCTCATGGAATGTCCTCCGCAGATGCCGTCTAGTCCGGTCATCTTATCACTGTTCAGACAAGAATGCTTGAGGCCGCGCTTCAAGGCAAGTGGGCGCGCGCGAGCTGCCCCTAGGTGAGGCCCAGCGGCTTCCAGAAAAACTGCACAGACGGAACCGCACGACCGTGCTTTAGCTGGGGCTTCTCGAACAATCGTTTGACCGGAGCGCCCATGGCCGCCGACGCCCTCTTCAAGCCCTTTGATTACAAGGGCCTGCACCTCAAGAACCGTATCGTCATGGCTCCGATGACGCGGTCATTCTCGCCCGGCGGCGTGGTCACCGACGACGTGGTGGCCTATTACAAACGCCGCGCGGCGGCCGAGGTCGGGCTCATCGTTTCTGAAGGCACGGGCGTGGACCGGCCCATCTCGGTCAACGACGCCAATGTGCCGCGTTTCCACGGCGAGGCCGCCCTGGCTGGCTGGAAGCGGGTGATCGACGCGGTGCACGAGGCCGGCGGCGTCATGGCGCCCCAGCTCTGGCACGTTGGCGCGGTGCGGGCCCGCGACCCCGAATTCACCCCGGCCGGTCCCTATGACAGTCCGTCGGGTCTGTCGCGCCCCGACAAGCAATTCGGCGAGGGCATGAGCGAGGAGGACGTGGCCGACGCCATCCGCGCCTTCGCCGAGGCCGCCGCCCACGCCAAGGCCCTGGGCTTCGAGGCTGTCGAGCTGCACGGCGCCCACGGCTACCTGATCGACCAGTTCTTCTGGGAAGGCACCAATGTCCGCGAGGACGCCTATGGTTCGAAAGAGCTGACGGGACGCGCCCGGTTCGCGGCCGACATCCTGAAGGAAGTCCGCAAGGCGGTCGGCCCCGACTATCCGGTGATCATCCGCATCAGCCAGTGGAAGCAGCAGGATTACACCGTCCGGCTTGCCCACGATCCCAAGTCGATGGAGGCCTGGCTGGGCGCGCTCGTGGACGCCGGCGCCGACATCCTGCACTGCTCACAGCGCCGCATCTGGGAGCCGGAGTTCGAGGGCTCGGACCTCAACTTCGCCGGCTGGGCCAAGAAGCTGACCGGGGTTCCCACCATCAGCGTCGGCTCGGTGGGCCTGTCGGGCGAGTTCATCGCGGCCTATGGCGGCGAGGCCTCGCAGCCGGCCTCCCTGGACGAGCTGGAACGCCGCATGGAGCGGGGCGACTTCGACCTGGTGGCCGTCGGCCGCGCCCTGCTGCAGGACCCCGAGTGGGTGCTGAAGATCAAGGAAGGCCGCAACGACGAGCTGAAGAGCTTCGAGCGGTCGGCCATGGGAGTGCTGTACTAACAGCCCGCGTCTCCCTCCTCGGAGAAAGGAGGGAGAGCGACCGTTCAGATGGCCAAAGCCGTCTCGGCGATCTGCTTGGCGGTGGGATAGTCGGCCTTGCCGTTGCTGGCCCGGAGGATCTCGGTGGTGGCGACGATCCGCTTGGGGGTCTTGTAGCCGGCGAGCGCCATGCGGACGTGCGCCCGCAGCAGGTCCTCCTCGAGGCTCGCGCCCTCCGACAGGCGGATCACGCCGGTGACCGACTGGCCCCACTTCTCGTCGGGCAGGCCGATGACTAGGGCATCCTCGACGGAGGGGTGGGTCTTCAGCGCCTCTTCCACCTCCTCCGGGAAGACCTTCTCGCCGGCGGTGTTGATGCAGGCGCTGCCGCGGCCGAGCAGGGTGAGCGTGCCGTCGGCCTCCACCAGGCACCAGTCTCCGGGGATCGAATAGCGCTCGCCATCGATGACGCGGAAGGTGCGCGCGGTCTTCTCGTCGTCCTTGTAGTAGCCCAGCGGATTGGGCCCCTTGATGGCGATCATGCCGGAGACGCCGGAGCCCGGCTCCACCGGCTGATCGTTCTCGTCGAACACCTTGCAGCGGCCGCCCAGCATGAACTTGGCGGTCTGGACCTGGGAGTCCTTGGTCATCACCGACACCCCCATGCCGAGCGCCTCGGAGGAGGAGAAGGCGTCGTTGAGCATGGCGCCGGGCATGTGCTCCAGCAGGCCCTGCTTGACCTCCAGGCTCCACATGACGCCGGAGGAGACCACGCCCACGATGGAGGAGACGTCGTACTTGCCGGGGTTGGCGTTGAGCGTATTGAGCAGCGGCTTGCCAAAGCTGTCGCCCACCAGGACCAGGGACTGGGGCTTGTGCCGGTCGATGACCTGCAGCAGCTCGACGGGGTCGAAGGTCTGGCCCTCCAGGGTGATCACACAGCCGCCGGCCATCATGACGCCCATGCCGGTGAGCAGGCCGGTGCCGTGCATCAGGGGCGGGGCGGGCAGGGTGCGGGCGCCGGGGCCCATTGCGCGGGTGGCGGCGGCCAGGTCCTCAAGGGTCTCCGGCACCGGGCCCATCATGCGGGCCGGCGCCAGGGTGATCTCGCGCAGATCGTGGTGGGTCCAGATGACGCCCTTGGGCATGCCGGTGGTGCCGCCGGTGTAGATGAAGAACTGGTCGTCGCCAGAGCGCTGGATGTCCAGGGGACCGCCATTGCCCTCGGCGGCCAGGGTGTCGAAGTCCTCGGCGAAGGGCGCGACCTCACCGGTGTCGCTGACCTCGATCCAGGTCTTCACACCGGGCAGGCGCGGGCGGATCTCAGCGACGGCGTCGCGGAATTCCGACGAATAGACCACGGTCTGGGCGTCGGAATTGTCGAAGATGTACCAGACCTCCTGGGGCGTGTAGCGGTAGTTGACGTTGACGTGGGTCAGGCGCGCCTTCCACCCGGCGGCGACGGCCAGCAGGTATTCCGGCCGGTTGCGCATGTAGAGGGCGATCTTGTCGCCGGGCTTGGCGCCGCGGGCGATCATGGCCCGGGCCAGGCTGTTGGTGATCTGGTTGGCCTCGCCCCAGCTTATCTCCCGTTCCCCATGAATGAAGGCCGGCGCCTCGGGCGGAACGGCGCCGCCTACGGCGTCGAGGATGTCTCCGAAATTCCAGCCCATCACGTCTCTCCCAGTACGGTCTTGTTCTTGTGTCGGTGTCAGGCGTTGAAGTTCAGCTTCAGGCCCGGGCGCGGCCAGCGCGCCTTGAACAGCTTGCCGGTGGCCGAGCAGGTGACCCAGGCGTCGCGCATGTCGGCCCCGCCGAAGCAGATGTTGGTGACGATCAGGTCGGGGAAGGCGAAGTGCTCGTGGCTTCCGTCCGGGTCGATGGCGGTGATGCCGCCATTGATGATGGTGGCCACGCAGACCTTGCCCGAGGCCTCGACCGCCAGACTGTCGAACAGCTGGTAGCCTGGCATGTTGGCGATCACCCGGCCGGGGGCGAAGCCGGGGGCCGGGGCGAGCGCGCCCGGCTCGGCGACGTCGAAGCCCCAGAGACGGCCAAGATTGGTGTCGGCCACATAGACCACGCTCTCGTCGGGGGAGAGGCCCACCCCGTTGGGGGAGATCAGGTGGTCGCGCTGGCGGCTGATGTGGCTGCCGTCGGTCCTGGCGTAGTAGAGCGCCCCGAACTTGCGGCCCTCCGGAGTGGAGCAGCCGTGGTCGGTGAACCAGAAGCCGCCGGACTTGTCGAAGACGATGTCGTTGGGCCCGATCAGCCGCTTGCCGTCGCAGGCGTCGTAGAGGGTGGTGAGCTTGCCGGTGGCCAGATCGAACCGCTGGATCAACCCCCCGGTGTGGCTGGCCGGCGTGGGCCCCGGAATGGTCATGCCGGCATTGTCCAGCCACTCGAAGGCGCCGCCGTTGTTGGTGATGTAGATGGCGCCGTCGGGACCGACAGCCGCGCCGTTGGGGCCGCCGCCGGTGTCCACCACCATGGTCTTGGTCCCGTCCGGGGTGACGCGGGTCAGGCGCCGGGCCTTGATCTCGGTGAGGATCACCGAGCCGTCGTTCATGGCGATCGGGCCTTCCGGGAATTCGAATCCCTCGGCGACCAGTTGCATGTCCATGTTTCGTCTCCCCGTCATTTTCTGACACTATGTCCGGGTTGCGCGACGTGAGGCCAGCCCCATGACGAAACTCTATGCGCTCGATTTCTTCGCCTGGACCCAGGACCAGGCCGACGCCCTGCGCCGCCGCAGCGTGAACGAGATCGATTGGGAGAATCTGCTGGAGGAGGTGGAGAGCTTGGGGCGGCAGGAACGTAGCGAGCTTCGTAGCCATCTCGTCATTCTCCTGACCCACCTGCTCAAGTGGCGCTACCAGCCGGAGCGGCGGTCGAGAAGCTGGGCGCTGACGGTCGCCGAGCAGCGGGGTGAAACGCAGCGCGTGCTGCGAGACAATCCCAGCCTGAAGCCTCAGATCGATGGCTTGCTGAAGGACGCCTACGAGACGGCGCGCCTCCGGGCGGCGCGGGAAACAAGGCGACCCAAGACGGCGTTCCCGCCCGAGTCCCCCTTCGACTGGGACGCCGCCATGGTCGAGCCCGTCGAGTGGGACGGCTAGATCAGCGCCGCTCCAGCACCCGGATGGTGAAGGGATATTCGTCGTCCTCGCCGGCGGGATAATCCTGGCTGCGGACCTCCTGCCACTGCCCCTCGTCGAAGCCCTGCAGCACCACGTCGCCAGGAACCTCGGCGTGGACCTCGGTGAGGTAGATGCGCCGCGCCCGGGGCAGGACCAGTTCGAACAGCGAGGCGCCGCCGATGACGCAGAACTCGTCCTGGCCGTCTTCCTCGGCCTGCTCGCGGGCGATGGAGAGCGCCTCCGAAAGCTCCTCGCAGACCAGGGCCCCCTTGGGCTCGAAGGAGCCATCGCGGGAGAGCACGATGTTGGTGCGGCCGGGGAGGGGGGCCTTAGGCAGGCTCTCCCAGGTCTTGCGGCCCATGATCACTGGCTTGCCCATGGTCACGGCGCGAAAATTGGCCAGGTCGGACTTCAGCCGCCAGGGCAGGTGGCCGGCGCGTCCGATGACGCCGTTGGAAGCGCGCGCGATGGGGCCGGCGGTGAGGATGGCTGTCATGGGGGGAGGTGTAGCTCCCCAACTCCCGTCATCCAACCACCCCGTCATCCTAGGCCTTGTGCCTAGGACCCCTCTGTCGGTGTTGCGGCATGGCAGGGCTAAGCGTCAGCGTTGACGCGCGCGCCCCTCTCAGCATCGCGTCGACAGGGGTCCTAGGCACAAGGCCTAGGATGACGGGGGAGTGGCGCGGCGAGGGAGCGCCCTACACCGCGATCGGCGCGCTGATCTTCTCGTGGGCCCGGTAGCCGCGCAGCTTGAAGTCCTCGTACTCGTAGGAAAACAGGTCAGCCTTGTCGGCGATCTCGAGGCGCGGCAGGGGCAGGGGGTCGCGTGTGAGCTGCTCGCGGGCCTGGTCCAGGTGGTTCAGATAGAGGTGGGCGTCGCCAAGCGTGTGGATGAACTCGCCGGGCTCCAGGCCCACCACCTTGGCCATCATCATGGTCAGCAGGGCGTAGCTGGCGATGTTGTAGGGCACGCCGAGGAAGACGTCGGCCGAGCGCTGGTAGAGCTGGCACGACAGCCTGCCGTCGGCGACGAAGAACTGGAACAGGCAGTGGCAGGGCGGCAGGGCCATGTCCTCGACATCGGCCGGGTTCCAGGCGCTGACGATGTGGCGGCGGCTGTTGGGATTGGTCTTCAGGCTTTCGACGACGGCGGCGATCTGGTCGATCACGCGCCCGTCCGGCGCGGACCAGCTGCGCCATTGGCGGCCATAGACCGGGCCCAGCTCGCCGGATTCGTCGGCCCATTCGTCCCAGATCTTTACCCCGCGCTCCTGCAGCCAGCGCACATTGGTGTCGCCGCGCAGGAACCACAGCAGTTCCAGGACGATCGACTTCAGGTGCAGCTTCTTGGTCGTCAGCAGCGGAAAGCCGCGCGCCAGGTCGAAGCGCATCTGCCGGCCAAAGACGCCGAGCGTGCCCGTGCCCGTGCGGTCGCCGCGCTCGACGCCGTTGGTCATGATGTCGGCCAGCAGGCCGAGATACTGCCGCTCCGGGTGGTCGGCCGGGGCCGTTTGCTGGGCGGCGATGACGGGCGCGAGAGCGTTCATGATGAGCCAGAAGGTCGGACCGAATCAGTCGGCCGCCAAGTCACGATCGCGAATCGTCCACAGGCGGCTCACCCGGCGAAGCCGCCCTCGTCGAGGAAGACCTGCTCCTCGGCGGTGGTCTCCCGGCCCATCACGCGGTTGCGGTGGGGGAAGCGGCCGAAGCGGGCGACGATGTCGCGGTGGACGACGGCGTAGCGCAGCGTGCCCTCGTCGCCGGTGGCGTCGCGCAGGGCCTCGCACAGCCGCACGGCGAGGTCCTGGTCCGCGAGGTCCTCGGAATGTTCGAACGGCAGGTAGCAGAAGGGGCGCAGCGCCGGTTCGATCTCCTGGTCGAAGTCGGCCAGCACCATGTGCCGCGCCACGCGCCGCGCCATGGCGTCGCTGGCGAAAGCGTGCGGCGAATTGCGCCACAGATTGCGGGGAAACTGGTCGAGCAGCAGCAGCAGGGCCAGGCAGCCGTCCGGCGACTCCATCCAGCGGTCGTATTCGCCCCGGGCCGCGGCGAAATGCACCGGCTCGAACCGCAGGCGGATGGCCTCGTCGAACCGGTAGTCCTTGCGGAACCACTTGCCGGGCCCGGCATGCCGCCAGAAGCCGATCACGTCGATGGGTAGGGCGCTCATGCGGCCAAGCTGGCGCCGCGCGCGTTTTCGTTCAACCACGGTTCAGGTTCGCGCGCGCATCCGTGGTTAAAAGGGACAGATACGGGCCGGCTCATGCCGGACCAACGGAGCTTCGGATGAAGAAGACCATCACCACCGCGCTCGTGCTGACGCTCCTGGCCAGCACGGCCGCCTACGCCGAGCCGGACTACGGACGCCGCGGCGCGGCGCGCCAGAACGGCGGCGAAGAAACCCGCACGCCCGACACCCCGCCCCCGCCGCGCGCGCGCGCGCCTCGCCAGGGCCGGCCGCAAGGTCAGCCCCAGGGGCAGCCGCCTCAGGGTCAGCCGCCGCAAGGCCAGGCCCCTCAGGGCCAGCCGCGGGGTCGGCCCCAGGGGCAGCCGCAAGGCGGCGCGCAGCTGCAGTGGCAGAGACAGGGCGGTCGGCCGCGCGGCCCCGGGGCCGTCGGCGGCCAGGGCGGCGCCCAGGGTCAGGGCGGCTGGGATCGCGATCGTGATGGACGCCCCGACGGTCGTCCGTCCGGTCGCCCCGGCGGTCAGGGCCAGGGCCAGGGCCAGGGCCAGGGCCAAGGCGGCTGGGACCGTGATCGCGACGGTCGCCCCGACGGACGCCCGGGCGGTCGCCCTGGCGGCCAGGGTCAAGGCCAGGGTCAGGGCGGCTGGGACCGCGATCGTGATGGACGCCCCGACGGTCGTCCGTCCGGTCGCCCCGGCGGCCAGGGCCAGGGCGGCTGGGATCGTGATCGCGATGGCCGACCCGATGGCCGCCCCGGCGCGGGTCGCCCCGGCGGGTCCGGCCAGGGTGGCTGGGACCGCGACGGACGCCGCGACGGGCAGCGCTGGGACGGTCGTCGTCCGGGCGAGGGCCGCGGCCTGCGCAACCGCGACCACGGCCGGCGCTGGTACGACTCCCGGTCCTGGCAGCGCGCCTACCATGCCCGGCACCGCTATCGCGTGGCCCCCTACCGCTATCCTGGCGGCTGGTACGCGCGCAGCTGGAGTTACGGCGACTTCCTGCCCTACGGTTGGTTCAACGGCTACTACTACCTGAACGCGGCCGCCTACGGCCTGCCGTACCCGCCGATCGGCTGCGAATGGGTCCGGGTCGGCCAGGACGCCCTGCTGGTCGATGTCTGGACCGGCCGCGTCGTGGCCGTCTACTACGGCCTGTTCTGGTAGGCCGCGCCAACGCAACGACGAAGCCCCGGAGGCGACTCCGGGGCTTTTTCGTTGACGACTGGACGTGTTTGCCGGAACAATCACAGAACATTCGGCGAATTTTTATCAATGCAGCCTCCAGAGGGGTCTCTAGGATAGGGGCATCGAACGGACGGCGAGTCGCGCGAGGGGAGCTAGAAAGTGGCCAGCTTTATCTCCCTGTTCTCCGGGGCCGGTGGCCTTGACCTCGGCCTTGAGCGGGCCGGCTGGGATTGTCTGTTCGCGACAGACTTCGACGAAGCGGCCATCCGCACGCTCGAAGCCAACCGGGGCTGGACGATCGGCGCGGATCGTCGCGCCCTGACGGACGCCGTTATCGAGCGCGCGGACGTTCGCGCTCTGACCGGCGCCGGAATTCTCGCCAAGGTTGGCATGGGCCGAGGGTCGGTTCCCCTGTTGGCTGGCGGGCCGCCCTGCCAGTCATGGAGCAGCGGCGGCCACCAGCAGGGGTTCGACGATCCTCGCGGCCGCCTGGTCGATGAATATCTACGCATCGCCTCGGAGGTTGATGCGCGTTGGCTGGTGTTTGAGAACGTCCGGGGGCTCTTGACCGCGCGCGGGCGCGACGGCGTTCCCGGTAGCGCTTTGGCTCATGTCCGCCAGCGCCTTCTGAAGCATGGCTGGCAAACTCGGGTCGAACTCCTGAACGCCGCCGACTACGGCGTGCCGCAGCGGCGTGTTCGTCTGATCTTGCTAGGCTACCGGGCCGGAGATGCTCCGATGATTCCGGAGCCGAGCCATGGCGACGCCGGCCGCCGGCCGTGGTTGACCCTTGGCGACTGCCTCGCGTCCATCGCCGCGCCCTCCGACGACGAGATCATCCGCCCGACCGGAAAGATGGAGATCGAGTTGAGGCATCTCCCCCCGGGCACCGGGGCCAAGAGCCCGGGCAAATGTGAATCGACCCGGCCCGGCGGCCACTGGGGCTACAAACAGGGCGCCTTTATCGCCGACCTTCGCCTGCCTGCGCGGACGGTTACCGCGAGCGCCCAACAGGACTGGATTCGCGACCCCGACAGGGGATTGCGTCGGCTCTGCCCGCGCGAGTGCGCGGCTATCCAGACCTTTCCGGAAGACTGGCGTTTCGAGGGAAAGCGAACCGACCAGTATCGGCTCATCGGCAACGCCGTGCCGCCGATGCTGGCAACGAGGATCGGGGCGGCTCTCCTCAGCCACATCGACAATGCCGCCACGGCCGCGCCTCGCGGGTGGGATGTCCTCCAACCCTTGCCCGAGCGACTTCAATCCGCGATTCACTACACGGAACGCGAAGAGAGGCGGAACGGCGCGTCCCGGCGCATGCCCGGGGAGAAGGCAGCCGGCCGGCGGCTCACCGCTTGATCGTCCCGCCCGCCCTCGTTGCCTATCACCAGAACGAGGCTGCCGTCGCGGCGGCGCTGTATGTCGCCGGCCTGACCAATCTGGAGGCGGCTACAGACTGGCATCTGGCGAACGTGCGGGCCCGTCGCGACGTAGTGTCGGCGCTCCGGGCATCCGCCTGCCTGACCGACATTCCGGCGGCCCTGCAGCAAAGCGGTTCCCATGTCCGGGTCTTCCGGCACATGTTGGCGCCGCCCATCAGCCAGGACCAGTTCAGCCTCCTTTGCCCGTCCTACTCCAAGAGCAGCGAGAACCATGGAACGCCGGTGAAGGCGAGCAGCGTGTCGGCCGTCGCAGCCGCCATCGAGACGGCTCGGAACCGCCGCCTTACCCGTTGGCTGGATCGCGGCGGCCCGCCACATCCGCTTGAGCTTCGCGTCCTCCTGCATGCGGTGGCGCCACTGCTGAGTCAGCAGATTGTCGCGACGGTTCGCCGCAACCGGCTCTCGGCGAAACAGGAGGGCGAGGTCACGGCCTTGCTTGAGCGCAAGGGATGGTCCCGCATGAACAGCGGCCTGATCGAGACGCTCTCCGACGTCCCGGCGCGGCACTACATGCACAAGACGCGGTTCGCGACGGACACCCTGCCTCAAGAGGTCGATGTCGCCTGCGGTCTGGGGCAGACCATCGTGCTCGCCATGGAATGCAAGGTCACCAACGACCTGACCAACTCCGTCAAGCGCGTCAACGACGTGCTGAAAAAGGCCGCGGCCTGGCAGAAACACTGGGGCTCGTTTGTTCGGACCGCCGCGCTCCTGCAAGGCGTGATTGGCTACAAGGACGTCCACCGTCTGCTTGAAGGCAAGGTCGAGGTCTTCTGGTCGCACAAGCTGGGCGACCTCAGCCAATGGATCGACGCCAACACCAGGCCGTGAACCGCGTTTCCGAATGACATTTGAGCGCCTTCGTGAGGGGTCGAGCCTTGACCTTTGGGCAAAATTCCGCTCGATAGCCCGGCCTTTGCTGCACTGCCGTTGCGCGGGTGCGGCGCAAACGTCCGACCTGGAGAAAAATCATGCGCGTCTACTATGACCGCGACGCCGATCTGGCCCGCATCCTGGACCGGAAGATCGCGATCGTAGGCTATGGCAGCCAGGGTCACGCCCACGCGCTCAACCTGCGGGACTCGGGCCTCAAGAACGTCGCCGTGGCCCTGCGTCCCGGCTCCGCCTCGGCGAAGAAGGCCCAGGACGAGGGCCTGAAGGTGATGACGGTGGCCGAGGCCGCCGCCTGGGCCGACGGCATCATGATCCTGGCGCCGGACGAACTGCAGCGCGGCATCTATGAGAACGAGATCGCGCCCCACATCCGCGACGGCGCGGCGCTGCTGTTCGCCCACGGCCTGAACGTCCACTTCGGCCTGATCGAGCCCAAGGCCAGCGTCGATGTGCTGATGGTCGCGCCCAAGGGGCCCGGCCACACGGTGCGTGGCGAATACCTCAAGGGCGGCGGCGTGCCCTGCCTGATCGCGGTGCATCAAAACGCCACGGGCAACGCCATGGACCTGGGCCTGGCCTACGCCAGCGCCATCGGCGGCGGCCGCTCGGGCATCATCGAGACCAACTTCCGCGAGGAATGCGAGACCGACCTGTTCGGCGAGCAGGCCGTGCTGTGCGGCGGCCTGGTGGAGCTTATCCGGGCCGGTTTCGAGACCCTGGTCGAGGCCGGCTACGCGCCGGAAATGGCCTATTTCGAATGCCTGCACGAGGTGAAGCTGATCGTCGACCTGATCTATGAAGGCGGCATCGCCAACATGAGCTACTCGATCAGCAACACGGCCGAGTACGGCGCCTATGTCAGCGGCCCGCGGGTGGTGACGCCCGACACCAAGGCCGAGATGAAGCGCATCCTCGAGGACATCCAGTCGGGCCGCTTCGTGCGCGACTTCATGCTCGAGAACCAGGTCGGTCAGCCCAGCTTCAAGGCCACCCGCCGTCGCGCCTCCGAGCACCAGATCGAGGAGGTCGGCGGCCGCCTGCGGGCGATGATGCCGTGGATCACGAAGAACAAGCTGGTGGACAAGGCGAAGAACTAGGGGTCCCAGCCATTCCCTTCCCCTTGGAGGGGGAAGGGAGATGTATGCGGATTACGACGCCTGACCCTCGCCGTGCCGCCGGGCCTGATCGGCGAGGACGCGCCGATCCGCATCGAGGCCCTCGCCGTGGCCGCTCCCGCGCCGTAGAAGCGGGTATGCGACGCATCGAAACCCTCTATCTGGCCGGACCCGAGGTCTGGTTCCCCAATGTCGGCGCCCATTTCGCGCTGCGCCAGGCCATGTGCGAGGCCGTCGGCTTCGCCATGCTGCAGGCCGACACCAGCGAGTTCCGCGAGCTGGAGCCGGGCGAGGTCATGGCCCGGGAGATCTACGCCGAGCGGGTGGCGCGCATGCGCCGGGCCGACGCCGCGATCATCAACCTGACGCCCTGGCGCGGGCCGACGGCGGACCCCGGCACGGCCTTCGAGGCCGGCTTTCTGTCGGGGCTGGGCAAGCCGGTGATGGCCTACATGAACGTGGCCTACGAGCACGAGGCCGAGTTCCGCGACCGCATCGACGCCCATATCGGCGCCCAGCTGGACGAGGACGGCGTCTGGCGCGACGGCGAGGGCTGCCTGATCGAGGACTTCGGCCTGCCCGAGACGATCATGCTGTGGGCCGAGGCGCGGCGGCTGTTCGTGATCGTCACGCCCGACATTCAGGGTGACGTGACGGGGCTGCAGCTGTGCCTCGACGCGCTGCGGGAATACGCGGACGATTAGGCGATAGGGGACATGTACCGCAGGTGCGTGTCCCCGACATCAGCGCCCGACGGGGACACGTACCTGCGGTACATGTCCCCTCACGCCCACCCCAGCGCCGCCTCCCCCCGCAGGATCGCCTCAGCTTCCGCCGAGTGCTTCCCCCCCTCCCGATCATGCAGGACCAGCGCCGGCAGCAGGACCAGCGGGGCCTTGCCGGTCTTGATCGCCCGGACCAGCACCCGTTTGGCCGGGGCGTCGGCGAAGGGGTGGATCGGGCGCAGGCGGAACGAGCCGGCCTTGCCGCCGAGCAGCGCCAGCAGATCGCCCAGCCGGTCGGCGCGGTGGATCACCGTGATCGTCCCGCCCTCGCGCACGGCCTTGAGCAGGAAGCCGGTCCAGGCCGCCAGCCCGCCGTCGGCCATCCAGGCGCCGGCCTTTTCCGCCGCCGGGGGCAGCAGGGCGCCGGGGTCGTCGAAGAAGGGGGGATTGGCCATCGCCGCGTCGAACACCGGCAGGCCGAGCGCGCGGAAGCCCGCCCGCACATCACCCTCGACGATCGCCACCCGGTATTCGAGGCCGTTCAGGACCACGTTTTCGCGCGCCAGGGCCGCCGCCGCCCGGTCGCGCTCCAGCCCCGTGAACACCGCTTCCGGTCGCCGCGCCGCCGCCGCCAGCAGGGCCGCGCCGGGGCCGCAACCAGCCTCCAGCACCCGCGCGCCGGGCGCCGCGTCGCAGGCGGCGGCCAACAGCGCGGCATCCATGCCGGCCCGGTATCCGCGCGCGCTCTGGCGCAGCGAAATCCGTCCGTTCAACAGCCGATCCTCGGTCACGTCGCCCTGGTCCGCCATCTCGGCCTTGCCCTTGTCCGCTCCCTGACCTATCCCGCCCGGGATGCATCCCGCAACGGCGCTGGGCCGATGCGTAAGGATGAAGGAGCGCAGGTGTTGGACGCAGCGAATGCGGCCGTAGCCCGTCCGACGGGCTCAGTCGATGGACTGGTGGCGCTGGCGTCTCCCGACATGCGGGGCGTGAACGCCATCATATCCGCGCGGATGCAGAGTCCGGTGTCGGTGATTCCAGCCCTGGCCGACCATCTGATCAACGCCGGCGGCAAGCGGTTGCGTCCGCTGCTGACCGTGGCCAGCGCCCGGCTGGTCGGGGCGGTCGATGATTCCTGCCTCAAGCTGGCGGCGGCGGTGGAGTTCATCCACACCGCGACCCTGCTGCATGACGACGTGATCGATTCCTCCCAGCTGCGACGCGGCAAGGTGGCCGCGCACCTGATCTGGGGCGCGCCGTCCAGCGTTCTGGTCGGCGACTATCTGTTCGCCCGCGCGTTCGAGCTGATGGTCGAGGCCGGCTCCCTGACCGCGCTGGACATCCTGGCCAAGGCGGCCGGGGTGATCAGCGAGGGCGAGGTGCTGCAGCTGACGCGCGCCCACGACCTGAACCTGTCGCAGGACGTCTATCTCGAGATCATCCGCGCCAAGACGGCCGAACTGTTCGCCGCCGCCGCCGAGGCCGGCGCGGTCAGCGCCGGGGCGTCGGACGACCTGCGCCGGGCGATGCGCGCCTATGGCCTGAACCTGGGCCTGGCGTTCCAGCTGGTCGATGACGCCCTCGACTACGGCGGGACCACCGAGGCGCTCGGCAAGAACGCCGGCGACGACTTCCGGGAGGGCAAGGCGACCCTGCCGCTGCTGCTGGCCATCGCCCGCGCCGGCGAGGCCGAGGCCGGGTTCTGGGAGCGGACCATCGGCCGCCGCGAGCAGACCGACGACGACTTCCGCCGCGCGCGCGATCTGATCGACCGCACCGGCGCGGTGGAGGCGACCCTCGACCTGGCCCACCGCTTCGCCGAGGACGCCAAGGCCGCGCTGGCGCGCACGGAGGCCAACGCCTGGCGCGCGGCGCTGGAGGACCTCGCGGACTTCGCCGTCAGCCGGCGGACCTGAGCGACGGCGCCGTGACGCGCGAACGGATCCTGGTCATCAAGCTGTCGGCCCTGGGTGACTTCGTGCAGGCCAGCGGGCCGATGAAGGCCATCCGCAAGGCCCATCCGGAAGCCGATATCACCCTGCTGACGACGCGGCCCTATCGCGGCATGGGTGAAGCGACCGGCTGGTTCGACGCCGTGTGGGACGGGGGGCGGCCCGACTGGACGGACCTGGCGGCGGTGTGGCGGCTGATCCGCCGGCTGCGGGCGGCGCGGTTCGACCGGGTCTATGATCTGCAGACCCAGAGCCGGACGATCCGCTATTTCCAGCTGCTGTGGCCGCGACGGCCGGCGTGGTCGGGCAACGCGCCCGGCGCGGCCTTCGCCTATGCTGGCGCCGAGCGGGACCGACTGCATATCCAGGATTCCCAGCGCGAGCAGCTGCGCATCGCCGGCATCGCCGAGGTGGGGCCGCCGGACGTCGGCTGGCTGACAGGGGATGCGGGCAGGTTCGGCCTGACGGCGCCCTACGCCCTGCTGGCGCCCGGCGGCGCGCCGCATCGTCCGGCCAAGCGCTGGCCGGCGGCGCGGTTCGGCGACCTGGCGGCGCGGCTGCTGGGGCAGGGGATCACGCCGGTGGTGCTGGGCCACGGCGCGGAGGAGCAGGCCCTGGCCGAGACCATCCTGGCCGCCGCGCCGGGCGCGGTCAGCCTGGTCGGCCAGACCAGCATCGCCGACATCGCCGGCGTCGCCCGCGGCGCGGCGCTGGCCGTGGGCAACGACACCGGGCCCGTGCATGTGGTGGTGGCGACCGGCTGCCCGGCGGTGGTGCTGTTCTCGCGCGACAGCAACCCCGACCTCAGCGCCCCGCGCCCGATCCGCGCCAGCCAGCCGGTGACCATCCTGCGCGAGCCGGATCTGGCGGACCTGGCCGTCGATGCGGTCTGGGCGGCGGTCGAAGCGCTCAGAAGCCTGTAAACAGGCGGTCGAGGGCCCGGCGGATGTCGTCCTCGTTCGCCTTCAGATCACCGATGATGTGCAAATGGCTTGCGAGGGCCGTGCTGGTCAGTTCCGACACAGCCACGAGCAGCCGCCTGCCCTCGAACTCGACAGCCACGTCTACCCGCGTCGGAACACGCGCCGCCGCTTCGATCATCGGGGCGATCACGACGGTGTCGAAGTCATCGAGATAGTGCGACTGCAGCGACACCAGAAAGGGCGCGTATGGCTGACGGTCGGCCTTGGGGTTGCGGACGACGTCGAACTGCCTCATCGCCGTCTAGCTACGCCAGGTGTCGCCAAAGCAGCCTCTCTCGCGAATGCGGCGATTGTAGTCGGCGATCGCCTCGGGCCGCTCGCCATGCTCGAACGCCGCGCCGGCCTCCTCGACGCCGTCGGCGGGGTTGGGCCGTCCGAGTGCGATCTCCAGCACTTCCGCGAGATCCAGACCGAGCGCCCGCGCGCGCGCCAACAGGTCGCTGTCGATACCCAGAGTGATGGAGGTCTTGGCCATGCAACAATCTTACGAGGGGAGGTGGTAGAGTCAAATTACAATCCTAGCGCGTGTGTTATCCCGTCCCGCTCCACCCGCTCAAACCCCATCGCCTCCCAGAATGGCGCGGCGGCGGTGGAGGCGGCGGCGTTGAGGGTCAGCAACGGCGCGGCCTGGAAGCCCTGCTGCATCATCGCCCCGGCCAGGGCCCGCGCCACGCCCAGGCGGCGAAAGGCGGGGCGGACGTAGAGCCGCCGCATGCGCATCGCCGACTCGTCCAGCCCCGTCTCGACCGTCACCCCGCCCACGCCCGCCAGTTCGCCGGCCAGGAAGGCCGCGAACAGCGCGCCCGGCTCGACGAACGGATCGTCCGGCGCGCCGACCTCGGTTCGCAACAGGGCCATATTGCGCATGCCCTCGGCTGCGGCCTCGGCGCGGATGACATCGAATCCATGCGGCGGGCCCTCGAAAAGCCGTACGATGACCACCACGTCAGACATCACGTCGTTTCCGGGGACCGGTCCATGCGTCTGCTGCTCAACATCCTCTGGTTCATCTTCGGCGGCTTCGTCAGCGGCATGCTGTGGCTGCTGGGCGGGCTGGTGCTGGCCGTGACCATCGTCGGCCTGCCGTACACGGCGGCGGCCTGGCGCATCGCCGGCTTCGCCTTCTGGCCGTTCGGCAAGGAGATCGTCTCGCGCGATATCGTCAACGGCCAGGGCGACCTTGGCACCGGCCCGCTGGGCTTCGTGCTGAACGTGATCTGGTTCCTGTTCGCCGGTTGGTACATCGCCCTGTCGCACATCGTGGCGGCCTTCTTCGAGGCGATCACCATCATCGGCCTGCCGTTCGCGTTCAAGGACCTGCAGCTGGCGGGGATCGCCATGGCCCCGATCGGCAAGATCGTGGTGGAGAAGCGGTAGCGGCCGGGGACATGTACCGTCTTCGGTACGTGTCCCCTAAACCCGTGGCCGCTCGATTAGGGGACACGTACCGTCGGTACATGTCCCCTTCAGCTAGCAGCGGCGGGGACACGCACTGAAGTGCATGTCCCCGGTCAGCGGGGCGCCGGCCCCTCGTCCTCTTCCAGCAGGATCTTCAGGAAGGTCTCGCGGCGATTGAGGAAGTTGCGGGTCACGCTGTAGTGCTCGGTGTCCTCGTACGCGACCCGCTCCAGCCCGTGCTCGGAGGCCTGGTAGATCCAGGCGTCGGGGTAGCCCAGGATGATCGGCGAGTGGGTGGCGATGATCAGCTGCGAGCGGGCCAGCACCAGCTGGTGCAGCTTGGCCAGGAAGGCCAGCTGGCGCTGCGGCGACAGGGCCGCCTCCGGTTCGTCCATGATGTACAGGCCGTCGCCCATCAACCGGTTCTCGAACAGGGCGAAGAAGGCTTCGCCGTGCGACTGCTCGTGCAGCGGCCGGTCGCCATAACGGCTGCCGCCGGCCTGTTCGAGGTAGGTGGCGACGTTGAAGAAGCTTTCCGCGCGCAGGAAGAAGCCGTCGTGGGCGTAGGCCTTGCCGTCCCGGATCGGTCGGATGAACTGGTGCAGGACCGAGTGGTTGGCGTGGGTGGCGAACCGATGGTCCTTCGACCCGCCCTCGGCGTTGAACCCCCAGGCCACAGCCAGCGCCTCGATCAGCGTCGACTTGCCCGAGCCGTTCTCGCCGACGAGGAAGGTCACGCGCGGGTGGAACTTCAGGCTGTGCAGACTGCGCACGACGGGGAGATTGAACGGATAGACGGCCTCGTCCCAGCCCTCGCGCCGGATGAACTGGGCTTCGATCCAGTAGGGGGTGGTGAGGCCGGCCATGGGGGTTAGACGCTGTCCTTGCGCTCCACCACCAGGATGCGGGCTTCGCCGACCGAGTGGGCGACATGCGCATCGCCGGCTTCGGCGAAGCAGGCGTCCCCGGCATGCAGCCGCCGCACCTTGTCCTCTCCGGCGTCGCGGTAGTGCATGTCCACAACCCCGGCCAGCACGAGAAAGACCTCGGCGCCGTCATTAACGTGCCATCGGTAGGGAGCGTCGGTCCAATGGACCCGCACCGTCACGTCATCGACCTCGCCGACCAGGGTCGCTGCCCATGGCCGGTCACCGCTGAAGGCGTCGAGTCCACTCAGAAATCGCATCACATCACCCCGGCGAGATCATCTTCTCGGGCCGCACGGCCTCGTCGAACTCCGCGTTCGTCAGATACCCCCCGCCGACGGCTTCCTCGCGCAGGGTGGTGCCGTTCTTGTGGGCCGTCTTGGCGATCTTGGCGCAGGCGTCGTAGCCGAGCTTGCCGTTGAGGGCGGTGACCAGCATCAGCGAATTGTCGAGGCCGCGCTTGATGTTGTCCTCGCGCGGTTCGATGCCGACGACGCAGTTGTCGGTGAAGCTGATCGCCGCGTCGGCCACCAGCCGCACCGACTGCAGGAAGTTGTAGGCCATCACCGGATTGAACACGTTCAGCTCGAAGTGGCCGCTGGCGCCGGCGAAGGTCAGGGCGGCGTTGTTGCCGAACACCTGGGTGCAGACCATCGTCAGCGCCTCGCACTGGGTCGGGTTGACCTTGCCCGGCATGATCGAGCTGCCCGGCTCGTTTTCCGGCAGGCTGAGCTCGCCGAGGCCCGAGCGCGGGCCGGAGCCGAGGAAGCGGATGTCGTTGGCGATCTTGAACAGGCTGGCGGCGACCGTGTTGATCGCGCCGTGGCTGAAGACCATGGCGTCATGGGCGGCCAGGGCCTCGAACTTGTTCGGGGCGGTGGTGAAGGGCAGGCCGGTGATGGCGGCGATGCGCTCGGCGACCTTCTCGGCGAAGCCCACGGGGGCGTTGAGGCCCGTGCCGACGGCCGTGCCGCCCTGGGCCAGCTCCATCAGCAGCGGCAGGGTCTGTTCGATGCGGTGGATGCCGTTGGCGACCTGCTGCGCATAGCCGCCGAACTCCTGGCCGAGCGTCAGGGGCGTGGCGTCCTGGGTGTGGGTGCGGCCGATCTTGATGATGCCGGCCCAGGCGTCCGCCTTGGCCTTCAGCGCCGCGTGCAGGTGTTTCAGGGCCGGCAGCAGATCATGAGCGACCTGCTCGGCGCAGGCGATGTGCATGGCCGTCGGATAGGTGTCGTTCGACGACTGGCTCATGTTGACGTGGTCGTTGGGGTGGACCGGCTTCTTGCTGCCCATCTCCCCGCCCAGCATCTCGATGGCGCGGTTCGAGATCACCTCGTTGGCGTTCATGTTCGACTGGGTGCCCGAGCCGGTCTGCCAGACGACCAGCGGGAAGTGGTCGTTCAGCTTGCCGTCGATGACCTCATTTGCCGCCTTGACGATGGTCTCGGCGATCTTCGGGTCCAGCTTGCCGAGCGCCAGGTTGGTCTCCGCGGCGGCGCGCTTGACGATGCCCAGGGCCCGCACGACGGGCAGGGGCTGCTTTTCCCAGCCGATCTTGAAGTTGCCCAGGCTGCGCTGCGACTGGGCGCCCCAGTAGCGGTCGGCGGCGACCTCGATGGGGCCAAAGGTGTCGGTCTCGGTGCGCGTCTTGGTCATGGTCTTTCCCGGCGGAACTTGCAGCGCCGGTTTAGCGCCGGAGGGCGAGACTGCAAGGCCGTGGTGGCGGCCTTGGCTGCCTGATGCTATTCTAGCCAACAAGCTGGCTAGGAGGCCAAGATGGAAATCGGCGTATTCGAAGCGCGCAACCGGTTTTCGGAACTGATCGACGCCGCCGAGCGTGGCGAGGAAACCATGGTCCTGCGGCGCGGTAAACCGGTGGCCCGTATCGTCCCCGTCGTCGCCCCCAACGCCGACGTCGCCGCACGACGCATGCAGGCGTTGCGTGACGCCCAGGAGATCGGCGCCCGGATTCGCGCCAGGCTCGGGCGCGTCTTCACGCATGAGGAACTCATGGAGGCGCGTGACGAGGGCAAACGGTAGTGACAGCAGTCGTCCTGGACAGTTCGTTTCTGGCCGCCGTCGTCATCGACGAGGCGCTTTCGCCCTTCGCCAGGACAACATTCACAAGCCTTGCCGGAGCGCGCCTGATCGCGCCCCTGTTGCTGAATTGGGAATTTTCCAGCGTGCTCCTCAAGAAGCTGCGCCAAAAAGACATCGAGTGGCCCGAAGCCGAGGCGCTCGCCTCCGTCTTCGAGCGATTTGAGGTCGCGATGGATGACGCGCCGGGCGACGCGGTCCGGCTTGGCACGATCACGCTGAGCCGGCGCTGGACGCTTTCCGCCTATGACGCCGCCTACCTTGAGCTGTCGCTTCGCCTGGGAGCGGACCTGGCGACTCTGGACGAAAAGCTGACAAAGGGCGCCCTGTCCGAAGGCCTGACGGTCCATTCCCCCTTCGCATGACCGACGACTGGACCGTTCATGGCAAGGTGCGCGCCCGCGAGGGCGGGGGCACGCTGGAGCTGGTCGTCGATGGCCTGACGACCCAGGCGAAATACTACAAGCCGCTGATCTACGAGTTCTTCCGCAAGCAGTGGCGCGGCAGCCGGCCGGTGTGGGGCGACTTCGCCGTCGAGATCATCATGGAGTACGAGGGCGACCCGCCCTGGCTCGACCTGGACAATCTGGCCAAGGCGATCCTCGACTCGATCAAGGGCCACGCCTTCCACGACGACAGTCAGGTCGCCCGGCTGCTGGTCGAGCGGCGCCAGGGCGACCGCGAACGGATCACCGTGCGCGCGACGCGGCTCGCCTAGAGTTGTCGAGGGCCACGCCGGCCAGCAGGGCGTCGCCCAGCAGCATGAAGGCGGCGTAGCGACCGAGGCTGACCGGATCCCAGGCCGGGAAAATGTCCTTGAACAGGGCCAGCATGATCGCCGCCCCGATCAGGCCGGGCGCGGCGAAGATCGCCAGGGCCAGCAGGCGATTGCGCCGCTGCAACCGGCGCAGCCGGCTGGTCACGTGGAACAGGAACACCGCGGCCCCGCCGACCAGGAAGGCGTTGGCGGCATAGAACCAGAACGCCTTTTCCAGCAGCCCCGACCCGAACGCCGCGTACCACGCGGTCGAGACCAGAAAGGCCGCGAGCCCCGCCAGACCGAAGGTCAGACCGTCTTCTTTTGACACGACAACCACCCCGAACCACCCGTTTCGATCTTGGGGATGCGAGGGCGGCGCCAGAAAGGTGGCCGATGGTCGCGGATCTGGAAAGTCAGCTCGCCCAGGGCACGAGCGCGCCGCGTGTCAGCAGCACCAGCGACAGGCCGACATAGACCAGGGTGGTGGCCGTGAAGCGCAGCTTGCGGCCGACCGTCCAGCTTTCGACCCGCCGCCCGCCGCGCCAGATGAACGGCAGCAGGACCAGGGTCACCGCCGACAGGATGGCCGCCACCAGCGCGCAGGACGAGGCGGTCAGCATCCAGCCGCCGGGCCAGTCGAAGAAGATCGCCGCGATGTCGCCGGCCTTGCCGGCCCACAGTCCCAGCGCGCCCATGGCCAGCAGCCAGAGGATGGCCTGGGTGGTCTGCATCAGGCTGGCGCGGCGCTGCATCGGCGTCTCGCGATGCTCCTTGCGGTCACGCATGAGCAGGCCCAGCAGCGTCGCGAAGGCGGCGATGGCCGCCAGCAGGGCCAAATTCGTCAGCCAGCCCTGTCCGCCGAAGAAGCCGACGCGCTGAAACATCACCGCGCCCGAGGCGGGATAGAATCCGGTGGCCCGGCCGCCCTGCATCACGAAGGTCATCCGCCGCCAGCCGCCCAGTTCGTGGAACTGTCCGCCGGTCCCGTCGGGCGCCCACAGCGAGGAGGAATTGCGACCGCTGACGCGCAGATAGCCGGCGTCGGTCACGTCCACGCGGGCGCGGGCGTCGATCAGGCCGATGAACTGTTCCAGGCCGCGATAGGAGCGCCGGGCGCCGACGAACTCGCCCTGGAAGGCCCGGGCGTTCTGCTTCAGCCAGGGCGAACCGGCCTCTGGCAGGGTCGGGGCCGGCCCGTAGAAGCGCTGCACGATGCGGCCGGCGATCTGGGCCGTCAGACGCTCGCCCGTTTCGGAGTTGGCCGCCACGAAGACGCCCAGGCCGAGGTCCGGCACGACCACCATGGCCGAGCGGAACGACAGCAGCACGCCGTCGTGGCCCCAACCGGTCCGGCCGCCGGGCAGCTGGAACTCGCGGAAGCCGTGGGCGAAGCCGGCCACGCCCGGCGCCGGCCGCGACTGGGCGCGGGCGAAGCCGGCGGCGGTCGCCGGGCCATAGATCCGCGCCCCGTCCAGCACGCCGCCGTTCAGGATCATGGTCATGTAGCGGGCCATGTCGCCGGCCGTGGTCGAGGCCCCGCCCGCGGGCGCGACCTGCGCGGTGTATTCGTAGGGCCGCTCGCGCCAGCCCGAGCCGGTCCACAGGAAACCGTCGGCCAGCTCGGCCCGCAGCGCGGCCGGCATGGGCGTGGGCAGGTCCTTGCGCGGCGGATAGGGGTCGCGGAACGTCGTGTGGGTCATGCCCAGCGGGCCGGTGATCTCGCTCTCGACCAGCCGCTCGAACGGCTTGCCCGAGACCCAGGACGCGGCGGCGCCAGCCAGGCCCGCGCCATAGTTGGAATAGGCCGGCGCGGTCGCGGGCTCGCGCACCCGCCGGGGCCGCTCCTGGCGCAGATAGACCAGCAGCGGCCGCACGCGGTCGGGGTCGCGCTCGAACAGCTGGCCCAGGGCGCGGTCCTCGAACCCGGGCGAATGGCTCATCAGGTCGATCACGCGGACGGGCCGGTCGAAGCCCTGGTCGTGGACCCGGATCTTCTCGGGCAGATAGAGGTTCACGGGCGCGTCCAGCCGCATGCGGCCGGCCTCGACCTCTTTCATCACCGCGATCCAGGTGAAGGTCTTGGAGATCGAGGCGATGCGGAACAGGGTCCGGTCCGGATCGACCGCCCGCGCGGGACCCAGGTTGGCGAAGCCATACCCCTTCTTCAGCACCACCTGGCCGTTCTGGACCACCGAGATGGTCACGCCGGGGATGTGGTCGGCGGCCATGGCGTCGCGAACCAGGCCATCGACATAGGCCTCGAGCTCGGCCGGGGGCAGGGGCGTCACGCCCGGAAGGGCCGGCGCGGCGACCGGAACCGGCGCGGGCGTCGCCGCGACGGGGCTCTGGGCCGGGCTAACGGCCGGCGCGACGCCGATCAGAAGGGATAACGCGGCCGCGAGGGCGGCTTTGGCTGGCGAGCGCAAGGAGGTGTCCCCGGGGAAAGTCGTAACGCGACTTCTAGGGCGCCCGCGAGGCGGGGCAAAGGTCAGTCTGACAACGCGTGGGTCGCTATGGCCCCTGGACGCCCCGGGCGCCCGACGGGAACGGCATCATGCCCAGCCGCAGCCGCAGCGAGCCGTCGATCGACACCTGCGGCTCGGAGGGCGGCGACAGCGTCATCTGGCTCTCGCGTCGGGTCACGCAGCCCTGGATGGCCGGCGCGAGGGCGGCGAAATTGCGCACCGTGCCGACGGAATCCAGAAAACAGGCGTCGAAGAACGGATACTTGTCTTCCGCGCTGCAGCCGAACGAACTGCGGTCGGGCCGGGCGGCGGTCATGACCATGCGTTGAGGCCCCGACAGATAGGGCATGAAGACCCCGGAGTAGCAGGCCGAGACGATCACGATGGCCGGACGGTCGGGGCAGGCCTCATCGACCAGGGCGGCCATTTCGGCGGGCGAGAACATGTACATCCTGCCCATCACGTCCAGCACCGTGCCCTGCGGCGCGCCGTGCGAGGTGTAGTAGATCAGGCAACCGGCCGGGGCCCTGGCGGCCGAGGCCTTGAGCGCGTCGAGCATCGACTGGGCGGTCAGCCGCTCGGGCCCCGTATCGGCGTAGCGTTCGGGCCGGGTCGAGAACTGGGTCATCGCCTCGGGGCGGAAGCCGAGCTCGACCAGGGTCGCGGCGACGTCGCGGCGAGCGTTGTCGAACGCTTCGGTCGGGCCGCCATCGTGGGCGCGCCAGTCGCCGGCCACGACGATCGCGGCCCAGTTGTTGAACGGGCCGGCCGGCGCGCTGGCGGCCGCGGCGGGATGGGCGAAGCAGGCGGCCAGCAATCCGAGGACTACGAGGAAACCTGTCCGCATGGTCGCTAGCCTTTGTACCGGGTGAAGGGGGTCGGCATGGCCGTGCCGGTGGCCCGGGCCAGCGTGCGCCCCTCGGCGTCGCGCAGCTCGCCCTCGGTGAAGGCGATGGTCTTGCCCCAGCGCACCACCCGGCCGACGCCGACGATCGGGCCGGGCAGGGCCGGGCGGAAGAAGCTGGTCTTCATCTCGACCGTCGGCGCCACGCTGGTCATGCCCGAGGCGACCATGCAGGCCACGCTCATGCATTCGTCGAGCATGGCGCACAGATAGCCGCCCTGGATCTGGCGCATCGGATTGGTCAGCTGCTCGCTCGCCTCGAAGGCCACCTCAACCTCGCGGTCGGCCTGGCTGACCCGCAGCATGCGGAAGCCGAGCAATTGCGACCCCGGCGGCGGCCGCTTGGCGCCCAGGAACCGGGCGAGGATGGCCTCGTCGGTCAGGACCCGCGGCGTTTCGGAGGCGACGTCGGTCAAGCCCGCCTCACTTCTTGCGGAACTGGTCGAGCGAGACGACCTTGGGCCCCTCGGCGGGCGGCGGGGTCTCGTCGTCGGGGCCATCGCCGGCCGGGTCGTCCAGACCGGCGGGCTCGAGGTCGATGACCGGCGCCTCGAACTGCAGGCCGAACTGCACATGGGGGTCGAAAAACCGCGTCACGGCCGCATAGGGCACCGACAGCTTCTTGGGCGATCCGCCGAACTTCAGCGTCACGGTGAAAAAGGTCTCGCCCGGCGCCAGGTCCCAGTACTGGTGCTGCAGCACGATGGTCATCTCGTCCGGGTACTTGCCCAGCAGGTCGGGCGGGCCCGACACGCCCGGCGCCTTGGTGTGGAAGGTGATGTAGAAGTGGTGGTCGCCGGGAATGCCGCCCGGCGCGGCCGCCACCTTCAGCGCGGCCTTGACCACGCCGCGCAGCGCGTCCTGGGCCAGCGCCTCGTAGTTCATCAGGTCTTCGGGCGGTTTCTGTTGCTGGGCCATGACTCAAACGCCTGCGTGAGCGCGAAGCCTAGCCTGTCGAGGCAGACTCGCAAAGCGGCGGGGCGCGGGGGCATGCACTTCAGTGCGCGCCCCTTGTCGGACGGAGGGGACACGCACTGAAGTGCATGTCCCCGTTTTGGCCCGCGTCGCCGGCGCGTGTGTCCTTGGCCCGACACAACTTGAGCTTTGACGGCCGACGAGTCTCGTTGTCTGCTGGGATGTCGGCGGTCGCCAAGGTGGTGACGGGGAGGCGTCGTGTGACTGACTATCTTTGGTCTCCGATCGCGCGGACTGTCGGTGAGGCGAAGTGGGTGCGCGGCAATGCCCTTGTCCTGGCCGTGTGGGCGCTCGCTGGCTGCTCGAGCGTCACCCAGGCCGGCGACGCGATGGAGGTATTCTGGTCGGGTATCGAAGGCATGCCAGCCGAAGCTCGCGATCTCGAGGGTGTGCCGATCGCAACGCTGGCCAGATTTCGGCCCCAAGGGTGGGGCGAATATGAACTCGGGCGACGGTTTGAAGTCGGACTTGGACTTCCCAAGGACGAGCAATGCGCCGCCGTCTTCTATTCGGCGGCCGCGCGGAGTCCGTATGACATCACCCAGAGCGCCTCAAGCTATAGTATCGCGACGCAATCGACTTGGACCTCGGCGCCCATGCGTCAGCGTCGATTTGGATTGCCTTGGGCGCGCGCCGCGTTTCGCAGGCTGAATGTCAGCCTCCCGGTCGATGAGCAGGCTGCGGCCCGCCTGCGCTGCGAGGAAGTTGTCGCGGTGGCGGCGAGGGGGTCCTGAATGCGGCTCTGGCCCCTTGCAGGTATTCTGCTGCTTGTCGGATGCGCCGGCGGCGACTTTCGAACACCCCTGAGCGCAGAGCTGTTGGCCCGATGCCTGGAGGACGGCCAATCGCGCTGGTTGGAATCCCCGGGTGAGATCGAAAACATCCTTGTGCTCGGCGAGGTCCGGGACCCGGCCTCGACGAACGGACTCCTCGTTCCAAAAGTCCCCTTGGACTACAGTCTGTATGCGGAGCGCTGGTTGCAACGACCGGGCATGAAGTCGGTGGATCTTTACTTGGAGCCTCATGGGCACCCCGCCTCGCCACATTTGTTCGAACCACGGAGTGGCCAACCTACCGGCGTCTATCGATTTAAAAAGGCTCCTGCGGATGATCCAGGATGCGAAGAATATAAGACGACATTCGTCGCGCGGGCGAAATTAAGTCACTTAGACTATTCAAAATACCCGACGCAGGAATGCATTGTTCGAAAATACGTTGGCCCCCTATCACCCTACGGCGATCAGATTTTGATGGTTTGGTATTTCGATTCAACACTTGATGATTCTTCGATCATGCGAATCGTTACGGAAATTCGAAGGGGTGAGCATACCGTAATCGGCAGGACTGTTTTGTATCAATATCATGGTTATGTGGTTGGTCCAGATTGCTTTCGGAAATCTGGCGACCGAGAGTTATTTTACCGTGAAGCGAGCGCGCTTACTATTCACGGTCCCGAAGAGTAAGCGTCCCGCTTTCAAAGGCGATCTCCCTTCCCCCCTCCAGGGGGAAGGGCTCGCACCGCCGCGCTTTCCGACGATCTCCGCGCGCAAGTCATTGAAATTCCGCCGCTTCGTTGCGCGAACGCCGCCGCGCTCAACCATTTTTCGCCTCACCCCCTTCGCCGCCCCCATACTCTGACTTGTCCCCGCCGCATGGGGAGGGCGCACGGCCAGCGACCTTGCGGCGGTGGGGACGGGGTTCGAACGGGGACAGGCGACGGGGGGTTACCGTCGCGGTCCGGGACGGCGCAGCACGCCGCCCGCCCGTCGAGGGTCGATACCGGCCAAGCCTTCAAACGGCTGCCTACCGGAGCTCTCGGAAAACGCAACTTCGCGGCGCGTGACGGTCTCACCCTCTCTCGCAAGCCTACCAAACAGATATCCGGGCGAGACCGGAGCGCGCCGCACCACCTCCCCACCTCGCTGGTAACAGTGGAGATCGCGAACCCGCGCGCACCCGCCAGGGACTGCTTCCGGCGCAGCCGGTAGCTCTCCCCTCAAGCGCACCCTGCAACAGGGACAGCTACGCTACGCGAACGCGCGCGCGGGGACATGCACTTCAGTGCGTGTCCCCTGCCAGCCGTGATGCTTTGCCTGACGAAAGGGACACGCACTGAAGCGCATGTCCCCGTTCCGCTCCTACGACCCCGGCCGCGTCACATAGAAGCTGGCGTTGTTGCCGACGGCGGTGGCGGTGGAGTTGATCAGTCGGCCCGAGCCGATGGTGGTGGTCGAGGTCGCGCCGACGTCGGCGCTGTTGGTCTGGCGGCTGTCGATGGTCATCTGGCCGTAGCAGGCGGCGCAGGCGTAGCCGGTGACGTCGTTGCCCACTGCCGTGGCGCGGGCGTAGCCGTCGTAGCCGTCGGTTCCGCTGAAGCCGGCGATGGCCTCGACGCCGCCGCCGGTGTTGAGCTGGACGTTTTCCAGCACCACGGCCTCGCCGGCGTTGCCGGCCAGGGTCGAGTTGCCCACGGCGTAGGCCGTCGCGGTTCCCTCGCCGAACTCATAGCTGCTGCCCTCGGCCTGGGCCCGCACGTAGGACTGGTTCGACTGGGTCGAGGTCAGGTCGAGCAGCACGCCCTCGTTGACCGCGGCGATCACGTTGCCGCTGGCCGTGGCGCTGGTGGCGGCGGTCTGGGCGTTGCCATAGGCGGTGAACTGGCTGGCCTGGGTCAGGGCGGCAGTGTTGCTCTGGTAGACGATGGCGCGCGCGGCCGAGGAGTCCGTGCCGACCAGGCTCATGCTGTTGCCCGACGCCATGCCCGAGACGTCCGCCGTGCCGCTGACGTAGCCGACGATGGCCCCGCCGTCGGCCAGCACCGAGGCGGCGCTGGTCTGGTTGACCAGCACCCCGGCCGAGCCGTTGGTCAGGCCCAGCGAGACGCTGTTGACCGTGGCGGTGGTGGCCAGGCCGACATCGCCGGCCGAGGCCGTCTCGGCCTCCAGCATGCCGCTGGCGGTGACCTGCGGGGCGGCGGTGGCGATCTGGGTATAGACCCCGACCATCGTGCCCTGGGTCGTGCCGGCCTCGACCGCGTTGCCGATGGCGCTGGTGTTGATCTGCGAGGTCTCGCCCATGTCGGTCGTGACGTTGACCGTGGTCGAGGCGATGGTCGAACCGGCCATCGTCTGGTTCGAGGTGATGTTGAGGTCGGCGCCCTCGGTCGAGCCGATCAGGTTGTTGCCGGTGGCCGAGGTCTCGGCGCTGACGCCTTCGCTGACCTCGACCACGTCCAGCACCTGGGTCCCGAACACGTCGCCCAGCTGGATCTGGTTGTTGATGACCTCGCTGGGCGGGGTCTGCGCCTGGCTAGTAGCGGCCGCGCAGAGGAGGAGGCCGATCGCCGGTAGCGCGGCCATCGTTCCAGCGATTCGGGTCGGCGCGGGTCGCGGCATTGTTGGTCCCCAGGTTGTTGTAGGCCGGCGTGAAGCCGCCCGTGGCCCCCGTGGTTCCGCCGCCGAGCGGGTCGACGTTCATGCAGGATTGCGGTCCGGGCATGCCGTAGAGGTTGGCGGACATCTCGACCACGGCGCGCTCGACCAGCGAGCGGACCGCCAGCTGCACCGGTTCCAGCGCGCTGGAGCCGGCGGAAATGTCGAACACGTTGCCGTTCAGGAAGTCGAACAGGCCCAGGCCGACCTCGCGGCCGACGATCTGCTTCTGATAGGAGATGACATCGACCACCTCGAGCGTGCGGGTGTTCACCAGCCGCAGGTCGAGCGCGATGTTCATCACGAACACCCGGCTGCGGAAGCTGCCCTTGAGCCCTTCGGCGTCGCGGTCGCCGGCCAGGGCGTCGCCGCCGGTGGAGCGGATGTTGTAGTTCAGCTCGGTGATGCCGCCGGTGATGTAGAAGTCCGACCCGGCCACCTGACCGGAGAAGATCTTGCGCGGATCGACCGGACCATCGACCCCAGGGGTCGGACCGTCTGTGATCAGCTTGTTGTTTGCGTATTTGAGCTCGAGTTCCGACACCGAGGTGTCGAACCGCTCGACCTGCGAAATGCCGGCCTTGCCCAGAGCAGACATGGCCATCAGGGAGGCGCCCTGCGTCACCTTGCGGCCCGACCCGTCGGCCTCCTCTTTGCCGGTGAAGTCGCTGATGCGGCCGACCGAGATGCGCGGGGAGCGCAGATTATACTGCCGGGCATACTGGGCGATGCAAACCAGGGCGTCGGTGTAGGGGGTGGGGTTCGCCGTCACCTGCGCGGAGCCGATGGGCGAGGCGTAAAGCCCGTTCGGCCCGGCCACGGGCGTGGCGCAGGCCGACAGGGCGAGCGAACTGGCGGTGAGCAGCGCGCCGATGCGCGCCCCGGCCGTGGACATCAGTCGCCCCCGTTGGTCGTCGATCCGGCGGTGACGGCGCCGGTGTTGGTCTGGACCGAGGTGACGACCACCGTGTTCCAGCTGCCCTGGGTGATGACGACCAGGTTGTTGCCGATGGCCGTCGAGCTGCCGCCCGCGCCGACGCCGGTGGACGAGCTGAACACCCCGCCGCTGGTCTGCGAGAAGTTGCTCTGCGTCTCGCCGCTCTGGATCAGGCCGTTGACGACCAGCCGGTTGGCCGAGGAATCGCGCGTGCCGTATTCGACGGCGCGGTTCTCCTGGCCGGAGACGCGGCCGTATCCGGCATTGTACGAGGCGGAGTTGGTGCTCATCTGCTGGGCCTGGACGGCCGACGCGAGCGCCGCCCCGGCCAGCGCCGCCCCGACGCCGATCGCGAAAAGCCTCTTGGAAGGAAACGCCGCCATGCAAAAAGCTCCGCGCGGATGAAATGCACGCCAGCGCACAAGCAATGAGCGTGCCAGATCAGGACAGCTTTCATCCTGCGGGCGAACCCTTGGTGATTTGGTTAAGGCGGAAGGAAATCGCGTGAGCGAATCGCAGGACGAGCCGACCGTCGCCCGGACCCCGGTCCACGAGCCGTTCTTCAATGCGCCGCGGGTCAGCCTGGCGGTCATCGGCCTGCTCGCGATCGCTTATGCCGCACAGGTTTTCCTGTTGTCGCCCGACGGCGTGGCGCTGCTGGCCCTGTCCGGCGAAGGCCTGTCGCGGGGGCGCTGGTGGACGCTGCTCAGCCACATCTTCCTGCACGGCAATCTCGTTCATCTGTTGATGAACAGCGGCGCGGCCCTGGCCTTCGGTCCGGCCGTCGCCCGGCATTTTGGACCGGGCGCCCGGTCGGCAGGGATCTTTCTGCTCTACTTCCTGGTCTGCGGCGCCGCCGGCGGCCTGGGATTCGTCGCCCTGCATCCCGGCGGAACCGGTCTGGTGGTCGGCGCGTCCGGCGCGATCAGCGGCCTGTGGGGCGGCGCGGCGCGGTTGCTCGGCCGCCGACGCGGCCTGTGGGGCCCGTGGCAGGGGCCCGTGCGCGGACAGATCGCCGCGGTCGTGGTGCTCAATCTGCTGATCGGCCTGACCGGATTCGCCGTCGAAGGGCTGCGCATCGCCTGGGAGGCGCATATCGCCGGTTTCGTCGCCGGCCTGCTGCTGATCGGGCCGTTCACCCGCCTCGCACGGCCAAGTTACCGCGAGGAGCGTTGATTCCCGGCGCGGTTTGCTAGAGCCTGTCCATAACAGGGATATAGAGAGGGAGGACAGCTTTGCTCGTTTCCCAGATCCTCAAGGACAAGGGCGACCTGGTCTTTACCGCCGGCCCCGGCGAGACCGTCGGCGCGGTGGCGGCGCTGCTTCACACTCGCCGGGTCGGGGCCATGGTGGTGGTCGATGGCGATCAGGTGGTCGGCATCGTCTCCGAGCGCGACATCGTGCGCATGGTCGCGGAGCAGGGGGCAGGGGCCCTGCATCGCACGATCGACATCTGCATGACCCGCGACGTGGTCTTCGCCACCCCGGCCGAGACCGTCGACTCGCTGCTCGGCCGGATGACCGATCGCCGGATCCGGCACCTGCCGGTGATGCGCGAGGGGCGGTTGGCCGGAATCATCTCGATCGGCGACCTGGTGAAGCACAAGATCAGCGAGATCGAGGCCGAGGCCGACGGCCTGAAGGCCTATATCGCCGCGGGCTAGGCCCGGCCCGGTATTTCCACGGCCCCCGCCCGGGCCGCATCGGCCAGGCTGTAGCCCTCCAGCACGTCGGCCGTGGCGTCGCGGGCGCGCAGCAGCGCCTCCCGCAGCGAACAGTCTTCGAGCGTGGGGCAGTCGTCGCACTTGCGGAAGGCCGTGCGGCTGACGCAGGGCGCTAGGGCCAGCGGCCCGTCGATCACCCGGATCACCTCGGCGAAGGAGATGTCTTCCGGCGGACGGCCCAGGGCGTAGCCGCCGAACTTGCCGCGCCGGCTGCGGACCAGCCCCCGGCGCGCCAGTTCCAGAAGAATCGCCTCGAGAAACTTGCGCGGCGCGTCCGCCCGCGCGGCCAGATCGCCGGCTGTCATCTGGCCGCCGCCCTCGCGGGTCAGTTCGACCAGGGCGCGCAGCGCGTATCGGGCCTTGTGCGACAACATGGAAGCCGGCTCTCCAGCCACCGTCTTTGCCGGGCGGGGCAGGGGTTCGCAAGCCATCCGGGGGCGGGGTTCACAGATTTGTCGCCGACGGGGGTTGCGAGTCGGCCACCGCGCCCGATATACGCCGCGCTCGCTCGGATCCCCGGGCTGGCCGCGACGACCGAAAGCCCTAAAGGCTCTTGATTTTCGCGGGTTCAGCCGCTAGGGTCCGCAGCCTCAATCGACTCGGTGACGGTTACTGAAGAGGGAAGCCCCTCGGCGGCCCCTAGCCCGGTTTGCGTCCTGCGGACGGCTTCGGCCGGAAGTTGGCGGAAATCGAAGATGGTCGGTTGACGGAGGGTCGGGGCTTCGACTAGAAGCGCCGCTCCTCGCCGGAACGGAAAGTTTTCGCCCGGCGACCCAAGATGATCGGTTCTGTTTTTAAATAGAATCTGTTGACTTGGACTAAGGCTTCTCAGTATTGAGGCCGCCTCCTGGAGGGTTCGGAAAGTTTCCGAACTTTACGGGGCAAGAAAATCGGTTCCGATAAAAAGAACTGGTTGACTTGGTTGGGCGCTTTCATTTAGAGACGCCTCTCCCGCCAGCCCGGTTCATTCCGGAACGACGGGAACCGGAGAAACCGGAATGCTTCGAAAGAAGCCGGTTGACACGGAAAAACGGAGCGACTAGATACGCCGCTCCTCGCCGACACCGGGCGCTAAACGGTGGGCAGGGGCAACCCGGTCGGGTCTTTGACATCGTTGATTTGGAAAGAGAAACGCAGGCGGCGGCGTTTTGCGGATAGAGCAAGTCTATCCTCGATACGCTGACAATTGCGGTCTCTTGAAGACACCATGAATATCGGTCGTCACGCTTCGGCGCGGCGGCCAATGTGAATGGGAACTCGTCAAGATACTATGCAAAACCAGAACGATTGACCTTGGGTTTCCCCCCGAGGTCGGTAATTTTGGGTTAGCGGTCAACTCAACCTGAGAGTTTGATCCTGGCTCAGAGCGAACGCTGGCGGCAGGCCTAACACATGCAAGTCGAACGATCCTTCGGGATAGTGGCGGACGGGTGAGTAACACGTGGGAACGTGCCTTTTGGTTCGGAACAACTCAGGGAAACTTGAGCTAATACCGAATGTGCCCTTCGGGGGAAAGATTTATCGCCATTAGAGCGGCCCGCGTCTGATTAGCTTGTTGGTGAGGTAAAGGCTCACCAAGGCTACGATCAGTAGCTGGTCTGAGAGGATGATCAGCCACATTGGGACTGAGACACGGCCCAAACTCCTACGGGAGGCAGCAGTGGGGAATCTTGCGCAATGGGCGAAAGCCTGACGCAGCCATGCCGCGTGAATGATGAAGGTCTTAGGATTGTAAAATTCTTTCACCGGGGACGATAATGACGGTACCCGGAGAAGAAGCCCCGGCTAACTTCGTGCCAGCAGC
>JAUSMJ010000070.1 GCA_030645575.1 Caulobacter sp. | reverse complement strand
GACTGGACGGACGGCGAGCATCGCTACAGCCGGATGGTGTTCATCGGCCGCGACCTCGACGAGGCGATGCTGAATGCGGGGTTTGAGGGCTGCGTGGCTTAACCTCGTTCCTCTCCGCGAAGCGGGGAGGGGGACCATGCGGAGCATGGTGGAGGGGCGGCGCGGGGCGCGCCGGAAGGACCGGAATTCAGGATGGGGCCGCTAGCGATCGCGCTGCCCCTCCACCGCCCTCCGGGCGGTCCCCCTCCCCACTTCGTGGAGAGGATGAACGTGAAAAGGGCCGGTGTTTCCACCGGCCCTTCGCATGTCTGGCGATGAAGCCCGACCTATTCGATGTCTTCGTTGATCAGGCCGATCTTGAAGTAGCCGTTGGCCTGCAGGACGTTCAGCACAGCCATGAACTGATCGTAGCTCACCTCGGCGTCGGCGCGCACGAACACGCGCTCCTCGGTGAAGTTGCCGGTGACGCCTTCCTTGCGCATCGCTTCGGGAATGTCGGCCGGCAGATTGGCCAGGCTGGTCTGCTGGGCCTCGCCGACGAAGATCGCGCCCGACTCCTGGATCGAGATGAACACCGGCTTTTTCGGCTTCGGCGCGTTGGGAGGATCGGGGATCGCCGGCGGCAGGTCCAGAGCGATGGACACCGTCGCCATCGGCGCGGCCACCATGAAGATGATCAGCAGCACGAGCATGATATCGACGAACGGCGTGACGTTAATGTCGCTGTTCTGACCCAGATCGTACTTGGAGCCGCCGCCGCCCCCGCCCAGTTTCGCCGCCATTCGGACACTCCCTTGCGCGGCCAAACGCCTGCCGCCCGCTGTCATTCGTTCGAACCCATTACGCGGTTGAAGCCGCTTGTAAAGCCCGTCTCGCTTGGCAGGCGAAAACGATCCGCCGCTGGGCAAGGCCGGGCCTGGGCTATAAACGCGCGATCATGACTTTCGATTTCGACGCCTATGTGACCGCCGCGCTTTTCGACCGCTCAGGGCGAACATTGTTCGCTCTGGGCGACGGGACCGTGCGGGCCGTGGCCGGGGACGGGTTCGTCACGGTCGAAGCTCATCAGGGGGCGGTCCTGTGCGCCTGCCCGCATCCCTCGGGCCTCGGGATCCTGACCGGCGGCGACGACGGCCGGGTGGTCTGGACGCGGCTGGAAGGGAGCGAGATCGCCGCCAGCCTGGTCGCCGAGGTCAGGGGCCGCTGGATCGACGCGGTCGCCGCCAGCGCCGAATCGGGCTTGGTCGCCTTCACCGCCGGCCGCGAGCTGCATGTCCGCGATTCGAAGGACCCGGCCTTCAGTCGCGTCTTCACCCACGAGACGTCGGCCGCCGATGTGGCCTTCGACCCCAAGGGCCGGCGGCTGGCCGTGGCCACCTACAACGGCGCGGCCCTGTGGTACGCGAAGATCGCCGACCAGAAGCCGCAGATGCTCAAATGGCCCGGCAGCCACGTGCTGGTCGCCTGGAGCCCCGACGGCCGGTTCCTGATGAGCGCCATGCAGGAGAACCAGCTGCACGGCTGGAAGGTCGCCGACGACAAGAACCTGCGCATGGGCGGCTATCCGGCCAAGGTGAAGAGCATGGCCTTCCTCGCGAACGGCCTGATGATGGCCACATCCGGGGCCAACGGGGCGGTGATCTGGCCGTTCGCCGGCGCCACCGGGCCGATGGGCAAGGACGCCGCCGAGATCGGCTACGACGCCTCGGCCCTGGTGGTCCGGGTGGCCGGCACGCCGTCGGCCTCGGTGCTGGTTGCGGGCCTCGACGACGGCCGCGTCTGGGCCGCCGACCTGAAGAGCGGCCGGATCGAGCACCTGAAGGCCGAAAAGGGCGCCGCCATCAGCGCCCTGGCCGTCAGCCTGGACGGCTCGCGCCTCGCCTGGGGCGACGAGGACGGCGGGGCGGGGGTGGCGGAGACGGGGCTTTAGCAGCTTGCGTGGTTCGACACGCGCCTGCGGCGCTGCTCACCATGACGTAGAATAATTGCACGTCATCCTGAGCAGGCCGCGCAGCGGCCGTGTCGAAGGACGCAATGGCGCTACTCAAACCCCTCCATCGCGCACCACACCTCGAACGGGTCGCGCCGCGTCCGCAGGCGGTTGATGGGCGCGCTGTCGTCCGCAAAGCCGAGCGCCATGCCGGAAAACAGCATGTGGTCGTCGGGCAGGGCGATGTGCTCGGCCACCGTCTTCGGATAGCGGGCCCAGAATTCCTGGGCGCAGGTGGCCAGGCCGCGCTCGGTCGCCAGCAGCATCACCGTCTGCATGTACATGCCCACGTCCGCCCACTGGGGCGGGCCGAGCTTGCGGTCGAGGCTGAAGAACAGGCCAACCGGCGCGCCGAAGAACTGGGTGTTCCTGAACAGCTGCCGCAGCCGCGCCGGCTTGTCCTCGCGCGGGATGCCGATGGTCGCGTAGAGGTCCTCGCCGCATTCGAAGCGGCGGGTGCGGAACGGGTCCCACAGATTGGGCGGATAGACGTCGTATTCCGGCTCCTCGCCGGCGAGGTTGGCCGCCACCTTCGCCTTCAGGGCCTCCAGCGGCCCGCCGGCCAGGGCGTGGACGCGCCACGGCTGCAGGTTGCCGCCGGACGGCGCGCGCTGGGCGGCGACGAGGATGTCCCGCACCACATCGCCGGACACGGGCTTGTCCAGAAAGGCGCGGACAGAGACGCGGCGGTCGACGGCCTCGGTGACGTTCATGGCGGACGCTTTCTGATGGGCGACAGATGCAACGTCAGTGGCTAGCATCCCTCCGCCGCGTCAAGGCAAGGGGGAGCCCCGGGTTGGATTCGGAACCGCCGCACGAGCCGGATGAAGCGAGCGCCCCGGAACCGGAGGCGACTCTTCCGCTCGACCCGGAGCCAACGGTCGAGGCGGAACCTGGGCCCGAGTCCGCGCCGCCGCCGGGTTACACCCCGCCCTGGCCGCCGCGGCGGCCCGCCGCCGTTCCGCCGCCGAAGCTGGCGATGCGCCGACCCTTCTCGATCGGCCGTCTGATCCGCACCCTGTTCGTCTGGACCTTCCTGATCACCATCGTATTCCCGGTCGGGCTGACGCTGGTCTACCGGTTCGTGCCGCCGCCCGTGACCATTCTGATGGTCCAGCGCCTGTTCGAGGGCAAAGGCCTCGACTACCGCTGGCGGCCGATCGATCGCATCTCGCCGGCGCTGGTGCAGGCGGCCATCGCTTCGGAAGACGCCAAGTTCTGCGCCCATCACGGCTTCGATTTCGAAGCGATCCGCAAGGCCGCCGCCGCCAACAGGCGACGCCCGGGCAAGGTGCGCGGCGGTTCGACCATCAGCCAGCAGACGGCCAAGAACGTGTTCGCCTGGCCGCGGCGGTCGTATCTGCGCAAGGGCGTGGAGGCCTATTACACGGTGCTGATCGAGACCCTGTGGGGCAAGCGGCGGATCATGGAAGTCTATCTCAACGTCGCCGAGATGGGCTCGGGGACCTACGGCGCGGAGGCCGCGGCGCGGCGCTATTTCGGTGTCGGGGCCGATCAGCTGACGCGGGCCCAGGCCGCCCGGTTGGTGGCCATCCTGCCCAATCCGCTGAAGTACAAGGCCGTGAATCCCGGCAAGTACGTCGCCAGACGCTCGCGCAAGATCGGCGCGGCCGCCGGCACGGTGCGCAACGATGGCCTGTCGGCCTGCGTCGGCGTTCTACGGCCGGCGACCAGGGCTGAACGGGACGAGCCGGCGCCCGTGCAACTGCCGATGAAGCGGCTGCCGGCGCCGGAGACCCCGACCGATCCCCTGCCGCCGCCGCCGGTCCTTGAGCCCGTTCCGGTCGAACCCGAACTCGTTCCTGAGCCCGCGCCGGCCGAGCCTGAGTTCAAGACCACTGATTGATCGCGGCTCATCCCCAAGCATCGTCATGGCCCGGCTTGTCCGGGCCACCCAAGAACACCGAACTATTTCGCGGGCCCTGAGAGCGCAGCTTCTTGCTGCCCGCAGGCCGCGCTTGGGTGGCCCGGACAAGCCGGGCCATGACGGACGTTGGGGAGGTGAGGTTGATGTGTGATCCCTTGACGGGACCGGCCGTCGCGCTTCGTATGCCGCCACAAATTCCCCTGTGAGGATGCGTCCCATGTTGAAGACGAAACTGCTGGCGGCCGGAGCGGCCCTGGCCGTCGCCGCCGCGTTCGGCGGCATCGCCCCCGTCGCCCAGGCCCAGGCGCCTGCCGCCACGCCCGCCGCGCCGACCGCCGCGGAGGCCAAGGCCTTTATCGACAAGGCCGAGGCTGATCTGGCCGCCCTGTCGCAGTACGTGAACAAGGCGTCCTGGGTCCGCGCGACCTACATCACCGAGGACAGCATGTGGCTGGAGGCCAAAGCCGGGGCCGAGGCCACCGAACTGGCGACCAGGCTGGCGATTCAGGCCGCGCGGTTCGACCAGGTCGCCATCGACCCGGTGACCCGCCGCAAGCTCGACATCCTCAAGCGCGCCCTGGTGGCCCCCGCGCCGCAGCGGCCCGGCGCGGCCGACGAGATGGCCACCATCGCCTCGCGGCTGGACTCGACCTACTCGACGGGCAAGTTCACCTACAACGGCAAGGCCCTGACCCTGAACGACGCCGAGGATATCCTCGCCTCGAGCACCGATCCGGCCGAACTGAAGGCGGTGTGGGAGGGCTGGCATTCGATCTCGCCGGTGATGGTCCCCGACTACGCCCGCCTGGTGGCCCTCTCCAACGAAGGCTCGGTGGCGCTGGGCTACAAGGACACCGGCGCCCTGTGGCGGTCGGGCTACGACATGGACCCGGACGCTTTCGCGGCCGACACCGACCGGCTGTGGAAACAGCTGGAGCCGTTCTACAGGAACCTGCACTGCTACGTGCGTGCGCGCCTGAACGAGAAGTACGGCGACTCCGTCCAGTCGCGCACCGGCCCGATCCGCGCCGACCTGCTGGGCAACATGTGGGCCCAGCAGTGGGGCAACATCTATCCGGTCGTCGCGCCCAGGAGCACGACCCCGTCCTACGCCCTCGACGACCTGCTGGTGAACGCCGGATATGACCCGGTGAAAATGGTCAAGACGGGCGAGGCCTTCTACGTCTCGATGGGGCTGGCGCCGCTGCCGGAAACCTTCTGGACCCGCTCGCAGATCGTCCGTCCGCGGGATCGCGAGGTCGTCTGCCACGCCTCGGCCTGGGACCTGGACGACGCCGACGACATCCGCATCAAGATGTGCACCAAGGTCAACGGCGAGGACTTCTACACCGTCCACCACGAGCTGGGTCACAACTTCTATCAGCGCGCCTACAAGGCTCAGCCCTACATCTTCAAGAACGGCGCGAACGACGGCTTCCACGAGGCCATCGGCGACTTCATCGGCCTGTCGGCCCTGACCCCGACCTACCTGCAGCAGATCGGCCTGCTCAAGGACGTCCCCGGGGCGGAGGGCGACATCCCCTTCCTGCTCAAGATGGCCCTCGACAAGATCGCCTTCATGCCGTTCGGCCTGATGGTCGATCGCTGGCGCTGGGAGGTGTTCTCCGGCCAGCTCACGCCGGCCCAGTACAACACCGGCTGGTGGAAGCTGCGCACCCAGTACCAGGGCATCGTGCCGCCCGGGCCGCGCCCGACCGACGCCTTCGATCCGGGGGCCAAGTACCACGTCCCGGCCAACGTGCCGTACACGCGCTACTTCCTGGCCCACGTCTACCAGTTCCAGTTCCACCGGGCCGCCTGCCAGCAGGCGGGGTGGAAGGGGCCGCTGCACCGTTGCTCGATCTATGGCGACAAGGCGGTGGGCGCCAGGTTCAACGCCATGATGGAGATGGGCGCCTCGCGGCCCTGGCCGGAGGCGATGCAGGCCTTCACCGGCGAGACCCGCGGCGACGCCTCGGCGGTGGCCGATTACTTCAAGCCGCTGAACGTCTGGCTGACGAAGCAGAACAAGGGCGAGCACTGCGGCTGGTAGGCTGACGACAGGCCTGAACGAAACCGGGGGAGGCGGAGCGATCCGCCTCCCCTTTTCTGTTCCGACGCCGCCAGCGGGTCGGACCCTCCCACGGGTTCTAGGCGTCGTCGATAGCCCGCATGGTTTCCCGACTTTCACCCTGCCTGGTGGGTCATGCGTTTACCGCGCCGGCGCCAGTATCGGCCGTTGTTCGCAACTCTGTCGGGGCAGGGACCATGAAGACGGGGCATTCCGTTCTCGAACGGATCGGTAAATTCCTGCGCGCCTTCCGCAAGGAAGACGGCGCGATCGCGGTGCAGTTCGCCCTGGTTCTGGCGCCGATGACCGTGATGGTTTTCGGCGCGCTCGACGTCAGTCGCGCCTCGGGCGAGAAGACGCGGCTGCAGGACGCGCTCGACGCGGCGACCCTGGCCGCCGCCCGCTCGCCGGCGATCACCGACGCGGGGCTGCAGGCGGTGGGCGAGCAGGTGCTGGCGGCCGACCTCGCCTCGACCAAGGCCGTGCTGACCTCGTCCAGCTTCAGGCTCGAAGGCTCGAAGGTGGTGGCGACCGCCCGGGCCTCGATGACCACCGTGGTGGCGAACCTCTGGCTGAACGGCGACATGGTCATCGGCGCCGAATCGGAGGTCACACGCGCCTCCAACAACGTCGAGGTGGCGCTGGCGCTCGACGTCACCGGCTCGATGAGCGGCACGAAGATCACCGACCTGAAGGCCGCGGCCAAGGACCTGATCGATCTGGTCGTCCAGGACCAGCAGACCCCGTACTATACGAAGCTTGCCATCGCGCCCTATTCGGCGGCCGTCAACGCGGGGACCTACGCGACCAGCCTGCGCGGCGCCTATACGGCGGGGACCTGCACCACGCCCGGCTGCGCCAGCTTCAAGTTCACCAACGCGTCCGGCGGCAGCAAGACCTTCAACATTAGCAGCTGCGTGACCGAGCGCACGGGGACCGACGCCTTCACCGACACCGCGCCGTCCGCGGCCTTCCTGGGGCGCAACTATCCGAGCACGGGCAATCCCTGCCTGGGCAGCACCATCATGCCGCTGTCCACCGACAGGACGGCGCTGAAGGGCAAGGTCGATGGCCTGGCCGCGGCCGGCTCCACGGCCGGCCATCTGGGCCTCGCCTGGGGCTGGTACCTGGTCTCGCCCAACTTCGCCTCGCTCTGGCCGACAGCCAGCCAGCCGGCGGCCTATGGCACGGATCAGCTGCTCAAGGTCGTGGTGCTGATGACCGACGGCGCCTTCAACACCACCTACTGCAACGGCGTCATCAGCAAGGATTCCGGGTCCGGCAGCGGCTCGTCGTCGGACCACATCAACTGTAACGCGCCCAACGGCGGCGCCTTCGCCCAGGCCCAGGCCCTCTGCGCCAACATGAAGGCGACGGGGGTGATCATCTACACCGTGGGCTTCGACGTGGCCAACGACGCCAACGCCCGGGCCATCGTCGAGGAATGCGCCACCGACGCCGAGCACGTCTATCTGCCGGCGACCGGCGCGGCCCTGAAGACCGCCTTCCACGCCATCGGCGAGGACATCACGCGGCTCAGGATCTCGCGGTAGGGCCAGGGATCGTAACCCCCGATTCACCAAGCCCGTTCGCGGATTTCTTACCATCCGGCGCGAAGATGGCCGACTGAAGGGGTGACCAGTCATGCACCATGCCTCGCACCAGCCCGGTCCCGGGTTGCTCGCGCCGATCGCGCGCCTGCTTCGCGGCTTTCGCAATGAGAGCGGCGCGGTGGCGATCTGGTTCGCCTTGCTGGCCCTGCCGATCGCCGTGCTGGCGTTCGCCCTGATCGACGTCAACCGCGCCAGCGTGGAGAAGCGGCAACTGCAGGACGCCCTGGACGCGGCGACTCTGATGGCGGCCCGCTCGACGGCGGCCACGGACTCGGAGTTGCAGGCGGTCGGAGCGGCGGCGCTCGTGGCGCAGCTCAGCGGGACGAGCGACGCCACGCTGCAGAGTTCGATGTTCAAACTGGTCGGAACCAGGGTCACCGGCACGGCGACCGCCACCGTCGTTCCGGTCATCGCCAATCTCTGGCTGCAGGGCGACATGGTCGTCGGCGCGGACGCCGAGGTGTCCCGCGCCTCGACCAATCTTGAGGTCTCGCTGGTGCTCGACATCACCGGATCGATGTCCGGCTCCAAGATCGCGGACCTCAAGACGGCGGCCAGGGACCTGGTCGACACCCTCGTGTCCGACGTCCAGACCCCCTACTATTCCAAGGCCGCCCTCGTGCCCTTCTCGGTCGGCGTCAACTTGGGCGGATACGCCGCCAACGCCCGCGGCGCGGTTCCGAGCGCCAAGACCATCACGGGGGCGTCCTGGTCGACCGGTTCGTCGAAATCGATCAAAGGGGCGACCAAGGCCAATCCGGCGGTTATCACATCCAACGGGCACGGGTTCAGCAACGGAGACGTGGTCTGGATCACCGGCGTCAAGGGCATGACCCAGCTGAACGATCGCGCCTTCACGGTCGCCAACAAGACAACCAACACATTCCAGCTCCAGGGTGTCAGCAGCTCCAGCTACAGCAAGTACAAGTCGAGCGGTACGATCCGCAAATGCCAGGTATCTGACTGCTCGATCGTCGTCACCGCGGCCAGTCACGGCTTCAACAACGGCGATCCGGTCTACGTCACCAGCGTGAACGGCATGACGCAGATCAACAACCGGGCCTTCACCGTCGCCAACAGAACGGTCAACACCTTCTCCCTGTCTGGCGTGAACGGCGCCAGCTACGGATCCTACAGTTCGGGCGGCTCGGCCTGGTGCCTGGTCGCGGGCTGCCAGTACTACCAGTTCATCGACGACAACGGTGACGTGCGTCAGTTCCAGATCACCACCTGCGCCACCGAGCGCGTCGGGATGAACGCCTATACCGACACCGCGCCGGGATCCTCGCCGGTGGGCCGCATGTACACCAGCAACGGGACAGGCTGCCCGTCCGCCCAGATCGTCCCCCTGTCGACCGACAAGACCGCGCTCAAGGCCGTCATCTCCGGCCTGTCGGCGACCGGCGCCACCGCTGGCCAGATCGGCACGGCCTGGGGCTGGTACATGGTCTCGCCAAACTTCGGCTCGCTCTGGCCGACGGCCAGCCGGCCGTCCGCCTACGACGCGCCGGACGTGCTCAAGGTGGTCGTCATCATGACCGACGGCGAGTTCAACACCGCCTATTGCAATGGCGTGCTCAGCCGGGACTCGATGGGCAGCGACAGCCAGCAAATCAACTGCAACGCCACCAACGGCGACGAGACGGCCCAGGCCCTGGCGCTGTGCGCGGCGATGAAGGCCAAGGACATCGTCGTCTACACCGTGGGCTTCCAGCTGGGCGGCAACCGCACGGCCGAGAACTTCATCAACAGCTGCGCGACCGACTCGAGCCACGTCTATCTTCCGTCCAGCGGGGCGGCGCTCAAGGACGCCTTCTCGGCCATCGGCCGCGATATTCTCAAGCTGCGATTGTCAAGGTAGCGCGGCGGTCCGCGACCCGCGGATAGCCGGAGAACCAGCCCCGCGCGATCAGGCGCTCAAGGCCTCGTCCCTCGAAGCCTCGCCCACGGCGGGCCGCCGGGCGCAGGCCTCCTCGAGGGCGCCGAACAGGGCGCCGGCCGAAACCGGCTTGCTCAGATGGCCGTCCGCCCCCGCCGCCAGGGACGCGGCGACGTGCTCGGCCAGGGCATTGGCCGACAGGGCCCATATCGGCGCTGGCGACCGGCCGCCGGCGGCCTCTGCGGCCCGGATGGTCCGGATGGCGGTCAGGCCGTCCATCACCGGCATCTGCATGTCCATCAGGATCAGGTCGAAGGCCTCGCGGGCCGCCGCCTCGACCGCCTCGGCGCCGTTCTCGACGCTCGTCAGTTCCACGCCGGTTCCGCCGAACAGCAGCTCGACGACCTTGCGATTGATGGCGTGGTCCTCGGCCAGCAGGACCCGCGGCGCGCGCGTCTCGTCCAGGGCCGGCGTGGCCGGGCCGGCCGAGACCGCCAGGGGCGCCGAGCAGCGGTCCAGGGCGACGGTCAGGGTGAAGCGTGATCCCGATCCCGGCCGCGAAGTCGCTTCCAGCGATCCGCCCATGGCCTCGGCCAGGGCGCGGGAGATGGCCAGGCCCAGGCCCGTGCCGCCGAACCGGCGGGTGATCGAGCCGTCGGCCTGCTCGAAGCGCTCGAACAGCCGTTCCTTGATGTCGTCGCCGAAGCCGATGCCGGAGTCGCTGACGGAGATCGCCAGAGCGCCGCCGGGCGCCGCCTCGGCCTCAAGCCGGATGCCGCCCTGGTTGGTGAACTTCACGGCGTTGGACAGCAGGTTGCAGAGGATCTGCCGGATCCGGACCGCGTCGCCGACGAAGGCGCCGGCGGCCGATTCGCCGATGGCGAGAGTCAGGGTCAGGCCCTTGGCCTCGGCGCCCGGTTTGAACAGGGCGGCGGCCGAGCGCAGGCAGGCGCCCAGATCGAATGGTTCGGGCTTCAGCTCCAGCCGGCCCGACTCGATGCGGGCCAGGTCCAGCACGTCGGCGAGAATCGCTTCCAGCGTCTGGCCAGAGGTTTCGATCAGCCCGACCATTTCCGCCTGGGCGGGGGTCAGGCTGGTCCGCGCCAGGGCCGAGGCCACGCCCATCACCCCGTTCAGCGGCGTGCGGATCTCATGGCTCATGTTGGCGAGGAACTCGCTCTTGGCCCGGTTGGCGGCCTCGGCGAGGTCGCGCGCCCGCACCGTCGCTTCCTCGACCTGCTTGCGGCTGGTGATGTTCTTGAGCACTCCGAGCACGCCGGTGATCCGGCCGTCGTCGTCGCGCAGAAGCTCCGCCGCCGCGAAGGCCCAGACTTCGCGGCCGTCGGGCGGGTTCATGCGGTATTCGGTGCGGAAGGGCTCGCCTGTCCTCACATGCTCTTCCCAGCGCGCCATGGCGGCCGGACGGTCGTCCGGGTGCACCGTGACCCATATGTCGGCGGCCACATCGTCATAGGTCAGGGCGCCGCCGAAGAAGGTGTCGCTGGCGCCATCGATCTTGAGGGTCTTCGCCCTGTAGTCCACCTCGTAGACCAGCACCTCGGCGATTTCGAGCGCCAGCTTGAGCCGTTGTTCGGAGCGTTGGGCCCGGTCCAGGGTGGCCACGACATTGCTGATGTCGTGGCTCATCGAGATCAGGCCGCCGATCTCGCCGCCGGCGTCGCGCCACGGACAGAGGGTCGCCCGCAGCCAGCGATCGGGCCGGCCCGGGCTGGGCGCCAGAACCCGCTCGGCGGTGATCGTCTCACCGCCGAGGCATCTGCCGTACGCCTCCGCCAGCACGGGATAGGAGGCGGGAAACAGCTCGGCCATGGACCGGCCCAGGGCCTCCCCGGACGAGATGCCCTTCTCCCGTTCCCACTGTTCGTTGACATAGATGTAGCGCAGGTCGCGGTCGGTCATCCCCAGGGCGACGGGGGACGACCGCATGATCGCGTCCTTCAGGTCGGTGGCCGCGCGGGAGGTCCGTTCAGCCACCTCGGTCCGGCGCTGCGACCGCAGCCGTTCGATCGCCTCGGCCAGCAGGGCGGCGAGGTCGTTCAGGGTGGCGACCAGGGACTCGTCGCGGGCCCGGCGCTCGGGGAAGACCATGCACAGGCCGCCCAGTTTCAGGCTGTCGCCCACGATGATCGGCGCGTTGGCGTAGGCCCGGGCCCGCGGATGGCCGCTGACCCAGGGGTGCCCGGGCAGATCGACCGCGGGGTTGTCCAGCCAGATCGTCTCCAGATGACCGATTTCCCGGGCGGTCATCGAATCGTCCGTCCGGGCGATGTGCTCGGGCATGCCGTCGAACCCTGAGCACCAGACGCGGTCTTCCTCGACCAGCGCGACATAGGCGTGGCCGCCGCCGGCGGCCCGGCGGGCGAGTCGCGTCACCCGGTCGATGACCGGCCGCAAGGCGGTCAGGTCCAGCGACCGGATCTCCGTCCCTCTCGCGGCGTCCGAAGGCGCCATGCCTGTCCCCCCGGTCGTTCCGCCGAACAGCGTGATGCAGCAGGGTTAATTCGGAGTGACCCCGAACGGTCAGAGCAGCTTGATCTCCTTCAGCCGCTGGACCAGGAAATCGTCGGCGGTGAGCGGCTCGGGATAGCGGTCCGGGTTTTCCGCCGAGGCGCAGCCGGGCAGGGTGCGAATCTCGTAGTCGGGCGCGAAGTGCAGGAAGAACGGCGTGGAGTAGCGCGGGAAGGCGCGGCGCTCGGGCGGCGGATTGACCACCCGGTGGACGGTCGAGGGCAGAACGTTGTTGGTCGCCCGCTCCAGCATGTCGCCGATGTTGATCACCAGGCAGCCGGGCGGCGGGTTGATCGCCAGCCAGCGGCCGTCGCGATCAAGCACTTCCAGTCCGCCCTCCTCCGCGCCCAGCAGCAGGGTGATGGCGTTGATGTCGCCGTGGGCGCCCGCGCGCACGCCGGTCGCGTCGGCCGGGATCGGCGGGTAGTGCAGCAGCCGCAGGATGCTGTTGCCGCAGGCCACGGCGTCGTCGAACTGGTGGCGCGGCAGGCCCAGATAGTGGGCGATCGCCTGCAGCACCTTCGCGCCCATTGAATCGAGGGCGTTGTAGAGCCAGGCGACCTTGTCGTGGAAGTCGGCGATCTCGGCGGGCCAGACGTTGTCCGGCATCTGCGCGCGATAGCGGTGGCCGGGCGGCAGGTCGCGGCCCATGTGCCAGAATTCCTTGAGGTCGAAGTGGTCGGCGCCCTTGGCCGTCTCGATGCCGAAGGGGATGTAGCCGCGCTGGCCACCCTTGCCGACGGCGTACTGTTTCTTCACGTCCTCGGGCAGGGCGAAGAAGCGCTTGGCCGCGTCGAGCGCCGCGTCGATCCTCGCCTGGTCCAGGTCGTAGTCCGAGATCACCGCGAAGCCGTAGCGGCGGAAACTGTCGCCCAGGCTCCGCGAGAAGCCTTCGAAGTCGGTCGCATGGGTCTTGAACGAGACGGGCGCGATGGCGGACTGAGGCAAGGAACGGTCTCCCGGAAAACGAAACTCGGCTGTTTACACCTCTCGTGGCGTCCTGACGACGCGGCAATGATCCAGGTCAGTCCTCGCCGTCCAGCGCCGCCTCGCGCTGCTCCTCGTCGCGGCCGCTGGTGTCCCAGCCGTCGGCGGCCCCGGGCTTCATCTTCGCCAGGTCGGCCTGCAGCAGCCGGTCCATGGTCTGGGCCGCGTCGCGCGAGGCCAGCAGATAGGCCTCGGTCTGGCCCCACATCGGCCGCAGCTCCTCGAACGTGCGCTTGTCGTGCCGGCGGAAATAGTCGGCCGCGCGCAGGGCCCGGTGCGCCCGGAAGCCCAGCGCCTTGAGCGCCGTCACGCCCAGCGAGAGGGCGCCCTCGAACGTTTCCCGCTCGACCGCGTCGGCCCCGCTGGCCAGCAGGTCGTAGGCGTGGCGGCGGTCGAAGGCCCGGGCCAGGATGGTCAGATTGGGGAAGGCCTCGCGCGCCCGCTCGACCAGCTCGGCCGCCTTCTCCTGGTCGTCGATGGCCACGATCAGCATCCGCGCGCGCTCGGCCCCCGCCTGGCGCAGCAGGTCCAGCCGCGTCGCGTCGCCGTAGTGCACGCGCCGCCCGAAGCGGCGCAACAGGTCGATCTGTTCGATGTCGGCGTCCAGCACCGTCGATCTGAAGCCGTTGGCCGTCAGCAGGCGGCCGGTGACCTGACCAAACCGGCCGAAGCCCGCGATGATGATGTCCGGCTCGGCGTCGGCCTCCTCGAAGGTCGGGTCGGCGGGGTCCTGGGCCGGCTTCTCGCGGTCGAGCCGGGTGAGGATCTTCTCGTAGACCACGACCGTCAGGGGCGTCATGGCCATCGACAGCGCCACCACCGCCGTCAGCAGGTCGGCCAGCGGCTGGCTGATGACCCCGGCGCCGACCGTGAAGGTCAGCAGCACGAAGGCGAACTCGCCGCCCTGGGCCAGGGCCACGGCGACCGTGGCGGCCAGCCTGTTGGAGGCTCCCCCGACCCGGGCGAGGGCGAACATCACCGTGAACTTCAGCGCCATCAGCCCGAGCACCAGCCCGACCAGCAGCAGCGGCTCGCGCAGGATCAGCCCGAAATCGATGGTCGCCCCGACGGTGATGAAGAACAGGCCCAGCAACAGCCCGCGGAACGGCTCGATGTCGGTTTCCAGCTCGCGGCGGAACTCGCTCTCGGCCAGCACCACCCCGGCCAGGAAGGCGCCGAGCGCCGGCGACAGCCCGACGATCTGCATCAGCAACGCCACCCCGACCACGATCAGCAGCGAGGTGGCGGTGAAGATCTCGCGCAGGCGGGACTGGGCGATGAAACGGAACACCGGCCGCACGACGAACCGGCCGCCGCCAACCACCGCGCCCACAGCGGCCAGCACGGCCAGGGCCTGCAGCCAGGCGGGCAGGTCGGCGACCAGGCTGGTCGAACGGGCGGTGTCGGCCGCCAGCGTCACCGGCCCGGTAGCCAGCAGCGGCAGCAGGGCGAACAGCGGGATGATCGACAGGTCCTGCAGCAGCAGCACCCCGAACGCCGCCCGGCCGACCGGTCCCTGTCGCAAGCCCTTCTCGTCGAGGGTCTGCAGCACGATGGCCGTGGAGGACATGGCCAGCACCAGGCCGGCCGCCAGGGCCGTCGGCCAGGCCAGACCGAAGATCATGCTGGCCCCGGCGATGGCCAGGGCGGTGGCCACGACCTGGGCCCCGCCCAGGCCGAAGATGGTCTTGCGCATCGACCACAGCAGGGCCGGCCGGACTTCGAGCCCGATCAGGAACAGCAGGATGACCACGCCGAACTCGGCGAATTTCATCACGTCTTCCGGGTCGCCCGTCAGATTGAGGGCGAAGGGACCGATCAGGGCCCCGGCGATCAGATAGCCGAGCACCGACCCCAGGCCGAGCTTCTTGGCCGCCGCGACCGTGACCACGCCGGCGGCGAGATAGACCAGGGCCTGGGTCAGGACGTCGCCATGCATCAGACGGTCTCCCGCGCGGCGGCGGCCAGGCCCTCGAGGCGCTGGCGGTAGCGGTCGGCCTCGCCGCGGATGTGGGCGTCATCCTTCAGCCGGGCGGCGTGGACGATGAAGGGGTTTTCCCAGACCATGCCGCATAGATGGGCCGTCTGCTCCAGCGGCCGCAGGAACTCCTCCATGGTGAACCGGTTGTAGCCGCGCTTGTGATAGGCCTGCGCCGGGCCGCCCGTGGTGCAGGCCACGAACAGCTGCTTGCCCTTCAGCCGGTCGCCGCCCTTGCCGTAGGCGAAGCCGTGCAGCCAGACCAGATCCAGCCACTCCTTCATCAAGGCCGGCGTCGAGTACCAGTAGAGCGGAAACTGTAGCGCGATGACCTGGTGGGTCAGCAGCCTGTCCTGCTCGGCCTCCACGTCGACCACGAAGTCCGGGTAGAGCTCGTACAGGTCATGGAACCGCACGCCAGCGGCCGCGCGGCCGGCCTCGGCCAGCACCGCGTTGGTCCGCGACCGCTCCAGCGCGGGATGGGCGAACACCAGCAGTACCGAGGGTTCGCGGTCGTCAGGCGCCATGATAGCGTTTTCCCGAGGCCTTCAATTTATTCACCAAGGCTTGAATTTCTCGCCGGATCGGGCGAGAGGGGCCGACCTTTTCGAGCGGAGCGGTCATGGCGGACAAGATTGCCACGGACGCCGTCGAGGCCCTGTCGGGGCTTCTCTTCGACGGCATGACGATCATGGCCGGAGGCTTCGGCCTTTGCGGCATTCCCGAAAACCTGATCGCGGCGATCCGCGAGAGCGGGGTCAAGGACCTCACGGTCGTCTCCAACAACTGCGGCGTCGACGGCTTCGGCCTGGGCATCCTGCTGGAGAACCGCCAGATCCGGAAGATGGTCAGTTCCTATGTGGGGGAGAACAAGCTGTTCGAACAGCTTTACCTCTCCGGCGAGCTGGAACTGGAGTTCAACCCGCAGGGCACCCTGGCCGAGCGGATCCGCGCCGGCGGCGCCGGCATCCCGGCCTTCTTCACCAGGACCGGGGTCGGCACCCTGGTCGCGGAGGGCAAGGAAGTGCGCGAGTTCGACGGCGAGCTATATGTCATGGAGCGCGGCCTGACCGCCGACCTGTCGATCGTCAAGGCCTGGAAGGGCGACGCCGAGGGCAACCTCGTCTATCGCAAGACCGCGCGGAACTTCAATCCGATGATGGCCACGGCCGGCAAGGCCACGGTGGTCGAGGTCGAGCAGCTGGTCGCCATCGGCGCGCTGGACAAGGACAACATCCACACCCCGGGCATCTACGTCGACCGCCTGTTCAAGGGCGCCGTGTTCGAAAAGCGCATCGAGCGCGTGACCACCCGCGTGAAGGAAGCCGTCTGATGGCCTGGACCCGCGAAGACATGGCCGCCCGGGCCGCCGCCGAGCTGCGCGACGGCTTCTACGTCAACCTCGGCATCGGCATCCCGACCCTGGTGGCCAACTACATCCCCGAGGGGATGCATGTGACGCTGCAGAGCGAGAACGGCATGCTCGGCATGGGCCCCTTCCCCTATGAGGGCGAAGAGGACGCCGACCTGATCAACGCCGGCAAGCAGACGATCACCGAGCTGGACTCCAGCTCGTACTTCTCCAGCGCCGACAGCTTCGCCATGATCCGCGGCGGCCACATCGCCCTGTCGATCCTGGGCGGCATGCAGGTAGCCGAGAACGGCGACCTGGCCAACTGGATGGTGCCCGGCAAGATGGTCAAGGGCATGGGCGGGGCCATGGATCTGGTCGCCGGGGTCAAGCGCGTGGTGGTGGTCATGGACCACTGCGAAAAGACCGGCGCGCCCAAGCTGCTGCATCGCTGCACCCTGCCGCTGACCGGCGCGGGGGTCGTCGACCTGCTCATAACCGAACTGGGCGTGTTCGAGATCAACCGCGGCAGGACGCCGGCGCGGCTGATCGAACTGGCCCCCGGGGTGACGGTGGATGAGGTGAAGAGCAAGACCGAGGCGGCCTTCGAGGTCGCGGTCTAGAGCGCGTTAGGTTTTGATTGAATCGAGGATTCCGTTGTTTGGCGGATCGTGATTCAAGATGTGGGCTGGGCGGAGGCCAGCCTGCATGGTTCGACCCTACGGCATGGATTTGCGGGAACGGGTGGTTGCCGCGGTTG
>JAUSMJ010000064.1 GCA_030645575.1 Caulobacter sp. | reverse complement strand
TGGTCCCCGGGGTGGCCTACTCCAGCCGGCCTTCGCTATTCTACGCCACCCGCGCCGGGGACCCGAAGACCGGCTTCAGCGTGCTGGTCGCCGTCATTCCTCTTTCCAGCCTCAGCCCCGTGCTCGAGGAGCGTTCCCTGCCCCGCGAGGCGGCGGTGGCGGTGGTCGATCGCCAGGGCCGGTTCCTGTCCGTGACCGACCAGAAGGCCTTCCCCAGAACGATCAGGGGCTGGCTCGGCCGGGTCGAATCCGAGGGCTCGTTCCTCGGCTATGGCCAGGACCTCAAGGGCGTGCGGCGAGTCTATTCAGCCGCCCCCCTGGTGGGAAATGACCTGTTCGTCGTCCTGTCGGCGCCCTCCGCCGGCCTGTTCTCCACCGCCTGGATCGACCCGCTGTCGGGCATCGTCTTTCCACTGATCGCCTTTGTCGTCGCGCTGGTCGCGGTGTTCTTCGCCGCCGAACGGGGGGTGGGGCGCTGGATCGCCTACCTGCAGAGGGTCGCCGCCATCTACGCCCGCGGCCGATTCACGGTCCGGCCCGTCCGGGTCGATCAGGCTCCCCCCGAGATCCGCGAGCTGGCCGAGACTCTCGATCACATGGCCGCGACCATCGTCGCCCGCGACAGCGCGTTGCACGACAACCTGGACCAGAAGGACGCGCTGATGCGCGAGATCCATCACCGGGTGAAGAACAACCTGCAGGTCATCAGCTCCCTGCTCAGCATGCAGGAACGCGCGCTCAGCGACCCTGCCGCCCGGGTGGCCATGAGCGATACGCGTCAGCGGATTACCGCCCTGGCCCTGATCTACCGCGCCCTCTACCAGGGCCCCGACATCAAGCATGTCGATCTCAGGCCGTTCCTCGAGGACCTCATCGGCCAGCTGCTGGCCGGAGACATGGGCGGCGCCCACATCCGCACCGAGGTGCGGGCCGACCGGCTGGCCATCGACCCCGACAAGCTGGCGCCGCTGGCCCTGTTCGCCGTCGAGGCCGTGACCAACGCCCAGAAGCACGCGCTGCAGGGGCGCGGCGGAACCCTGACCGTCGATTTCACGTTGCGGAATGGCGAGGCGGAACTGGCTATCGCCGACGATGGCGGCGGTTCGGCCGCGCCGCCGGACGCGGCCACGACGGGCGGTGTCGGCCGCACCCTGATGACCGCCTTCGCCCGCCAGCTGCGGGGGCGCTGCACGCTGGAGCCAAACACCCTGGGCGGGCTGACCGCGCGGCTGGTCTTTCCGATGCCCGACGCCGGGCGGACGGAACCGCTGACCGTCGCGAAGCGTTGATCTCCCGTGCAACAACCGCCCCGCGACCCGGGGCCCGAGGAGATCGCGCCATGCGTAAGATCATTGTTCTGGCCGTCGCGGCCGTAAGCCTGATGGCCGCCGCGTGCAACACCATCGAAGGCGCCGGCAAGGATGTGCAGGCGGCCGGTGAAGCTGTCGAGGATACGGCCAAGGACGCCAAGTAGGCATCCATCAGGATCCGACCGTGAACGGCCCCCGTCTTCCATGACGGGGGCCGTTTCACGTTGCATCCGCGTTGCAAGGGAGCAGCGAACGGCTCGCGGGTTTGCTATGGGACGCGGATGCACCCCGCCAGACTGTTCCATCAGACCGACGCCGCCGCCCTTGCCGCCCTGGTCGCCGGGCGCGGCCTGGCGCTGATCGTGGGGGTCGCGGCCGGCCGGCCGGCGGTCGCCCATGCGCCCGTTCTGCTGGAGGGTCGCCGCCTGCGGTTCCACCTGTCGCGCGGCAACGCCCTGACCCCGCTCCTGGCCGCGGAGGGCGCGACGGCCCTGGCCGTGGTCGCCGGGCCGGACGCCTATGTCAGCCCCGACTGGTTCGGCCTTGATGACCAGGTCCCGACCTGGAACTACCTCAGCGTCGAGATGGAGGGGCCGGTCGCCGCGCTCGATGACGCCGGCGCGGCGACCCTGCTCGACGACCTGTCGGCCCGGTTCGAGGCGCCGCTGGCGCCCAAGCCGCCCTGGACGCGCCACAAGATGACGCCCGGCCGTTTCGAGGCCCTGCTGGGCGGGATCGTCGCCTTCGAAATGACCCTTGAGCGGTTCGAAGGGGTCTGGAAGCTGTCGCAGAACAAGCCGGCCGAGGCGATCGCGGCGGCCGCGGCGGCGCTGGAGGATCGGCCCGATCCGGGGTCGCGGGACATCGCCAGGCTGATGCGTCAGCCGTAGTCGTCGCGGCAGCGGGCGTAGAGCTCCAGGTCGCGGGCATAGAGCCGCTCGATCCGCCGCCGGGCCGCCGCCGAGATGTCGAGCTGTTCGACCTGCCGCGTGGCGTTGGATCGGCCGAAGGTCAGGGGCCGGTCGGCCAGCCGCGACATGCGCCCGGCGAAGGCGTCGGCCTGTTCCAGCACGCCCCAGCACCAGATCGTCGGCAACAGGCTCTCGATCGGCGTCCCCTCGCGCCAGCCGACGAAGGCGCAGGCCAGATCGGCGAACACCCGCGGATGCTCCAGCTGGTAGTCGAGGAAGCCCTCGAAATCGTAACGGCCCGCCGCCTGGGCCGTCAGATGCGCGTCGAACCGCTGCCAGGGCTTCTTCTTCAGGAACCCCTGGCGGGCGTAGTTGTAGTCGGACCGGGCCCGCTCCGCCGGGTCGCGCAGCAGGACGATGCTCTTCACCGGTCGGGACAGGCCCGCCTGGACCGTGGGCTGGTCGAAGTGGCCGCCGATCAGCAGGTCGCCCGGCGCGGCGGCCGCGTCGATCCTCGCCAGGGCCGCGTTCAGCGACAGGACCTTCCAGTGCTTGCCCAGGTTCTGGGCCTGCGATCGCCACAGGCGAAAGGCCTGCCAGCGACTGATCAGCGCCTCGCGCCGCATCGTGTCGGGCAGATAGAACGAGGCGCGGTCGGGGAAGGCCTCGGCGACGATTAGCGACAGGCTCTTGGAGCCGCTCTTGGGCACCCGGATGCAGGCCAGCAGGGCCTGATCCGCGTCGCTGCTCATCAGGCCGCGGCCCGGTAGGCCGGGTTGCGGGCGTAGAGCCCCTCGCGGCCGGTGATCGGACGGTAGGCGTCGGTCAGGCCCAACGGCGTCTCGTCCTTGCCCAGCACCAGGAAGCCGTCGGCGGGCAGGGCCGCCGCGAGCCCCTCGAGCACGCGCGGACGGATCGACTCGTCCATCATCGACAGCACGTTGCGGCAGAAGATCACGTCGAACTGGCCAACGCCCGACAGATCGCCGATCAGGTTGATGCGCCGCCAGCGCACCCGTCCGCGGATGCGCGGCGACAGCCGCCAGCTGTCCTCGACCTTGTCGAAGTGATCGACCAGCATGCGGATCGGCAGGCCGCGCTGGACCTCGAACTGGTTGTAGAGGCCGGACTGGGCCTTCTCGAGGCAGCGTTCGGAGATGTCCGCGCCATAGATCTCGACCTTGGCGCCGGCCTCCAGCCCCACGCCGGCCTCGGCGATCATGGCCAGGCTGTAGGCTTCCTGGCCGGTCGAGCAGCCGGCGCTCCAGATGCGGATCGGCTCGGGCCCGCGCATGCGCGACAGCGTCGGCAGGATATCGTCGCGGAACTGCTGGAAGGGGGTGCGATCGCGGAAGAAGGCCGTCTCGTTCGAGCACATGGCCTCGACCAGGGCCCAGATCAGCGGCTCCTCGCGGCGCGCGCGCAGGCCGGCGATCAGCTCGCTGATCGAGCCGTAGGATTCACGCCGGGCCAGCGGCCCCAGGCGGCTCTCGATCAGGTAGGTCCTGGTCGGATCGACGTTCAGTCCGGCGCGCTGGCGGCACAGCGCGACGATCAGCTTGATGTCGTCGGGGCTCATGCCAGACCGGCCTCGGCGAACTTCGCCTGGATGATGTCGCCGTCGAACGGCTTCATGATGTATTCGCAGGCGCCGGCCGTCAGGGCCTCGCGGATCCGCGCCGGCTCGCTCTCGACCGTGCAGAAGACCACCTTGGGCGCGTCGCCGCCCGGTTCGGCGCGCAGCTGCTTCAGGAAGTCCAGGCCGTTCATCACCGGCATGTGCCAGTCGAGCAGGATCACGTCGGGCATGGCCGCGCGGCACCAGGCAAGCGCCTCCAGCCCGTCGGACGCCTCGGCCACTTCGTAGCCGAGTTCCTCGACGATCCGGCGGGCCACCTTGCGGATTACCCGGCTATCATCAACCAGCAGACAGGTCTTCAAGGCGCGAACGCTCCTTCCCCGTCCCGTCTTTTCGGCTGTGTCGGTTAACGGGTCGTGAGAGGACGTGGAAAACGGGCGCGGCGGATTGTCCGGCGTTGGGGAAACAGGGGGCAGTTTTCCCTGTTTCCGGGCGCTAGAAATAGGGGGACAGTTTACGCATTTCCGTCTTCGTCGGCGGACAGATCCGCGGAGAAAATGCGTAAACTGTCCCCCTATTTCCCCGGACGCTAGACCGGCGCCCAGGCGGCCAGGGTGACCTTGTCCTCGCCGGTTTCCGCGGCCAGCTGGCCGCCGGCGGCCTTGACGATCAGGTGCAGGTAGTAGGCCTGGACCCAGGCCCCGCCGACCGCGTCGCCGCGCGGTTCGCCCCGCAGGCCGCGCAGGACCTCCGGCTTGAGCCGCGCGCGCGGCCCGGTCGCCTCCAGGCTGATGGCGGCCCGGCCATCGGCCTCGATCACCCGCGCCACCGCCGTCCCGCCGATCGGCAGGGCCCCGGCGGCGATCTGGCAGAGATTGAGCAGGATGCGGGCGGCCGCCTTGTTCAGCGCGGCAACCTCGACCTTCCAGTCCAGTTCCGGCCGGACGTGGGCGTAGATGCCCCTGGCCAGACCCTCCAGTTCGCGCGGGTCGAAGGTCTCGGCGGCGGCCGAGGCGCCGAAGGCCACACGGCAGAACTGCAGCTGGTCGGCCAGTTTGCGGGCGCTCTGGCCGATCAGGTCCATGGCGTCCTCGCGCATGTCCTGGGCCGTGGGATCTTCCAGCAGGTCCAGGCCCGAAACGATGGCGCTGGCCGGGCTGATGAAGTCGTGACACAGGCGCGCGGCGATCTGGGCGGCCAGCTCGGCGGCCTCGGGCAGCTTCTCCTCCAGGGCCGGGGCCGGAGTTTCGGGACGGGGCTCGGAGGCGACGGGTTCGGTCATGGCCCGCGAAATTGACCTGATTTGAGGCGTTGGCAAATGGGGCGCGGGCCCCTAACGACAGCCGTATGGATCCGTTCATCGAGCCCGGCGCCCTGGTGCGCCATCCCGCGCGGGACGACTGGGGCGTTGGACAGGTGCAGTCGGTGACCGGGCGGCGGGTCACCGTGAATTTCGAACACGCCGGCAAACAGGCCATCGATGCGTCGGTCGTGCGTCTGATCTTCGTGGCCGACGATCCTGGAGCCCGCCGATGACCGCCACCGACGCCGATATCGGCCTCGCCCTCGCCGACATCGTCGAGGAGGCGGGCCGGCTGATCCTGCCCTACTGGTCGCACGGCGGAACCGTGGCCCACACCAGCAAGGCCGACATGAGCCCGGTGACCATCGCCGACCAGGAGGGCGAGAAGCTGATCGTGCGCCGGCTGAAGGCGCGCTTCCCCGACATCGCCATCGTCGCCGAGGAACACGCCAGCGAATTTGGCACGCCCGACGCCATCGGCGACCGCTTCTTCCTCGTCGACCCGGTCGATGGCACCAAGGCCTTCATGCGCGGCGACCCCAGCTTCACCGTCAACATCGGCCTGGTCGCCGGCCGCCGGCCCGTCGCCGGCGCCGTCTGCGCCCCGGCCACGGGCGAGACCTGGTTCACCACGGCGGCCGGCGCGATGAAGCGGCAGGCCGACGGCGGCGCGGCCAGCCCCGTGCATGTGCGCCCCTGGCCGAAGGGCGAGGCGGTGGCCCTGATCAGCCACACCATGAAGGAGGAGACCCTCGCCAAGCTGACCGCTGAATATGGCTTCGACCTGAAGGTGGCGATGGACAGCTCGGTCAAGCTCTGCCGCATCGCCGAGGGCGCGGCCGACATCTATCCGCGCCACGGCCCGACCAGCGAATGGGACATCTGCGCGGCCCAGGCGGTGCTGGAGGCCGCCGGCGGGTCGGTGACCGGCTATCAGGGGGCCGAGTTCCTCTACGGCAAGGCCGACAAGCGGTTCCTCAACGAGTGGTTCGTGGCGCGGGGCGGGTAGGGTTGTCGCGGGTGTCTTCGGGGCGTCCGCTTCAACTATCTCCGTCATCGTCGGACTTGTTCCGACGACCCAGGAACGCCGTATTGGCCGCTCCTGCCGTGGAGTCGATCTCCTCACACCGTGCGCATGGGGCCCCCGGGCTCGGCCGTCGGCCGACCCGAGGGCAGGCTCCGGAACAAGTCCGACGATGACGGGGCAGGGGAGCTGGATTCCTTGTTCCGCAAGGTGTGTCGCGATGTTTACCTGACCCGCCATTGAGTCATTTTACCCCCGCCAGCAGGCGTGAGGCGTCCGTCCGCGCATTTTCCGGGCGGGAGTCCCGGGTTTGTCCCGCGATGTCCCATGAGTATCCGTCTCGCAAGTCCTCAACCCTCTCTCGCGAGGGAGAAGGGGGACGGCAGGGCGAGGCCGGGCAACCGCCGCCCCCTTACCGCTCCTCGTCGAACCGGTTCTCGACCAGCTCGCACAACGCCGCGACAGCCTCCGTCGCCTCGACGCCCTCCGCCGAGATCTCGATCGTCGAGCCGATGCCGGCGGCCAGCATCATCAGGCCCATGATCGAGCGGGCATCGACGGTGGAGCCGTCGCGGCTGACCTGAACCTCGGCGTCGAAGGTCGAGGCCAGCTTGACGAACTTGGCCGAGGCGCGGGCGTGCAGCCCCCGCTCATTGATGATTTCGACGGACCGGCAGGCGCTCACTTCTCGCCGGCCAGCACGTAGGAGGCGACGGAGATGTACTTGCGGCCCGCCTCCTGGGCGTGGTGCACGCAGGCCTCCAGCGGCTCGCGGGTGCGCAGGGAGGCCAGCTTGATCAGCATCGGCAGGTTCAGCCCGGCGATGACCTCGGCCCGGGTCTGTTCCATGACGCTGATGGCCAGGTTCGACGGCGTGCCGCCGAACATGTCGGTCAGCAGGATCACGCCCTTGCCCGAATCGACGGCCGCACAGGCCTTGAGGATGTCCTTGCGGCGCTTTTCCATGTCGTCGTCGGGGCCGATGCAGATAGCCGCCACGTCGGTCTGCGGACCGACGACATGCTCCATGGCCAGAACGAACTCTTCCGCCAGCCGGCCATGGGTAACGATCACGAGGCCGATCATGCGCGAGCCTGAAACCCTGTCTCGATCAATACCGGGAACCCTTGCCCGACGGACGCGGCCCTCGCCGCGAGGGCGCCTAGATACGCCCGTTAATGTTCGGCTCCAAGATACTCGATGCCGCGGCGCAATTTCGCGGGTGCGGCGGGATCAAAAGGCCACAGCGGACGCAGCGGCACGGCGACGCCGGCCAGATTCAGGGTCTCGCCGACCGGATAGCGCTCGACCGCCCCGGGCGAGGCCTCGCAGCGAATCGCCAGCACGATCGGGGCGTAGGGGACGGCGCTGACCGGCAGCACGCCGACGCCGCGGCTTTCCATCAGCCCGGCCAGACTGTCGGGCGCGCGGCCCCAGGCCCGGCCGCCGGAGGCCCAGATCAGCACCCGGTCATCGGCCACCAGGCGGAAGCCCTCGCCCAGCGCCCGCAAGGCCAGGTCGCTCTTGCCGCAGGCGGACGGCCCCTCGATCAGCACGCCGCGCCAGAATCCGTCCAGCCGCAGGGCGATCATGCCGCCGTGGCGGATCATCCGCCGCGCTCGGGCAGGCGCACGAGGAAGCGGGCGCCGCCGATCGCGCCGTCGGGGCCCAGACGGTTCTCGGCGTGGATCTCGCCGCCGTGAGCCTCGACGATCTGGCGGGCGATCGACAGGCCCAGGCCCGAGTTGCCGCCGAACGCCGTGCCCTTGGGCCGCGAGGTGTAGAACCGCTCGAACACGGTCTCCAGATTGTCCGGCGGGATGCCCGGGCCGTCGTCCTCGACCGCCACCTCGACCTTGCCGCGGCCGCCCGACAGGGTGACGCGCACCTCGCCGCCGGGCGGGCTGAACGAGCGGGCGTTGTCGATCAGGTTGCGGAACACCTGGCCCAGCGGCCCCTCGCGGCCGGCCACGGCCAGGGTCTCGCCGGCGTCGGGGCCGATGATTCGCACGGCCACCGCGCCGGGCGTGGCCGAGGCGCCGTAGACATGCACGATGTCGCCGATCAGCCGCGCCAGGTCGATGCGGCGCGGCTCGTCGCGCGACAGCTCGGCGTCCAGCCGCGAGGCGTTGGCGATGTCGGTGACCAGCCGGTCCAGCCGGCCGACGTCCTGCTTGAGGATGCTGGTCAGCCGCTGGCGGGCCGGGCCGTCGCCGACCAGGTCGAGCGTCTCCACCGCCGAACGGATCGAGGTCAGCGGGTTGCGGATCTCGTGAGCCACGTCGGCGGCGAACCGCTCGATGGCGTCCATCCGCTCCGACAGGCTGTCGGTCATCTGTTCCAGCGAGCGGGTCAGGTCGCCGATCTCGTCCTGGCGTTTGGCCAGGTCCGGCATCGAGATCGACCGCGCCCGGGCCTGCTGCACCCGGTCGGCCGCCCTGGCCAGGCGCAGCACGGGCCGGGCGACCAGGGCGTAGATCAGGAAGCTGGACAGCGTCGTCACGCCCACGGCGATCAGGATGAACGGGATCAGGGCGGCCCGCTCGGCGGCGATGATCGAATCGACGTCGCCAGCCTCCAGCGTCAGCACCCCCAGCACCGCCCGCACCCGCTGGATCGGCAGGGAGACGGACACCAGCTGCTCGCCGCCCTCGCCGATCCGGCGACCCCTGACCTGCTCGCCGCGCAGGGCGGCGTCGATCTCGGCCTTGAGGGCCCGGGCGGCGCGCTCGCCGGTGGGATTGCGTTCCGGCGGCCGGGCCTTCTGGCCGGGCTTGCGGGCGGGCGGCAGCGGCTTCCAGTCGACCCGGTCGGCCACGTCGTAGGAGTCGGCGATCTGCCGGCCGGCGCCGTCGAACAGCCGCACCCGCTGGCTGCGGGGCAGGTGCAGCAGCTGCAGCAGCCGCGCGGCCCGCTCCGGCTGCAGGGCCGGCTCGGGCTCGCCCACCGTGGCCGCCTCGTCGATGATCCGGGCCACCCATTCGCCCTGGGTGATCAGGCTGTCGATGCGGGCGTTGACCAGCCCCCGGCGCATCTCGTTGAGCGTCAGGGCCCCGATGACCAGGATCGCCAGCCCGAGGAAATTCAGGGCGATGATCAGCCGCCCGAGGCGCGAGCCCCGTGGCCAGAGACGCCGGCGCGGCGGCGCCTCGGGTTCAGGATTCGCGATAGCGGTATCCGACGCCATACAGGGTCTCGATCGCGTCGAAGCTCGGGTCGACCTGACGGAACTTCTTGCGCATCCGCTTGATGTGGCTGTCGATCGTGCGGTCGTCGACATAGACCTGATCGTCGTAGGCCGCGTCCATCAGGTTGTCGCGGCTCTTCACGAAGCCGGGCCGCTGGGCGAGGCTCTGCAGCAGCAGGAACTCGGTGACGGTCAGTCGCACGGGCTTGCCGTCCCACAGGCTGTCGTGCCGCTCGGGGTCGAGGGTCAGCTTGCCGCGCTTCATTGAGCGGACGCCCGGGTCGGCCGGGCCGCCGGCCTTGATCGCCTCGTCGATGCCGCCGCGGCGGAGCACGGCCTTGACCCGCTCCAGCAGCAGCCGTTGGCTGAACGGCTTGTGCATGTAGTCATCGGCGCCGAGGTTGAAGCCGAGGATCTCGTCGATCTCCTCGTCCTTGCTGGTCAGCATGATCACCGGGACGTCGGAGGTCTGGCGCAGCCGGCGCAGCAGCTCCATGCCGTCCATGCGCGGCATCTTCACGTCCAGGATCGCCAGGTCCGGCGGGCTGTTCTGCAGGGACTCAAGCCCGGCGACCCCGTCGTGGCAGGCGGTCACCGTGTGACCATGGCTTTCCAGCGCCAGTGAAACGGAGGCGACGATGTTCTCGTCGTCGTCCACCAGGGTGATGTTGGCCATTGCAATCCTTCGTCGTCGCGGGGCGGGCGGGCCGAAACCTAGCGCGGTCCCGGACCCGCGCAAGGAAATCACCCGTCAGCATGGCCCCATTGGGGCGGTTTCGCATCGTAAACCCGACCTTAGGGCCTTGCCGTCTTAGATGCGAGGCATGGAACGGGGCCAGATTCACTATGAACTGTTCGTGCGGCGTCAGCCTGGATCGGGCTGGTCGCTGGAGATCGCGACCGAGGACCGCGCGCGCGCGGTCGAGACGGCCGAGCAGGCGCTGGCCGACGGCCGGGTGGCCGCCGTTCGCGTGACCAAGGAAACCCTCGACCCCGACACCCGCGAATTCCGCTCGGTGACCATCCTCAGCAAGGGCGCGCCGGAGCGGGCCAAGACCCGCAAGCCCCGCGAGAACACCGAACCCCTCTGCGTCAGCCCCTCCGACCTCTACAGCTGCCACGCGCGGGAGCGGATCGGCCGGCTGCTGGACAACTGGCTGGTCCGCAACAAGGCCACGCCCTTCGAGCTGCTGCACCGGCCGGACCTGGTCGAGAAGCTCGAGGCTTCCGGCATCGAGCTGCAGCATGCGATCCAGAAGATCGCCATCCCCGAGGCCCAGGCCCGCGGCATCGGCGTGCACGAGATCATCCGCACCTTCCAGCACCTGGCCGAGCGGGCCATCGAGCGGCTGCTCAAGGACCATCGCAAGGGTGTCCTGCCCGACCTTGACCGCGAGGGCTTCGCCGCCGCCGCCGAGCGCCTCGCGACCGAACCCGACCGCTGCTATCTGCTGGGCGCGGGCGTCGCCGCCGCGATCGCGCCGGCCAGGACCTGGAGCGAAAAGGTCGGCCGCCTGCTCGACCTGGCCGACGCCGCGCCGATGGAGCCGGCGGCCCGCGCCGCGGCCCTGCAGGTGCTCGAACAACCCCTGACCGAGATTCTCGGCTCCCGGGCCGGGATCGCCGACCTGCTCGGCCCCGACCTGGACCTGGGCGGACAGCTGGCCGCCATGACCCGCGTGGCGGGCGCCCAGTCGGTGGAAACCCTGATCAAGCTGGACCCCAAGGTCGCCCGGATCATGCCGCCCCTGTCTGACCCGGCCGCGCGTCTCGCCGGCTGGCTGGCCGGGCCCGGTTTCGACGGCTGCCGCGCGGCCATCGCCCAGCGCGTGCTGCGCGAGCTGACCGGTCCCCGACGCCTGAAGCCCGGCGACGCGGACGGCGAGATCGATCTGCTGCGCGGCCTGGCCATGGCCCTGACCGCCGCCGGCGACCGCGTGTTGAGCCTGGACGACATCCACGAGGCCTTCTCGGCCCGCTCGAAGATGCTGGTCACCAGCGACTTCGTCGAAGCCCTGCTGGACGGCGGAATGAGCGCGCGGGACGAGGTCGAGGCGCTGATCCGCCTGGCCGAGAACATCACCGGCGCGGCCAACAAGCGCCAGGCGGCCCGCTATCTGTCGGCCAACGTCTCGGCCCTGCGGTTCGAGAAGGAGATGCGCTACGGCGCCGACACGCCCGCGACCCGCATGGCCAGCCTGGCGGCGTTGCAGAAGAACGTCGTGCGGGCCGGACTGGTCGCCGAGGACGCCGCCCCCGTCCAGGCCAAGATCGGCGAGATCGGCGGACTGGTCGAGGCCGACGGCCGGATCGTCGCGCTGATCGCCAGGGCGCCGGCCCCGGCCGTGCACCGCCTGAGCCTGCTGCTGCGCATCGCCGTGGGCGAGGCCGGGCCGCTGGGTCCCGCCGCCGACCGGGCCCGCGCCGAGGCGCTCCGCCTGGTGCGCCATCCCGACCTGCGCGAGGAGCTGGCCAGGTCGCCCGACGCCGTGATCCGCGTGCGCGACATGATGCAGTCGGCGGGCATGGCCGCCTGACCACTAATTCGGTGACAGTTTACGAATTCGAACTCGGGTCCCGGCGTCAGGCCCGCGGCGCTGAGGCGAATTCGTAAACTGTCACCGAATTACCGAATTAGCGCTTCGCCCAGCGCCTCCACCACCCGATCAACATCCTCATCCACCATCGCCGGATAGAGCGGCAGGCTCAGACAGCGGTCGTACCAGCCCTGCGCGCCGGGCAGGTCGAGCGGGCCGTTGCGGATCTGCCAGTAGGGCTGACTGTGCACGGGGATGTAGTGCACCTGGCTGCCGATCCCCTTGGCGGCCAGCGCCTCGACCACCTGGCGGCGGGTCCTGCCGGCGGCCTCGAAGTCGATCAGCACGGTCAGCAGATGCAGCACGGGATCGGACCCCTCCGGCCGGGTCGCGAGTCGCACGATCGGGGCCAGCGGCGCGAGCGCCGTCTCGTATAGCGCCGCCAGCGCGCGGCGGCGGGCGGCGAACCGCGGCAGCTTGGCCAGCTGCGACAGGCCCAGCGCGCAGAGGATGTCCGGCAGGCGATAGTTGAAGCCCGGCTCGGCCATCTCGTAGAGCCAGGGATCGGCGCCGGCCGTGCGGGTCATGCCGTGGCTGCGCGCCCGGCGCAGGCGCCCGGCCAGGTCCGCGTCGTTGGTCGTGACCATGCCGCCCTCGCCCGTGGCGATGGTCTTCACGGGATGGAACGAGAAGGTCGCCATGGCCGAATGGGCGCAGTCGCCAACCCGTTCGACGTGATTGCCGACCTTGAGCGTCGATCCGAGCGCGTGCGGCGCGTCCTCGACGAGAATGGCTCCCGCCTCGCCGGCCAGGGCCGCCAGCGCCGGCAGGTCGCAGACGTCCCCGCGCAGATGCACCGGCAGAACGGCCCGCACCGGCCGGCCCCTTGCCCGGTCCAGCGCCTCGGCCAGCGTGTCGGGCGTCATCAGGCCGCTGCCCGGATCGACGTCGGCGAAGACCACGTCCGCCCCGACATAGGCGGCGCAGTTGGCCGTGGCCAGGAAGGTGATCGAGGGGACGATACAGACCTCGCCCGGACCGATGCCGGCGGCCAGCATGGCCATGTGCAGGGCCGCGGTGCCGTTGCTGCAGGCCACGGCGTGCCCGGCCCCGACGACCGCGCGAAAGGCGGCCTCGAAGGCCTCGACGGTCGGGCCCGTGGTCAGGAAGTCGGCGCGGAGGGCGGCGGCCACCGCCGCGATGTCGTCCTCCTCGATGGTCTGGCGGCCGTAGGGGAGGCCCCCCCGCGTCACGCTCCCGTCTCCTCCAGCATGGCCCTCAGCCGCTCCGCCGAGAGCCAGTCGCTGTTGCTGTCGCTGGCGTAGGAGAAGCCTTCCTCGACAGCCTTGCCACCGTCGGCCGGACCGAACGGCGTGCGCGTGTATTCGACGAAGGCCGGCTCGATCACATAGCGGTCGGCCAGTTCGATGGTCTGGCGCGCGTCGTCGGCCCCGACCATGATCTCGTGCAGCTTCTCGCCTGGCCGGATGCCGACGATCCGGATGCCGGCCCCGGGGGCCATGGCCTGGACCAGGTCCGGCATCGACATGGACGGGATCTTGGGCACGAAGATCTCGCCGCCGCGCATCAGGACCAGCGAGGACAGCACGAAATCGACGCCCTGATTGAGGGTGATCCAGAACCGGGTCATGCGCGCGTCGGTCACCGGCAGCTCGGTCGCGCCCTGGGCCAGCAGGCGGCGGAACAGGGGCGCCACGCTGCCGCGCGAGCCGACCACGTTACCGTAGCGCACCACCGAAAACCGCGTGCCGATGTCGCCCGACAGGTTGTTGGCCGCCACGAAGGTCTTGTCCGAGGCCAGCTTGGTCGCGCCGTACAGGTTAACCGGGTTGCAGGCCTTGTCGGTGCTGAGGGCGACCACCTGCTTCACATGGTTGGACAGGCTGGCCCAGACCACGTTCTCGGCGCCGATGATGTTGGTCTGGATGCACTCGGACGGATTGTACTCGGCCGCCGGCACCTGTTTCAGCGCCGCCGCGTGGATCACGATATCGACGCCGCGCAGGGCCAGGGTCAGGCGCGAGCGGTCGCGCACGTCGCCGAGGAAGAAGCGCATCTTCGACAGGATATCGGGCGCGAATCGCTCGCGCATCTCCTGCTGCATCTCGCTCTGCTTCAGCTCGTCGCGCGAATAGACGATCACCTTGCGCGGGGCGTAGCGGGTCAAGACTGTGTCGACGAAGCGTTTGCCGAACGATCCGGTGCCGCCGGTGACGAGGATCACCTTGCCGTCGAGATCGAGATTGTCGGGCGCGAAGCCGGTCATGGAGGTTCCACAGCGGCGGCGATTCCGAAATGAATCCCGCCTCGTCCTACGCTTGGCGCGAATGTGTAAACGCCGCGTCAACCATGTTGCGGTCATCTGAACCCATGGATCGCCGCCTCGCCCTCGCCGCCGCCCTCGCCCTGTTGCCCGCCGTCGCCTCGGCCAGTGGCGGCGAGGAGAAGAAGAAGGGCGGCGGGGTCACCTTTCTGCAGATCAAGGCCATCGTCGCCACCGTCATCCGTCGCGACGGCAGCCGCGGCGTGGTCACGGTCGAATGCGGCGTCGATGTCGCCGACGAGAAGCTGCGGACGCTGGCCGACCAGTCCCAGCCGCGCCTGCGCGCGGCCTATGCCGCGTTCGTCCAGGCCTATGCCGGGGGCCTGCCGGCCGCCGGCTTGCCCGACGCCGACTACATGTCCCGCGAACTGCAGCAGATCACCGACACCGTCCTTCGAAAGAAGGGCGCCAAGCTGCTGCTGGGCACGATCCTGGTGAACTAGGCCGGGTGCGTGGTTCGAGCCCCGGATCAAGTCCGGGGTCGGCCGAGGCCTCGCTCCTCACCATGACGACCACCTTTGCAGACCAACCCTCTGCGTCATCCTGAGGAGCGATCCCGCAGGATCGCGTCTCGAAGGACGCACGTCGTCACATCGCGCTGATGCCGCCGTCCAGCTTCAGCTCGGCGCCGGTCATGAACTTGCTCTCGTCGCTGGCCAGATAGAGGGCGGCGTTGGCGATATCGAGGGTTTCGCCGATGTGGCCCAGCGGGATCTGGCGACCCAGCTTGGCCTCGCCCTCTTCCTTGCCGAACGCCTGGCGGATCGGGTCGAGAATGGGCGTATCAATGAAGGTCGGGTGGATCGAGTTGGAGCGGATGTCCCACTTCTGCTTGGCGCAGTAGAGGGCGATGTTCTTGCTCAGCAGCCAGACCGCGGCCTTGGACGCGTTGTAGGCCGGGCCGCTGTGGTTGGCGATCAGGCCGGCGATCGAGCTGATGTTGACGATCGAGCCGGGCTGGTGGTCGCGCATGTATTTCAGCGCGTGCTTGGCGCCCAGGAACACCGAATCGACATTGACCGCCATCACCTGGCGGAAGTCCTCCAGGCTGCACTGGTCGAGGTTGCCGCCCTTGCTGATGCCGGCGTTATTGATCAGCACCGAGATGCCGCCCATGGCCGCGTCGGCCTCCTCCAGCGCGAAGATCCATTGATCCTCCCTGGTCACGTCCAGCGGGAAGGCGAACGCCGTGCCGGCGCCGTGGGCGGCGTTGATCTCGGCGGCGACCGCCTTGGCGCCCTCGAGGTTCAGGTCGGCCAGGCTGACCCTGGCCCCCTCGCTCGCCAGCCGGCGGGCCATGGCCGCGCCCAGGCCCTGGGCCGCGCCGGTGATGAAGGCCTTCTTGCCGGCGACCCGGCCCGTTTTCGCGGTCATGTGCGTCTCTCCCCGTGGTTTCTTTCGGGAACCGTTCGTCAGTTCCATTCGAATTTTGAGACTTTTCCTGAGCTGGCTGTAGCTTTGGCCTCAGTCGAAGACCAGATCCGTCGCCGCCGACAGTTCGGCCAGGGCCTGATCGACGTCGCCGACCTTGATCGCGCGCATGCCCAGCATCGCGGCCGGTTTGCAGTTGATGCCCAGGTCGTCGAGATAGACGCAGTCAGCCGGCGCGACGTCGAGCCGCTCGCACATCATCTGGTAGATGCGCGGGTCGGGCTTGCGCACCCCGGCCCTGGAGCTTTCGATCACCGCGTCGAACAGCGCCATGATTCCGGCCACCTGGGCGGCCTTGTCCGATGTGCCGGCCATGCCCGCGCCATGGCCGGTCTGGACGTTGTTGGTGATGCAGCCGACCTTGAAGACCGCCTTGCAGGCGTTCAGCGCCGCGACCATCCGGGGCCGCACCTCGCCCGACAGCCGGGGCAGGATGTCGCCCCCGCGCACGGCGTGGCCCAGCGCGGTGGCCTCCTCGAGGAACCGCAGGTCAAAGGCCGCCGCGTCGATCTCGTTGCGCTCGAACAGGGCCCAGGCGTTGTCGTGCGGGTTGGTCGAATTGACCCGCCGGATGAAGTCGCGGGGCAGGCCGCGCTCGGCCTCGAAATGGTTGAAGGCCTCGAACGGCGAGGAGGTGATGACCCCGCCAAAATCCCAGATCACCGCCGCGACCACGTGCGCATCCTCCGTTTTGCAACCGTCTGGCGCGAAACCTGTTTCATCACCGGATCAACGCGCTCTAGAGACGGGTGGTCCGGGACGCAACCCACAGGTCCAAATGATTGCTCGCCCTCTCCGCATCGCCATTTTCATGGCGGGCTGCGTGGCCATTCTGTGGCTGTCCCTGGCGCCCGCGGAGGACCTTCCCCAAGTCACGCTCTGGGACAAGCTGGAGCATGCCGCCGCCTATCTGGGCCTGGCCGTTCTTGGCGGCTTGGCCTTCCCGAACCATCTTTGGCGCATGGCCGGCAGTCTCTTCACCTTCGGCGTGGGGGTCGAGGTTTTCCAGGCCTTGATGGCGGTCGGCCGCCAGGGCGATCCGGCCGACGCCCTGGCCAATACGGTCGGCATCGCCACGGGCCTGCTGCTGACGCTCGCGGTCCGCGAGCTGGTCAAGGTTAAGTCTCCCGCCGGGGGTGAATAGCAGGGCGACCGCGGGGCGCGGCGACTAGGGTGCCGGCCTGATCCCCACCGGAGTGGCCCGATGCCTGTTCGGCTGTCCCTGCTGGCCCTCGCGGCCCTGCTCCTGAGCGCCTGCGACGGCAATCCGCTGCAGACCGCGTCCCGCCAGGCCTGCTGCTGCGATCGCTGTCCGACCACGGCCGCGCCGGCCGCCCCGCCGGCCGGTCCGGCGAAGGCCGTGGCCCCGGCGCGGCGGACGGAAGCGCGCGTGCATCGCGCCCGGACCCCTTCGCGCCCCGTCCGCGAGTCGCGCGCCTACGGCTATGAACGCGCGGGCGAGGGCGGCTACGGCGGTCGCTACGGCGCGCGCGGCGGGGTCTATGGCGGAACTCGCGTCTCGGTCCAGGAGACCGAAAGTGTGACGACCGGCTACAGCTACAGCGAATCCTCCAGCGGCTACGCCTATGGCGCCGTCGGCGGCGGCTATCCCTGCCCGACCGGCTGTCGCGATCGGCGCTACGCCGGCGGCCACCCCGGCGCCCGCACGGACGCGGAGGGTTATCTGACCTGGCCCGGCAAGGTCGAGGACTAGGCCGGCCGCGCCGGCACGCCAAAGCCGTCGCGCCTGAAGACCGCCGCCGCTCGCGATCCTTGCAGAAAGTCGAGCAGGGCCGGCGCCCCGCCGTTGCGCGAGGCGGCGATCACCGCGCCCGGATAGCGGATCGGCGGATGGCTCGCGGCCGGAAACAGGCCGACCACCCGCACCCTCGGCTCGGCCTTCGCGTCGGTGGCGTAGACGATCCCCAGCGGGGCCTCGCCGCGCGCCACCCAGGCCAGGGCCGTGCGCACATTGTCCGCCGGCAGCAGCCGGCCCGCCGCCTGGGTCCAGACGCCCAGCGACGTCAGGGCGGCCCTCGCATATTTTCCCGCTGGCACGGCCATGGGATCGGCGACCGCCAGCCGGCCGCCGCCCAGGGCCCTGGCCAGCGGCATGCCGGGCGCGATCCTCAGCGTCGTGCGCGAACCCTTGGGCGCGATCAGCACCAGCCGGTTTGACAGCAGGTCGCGGCGCGAGGCCGGAACGATCCGTCGCCGCGTGGCCAGCCAGTCCATCCAGTCCTCATCCGCCGACAGGAACAGGTCCGCCGGCGCGCCCTGGTCGATCTGCCGCGCCAGGGCCGAGGAGGCGCCGAAGCTGAAGCGCACGGGCGTCCCGCTCCCGGCCGTCCAGGCCGCGCCCGCCTCGGTCAGCGCCTCCTGCAGCGAGGCGGCGGCGAACACCGTCACGGCCCCGGCCGCGCGCGCCTGGCCGGCGGCCAGAACCGCCGCCGCTCCGGCGACGAACGCCCGTCTGTCGCGCATCAATGGTCTCTCCGCGGCATGGCCCGCCCCTTGCGGACCATCCTCCTCGCTGGATCGAAACGGGACAAGGGGAGAGACCGATGCGTTCGCCGAATGGACCGCTGTTCAAGACCTACGAAATCATCGCCATCGTGGCCTTCCTGACCGCCGCCGCCGCCTGGGCCGGCCTCAGGCTGGTCTACTAGACCGTCCCGAACGGCGGACCCGCGCCCGCGCGACCGCGCTGAGCGCGAAGGACGACTATCGATGGCGCACCCGACACGATTCGAACGTGTGACCTTTGCCTTCGGAGGGCAACGCTCTATCCAGCTGAGCTACGGGTGCGGATCGCTGGCGGAGGCGGGTCAATAGCGGAAACCCGGGCGCGGCGCAAACGGCGTTGCGTGGTGGCCGGCCCACGCGGGAGTCAGTGGCCGGCGGCGGCGATGGTCCGGCCGACCAGCACCAGGTTGAGGAGCAGGTATCCGCCGGTCATCCAGGCCGCCGCCCTGAGGTCGCGTCGCCGCTGGAGAACGGCGTCCCCGCCTTGGGCGATGGCGCGCAGCGAGATCACGCCCCAGCCGGTCGCGGCCATGATCAGGGCCAGGGCCGCGAAGTGTAGCTGGTCCAGCAGATAGACCCCGTCGTGGGGCCCGACCACCCGCTCCACCGAAACAAAGCTCAGCACCACGGCGAACGTCGTGGTGCCCAGCAGGCTCATCCGCCCGTCGGTGACCGTCAGGCTGACCAGCGCCAGCAGGGCGGCGATGTAGAGCGGGAAGGTCGCCTTGACGAAATTGGCCAGATGGGCCCGCTCGACGCCGACCTGCAGCGTGAGGGCCGCGTACTGGCTGCTCCCGCCCGGCAGCGAGGGGTCGCCGAAGGTCGTCGGATGGTCGGCGATGTGGGCCCGCACGCGGAAATCCTTCAGTCGCCAGCCGGGCAGATCGACGGCCGGATCCATGCCCGACTCGCGCGGGTCGGCGACATAGACCAGGTCGCGGGTGTCGAGCACGCCCTCCTCGATGGCGATCTCGAGTGGCTGCTCGTCGAACGGATAGTTCTTGAGCGAGAAATCCTGGCGGAACGTGCCACTGACCTTGCGGGTCGACCACCACTGGTCGCCGCGGCGGATGGTCGAGTCCAGGCTGCCCGTGGTCTGGACGCCGTTGAGGAATTCCATGGTCTTGAGCGGTTCGAGCCCGGGCGTCGGGCAGACGCTCCACATCCAGAAGTCGGCCTTGAAGACGCCGGTGGCGGTGTCGACCTGCGACAGGGAGATGACATAGGCGCCGACGCGACACTTGATCGGCGCGGCCGAGGCGGCGGTGGCCAGTCCCAGCGTCAGCGCCAGCGCGGCGACGAGACACCCCGCCCGGCGCATGACGCGCCCGGACCACATCCGCATGACAGGAACTCCCCCCGAAGCCTTCGCGGACTGTCCGGTCTGTCGGCGTCGCTTCCAAGGGCGGGGTTACCCGAAACGTGGATATTTCAGCTGGCGCCTCGGTGAGCACGGCCGTGCTGAAGAGACGCTCCAGCATCGGCCAACCTCACCGCCCGTCAGGTCATCCTGAAGCGGATCGGCACCGACTTGGGCCCGCAGACGAAGCTGGCCTCCATGCGGCGCGGCGTGCCGTCCAGCTCGACGCTCTCCAGCCGCGGCAGCAGCTCTTCCCACAGCACGCGCATCTCCATTCGGGCCAGGTGCTGGCCGAGGCAGACGTGGGCGCCGTAGCCGAAGGCCACGTGCTTGTTGGGCGTGCGCTCGATGTCGAAGCTGAACGGGTTGGTGAACACCGACTCGTCGCGGTTGCCGGACGGGTAGCTGAGCATCATCCAGTCGCCCTTGGCGATCTTCTGCCCGGCGAGCTCGGCGTCGGCCGTGGCGCTGCGCATGAAGTGCTTCACCGGGGTTTCCCAGCGGATCGACTCCTCGACCAGACCCGGGATCAGGCCCAGGTCGGCCTTCAACTTGCGGAACTGGTCGGGGTTTTCGGCCAGGGCCCACATGGCGCCGGAGGTGGTGTTGGAGGTGGTGTCGTGGCCGGCCGTGGCGGCGATGATGTAGTAGCTCATCGCCTCGAGATGGCCGAGCGGCTGGCCCTCGATCTGGCCGTTGGCGATCACGCTGGCCAGGTCCTGGCGCGGGTTGGCCCGGCGGTCCTCGGTCATGGCGTTGAAATAGGTCATGAAATCCACCACCGTCGCCTGGACGGCGGCGAGGCCGACGTCAGGATCGGTGACGGCCGCGCCGCCGCGGTTCAGCTCCGGGTCGGCGCTGCCGAACAGTTCCTGGGTCAGTTTGAGCATGCGCGGCTCGTCGATCTCCGGCACGCCGAGGACCTCCATGATCACATGCAGCGGATAGAGGAAGGCCACGTCGCGCGCGAAGTCGCAGCGGTCGCCCTTGGCCGCCATGCGGTCGATGAAGCCGCGGGCGATCTCGCGGATACGGGCCTCCAGGCCGCGGATGTTCTGCGGCAGGAACCAGGCCTGGGTCAGGCGCCGGTAGTTCATATGGTCGGGGTTATCCATCTGGACAAGCGAGCGGACCAGGTGCGGCGAGCCGCCGGTCATCTGGCGCACGCGCTTATCGACCTCGATCGGCGTCACCACCGTGGCCAGGTCGCCGTTGTGGAACAGGTCGTTCTGCTTCTCGACCTCCTGGATGTCGGCGAAACGGGTCACCACCCAGAAGGGATCGAACCCCTCCGGCTGGGCCCTGGCCAGCGGCGCGTTGGCGCGCAGCCAGCGGAAGGCGTCGTCGATCCGCTTGCCGTCGGCATAGGCCTTGGGATCGACAATGGTGTTGGCCACATCCTGGGGAATCATCATCGCATGTCTTCCTGAGCGGTTCCGCGCCGCCTGTGGATCGGCGGCTTCGGAGACAGGTTATCACCGCACTTGCTATACGGCCAACAAGTAAGTTACAGAATTGACATGGCTCAGTCCGCGCCCGTCGAACACCGATCCCGCCGGACCCAGGCGGAACGCCGCGACCAGTCCGAGCGCGGCCTGCTGATGGCGGCGAGCGAGGTGATCGCCGAGCGCGGGGTGACGGCGGCCACCTTCGGCGCGATCGGGGCCCGGGCCGGCTACAGCCGCGGGCTGGCGACGCAGAAGTTCGGCTCCAAACAGGGTCTGATCGAGGCCCTGATCGCCCATCTGCACGCGCGCCAGGACGAGGTTCTCGGGGCCTTGGGCATCGACGCCATGCCGGGCCTGGAGGCCCTGCTGACCTATGTCGATCTGTATCTGCGCGACCTGGCCCTGAAGGGCGAGGCCCGGGCCTATTTCATGCTGCTGGCCGGCGCCGTGGCCGACCTGTCGGCCCTGCGCGCGGCCTTCGCCGCCTCGCACGAGCGGGTCGAGCGGCGGCTGGAGGCGATGGTCCAGCGCGGCCAGGCCCAGGGCGCGATCCGCCGCGACCTCGACGCCGACGCCGCGGCCCTGATGGTCGGCAGCCTGCTGCTGGGCCTGTCGATCCAGTGCCTGATCGATCCGGACATGGATCTGGAGCCGATCCGCGCCACCAGCCTGGCGACCCTGCGGCTGAGCTTCGCCGCGCCCGCATCCCCGGAGGCATGACCATGGCCGACGCCGCCCCCTACAAGATCTGGCAGTGCCGCACCTGCGGCTTTCTCTACGACGAGGCCGAGGGCGACGCGGGCGAGGGGCTGGCCCCGGGGACCCGCTGGGCCGACGTGCCGGCCGACTGGGTCTGCCCGCTGTGCGGCACGCCCAAGGCCGACTTCGACATGGTCGAGCTGTAGGTCCGAGGGGGCCGCTGGTGGCGACAGGCAGCCCCCCGCGCTCCCCTCTTCCGAATGCTGATACGCCCTGAAGGCCTTGATGGAATGGTTCGCTCCGGACGGGTCCTTGCTCAAGGACCGCTTCGCGGCCGCGCAGCGGCGACCCCGCAGGGGTCGTCCTTGACCAAGGTCCCGCCGGAGCAAGAATGCTCATCAAGACATCAGGACGAATTCCGCCGCGAGGGCGAAGGCGCGCCCTCAGTCCTTCGTCGGGTCCAGCCCGCCGGGGGCCTCGTAGGTCAGGGCCAGGAAGACGTCCTCGAGATCGGGGTCCTCGGTGGCGATGTCCTTGATGTGCAGGCCGCTGGCCCGCACCGCCGCCAGCACCTGTTCGACGCTCGACTGGCCGGTCTTGTAGGTCACGGCGAACGAGCCGCCGCTGCGCAGCTTCGTCTCGAAGCCGGTCAGGTCGGGCGCGGTGGCCACGGGCTCCTCGGGCGTCACCACGACGTTGCGGGTGTCCAGTCGGCGCAGCAGGGTCGAGGTCGGCTCGCAGGCCACGACCTCGCCCCGGTTGACGATGGCGATCTGGTCGCAGAGCTCCTGCGCCTCTTCCAGATAGTGGGTGGTCAGCACGATGGTCACGCCCTGGCGGTTCAGGCCCACGACATAGTTCCACAGCTGGCGGCGCAGCTCGACATCGACGCCGGCGGTCGGCTCGTCGAGGATCAGCACCGGCGGGTGGTGGACCATGGCCTTGGCCACCATCAGCCGTCGCTTCATGCCGCCCGACAGCTGGCGCACATAGGCGTTGGCCTTGTCGCTGAGGCCCAGCGCCGCCAGCAGCTCGTCGGTGCGGCGCTCCTTCCTCGGCACGCCGTACATGCCGGCCTGGACCTCGAGCGACTCGCGCGGGGTGAAGAACACGTCGGCGGCCAGTTCCTGGGGCACCACGCCGATCGCGGCGCGGGCGTCGCGGGGCCGCGTATCGATGTCGCGGTCCCAGATCTTCACCGTGCCGGAGGTCTTGCGCGTGAGGCCCGCGAGAATGTTGATGAAGGTCGACTTGCCGGCCCCGTTCGGGCCCAGCAGGCCGAAGATCGAGCCGCGCGGGATCTTCAGGTCGATGCCATTCAGGGCCAGCTTTTCGGGCGTGGTCTTGGTGGCGGCGTAGGTCTTCACCAGGCCGGTGGCCTCGATGGCGTAGTCGGGCAGGTCCATTCGGGCTTTCTTGGCGGGCTTTCGATCAATTGACGCCCCGGCGGGGCCTCGCATAGGTATGCCCCACGGGCCGCATAGCCAAGGGCGGCAGTGGGAAGAGAACGATGGCGCGCAAGGTTTCGGCGAAGACGATCAAGGGCGTGACCCCGACGGCCACGCCGCCAGCGGCCGCCGCCTTCCCGCCGCCCGAGACCGTGGCCGTGCGTTCGCACCGTATCGCCTGCGACGGCGTCGGCGGGGCGCTGGGCCATCCGCGGGTCTGGCTGGAGATGGGCGGCGCGGGCTTCATCGACTGCCCCTACTGCGACCGCCGCTTCGTGGCCGCGACCGCCGCCGGGGACGAGGCCGAGCGGCTGGCCCCGGGCGTCTACGAGGGCGCGGCGGGCCACTAGACTCTCAGCTGACGCCGAACGGCACGACTCTGTTGCCCGCGTCATGGCCGATGTCGGCCCGGCCGAGATACGGGATCCCCGACCGTTCGCACCATTGACGGCAGACCTGCTCCTCGGTCATGCCGAAGTCGGGATCGTTGGGCGGGATGTCGCTGCAGCGGCCTAGGCGAATGCCCGCCACCGCACGGACGCCGGGATTGCCGGTGATGTGAAACAGCGACCGGTCGAGGCGATACATGTATTCGCCGACCTCCTCGAGCAGCAGCACGTGGCTGGTCAGGTCCGGCTGCAGGTCCGTTCCGAGCAGTTGACTGAGCACGGTGATGTTGAACGCCGCGGCCTTCTGACCGGGCTCCAGCCCCGGTTCCAGCGCGGCGCGGTCGCCGTCGGCGATCCAGGCCAGGGCCCGGGCGATGGCCGCCTCGCCGCCCGGCCGGCGGATGTCGTGGGCCACGGGACCGTGGGTCGGTCGGCCGACGCCGGCCCGGTGCAGGCCCGCCAGCAGATAGCCCGCGTCGCTGTAGCCCATGTAGATCTTGTCGCGCGCCGCGTCGCCCAGACCGGCCAGGATCGCCCGCGCCGGCCGGTTGGAGCCATAGCCGCCGCGCGCGAACCACAGGGCGTCGAACGCCGGGTCGTTGGCCACCCGCAGGAAGCCCTCGGCCCGCGCATCGTCATCGCCCGCGAAGTGGTTGTGGACGAGGAAACACTGCGGATCGAACACCACCTCGACCCGTCCGTCCGGGTAGAGGCGCCGGACCAGGGCCTCGACCTCGGCCGGCATGGCCGGGTCTATGCGCGAGGACGGGGCCACGACGCCAATCCTGACCGGTTTCGCCATGGCCTTCCCGACCCCCGGGGCGGTTTGTCACCCTGCCCCCAACCGTATATTGCCCGGTCATGATTCAGGACAGACCCTACTTCTTCTGCGGGATCGGCGGCAGCGGCATGCTGCCCCTGGCGCTGATCGTCCAGGCGTCCGGGGCGACGGTCGCGGGGTCCGACCGGGCGCTCGACCAGGGCCGCACGGCGCCCAAGTTCGAGTTCCTGCGCGCCCGGGGGATCACCCTGTTCGCGCAGGACGGCAGCGGGGTCACCCGGCCCGACCAGATCGTCGTGGCCACGGCCGCGGTCGAGGACACCGTGCCCGACGTGATCGCCGCCCGGCGGGTCGGGGCGACGATGCTGTCGCGCGCCGAGCTGCTGGCCGACCTGTTCAACGCCGCGCCGCGGTCGGTCGGCGTGGCCGGCACCAGCGGCAAGTCGACGACCACCGCGATGATCGGCTGGATCCTGCACCGCGCGGGCCGCGACCCGACGGTGATGAACGGCGCGGTGATGAAGAACTTCGTCACCGACGACACGCCCTTCGCCAGCGCCCTGGTCGGCCAGGGCGAGGTCTTCGTCAGCGAGGTCGACGAGAGCGACGGCTCGATCGCCCGCTACTGGCCCCAGGTGGCGGTGATCAACAACATCAGCGAGGACCACAAGACGATGGACGAGTTGCGGGTGCTGTTCCGCGACTACGCCCTCAAGGCCCGCAAGGTGGTGCTGAACCTCGACAACGACGAGACCGCCCGGCTGGCGGCCGAGCTGCCGGAGGCGCGCAAGCTGACCTGGAGCTTCGAGGACCCGTCGGCCGATCTGTATGCGGACGATATCGCCCCGGCGCCCGACTCGATCGGCTTTCGGCTGCACGAACAGGCGAGCGATACGGTGCTGGCCGTGCGGCTCAGGGTTCCCGGCCGGCACAATGTCGCCAACGCCCTGGCGGCCATCGGCGCGGTGCGGGCGCTGGACGTTCCGCTGGCGGAGGCCGTGGCGGCCATCGAGGGCTACGAGGGCGTCAAGCGACGACTGGAGGTGGTCGGCTCGAAGGGCGGCGTGACCGTCATCGACGACTTCGCCCACAACCCCGACAAGATCGCCGCCACGCTGGACACGCTGCACGCCTTCCCCGGCCGGCTGCTGGTGATGTTCCAGCCGCACGGCTTCGGGCCGCTGCGGCTGATGCGCAAGGAGTTCGTGCGCGGCTTCCTCGAGGGCCTCGCGCCGGATGACCTGCTGCTGATGCCGGAACCGGTCTATTTCGGCGGCACGACGATCCGCGAAGTAACCAGCGAGGACATCGCCGCCGACGTCCGTGCGGGCGGGAGGAACGCGCAGGCCCTGGCCGACCGCCCGGCCTGCGGCGACCGGCTCGTGGCGCTGGCGAAGCCCGGCGACCGTGTCGTGATCATGGGCGCGCGCGACGACACCCTGTCGGTGTTCGCCGCCGAGGTGCTGGAGCGGCTTCCCGGATAGTCAGGGCGCCGCCGGCGCCGGATCAGGAGCCTTGTTGAAGCGGACCGGCAGCTTGATCTTGCCGCCGTCAACCGGTCCGCCATCTTCCGTCCAGGGGCTCATGCGCATGACCACCGCCACCGCCACGGCGGCCTGGCCGAAACCGAGGCCCGGAGGGTCCTCGCGGGCCACCGCGCAGTCGGTTAGCGCGCCGTCGGTGGCGATCGTGCATTCGGCCACGCCGAGACCCGTCTTCACGCCCGCCGCGACGGCTTGTTCGGGGTAGATGGCCAGAACCTTCGCCGGGTCGGGGCCGCGGATCCAGCGCGGCTGGACCACCGCCCGCTTCAAGGCCTCGGGAGCGGCCGGGTTGATGAAGCGTATCTGCAAATTGACGTAGGTCCGGTCGAGGACGTGGGGATCCTGCGGATCGACGGGAATGGCGAACAGAGCGGCGAGCTTGCGAGCCGCGCCGCCGAAGCCCCTGCCGCGCGGGTTTTCGGTCAGGGTCTCGCAGTTGGTCAGGCCGCCATCCTTCTTGAATTTGCAGCGCATTGAGACGTGGCCCTGCTGAATGGCCTCGGCGCCTTTGGGCCAGGCCGCCGCCATGTCGGCGAAGCTCGGCGCGGTGCGCCAGGGCGGATTGGTCACCATGCTGATCGTCGGCCCCGAGTTGCCGCCTGATCCGCCTGACGCGAAGGCGATCGGGATGCGGATGACCGATCGAACGGGCTTTCCGTCCTCCATGGCCGGTTTCATCAGGAAGCTGGGTACGAGCAACAGGGCCGCGTCGCCAAAGCCTTCACCCGCGGGCTTTTCGCTCTCGATCCTACAATTCTCCAGGCCGCCCCGGATGTTGATCTCGCAGGTGATGATCGCCGAGCCGCCGCGTCCGGCGGCCAAGGCGCGGGCCGGCCAGGCGGCCCGCAACTGATCGCCGGTGGGCTTGCGCAGCCAGTCGGCATCCGAGGTTTGGGCGACGGCGACAGCCGCCGAAGCGAACACCAGCAACGCGACCAGGACCAATCTATGCATGAGCGCCTCCCACCACACGCGATAGTGGCGGCCCGGTTGTGGAATGCAACGACTTTGGCGGGATGACCGCCGCGCCGGGCGCCACTATCTTCTCCCCCATGACCGACGCCGACGCCCCCGCCCTGCCGACCGACCGCCCCCTCACACAGGACGGGCCGCCCGTGCGGCTCTATCTGGTCGATGGATCGGCCTACATCTTCCGCGCCTACCACGCCCTGCCGCCGCTGACGCGCAAGTCGGACGGCCTGCCGGTCGGGGCCGTGCAGGGCTTCTGCAACATGCTGTTCAAGCTGTTGCGGGACATGAAGGAGGACGGGCCGACCCATCTGGCGGTGATCTTCGACCATTCCGACAAGACCTTCCGCAACACCCTGTACGACCAGTACAAGGCCCACCGTCCGCCGCTGCCCGAGGACCTGGTCCCGCAGTTCCCGCTGGTCCGCGAGGCGACCAAGGCGTTCGGCGTGCCGAGCATCGAACTGGCGGGCTACGAAGCCGACGACCTGATCGCCGCCTACAGCTGCAAGGTCCGCGACGCCGGCGGCGAGGTGGTCATCGTCTCGTCGGACAAGGACCTGATGCAGCTGATCGGCGAGCGCGTGTCGATGCTCGACACCATGAAGAACGTGCTGATCGGCCCCGACCAGGTGTTCGAGAAGTTCGGCGTGGGCCCCGACAAGGTGGTCGAGGTCCAGGCCCTGTGCGGCGACAGCGTCGATAACGTGCCTGGCGCCCCCGGCATCGGCGTCAAGACCGCCGCCCTGCTGATCAACGAATACGGCGACCTGGAGACGCTGCTGGCCCGGGCCGGGGAGATCAAGCAGGAGAAGCGGCGCGAAACCCTGATCAACTTCGCCGACCAGATCCGCCTGTCGCGCCAGCTGGTCCAGCTGGACTGTGACACACCCCTGCCCGAGCCGGTCGAGGATCTGGCCGTGCGCGATCCGGACGGCCCGACCCTGGCCGCGTTCCTTGAGCTGATGGAATTCCGCGGCCTGGCCCGGCGGGTCGGCGACGCGGCGGCCGGCAATGGCATGGCGCCCGCGCCGATGCCGAAGATGGGCGCGCCCAGGCCCGCGCCGGCCGGCGGCTACAGCGCGGGCGAGCGCGAGGCGCCCCCGCCGGTCGAGCCGGTGCAGATCGACACCACCCGGTACGTCTGCGTCCGCGATCTGCCGACGCTGCGGGCCTGGGTCGATCGCGCCACCGACATCGGGACGGTCGCCTTCGACACCGAGACGGACGCGCTGGGGTCAGCCGTCGCCGGGCTGTGCGGCGTCTCCCTGGCCGTGGCGCCGGGTGAGGCCTGCTACATCCCGCTTGGCCATTGCGAGAAGGACGAGGGGCTGTTCGGCGGCGAGAGCGGCGCCGACCTGACCCAGATCCCGCTGGACCAGGCCCTCGCCGCGCTGAAGCCGCTGCTGGAGGACCCGTCCGTCCTGAAGGTGGCCCAGAACGCCAAGTACGACATCGGCGTGCTCAGCCGGTACGGCGTCCAGGTCGCGCCGATCGACGACACCATGCTGATCAGCTCGGTCCTGGAGGCCGGCCTGCACGGTCACGGCATGGACGAGCTCAGCGCGCTGTGGCTGGGCCACAAGCCGATCCCGTTCAAGCAGGTCTGCGGCGTGGGCAAGAGCGAGATCAGCTTCAAGCATGTCGCCCTGGAGCCGGCGACCGCCTACGCGGCCGAGGACGCCGACGTCACCCTGCGGCTGTGGCGGATCCTGCGGCCCCGGCTGGCGCGCGAAGGGCTGCTGACCGTCTATGAGACCACCGAGCGGCCCTTGCCGCCGGTGCTGGCGGCGATGGAGAACGCCGGCGTCAAGGTCGACCCCGACCTGCTGCGCGGCCTCAGCCACGAGTTCTCCATGCGCATGGTCGATCTGGAGGCCAGGGCGCACGAACTGGCCGGCCGGCCGTTCAACCTGGGCAGTCCCAAACAGATCGGCGACATCCTGTTTGGCGAGATCGGTCTGGAGGGCGGCAAGAAGACCGCCACCGGCCAGTGGGCCACCGATGTGGACGTGCTGGAACGGCTGGCCGCCAGCCACGACCTGCCCCGCACCCTGCTCGACTGGCGCCAGCTGGCCAAGCTCAAGGGCACCTATACGGACAACCTGATCGCGGCGATCAACGACAAGACCGGCCGCGTGCACACCTCCTACAGCCTGGCCGCGGCCAACACCGGCCGCCTGGCCTCGACCGACCCGAACCTGCAGAACATTCCCATCCGCACCGAGGAAGGCCGCAAGATCCGCAAGGCCTTCATCGCCGAGCCGGGCAACGTGCTGATCAGCGCCGACTACAGCCAGATCGAGCTGCGACTGCTGGCCCATGTGGGCGACATCCCCCAGCTGAAGCGGGCCTTCAAGGACGGGCTGGACATCCACGCCATGACCGCTTCGGAGATGTTCAACACCCCGATCGAGGGCATGCCGTCGGACGTGCGCCGCCGGGCCAAGGCGATCAACTTCGGCATCGTCTACGGCATCAGCGCCTTTGGCCTGGCTGGCCAGCTGGGCATCGACCAGTCGGAGGCCGCGGCCTACATCAAGACCTATTTCGAGCGCTTCCCCGGCATCCGCGAATACATGGACCGCATGCGCGCCGAGGTGCGCGAGAACGCCTTTGTCACGACCATCTTCGGGCGCAAGATCAACATCCCCGACATCCGCGGCAAGGCCGTGGGCATGCGCCAGTTCGCCGAGCGCGCGGCGATCAACGCGCCGCTCCAGGGCGCCGCCGCCGACATCATCCGCCGGGCCATGGCGCGCATGCCGGCGGCGCTGACGGACGCGGGGTTGTCGTCAAGGATGCTGCTGCAGGTGCACGACGAACTGGTGTTCGAGGCGTCGGCGGCCGAGGCGGAGGAGACGATGCGGGTGGCGAAGGCGGTAATGGAAAAAGCCGCCCTGCCGGCGGTGGAGCTATCCGTGCCGCTGGTGGTGGAAGCCAGGGCCGCAGCCAACTGGGACGAGGCGCACTAAGCCTTTCCTCACCCGGAGGGGGACCATGCGGAGCATGGTGGTGGGGGAGCCGCCGGTGCGTCGGCATGGCGTCAGCCGTTCCTCCCTCTCCGACCCGGCCCCGCCGGGCCACCTCTCCCTCCTGGAGAGGATGAGCGACGGCATCTGCCCCCCGCCCGGGAACCCTCGCCCGGCCGCCACGTTCACTTCTCGGGTGTGGGGGCCGAGCGGCTGATGATGAAACAGGTCATGTACTGGACGCTCGCCATCCCGCTGACGGCCATCGCGGCATTGGTGGTGCTCAAGCTGATGCAGCTGGCGGTCTAGGCGACCGCGAAGGCGTTCCTGGTGGAGCCGAGGGGAATCGAACCCCTGACCTCCTCATTGCGAACGAGGCGCTCTACCATCTGAGCTACGGCCCCCTCCCCAGGACGAGGGAAGCGGCGCACATATGGCCGGGTCGCCTTGGCTGTCAAGGCTGGCGGCGGTCGGCGAGGGCGGCGCGCCTTGCTGCGGCCGGACCGCGCCGCTAGAAGCAGGCCCACCGCCCACCGGAACCCTGCTTCATGGCTGCCATCCTCGGCTTCGTCTTCTTCATCATCAACAGCCTGCTGGGCCTGCTGATCCTGGCCCTGATCATCACCGCGGTGATGTCCTGGCTGGTGGCCTTCGACGTGATCAACCTGCGCAACAATGTCGTGCGCCAGATCTACTACGCTCTCGAACGGATCACCGAGCCGCTGCTGGCGCCGATCCGCCGCTTCGTGCCGCCGCTGGGCGGGGTCGATCTGAGCTTCATCATCCTGTTCCTGATCGTCCAGGGCGTCCGTGGCTATCTGCTGCCGGGCCTCTACACGGCGCTGATGGGCCTGGCCTAGGGCCGTCCGCCTGCCGCCGCGCCTGGGCGACGCCTTGTCATCCGGCCGGGGTTGATTCCTTGGCGGCGGCTTTGCACTGTGCGCCCCGCGGGAAGCCGCGCGGGGGGATAGTCGAACCATGAACGCCTTGTTGGGGGGCCTCGCGGCCCTGCCGGGTCCGCTTGTCGCGACGCCGGCGGAATTCTGGATCTTCGGCCTGACCCTGCTGGGCGTGGCCTTGTTTCACAACCGGACCCTGACCGTCGCCCTGGCCGGTCTGGCGACCACGGTGTTGTACAAGCTGGCCTTCACCGGCTTCGCCCATGGTTCGGGACTGGAGGGGCTGCTCGCCCACGCCCGGCACGAGTCGGTGATCCTGGGCAATCTGATGCTGCTGCTGCTGGGCTTCGCCCTGCTGGCCAACCAGTTCGAGCGCAGCAACATCCCCGAGGCCATGCCGCGCGTCCTGCCCGACGACTGGAAGGGGGGGCTGGCGCTGCTGGGCATGGTGTTCGTGCTGTCGGCCTTCCTCGACAACATCGCCGCGGCGATCATCGGCGGGGTGGTCGCCCGGCATGTCTATCACGACAAGGTCAGCATCGGCTTTCTGGCCAGCATCGTGGCGGCGTCCAACGCCGGCGGCGCCGGCAGCGTGATCGGCGACACCACCACCACCATGATGTGGATCAGCGGCGTTTCACCGCTGGCCGTGCTGCACGCCTTCATCGCCTCTGTCGTCGCCTTCGCCGTGTTCGGCCTGCTAGGGGCCTGGCAGCAACACCGGCATTTCCCGATTCAGGCCCATATCGCCGCCGACGCGCCGAAGGTCGATCCGGCGCGGGCGGTCATCGTCGGCGTGATCCTGGCCACCCTGCTGGCCGTCAATTTCGCCGGCAACGCCTGGTATCCCGAACACCAGGACGCGGCGCCCTGGCTGGGGCTGGGCCTGTGGGCCGCCGTGCTGGTCACCGCCCTTGTGCGCGCCCCGCAATGGAGCGTCCTGCCCGGCGCGGCCAGGGGCGCGCTGTTCCTCGTCTCCCTCGTGGCCACCGCCTCGCTGATGCCGGTCGAGCGGCTGCCCGACGCCTCCTGGCCGTCGGCCATGGGCCTGGGTTTCCTGTCGGCGGTGTTCGACAACATCCCGCTGACCGCCCTGGCCCTCAAGCAGGGCGGCTACGACTGGGGCGTGCTGGCTTTCGCGGTCGGCTTCGGCGGTTCGATGATGTGGTTCGGCTCCTCGGCCGGCGTGGCGCTGTCGGGCCTGTTCCCGCAGGTGCGCTCGGTCGGCGCCTGGTTGCGCCACGGCTGGTACGTGCCGGTCGCCTACATCGCCGGATTCGCCGCGATGATCTCCCTGGCCGGCTGGCATCCGACGCCCACCCGGGCCGAGGCTTCGGCGGGGTCCGAGGTCCACGCCCCGCCCCCGGCGGTGATCGACGCGGCGGTCCAGGCCGCCGCCCGGGCATGGTGGGATATGATCGACCGCCTGCCGCGTTAGGCCTTGTCCGCTGGCGGGCGGCCGTGGGAGGAAGGGCGATGGCCGGAAGTCAGGATTTCACCGCCGATCCGCGCAACGCCACCGCGCGCATCTGGCTCAATGGCGAGCTCGTCACGCGCGACGCGGCGAAGGTCTCGGTGTTCGACGCCGGCTTCGTCGTCGGCGACGGGGTCTGGGAGGGGCTGCGGCTGCACCGGGGGCGGCTGATGTTCCTGGACGCCCATCTGGACCGGCTCTACGCCGGGGCGGCGGCGATCAATCTCGACATCGGTCGCTCGCGCCTTTCGATGGTCGATGCGCTGGACGAGCTGATCGAGGCCAATGGCATGGTCGATGGCGTCCACCTGCGCCTGATGGTCACCCGCGGCGAGAAGACCGGGGCCAACCAGGATCCGCGCAACGCCCTGGGCAAGCCGACGATCGTCATCCTCGCCGAATGGAAGGTCCCCAGCCCGGCCGTCGTCACGCGGGGACTGTCGCTGTTCACCTCGTCGATCCTGTGCACGCCGGCGCATATGTTCGACATGCGGCTGAACTCGCACAGCCGGCTGAACCTGATCCTGGCGCTGAACGAGGCCATCGCGGCGGGCGCCGACGAGGCGCTGATGCTCGATCCTGCCGGCTTCGTCTCCAGCTGCAACGCGACCAACTTCTTCTGGGTCCGGGATGGCGAGGTGCGCACCTCGACCGGCGAGTTCTGCTTCAACGGCGTGACCCGGGCCAATGTCATCGGCCTGTGCCGCCAGCACGGCATCCCGATCCGGCTGGACAGCTTTTCCGTCGAGGACGCGCGCGACGCCGACGAGGCCTTCGTCACCGGCACCTTCGGCGGGCTGACGCCCGTGCGCGAGATCGATGGCCGCGACCTGCCGCTGGCCCTGCCCGGCCCCATGACGGCCCGGCTGCGAGCGCTGTACGAGGCGCTCAAGGACGCGGAGGCGGCCCGGTGACGATCCGCATCGCCATGTGGTCGGGCCCGCGCAATATCTCCACGGCGATGATGCGGGCGTTCGAGAACCGCCCGGACACGGCCGTCAGCGACGAGCCCTTCTATGCCGCCTATCTGGCGGAGACGGGGCTCGACCATCCCATGCGTGAAGAGGTGCTGGCCGGCCAGCCGACCGACTGGCGCGCGGTCGCCCAGGCCCTGGCCGGCGAAACCCCCGGCGGCGCGCGGGTCTGGTACCAGAAGCACATGACCCACCACATGCTGGAGGGCTTTGGCCTGGACTGGGCGGGCGCCTGCCGCAGCGCCTTCCTGATCCGCGCGCCCGAGGCGGTGCTGGCCAGCTACACGGTCAAGCGCGGCGAGGTGACCCTGGACGACATCGGCCTGGTCCAGCAGCGGGCGCTGTTCGAACGCGAGGCCGACCGGCTGGGCGCCGCCCCGCCGGTGATCGAGGGGCGCGACGTGCTGGCCGACCCGCGCGGGACGCTGGGAAAGCTGTGCGCGGCGCTCGACATCCCGTTCGACGAGGCCATGCTGGCCTGGCCGGCCGGGCGGCGGGACAGCGACGGCGTCTGGGCCCCGGCCTGGTACGACGCGGTCGAGGCCTCGACCGGCTTTGGCCCGCCGCGCGCCGAGGCCGGCCCGGACGACCTTTCCGACGACCTGCGCCGCATCGCCGACGCGGCCCGGCCGCACTACGAACGACTGGCCGCGTTCCGGCTGTAACAATCGCTCGCCATCTGTGCTCGCCCGGTCCTATCGGTTGACACAATCGCCGCGTAGGGTGCCCGCCATGGACCAGGCCCAGACCCACTATCCGACCGCCGGCGCCAAGTGCGCCGATCTGGTCGTGCATATCGTCGGTCTGGCGTTCGCCCTGTTCGGCGGCGGGATCCTGCTGGGACTGGCCGTGGGCCGCGGCTCGGCGGGGCAGATCGGCTCGGTGGCGGTCTACGCCGTCGGCATGGCCGTGATGCTGGGCTGCTCGCTGGCATACAACTTCGGCAAGGCGCCCTGGCGGCCGCTGCTGCGACGGTTCGACCACGCCGGCATCTTCCTGATGATCGCCGGCAGCTACACCCCCTTCACCACCCAGAGCCTGACGGGCGGCTGGGCCATCGGCATGACGGTCGGGGTCTGGACCCTGGCCCTGCTGGGCGTGGCCGGAAAGTTGTTCCTGCCCGGCCTGGGCAAGAAGTTCTGGGTCGCCCTCTACCTGGCCCTTGGCTGGGCCGTGCTGGTGGCCATCAAACCGATGATCGACAGCGTGTCCTGGGTCGCCCTGATGCTGCTGGGCATCGGCGGGCTGCTGTATTCGACCGGCGTGATCTTCTACCTGATGAAGAAGTTCCATTTCCGCCGGGCTGTCTGGCACGGCCATGTGGTCGCGGCGGCGGCGGTGCAGTACGCGGCCGTTCTCGTCGGGGTGGTGCTGGCCGGGGCGCACTGAGGCCGGCGAAATCAGACCGCCGCCTGACAGGCATCCGTGCTATAGTAATCATGACAGCGCGCGGGCCCGCCCGGCCCGGCCATCCAGACCTGCATCGATCCCGGTTGGGCTTTCGCTCCGGCAGCCCGCGGTGGTCGAGGACCCTGTTCGTGACAAACCCAACACTCCAGGCCGCGGCGGCCACGAGCCTTGCCGCCACGGCGACGAGCGAAGCCGCGACGGCGACAAGCGTGGCCGCGACAGCGACAAGCGACGCCGCGACCGCCACGAGCCTGGCCCGCGCCCTGCTCGAGACCTCCCATCTGCCGCTGCTGCTGTTCGACAGTGATCTGCGGGTCGTATCGGCGACGCGGTCCTTCTTCACCACCTTCGACCTCGATCCGGACCAGGTCGAGACACGCCCGCTGTCCGAGATCGGCGAGGGCGAGTGGGACATGCCCTACGTTCGCTTGATGCTGGAGAGCGCGCTGCTCGGCGGCGAGCCGCTCGGCGACTACGAGACCGAACTGCTTCGACCCGGAACAGAGCCGCGCCGCCTGGTCGTGAACGTGCAGAACATCATCTACGACGACAAGCTGCACGCGCGCGTCCTGCTGACCGTCAACGACGTCACCGACGTGCGCCGCATCGAGCAGCTGAACGTCACCCTGCTGCTGGAGAAGGACGCGCTGCTGCACGAGCGCGCGATCCTGCTGCAGGAGATGCAGCACCGGGTGGCCAACAGCCTGCAGATCATCGCCAGCGTCCTGCTGCTCAAGGCGCGCACGGTGAAGTCGGAGGAAACCCGCCTGCACCTGCGCGACGCCCACGACCGGGTGATGTCCGTCGCCGCCGTGCAGCAGCTGCTGCAGGCCAGCCTCGGCGACGTCGAGGTCGGCCCCTATCTGGTCAAGCTCTGCGAAAGCCTGGCCGCCTCGATGATCCGCGACTCGCGGCCCCTGACCATCCGGGTCGCGGCGGACGAGGCCACCGTCACCTCGCACGAGGCGGTCAGCCTGGGCCTGATCGTCACCGAACTGGTGATCAACGCCCTCAAGCACGCCTTTCCGGGAGACCGGGGCGGCGAGGTCGTGGTCGGCTACGACAGCGACGCGGCGGGCTGGACCCTGTCGGTGGCCGACGACGGCGTCGGCCGCGGGCCGGTGGTGGCGGTGCGCAAGGGCGGCCTCGGCACGGTCATCGTCGGATCGCTCGCCAAACAACTGGGGGCGCTGGTTGTCATCGCCGACAATCACCCCGGAACGAAGGTCGCGCTCGAGAGCATTCCCCTTCCGGCGGACAGTATCTGATTGCGCCATCGCCCTTCGTCGGTCTCGCCTGGCGCTGGCGATCCATCCGGGACAGAGTTCCGGCCGGGCTATTCCAGCCGCAGAAGATCGCCGCGGGCGGGGGCTTCGCCGGCGACGATGGCGGCCGTGGACAGGCGCTCGCGCACCCCCTCGATCCGGATGGTCCCGATCCGCTCCAGGTCCACGTCCAGCACCACGCCGGTCGAGGGATCTGTGAACACTCTGCCCCGGCGATAGACGGTCAGGACGGTTCCGGCCTGAACATTGCGGTCGGCGCCGGCGTTGACATAGACCCGGCCGCCCTCGGCCTCGATGACCTGCGCCGACCAGGGCACGTTGCGCATGCCGGCGGCGATCTGCTCCACGGCCCTGACGATGGCGTCCTCGCCGGCCTGGCCTATCGGGGTGGCGTGGAAGGTTCCAGCGCCGACGGAGGCGCCGGTGAAGGGGTTGATCACGCCCGCGTCGGCGCTGGACGAGGAGGCCGAGCCCTGGGCCTTCGAGGTCGCAATGACCTGGCCGGTGGTGGTGTCGATCAGCCGCAGCGAAATCTCCATGACCGCCTTCTGGCTCTTGAGCCCCGCGCGGCCGGCCAGCAGGGCGCCCATCGGTCCGCCGACGCCGACGCCGCCTCCACTGGCGGCGGCCTCGTACTTGGTCACCGCGCCGCGCACGATGGCGCTGGCGCCGATCAGGCCGCCGGCCTGCGCCGCGGTCTCGGGGACGACGCCCGCCAGTTGCTGCTCGGCCTGGACGCCGCCGAGGCCCGGCCGCTCCACCACGACGAACCGCCCGTCGCGCACGAGCGCCTCGGTCAGCATGGCCGTCATGCCGTCGGAGGTGACCGTGCCGCCCACGGCGTCGGTCGCCTGGAACGGGTCCACGGCGATGGTCTTCTTCAGGCCCTCGTAAGGGCCGGCCGCCGCGGGCGTCGCCGCCAGCCCCGGGCGGGCCAGGGCCAGCCAGGCCACGGCCCCAAGCGCTGTTCGTCTGGTGAAGGTCACGATCGCCTCGGCAGTCTTCTGAAGGGAGCCACCGGCCCGGCCGTCCGGAGCGACAGGTCTATTTGATGCAGCAGCGGTTGAGCACCAGTTTGGCCGACGTGACCATCGTGTCGTCCTGGGTGTTGAAGGTCAGCCGGTTGTCGCCGTCGAGATTGAGCGTGGCGATCTGGGCCGGGGTCAGGTTGAAGGTCCTGGTCACCGTCGTCCCCGCCGGGAATGGCGAATTGGGGAAGATGTAGCCGCCAACGCCGGGAAGGCCGGCCCCGTTGTGGTAGATGCCGATCATGTCGTTGCCGGCGTCCGAACTGGTGTTGGACGTGCCCGCGCTGATGGCCTTGAGCGTGATGGTCAGCGTCGCGCCCATGATCTTGCAGCAGGCCGGCGACTTCCAGCGGAAGGTGTAGGGGTGGTGCTTGTTCAGGACCGGGCTCGCCAGGCCGGTCATGTTCGAGGTGACGGTGGCGTTCACGTCGCCGGCGAACAGGCTGGACCCGCTGGCGACCAGCGTCTCGCCCGTCGGGTGGGGACAGAGCATGGGCCGGCCCGGTTCCTGCGGCCGGCTGGCGTCCTGGGCCATCACGGACCCGGCGGCCAGCAGACTGCCGACGGCGGCGAGTTTGAACAGCGTCCTGATTTTCATGGAGCCCCCTCGAATGGATTCGACGTTCCGGCGCATCCCGCGCGCCCTTTCGGCCGCGCCACGGCGAGACCCGACATCGACGAAAGTTCTGCCCGGGATCATGTGGAGTCGAGGCTTCGCGGCTGGTCCGTTCGGACCAGGTCGGCGCGGCCGATCAGGGCAGGCGGCCGAGCAGCTGGATCACGTCGGTCTGTCCGCGCGCGCCGGTCTTGACCAGGATGCCATGCAGGTGATTGCGGGCGGTGTTCAGCGACATGCCGCTGTTGGCCGCGGCCCGGCCGAGATCGGCGCATCGCACCAGCTCGACAGCCAGGTCCGTTTCGCGCCCGGTCAGGCCGAACACGGCCTGTAGGGAGTCCCGCGACGGGAGCCTGTTCGCGGCCAGGTCCTGGATATGGACGATGCAGGCGACCGCGTGCCCGGACAGGAACCGCTCGTTGGCGGGCGCGGCCATCGCCGTGACGACATAGGGGTGTTTGCCCGACGGCCGGCTGACCAGGACGCGGCCGCCGGGCGCGGCGCCGGACTGGCTGGCGCAGGCCAGCGCCGTCGCGACGATCCGCTGCAGCTGGCGGGTTTCGGGGAGACGGCGGGCGCCGAAGACGCCGGCGTTCAGCGCCAGCCCGTCGCCGCTGCCGAGGATCGCCTGCGCCACGTCGTTGATGAAGGTCGTCCCCCCGGCCCGGTCGAGGAGGATCACGCCGTCGGCCTTCGCGGCCAGCGCCTCCAGCAGGGCCAGGCGGGTCGCCGCCTCGCGCTCGATCACCAGCCCCAGGGCGCAGGCCTGCTCGATGTGTGGCGCCAGGCGGTGAAAGGCGCGGATCGCCGCGGCCGAGGCGTGGCCTTCGAGCTCGCTCGACAGGATCCCGAACGCGCCCCTCAGCCCGCCCGGCAGCCGCAGCTGGGCGCCGAGCTGGTAGGTGACGCCCAGGATGTCGCAGGTTTCACGGACCCACCGGTTGCGGCCCATTTCCTCCAGATCGTAGAGCATGTGGTCGTAGTAGATCGACCCGCCGGGCGCGGCGAAAAAGTAGGCGCCGCGCGGGTCCTGGGCGAACACGTCGCTGGCGTAGAATTCCAGCGCGGACTCACGCGACCGTGGACTGAATGACTCCACCGAAAAGACGCCGTTGTCGGGGCCATACAGGCTGAGGATGACCGACTGGCTGCGAAACAACGCCGCGATATGTTCCATGGTCGATGACCAGGACCGGTCACCCAGCGCCGAGTCATGAAGCTGGGTCACGACCCCGTCATGGTCGCCCTGGCTGAAGTCGGTCACCTCACGCATATCGGTACCGCCCGCCCCCGGAGGCGAACAGTAGCGGATCGAGGCCGGAAGTATATGGCCCGCGCCGCGGGGCGGGGCCGGGCGGTCGCCCCGGAGGTGGGGATGGGGGAAGAAGTGGTGCCGCTTAGGTGACTCGAACACCTGACCTACGCATTACGAATGCGTCGCTCTACCAGCTGAGCTAAAGCGGCCCCGGCAGGGCTGCGCCCCGGAAGGAGCGCCTATTTAGCGGCGCGAGTCGGGCTTGCCAAGCGGCGCCGGCGACGCGGCGGCGCGGCGGGCGGCGGTTCGCCCTCTGGCGGCCGCGCATAGTCGGGCACGCCGGGGTCGTCGGGGATCGGCATGATCGCCGCCCCGGCCTCCGCGGCCGCCAGGAACGGCGTCGATTCGACATAGGCCGCCGGCAGATTGGGCAGGTCGCTGATGGTCCGCTCGTGGCGTTCCAGGCGCGGATGGATCAGCTCGCCGGTTTCGCCGTAGACGGCCACCAGGCGGGTCCAGTCCTCGGGCCTGTAGGCGAAGGCCCGGCCTTCGGGATCGAGGTCGGACCAGTCGGGCTCCTGCGGCGCGGCGGCGCCCCGGGCGATCCAGGCGCGGGCCTCGTCCACCGCCCCGGCGGCGTTGGCGGCGCGGGCCTGCAGGCCGGCGAGGCGCTGGGTCACGGGCTCGTCCGCCAGGGTGGCGGCGGCCTGGCGGGCGGCCCCGATCTCGCCGCCGATCAGCGCTTGTTCGACGGTCAGGACGCGGCTCTCGCGGGCCTGGGGGTTGAGGGCGGCCAGGGCCGACAGGCGGCGCGCCCGCTCGCGCGGGGTCTCGTCGGTGCGCAGGTCGCGATAGGCCAGCCACAGGGCCGGGTGCGGCTGGCTCTTCCAGGCGCCTTCGATCATCCCGGACGCGCGGCCGACCTTGCCGTCGGCGGCCAGCAGCCGGGCGGCCATGACCACGCCGGGGGCGAAGTCGGGCTTCAGCTTGACCGCCTGCTGGGCGAATTCGAGCGCCTGGGCGCGCATGCGCTCGGTCGGGTGGGTCTCGAAACTGGCGGCCGAGGCGGCCAGCAGCGCCGCGCGCGTGCGGTCGGCGACCAGCGGCGAGACGATCTTGCGCTCCTGGGCGCCCTGGACCAGGTCGAGGGCGGCGGCCCAGTCGCCGGCCTCCAGCCGCGAATCGACCAGCGCCCGCCAGGCCCAGCGGGCGGTCTTGGCCAGGCCGTAGGCGCTCTGGGCGTGGCGCAGGGCCGCGCCCTTGTCGCCCTCGGCCAGGGCCGTCTGCATCAGCCCCTTGAGGCCGGCCAGGCGCATGTCGGGGAAGCCCAGCATGGCGGAATAGGCGGCCTTGGCGGCGGGCAGGTCGCCGGCGGCCTCGGCGGCCTGGGCGGCCAGCACCCGGACCAGGGCCGGCGCGTCCTCGGCCAGGTCGGCGGCCTTCTGGGCCAGGCGGCGGGCCTCGGACCCGTCACCGGCGGCGGCGGCCAGGAAGCCGCGGGCCAGGGCCTCGCCGCCCTGCTTGCGCTTCGCCTCGGCGCGGGTCCGGGCGGCGCGGCGCGGCGCCTCCATCAGCCACTTGAGGAAGCTCCAGAAGATCGTCGCCAGCAGCGAGACGAGCAGCACCAGCAGGGCCGCGGCGGCGGCCGTCATGTCCACCCGCCAGCCGCGCCAGGCCAGGCTGGCCACCCCGGCGTCGCCGCCCAGGGCGATGGCCGCCACGGCGAGGCTGGCGACGAGGAAGAGGACGAGGGCGGTTCTGATCATGGCTGCTCCCGCGAGACGGCCATCAGGTCGGACAGGGCCTGGGCGCGGATCGCGGCCACTTGCCGATCGACGGCGACCCGTTGCAGGGCGCGGCCGCGCCAGGGCGCGATCGCCTCGACCCCCTTGGGCGGCAGTTCGCGCAGGACCTTCAGGGCCCCTTCCAGGTCGCCCTTGGCCACCGCGTCGCCGGCCCGGGCCAGCACCGCGTCGGGTCCCGCCCCGCCGGCGCTGACGCGGCGGATGGTGACGATGGCCGACAGGGCGTGGCCCATGCGGGCGAAGAAGCCGGCCCGCTCGCCCGGATCGCGGGCGGCGACGGAGGTCCTGGCGGCCGCGGCGTCGAAGTCGGCGGCCAGGGCGGCGCGGCTCGGCACGCCGCCCTCGGCGTAGGGTCGCAGGGCGCGGACCTCGCTCGACAGGGGCAGAACCCGCTCCAGCGCGGCGAGCTCGGTCTCGAACGGGCCCGAGCCCTGGGTCGACTCGGCCAGGGAGGCGGCGGCGAGGGCGGCGGCCGCGGCGTTGACGGTGCGGGTCTGGCTGGCCTCCAGCGCCTCGATGCGGATCTGCAGCGCCGCGATCTCGGCCGAGGAGGCGGTCGCGATGTCGGCGGGCGCCGGGGCGGGGCGGTTGCCGACGACGGGCGCGGCGAGTTCGGGCAGGTCGGCCGTCGCGGACTGGATGGCGGCGGGCGGCGTCTCCGCGGCCTTGTTCCAGAGCCGGGGCGCGAAGCGGGTCACGGCCGCCCCGACCATGATGCTGAGCACGCACAGGGCGATCACCGCCCAGAAGGCCAGGCCGAATCGGCGCGGACGTCCGTAGACGGCCGGATCGGTCGGCGGAGTGAGGTCGGCGGGGTCGGGCGCGGCGGTCATTGGCTCTTCAAACGCCTCGTTGCGGTCCTGGGCGCCGTTCCCGTCGGGACGGCCCCTCTTCCTATCAGATTAAGCAGCGCCGCTTCGATGGGAAACGGGGCGCGGACAACTTCTCGCACTTTCGTGCGCGCCACCGGTCTGGCCACGGCCTGGGACAGGCACAGCAGCCGCAGGTTCGGCAGCGTCCGGCCGCGCAGAAGGCGGGCGAGAGCCCTGGCCGCCTTGGGTGAATGCAGCAGGACGACGTCGATCGTGTCCAGCGCCGCCAGAAGGTCCGCCGGCGGCGCCACGGCGACCGAATCGTAAAGCGCCAGGCTCCGGGCCTCCAAACCCTCGGCGACCAGGGACCCGACCAGGTCCCCGGCCGGCTCGGCGGCGCCCGGATGCAGCACCGCGCCGCGCAGCTCGGCGCGGCGCGCGGCGATGCGGCCGGCCAGGGCGCCCACATCGCCCTCGGCCGACAGCACGCTCTTGAACCCCGCCGCCTTGGCCGCCGCCGTGGTGCCCGCGCCGACGGCGAACACGCGGATGTCGCGGCGGGGGCAGAGCGCGGCGAAGGCGCGCACGCCGTTGGCGCTGGTGAAGGCCAGGGCCGCGACGCCGGTCAGGTCCACCGCGACGTCGCTGGCCGCCTCGATACGCAGCAGTGGGGCCACGACCGGCCGGTGGCCCATGGCGGCGACCCGTTCGGCCGTCGCGGCGGCTCCGGGCTCGGCGCGGGTGATCCAGACGGTGAGGGGCGCGGTCGGCATGGCGGGCACCCTGCAACCCCCTCGGTCGGCGATCAATCCTTGAGGAGGATGTCGGCCCCGCCCTCGACGCGGATCGCCTCGCCCAGCCGCAGGCCGAGGGTCCGGGCGTCGCCCTCGGCGTCGGCGCCCAGATCGACCGCGTCCTCGCGGCGGTAGCGACGCGCGCCATCGGGTGTCAGGGCCTCGACCACCAGGGTCAGGCGGCGGCCGTCGAGCCGGGCGTGGGCGCCGACGGCGGTGCGGCAGGACCCCTCCAGCGCCACCAGGGCGCCGCGCTCGGCGGCCACGGCCAGGGTGGTGGCCTCGCAGCGCAGGGCGGCGACCCAGGCGGCGTCGGCGTCCTCGGCCCGGGTCTGGATGGCCAGGGCGCCCTGACCCGGGGCGGGCGGGCACTCGAGCGGGTCGATGAAGCCGCGCGGCACATGGCCCAGGCCCAGCCGGTTCAGGCCGGACGCGGCCAGCAGGATGGCGTCGGCCTCGCCGGCCTCCAGCTTGGCCAGCCGGGTATCGACGTTGCCGCGCAGCATGACGATCTCCAGGTCGGGCCGCACATGCAGCGCCTGGGCCTGGCGGCGCAGGCTCGCGGTGCCGAGCCTGGCGCCCTGGGGCAGCTCGGCCAGCGAGGCGAAGCGGGTCGAGACGAACGCGTCGCGCGGATCCTCGCGCTCGGGAATGGTGGCGATGACCAGGCCGGGCGGCATCTCGGCCGGGACGTCCTTCATCGAATGGATCGCCGCGTCGATGCGGCCGTCCAGCAGGGCCTCCTCGATCTCCTTGGTGAACAGCGCCTTGCCGCCGATTTCCAGCAGCCGACGGTCCTGGATGCGGTCGCCGGTGGTGGTGATGATCACCAGCGGGGCGGCTTCCCGGGCGCGGTCGGCGGCGCCCCCAAGCCTTGAAAGCTCGGCGGCGATGCGGTCGCGCATCATGCCACTCTGGGCCAGGGCCAGCTTGGACCCGCGGGTTCCGATCCGGATGGGCGGTTGCGACGACACGGCGGGGGGGCTACCTCGGGCTGGAGAAGACGCTCCGCTGCTATACGAGGGGCGTCCGGGCCGCAATGTAGATGACCACGCTTACCGTCCTGGGGATCGAGACCAGCTGCGACGAAACCGCCGCCGCCGTGGTGCGCCGCGCGGCGGACGGGCGCGTGACCGTGCTGTCCTCGATCATCGCCAGCCAGATCGCCGAACACGCTCCCTACGGCGGCGTGGTGCCGGAAATCGCCGCCCGGGCGCATGTCGAGTCGATCGACGGCATCGTGGCGCGGGCGCTGGCCGGGTCGGGCGTCGGCTGGGACGGGCTGTCGGGGATCGCGGCGACGGCCGGGCCGGGCCTCGTCGGCGGGGTGATGGTCGGGCTGTCGTTCGGCAAGGCCGCCGCCCTGGCCCGCGGCCTGCCGCTGATCGCGGTCAATCACCTGGAGGGGCACGCCCTCAGCGCCCGGCTGGCCGACGACATCCCCTATCCGTTCCTGCTGCTGCTGGTCAGCGGCGGGCATTGCCAGCTGCTTGAAGTGGGTGGCATCGGGGCCTGCCGCCGACTGGGCTCGACGATCGACGACGCGGCGGGCGAGGCGTTCGACAAGATCGCCAAGGCCATGGGCCTGGGCTACCCGGGCGGGCCGGCGCTGGAGCGGCTGGCCGTCGGCGGCGATCCCGACCGCTTCCCCCTGCCCCGCGCCCTGCTGGGCCGCGAGGGCTTCGACTTCTCGTTCTCGGGCCTCAAGACCGCCGCCGCCCGGGCCGCCGAGCCCCTGACCGAAGAGGCTGACAAGCGCGACCTGGCCGCCAGCGTGCAGTTCGCCATCGCCCGCCAGCTGGCCGAGCGGACGCAGGGGGCCATGGCCGCCTATGCCGAGGCGCATCGGGGCGAGGGCCTGCGATTCGTCGTCGCCGGCGGGGTCGCGGCCAACCAGGCGGTGCGGACGCGGCTGGAGCAGGCCTGCGCCCGGCACGGGTTTTCGTTCCACGCCCCGCCGCTTGAGTACTGCACCGACAACGCCGCCATGATCGCGCTGGCCGGCGCCGAGCGGCTGGCGCTGGGCCTGACCGACGGCCTCGACGCCCCGGCCCGGCCGCGCTGGCCGCTCGACCAGGCGGCGGCCGACGCCAATCCCACCCATGTTCCCGGACGCAAGGGCGCCAAGGCATGAGCGAAACCATGAGATACGCCGGTGTCATCGGCGGCGGCGCCTGGGGCACGGCCCTGGCCCAGGTCTGCGCCCGCGCCGGCATGGCGGTCACCCTGCAGGCCCGCGAGGCCGAGGTGGTCGAGGCGATCCGGACGGGCCGCGAGAACACCGCCTTCCTGCCGGGCGTGAAACTCGACGAGGCCATCGACGTCACCACCGACTTCGAGGATCTGGCCGCCTGCGACGTCATTCTCGCGGTGGCGCCGGCCCAGCACCTGCGCTCGACGCTTCGGGCCCTGGCGCCCCATGTCCGCGCGAACCTGCCGATCCTGCTTTGCGCCAAGGGCATCGAGCAGGGCACGCTGAGCCTGATGAGCGACGTGCTGGCGCAGACCATTCCCCAGGCCGGGGCGGCGGTGCTGTCCGGCCCCAGCTTCGCGGGCGAGGTGGCGCGCGGACTGCCGACGGCGGTGACCCTGGCCTGCCCGGACGAGGAGCTCGGTCGCGCCCTGGCCGAGGCCATCGCCACCCCGACCTTCCGGCCCTACCTGTCGAACGACATGATCGGCGCCGAGGCGGGCGGGGCGATCAAGAACGTGCTGGCGATCGCCTGCGGCATCGTCGAGGGCAAGGGCCTGGGCCGATCCGCCCACGCCGCCCTGATCACGCGCGGCTTCGCCGAGATGACCCGCATGGCCGAGGCGCTCGGCGGCCGGGCGGAGACGGTCGCCGGCCTGTGCGGCCTGGGCGACCTGGTGCTGACCTGCTCGAGCCCGCAGTCGCGCAACATGAGCGTCGGCCTGGCCCTGGGCGCGGGCCAGTCGCTGGACCAGGCCCTGTCGGGCAAGCTGACCGTCGCCGAGGGCGTCGCCTCGGCCCCCGCCGTCGGCGCCCTGGCCCGCAAGCTGGGGGTCGATATGCCGATCAGCCAGGCTGTCGCGGCCATCCTTGCCGGCGAGGTCGGCGTCGATGAGGCCATCCTTGGACTGCTGTCCCGCCCGCTCAAGACCGAAAGATAGGACCCGCCATGCCGCTGTTCGTCGTCCAGTGGAAAGACAAGCTCCCCGAGGGCCCGGCGATCCGCGCCGCGACCCGCGAGGCGCACCTGGCCTGGGCCGCCGCCCAGCCGCTGAAGATCAGGCTGGGCGGGCCATTCCTGACGGCCGACGACGGCATGGCCGGCTCGCTGCTCATCGTCGAGGCCCCGGACCTGGCCGCCGCGCGGGCGTTCCACGCCGACGATCCCTATACGAAAGCGGGACTCTACGAGACCTCCAGCGTCGAGCCCTGGCGGATCACCATTCCGTGGAAGGACTGAACCCGGCCAGGCCGGGACCGGGCGTGGTTCTGTGCCCGCTGGACGAGATCCCCGACCCCGGCGCGAAGGACTTCCGCTTCCGCCAGGGCGACCGGCTGTTCGCCGGCTTCGTCGTGCGGCGGGGCGAGGCGGTGTTCGGCTATATCGACAGCTGCCCGCACAACGGCTGGCCGCTGGGCGGGCCGACCGGGCGGCATCTGACCCGCGAGAACGACCTGATCCTCTGTTCCGGCCACGGCGCGCTGTTCCGGATCGAGGATGGTCTGTGCACGGCGGGCCCCTGCGCGGGGCGGCGGCTGTCGGGGTGGGCGGTGGCGGTTCGCGACGGACGGGTGGAGACAGCCGGCTAAAGCGCCCGCAGCACCGCCTCGCCCATTTCGGCCGTCGATAGAGCGCCGCCGATGTCCCGCGTGCGGGCGCCGGCGGCCAGCGCGGCCTCGACGGCGGCGAACAGCCGGTCGGCCTCCGCCGCCCGGCCCAGCGACCAGCGCAGGGCCATCTCGAACGACAGGATGGCGGCCAGCGGATTGGCCACGCCCTGGCCGGCGATGTCGGGGGCCGAGCCGTGGATCGGCTCGTACAGGCCCGGCTTGCCCGCCGCGCCCAGCGCCGCCGAGGGCAGCATGCCCAGCGACCCGGTCAGCTGCGCGGCCTCGTCCGACAGCACGTCGCCGAACAGATTGTCGGTCAGCAGCACGTCGAACTGGGTCGGCTGGCGGACCAGCTGCATGGCCGCGTTGTCGGCCAGCATGTGCTCCAGCTGGACGTCGGCGTAGTCGCGCCGATGCAGGTCGGTGACCACCTCGCGCCACAAGAGGCCGGTCTCCATGACGTTCGATTTCTCGAGCGAATGGACCTTGTTGCGGCGGCCCCGGGCCAGTTCGAAGGCCACCCGGCTGACGCGCTCGATCTCGCTGGTGGTGTAGACTTGGGTGTCGATGCCGCGCCGCTGGCCGTCGGGCAGGGTTTCGATGAAGCGCGGCTGGCCGAAGTAGACGCCGCCCGTCAGTTCACGGACGAACATGATGTCCAGCCCGGCGACCAGCTCCCGCTTGAGGCTGGAGGCGTCGGCCAGGGCGTCGAAACAGAGGGCCGGGCGCAGGTTGGCGTAGACGTCCATGGCCTTGCGCAGGCCCAGCAGACCCATCTCCGGCCGCTTGTCGCGCGGAGCGCCGGCCCATTTGGGTCCGCCCACCGCGCCCATCAGCACCGCGTCGCTGGCCAGCGCCGTGGCGATGGCTTCCTCGGTGATCGGCGCGCCGTGGCGGTCGTAGCTGATGCCGCCGAAGTCGCGCTCGTCGAGCGTCAGGTCCGGCGTCAGGGCGGCGGCCACGCGGCGCACCTCTCCGATCACTTCGGGGCCGATGCCGTCGCCGGGCAGGAGAAGCAGGGTCTGGGACATGGAAACTCTAGATCGGTTCTGGCTCACCCGCCTCGTAAAGGGACAGGTCGCGGTCGGTGATGTTCAGGTCGGGAAACACGGCGCGCCAGGCGGCCATGTGGGCGGTCCGGAAATGGGCCTTCAGCGCCTCGCGGTCGCGCCAGGCCTCGCTGACGCGGATCAGGCCCGGAACCAGCAGGTCCTCGGCGTAGGCGTAGTCGAGACAGCCATCCTCGGCCCGGCTGGCCGTGATCATCGCCTCCATGGCCGGCCGGGCCCTGGCGAGGTTCTCCGGCGGCAGCCGGACCGTGCCGACGATCAGGATCATGCCCGTTCCAGCCACGGACGGCTGAGGGCGGCCTTCGACTCGAACACATCGATCGCGCCGGCGTGTTGCAGCGTCTCGCCGATGGCGTCGAGGCCCTCGAGCAGCTTGTGCTTGCGGTCCTTGTCGATCTCGAACGTGAATTTGGCGCCGGAGGGGGCGGTGACGGTCTGGGTCTCCAGATCGACCGTGAACAGGTGGTTGCCGCCCTTGGCCTCCTCCATCAGGGCCTGGATCTCCTCGGGCTTCAGCTCGACGGTCAGCAGGCCGTTGTTCAGGCAGTTGCCACGGAAGATGTCGGCGAAGCTGGTGGAGATGACGCAACTGATGCCGAAGTCCTGCAACGCCCAGGGCGCATGCTCGCGCGAGCTGCCGCAGCCGAAATTGTCGCCGGCGATGAGGATCTGGGCGCCGCGATAGGCCGGATCGTTGAGCACGAAGCCGCTCTTCTCGCGGCCCTGCTCGTCGAAGCGCAGGTCGTAGAACAGCCCCCTGGCCAAGCCCTCGCGATCGACCGTCTTGAGGAACTGCTTGGGAATGATCTGGTCGGTGTCGATGTTGGCCAGCGGCAGCGGCGCGGCGCGGGCGTCGAGGCGGGTGAAGGGCTTCATGCTTGCGGTCCGATGACGAGGGTCGGCACGCCGCCGGGGGCGTCCTTGACGGTGAAGACGGCGGTGCCGGGCTTGCGGCCGGTGCGGACTTCGGAAACCCGGATCCCTTCCGCGGCCATCCGCGCCCGGGCCGCGGCGACGTCCGGGACACGCCAGGAGAGGCCCCAGAGGGAGTCCGGGCCGTCGGAAACGCCGGCGTTCAGATCATGCGCCACCTCGACGACCAGGTCGCCGCAGCGGAAGAACATCAGCCGCGTGCCCCAGTCGGGATTGGAACGGTCGAGCTTCATGTCGAGGCCCATCCGGGCGCCGTAGAGGGCCGCGGCGCGGTCGGGGTTGGGGGTCCGCACGACCACATGGTCCAGTCCGCTGACCGCCGCGCCTTCGTCGCTTCCGTCGATGGGGGAGACCGGCCAGGGGGCGGCGTCCGCCGGATGGCCGATGAAGAACAGGTTGACCGCATGGGTGGCGCGCAGCCGGGTGACGAAGCTGGGCCATTCTCGCGTGGCGCCCGTTTCCGGATGGGTCGAAACCTCGACGCCCGGCCCGTAGGTCGTGATCCCGACCCGCTCCATGCGACGTTGCGCGGCTGCGAGGTCGCCGGTGGCGAAACCCAGGCCCCAGAGCCCCTCGCCGTGCTTTTCGAGCCGTTCACGGACCTTGTTTCCGGTCTCGCCCCCGACCGGGGTGATGACGTCGAGCGCCATGTTGCCCAGCTGGAACCAGACGTGGCGGGCGCCGTGCATGCCGCCGCGCCAGTTGGCCGGCCGGCCGAGCAGCCGCGCCAACCCGGCTTCGGCGGCATCCAAGTCGTGCACGACCATGGCGATATGGTCCAGACCGGTGATCATGCGGGCATCAACTTCAAACCGCTGTAGGCCGAAAAATGCCGGTCGCTGCTCACCATGGTCAAACCTTCCTCAAGCGCCTGGGCGATCAACAGGCGGTCGAACGGGTCCCGATGATGGAACGGCAGGAGCCTCACGCGCGCGGCATGCGAAAGTCGAACGTCCAGCGATCTGGCGGAGAGGCGATCGACCGTCTCCTCGAAAGCGGCGGTGAAGTCTCGCGCGAAGGCCCTGGGCAGGGGCAGCTTTCCGAGGCTGGTCTTGACCGCCATTTCGAAGGCCGTGATCACGCTGATCACCCTGTCCCGGCCAGGGTCCTCAAGAGCCTGTCGGACGGCCGGCGCGAGGCGCCCCGGATGATAGATCGACGCGATGACGACCTGGGTGTCCAGCAACAGGCCGCTCACTTGGCGGCCTTGACCAACGGCGGCAGGTCCTCACCGTAAAACATCGCCTCGATCTCCGGATCGGGATCGTTGAAGGTCTCGGGAAGTTCGTAGCCCTCACTTTCCCAGAAGCCGAATTGCGGAGCCTTGCGCGGTTGCGCCGGCGCCCGCTCAAGCGAAACGATCACGGCCCGGGGCTTGCCGTTCCTGGCGATGACCACGTCTTCCCCGGCCGCGGCGGCTTCCACCAGCGCGGAGAGGTTGGTCTTGGCCTCGTACAGATTGACCTGCTTCATGGCTCCATTGTCCGCCCCTTGACCAAGTTGGTCAAGTTACAGGAAATCCCTCACATCGACGATGTGACCGGCGATCGCCGCCGCCGCGGCCATGGCCGGGCTCATCAGGTGGGTGCGGCCGCCGCGGCCCTGGCGGCCCTCGAAATTGCGGTTGCTGGTCGAGGCGCAGCGCTCGCCCGGCGCCAGGCGGTCGGGGTTCATGCCCAGGCACATCGAGCAGCCCGGCTCGCGCCAGTCGAAGCCGACGGCCTTGAAGATGGCGTCCAGCCCCTCTTCCTCGGCCTGTTCCTTCACCAGCCCCGAGCCCGGCACGACCATCGCCTTCACATGGTCGGCGACCAGACGGCCTTCGAGGAAGGCTTGCTGCGCCACGGCGGCGGCGGCGCGCAGGTCCTCGATGCGGCTGTTGGTGCAGGACCCGATGAACACCCGGTCGATGCGCGCGTCGGTGATCGGCTGGCCGGCGGTCAGGCCCATGTAGTCCAGCGCCCGCTCGACGGCGGCCTTCTTGTCCGGCGTGTCATAGGTTGACGGGTCCGGCACATTGCCGGTGATCGGCACCACGTCCTCGGGGCTGGTGCCCCAGGTCACGGTCGGGGCGATCGACGGTCCGTCCAGCACCACTTCGCGGTCGAACCGCGCGTCCGGATCGGTGAACAGGGTCTTCCAGTAAGACACGGCCATGTCCCAGGCGGCGCCCTTCGGCGCGGAGGGCTTGCCCATCAGATAGGCGAAGGTCTTCTCGTCCGGCGCCACCAGACCGGCGCGGGCGCCGCCCTCAATGGTCAGGTTGCAGAGGGTCATGCGGCCCTCCATGGAGAGGTCGCGGACCGCCTCGCCGGCGAACTCGATCACATGGCCCGTGCCGCCGGCCGTGCCGATCACGCCGATGATGGCCAGCGCCATGTCCTTGGCGGTGACGCCGGCGCCGAGCTGGCCGTTGACCGTCACCCGCATGTTCCGCGACTTCTGCTGGCGCAGGGTCTGGCTGGCCAGCACATGCTCGACCTCGCTGGTGCCGATGCCCTGGGCCAGGGCCCCGAAGGCGCCGTGGGTCGAGGTGTGGCTGTCGCCGCAGACGATGGTCATGCCTGGCTGGGTGCGGCCCTGCTCGGGGCCGACCACATGGACGATGCCGTTGCGGATGTCGCCCATGGGGAAGAATTCAATGCCGTTGTCGGCCACGTTGCGGGCCAGGGTCCGCAGCTGCAGCCGGGCCTCCTCGTCGGCCACGGCCCCGACGCCCAGCGCCTGACCCTCGGTCGGCACATTGTGGTCGGCCACGGCCAGCGTCCGGTCCGGCCGGCGCACCTTGCGGCCCTCGGCGCGCAGGCCGGCGAAGGCCTGCGGCGTGGTCACCTCATGGATCAGATGCAGGTCGATGTAGAGGATCGTCTCGCCGGCGTCCTCCGCCACCCGGTGAGCATCCCAGATCTTGTCGTAGAGCGTCTTGCCAGCCATGGGCGGCATGTAGGGCGGGCCATGCCCTTTCGTCTAGTCCGGCGGCGGGCGGGCGGGCATGATCTTGCGTGCCGGGGGGCGTGGTTCGACACGCGCTCTTCGAGCGCTGCTCACCATGACGTGGAGGGGTGACGCCTCCCCAATGCCTGTCATCCTGAGCAGCCGCGAAGCGGCGTGTCGAAGGACGCACGAACCACGCACCAACGAAAAAGCCCCGGACCTTCCAGTCCGGGGCTTCGTCGTTTCAGCGGAAGCCGGAGGAGACTACTCCTCGACGGCGGCGCCCGGTTCCTTGCGGGCGGTCTGGCGTTCGGCGATGCGGGCCGACTTGCCGCGACGATCGCGCAGGTAATAGAGCTTGGCGCGCCGGACGACGCCGCGACGCTTCACTTCGATGCTTTCGATCATCGGCGACATGATCGGGAACACCCGCTCAACGCCTTCGCCGAAGCTGATCTTGCGGACCGTGAAGCTCTCGTGCAGGCCGGCGCCGCCACGGGCGATGCAGACGCCCTCATAGGCCTGAACGCGCTCGCGCTCGCCTTCCTTGATCTTCACGTTCACCCGGACGGTGTCGCCCGGCTGGAAATCGGGGGTGGCGCGGAGGGCGGCGAGACGCTCGGTCTCGGCCTTCTCCAGTTCCTTGATGATGTTCGCGGCCATCGGTTCAGTCCTTCGTTTTCGTCGGGCTTGGCCCCTGCTTGCCTGGGGTGCCCTTTGGTTGTCGGTTGGCGAGGTGGCGGTCCCAGAGATCGGGCCGTTGCTCGCGGGTCGTCGTCTCACGCATCTCCCGCCGCCATGCCGCGACCTTCTTGTGGTCGCCGCCCAGCAGCACCTCGGGAATATCCAGCCCTTCGAACGTCCGCGGTCGCGTATACTGCGGATGCTCGAGGAGACCGTCCTCGAAGCTTTCTTCACTCAGTGACTCCGGCTGTCCGAGCACTCCCGGCACCAGACGGACGCACGCCTCGATCGCCACCATCGCCGCCGCCTCGCCACCGGCGAGCACCGCGTCTCCGACGGAGACCTCCTCGAACCCCCGGGCGTCGAGCACCCGCTGGTCCACCCCCTCGAACCGGCCGCAGAGGACGATGATCCCCGGCGCCTCGGCCCACTGCTTCACACGCGCCTGGGTCAGGGGCCGACCCCGGGCGCTCATGTACAAAAGCGGCCGTCCCGCAACGTCCACGCTATCGAGCGCCGCCGCGATCACGTCCGCCTTCATCACCTGTCCAGGACCGCCACCCGCGGGGGTGTCGTCGAGGAAGCCGCGCTTATCCTTGGAAAAGGTCCGAATGTCCACTGTTTCAAGGCGCCACAGGTCCTGCTCGCGCCAGGCCGTGCCAATCAGCGATACGCCAAGCGGCCCGGGGAAGGCTTCCGGAAACATGGTCAGGACGGTGGCGGTGAACGGCATGGGGGCTCTCTAGCACGGCGGACGCTTGCTCCCACCCCCGCGCGGGAATATGCGATCCTCATGCAAGAGAGCGAAAACCTCATCGAGACCCTGGCCCTCGAGCCGATCGAGCTGAACCTGTTCCGGGGCCGCTCGCCGAACGACGGCTATCCGAGGATCTTCGGCGGGCTGGTCATCGCCCAGGCGTTGATGGCCGCCTACGAAACGGTCGAGAACCGGACCTGCCACAGCCTGCACGCCTATTTCATCCGGCCGGGCGACGTGCGCATCCCGGTGCTCTACCAGGTCGATCGCGCGCGCGACGGCGGCAGCTTCACCACCCGCCGCGTGGTGGCGATCCAGAACGGCGAGCAGATCTTCAACCTCGCGGCCTCCTTCCAGGTGGCCGAGGAGGGCTACGAGCACCAGACGGCCATGCCGGCCCATCCCTCGCCCGAGTCGGTGGCCACCGAGATGGAACAGGCCCTGGCCGAGAACAAGGACATGCCGCCGGCGATGATCGAGCACATGAAGCGCCGCCCGGTCGAGGTGCGCTGGCCCGATCCGCAGAACATGTTCAAACCGGTGGCCAAGCCGCCGCGCAAACAGGTCTGGCTGCGGGCCAAGTCGCCGATCGGCGACAGCATCAAGCTGCAGCAGGCGGCGCTGGCCTATGCGTCGGACATGGCCTTCATGGAGACCGCCCTGCGGGTCCACGGCCTGACCTGGCGGACGAAAGGCATGCAGTCGGCCAGCCTGGACCACGCCATGTGGTTCCATCGGCCGACCAACTTCAACGACTGGCACCTGTTCGACCAGGACTGCCCCAGCACCTCGCAGGGCCGGGGCTTCATCCGCGGCGAGATGTACACCCAGGACGGCGTGCTGGCGGCCTCGGTGGCCCAGGAATGCCTGATGCGGGTGAAGGTCTAGCCGTAGGGGACATGTACCGAAGGTACGTGTCCCCTAAACGAACCGCCGCTGAATTTCGATTGGGGGACACGTACCTGCGGTGCATGTCCCCGCGCGCGCCTACTCTTCCTCGGCCACGACCTCGGTCGGCGGCACGGCGATCACCCGGCCGGCGGCGATATCGACGGTCGGCACGGTCTCGCGGGTAAAGGCCAGGTACCAGGTCGGGCCACCGCCGGCGGGGGTGATCTCAAGGATGTCGCCGGCGCCGAAGTCCTGCACCGACTTGATGCCGCCCAGGGCCTCGCCCTGCGGCGTGACCACGGCCAGGCCGATCAGGTCGGCAAGGTAGAATTCGTCCTCGTCCGGCGGCGGCAGGGCGTCGCGCGACACGAACAGGCGCAGGCCGCGCAGCGCGTCGGCCTGTTCCTTGGTCTCCACGCCGGGGCAGCGGCAGACGATGCCGCCCTTGCTCTCGCGGGCTGACAGGATGGTCAGGCCCGGCGAGCCGTCCTGGCGCTTCAGCGCGCGGAAGCGGGCCAACGCCAGGGGCTCCTGGGTGAAGGCGGCGATGCGCACCTCGCCCCGGACGCCAAAGGCGCCCGCGACGCGGCCGACGGCGATGAGACGGTCCTGGCTCATGGTCGCCCTTCCATCACCGTCATCCTGGGCCTTGTGCCCAGGACCCCCCTGAACGTGTTCCGAACGCATCAAGCTGGATAGCTGCGCGTGCGGCTGAACAAGGGGTCCTCGGGACAAGCCCGAGGATGACGGCTTGTGGGTTAGCCTTCGGCCGGCTCTTCAGCGGCGGCCGGGGCCTCTTCAGCAGCGGCTTCCGGAGCAGCTTCGGCAGCCGGAGCTTCCTCGGCGGCAGCCTCGGGCGCGGCTTCTTCAGCGGCGGCTTCGACCGGAGCGGCTTCCTCGGCGGGCGCCTCGGCGACCGGAGCCTCGACTTCGGGCTCGGGTTCCGGGGCCGGCGGGTTGGCGGCCAGCTCGGCGGCGGCGGCGGCGCGGTCGGCGTCGCGCTGGGCGCGCTCGGCGGCGCGTTCATCGGCCTTCTTGCCCGGCTTGCCCTTGGTCGGGTTGTTGCCGTGGGCCCACTGGCCGATGCCTTCGGCCGCGAGGAAGCGGGCGACGCGGTCGGTCGGCTGGGCGCCCTTGGCGATCCAGGCCTGGATCGACTCGAGCTTCAGCGTGACGCGCGGCGTGGGGCCATCCTTCGGCAGAAGGGGATTGTAGGTTCCGACCTTCTCGATGAAGCGGCCATCGCGGGGCGAGTGGCTGTCGGCGATGACGATCGAATAGTAGGGGCGCTTCTTGGCGCCGCCACGGGCGAGACGGATCTTCAGCATGTTCGGTAGTCCTCTGGTCTGATCTTATTTCTTGAAGGGGTTGAAGCCGGGGGGCAGGGCGGGGCCGCCGAGGCCCGGGAGGCCGGAGCCACCGCCCTGGAGTTTCTCGAGCTGCTGGCGCAGCTGTTCGGGATCGGGCTCGGCCATCTTGCCGCCGCCGAGATTTTTCAGGCGGTCCATGCCGCCGCCGCCGCCGATGCCCAGCATCGAGGCCATGCGCGCGAACCCCGCGCCGCCGTTGCGGGTCATCATCTTCATCGCGTCGGCCATCTGGCGATGCTGCTTGAGCAGGCGGTTGACCTCGGCCACATCGACCCCGGCGCCGGCCGCGATGCGCCGCTTGCGCGAGGCGGCCAGGATGTCGGGCTTCTTGCGCTCGGTTTTGGTCATCGAGCCGATGATCGCGCGCTGGCGCTTGATCACCTTGTCGTCCATGCCCGCTTCGGCGATCTGCTGCTTCATCTTGCCGACGCCGGGCAGCATGCCCATCACGCCCTGCAGGCCACCCATCCGTTCCATCTGGGCCAGCTGGTCGGACATCATCTCCAGGTCGAACTGGCCCTTGGCCAGCTTGCGCGCCGTGGCCTCGGCCTTGGCGTGGTCGAGCTCGGTGGCGGCCTTTTCGACCAGCGCGACGATGTCGCCCTGGCCGAGGATGCGGCCGGCCACGCGGCGGGCGTCGAACACCTCAAGCGCATCGACCTTCTCGCCCGTGCCCAGAAACTTGATCGGCAGGCCGGTGACGGCCCGCATCGACAGGGCCGCGCCGCCGCGCCCGTCGCCGTCGGCTCTCGTCAGGATCAGGCCGGTCAGGGGCAGACGCTCGTGGAACGCCTTGGCCGTGCGCACGGCGTCCTGGCCGGTCAGGCTGTCGGCGACCAGCAGGGTCTCGGTCGGCGAGGCGATCTGCGCGATCTGCGCCGCCTCGGCCATCATCTGCTCGTCCAGCGTGGTGCGGCCGGCGGTGTCGAGGATGACCACGTCGTAGCCGCTGAGCTTCGCCGCCTGCAGCGCGCGCCGGGCGATGTCGGTCGCCGACTGGCCGGCGACGATCGGCAGGGTATCGACCCCGACCTGCTGGCCGAGGATGGCCAGCTGTTCCATGGCGGCCGGACGGCGGGTGTCCAGCGAGGCCATCAGCACCTTCTGGCGCTCGGTCTTGCTGAGCCGCAGGGCCAGCTTGGCCGACATGGTCGTCTTGCCCGAGCCCTGCAGGCCGGCCATCAGGATGATCGAGGGCGGGTTCAGGGCCAGCTGCAGGCCGACCGGCTCCTCGCCGCCGAGCATCTCGACCAGGCCGTCATAGACGATCTTGACCACCTGGTCGGCCGGGCGGATCGAGCGGATCACCGCCTCGCCAAGCGCCGCCTCGCGGGCCTTGGTGATGAAGTCCTTGACCACCGGCAGGGCGACGTCGGCCTCGAGCAGGGCGACGCGAACCTCGCGCAGCGCCTCGTCGATGTCCTTCTCGCCCAGCACCCCGCGACCGGAGAGCCGGTCGAAGACCGTGCCAAGTCGTTCTGTAAGGCCTTCGAACATGCCGTACCTCAATCGCCCAAACGCAATTCGCCCCCGTGGACGATCACGTCGACGGGGGGCCTCGCCGCCCTCGTCCCATCCCTAAAGTCCGGCTGGGGGTCGTGGCGGTGGAGGGCGCTGAACTGCATCTGCGCCGGAAGGCCGGCCTTATGAGCGGAAAAGGGCGGGAAATCAAGCTTTGCCCAAAGGGACACGCACTTCAGTGCGTGTCCCCGCCCGCAATCTACGCCCCCGGCGGAACCGGGAAGCCGCGGTCGCGCATCAGGGCGCCGATCTTCGGGTCGCGGCCCCGGAAGGCGCGGAACTGGTCGGCCGGGTCGGAGCTGTTGCCGCGCGACATGATCTCGTCGTGCAGCCGCTTGGCCACCACCTTGTCGTAGTAGCCGCCGGGCGCTTCCTGGAACGCCTCGGCGCAGTCGGCGGTCAGGGTGTCGGCCCACAGATAGCTGTAGTAGCCGGCCGAATAGCCGTCGCCCGAGAAGACGTGCCCGAACTGCGGCGTGCGGTGGCGCATGACGATCTGCGACGGCATGCCCAGCCTGGCCAGCTCCTCGCGCTCGAAGGCGTCGGGATCGATGTCCACGGCGCCGGCCAGATGCAGCTTCATGTCGATCAGGGCGCTGGCGAGGTACTCGGTCGTGCCGAAGCCCTGGCCGAACTTGCTGGCCTTCTCGATCTTGTCCACCAGGGCCTGCGGGATCGGCTTGCCGGTCTGGTAGTGCAGGGCGAACCGGCCCAGCACCTGCGGCGTCGACAGCCAGCGCTCGTTCAGCTGGCTGGGGAACTCGACATAGTCGCGCGCGACGCTGGTGCCCGAGACGCCCGGATAGGACACGTTCGAGTTCAGGCCGTGCAGGGCGTGGCCGAATTCATGGAACAGGGTCTCGGCGTCGTCCCAGCTGATCAGCACCGCCTCGCCGGGCTTGCCCTTGATGAAGTTGGAGTTGTTGCTGACGATGGTCTTCACGTCCTTGCGGAACCGCTCCTGGTTCCGGTAGGCGTTCATCCAGGCGCCCGAGCGCTTGCCCTGGCGGGCGTAGGGATCGAAGTACCAGACGCCGACCAGCTGGCCGTCGCGGGTCACCTCCCAGGTCCGGATGTCCTCGTGATAGACCGGCAGGCCTTCGACCTGCTTGAACTGGAAGCCATAGAGTTCGCCGGCGGCCCAGAACATGCCCTCGCGCAGCTTCTCCAGCTGCAGGTAAGGCTTCACCTCGTTCATATCGAGGTCGTACTTCGCCTTGCGGACCTTCTCGGCATAGAAGCGATAGTCCCAGGGCTGGATCTGGAAGCCGCCCTTTTCGGCATCGACGATGGCCTGCATTTCGGCGACGTCCCGGGCCACCTGGGCGATGGCCGCCGGCCAGACCGCTTCCATCAGGGTCATGGCGTTCTCGGGCGTCTTGGCCATGGCGTTCTCGAGCCGCCAGTGGGCGTGCGTCGCGAAGCCCAGCAGATTGGCCCGCTCGACGCGCAGCTTGAGGATCCTGGCGATGATGGCGTTGTTGTCGGTCGCGCCGCCGTTGTCGCCGCGATTGACGAAGGCCTTCCAGACCTTCTCGCGGGTCGCGCGGACCGGAGAGTAGGTCAGGTAGGGATCGACGCTGGAGCGGGTGTTGACGATGATGTGCTTGCCGGCCAGCTGGCGCTGGACGGCGCTGGCGGCGGCGTTGGCCTTGAGTCCCTCGGGCAGGCCGGCCAGATCGGCGTCCGACAGCTCGATATAGGTGCTCTCGTCGGCCAGCAGGTTCTGGCTGAACTTCGTGTAGAGGCCGGCCAGTTCCTCGTTGATCGCCGCCACGCGGGTCTTGGCGGCCGGGGCCAGCTTGGCGCCGGCGCGGACGAAGTTGGTATAGTAAATCCAGGTCAGCCGCTGCTGCTCAGGCGTAAGCTTCGCCTTGTCCGGCGAGGTGTAGACCGCCTCGATGCGGGCGAAGAGCGCCTCGTTCTGGGTGATCTTGTCGCCAAACGCGGCGAACTTCGGATCGAGCTCGGACTCGACGGCCTGAAACTCGGGCGAGCTGAGGTTGGAGCCCCAGATGCCGTAGTAGGCGAAGTAGTCGCTCAGCATGCGGCCCGAATCCTCCAGGGCCGCGATGGTGTTCTCGAAGGTGGCGGCGGCCGGGTTCGCGGCGATCACATCAATCTCGGCGAGATTGCGGGTCATGGCCTCTTCGGCGCCGGGCAGGAAATCGGCGACCTTGACCTTGTCGAAGGCGGGCACGCCGCCATAGGGGCCGGTCCAGGGCTGGATCGTGGGGTTGCCCGTCGCGGCCAGGGCGCGGCCCGAGACGGTGGTCATGGCCGCGGCGGCCGCGGTGGTGGCGAGAAAGGTACGACGATGCACGAAAAATCTCCCGAGAATCCGGTTTGCGGGGACCCTATCCCCCTTTATGCCCGAACGTCACATGAACGGCCTGTAATGCGCCGCATGGACGCCTCGCGGGCGGGGCGCTAAAGGCGAATTCATGTCCATTGGCGTCTTCGATTCCGGTGTCGGCGGCCTCACCGTCCACCGCGCGCTCGTCGAGCGGTTCCCGCAGGCCGACTTCGTCTACCTCGCCGATCAGGCCAACGCCCCCTATGGCGGGCGGCCGGGCGAGGAGATCGTCGATCTGACCCGGGCCGGCTGCATCCGCCTGTTCGACGAGGGCGCGAGCCTTGTCGTGCTGGCCTGCAACACCGCCTCGGCCATCGCCCTGCGCCGGCTGCAGCAGACCTGGCTGCCCGGCTATCGCCGCGAGACGGGCCGGGCCCTGAACGTTCTGGGCATCATCGTGCCGACCATCGAGGCGGCCACCGGCCTGCCCTGGGAGCACGAGGCCGACCGCCGCGACGAACAGGTGACCAAGGTCGATATCCTCGGCGTCTTCTCCACCCCGGGCACGGCCGGCAGCCGGGTGTTCGAGATCGAGATCGACAAGCGCAAGCAGGACCTGGCGGTATTCTCCGAGCCCTGCCCGAACCTCGCCCGGATGATCGAGGACGGCGCCGCGCACGATATCCTGGCCAGCGAGATCGCCGGCCACGTCGACGCCCTGCGCCGGCGCATCGGGCGCCACCCCGACCGGGCGATCCTCGGCTGCACCCACTACGAGATCGTCGCCGATCTGTTCCGGGGCGCCCTGCCGCCGGGCACGCCGCTGATCCACCAGCCCGGCGCCACGGCCGAGGCGCTCGGCCGCTACATGGAGCGGCACCCGGAATATGTCGCCGGCGGAACGGGCCTGCGCCGCTTCCTGACCACCGGGACGCCCGGCCGCCGGGACGGCCTGGTCGGGGCCTTCTGGGGCGCGCCGCTGGTGTTCGAGGCGGCATGATCATTCGGGACGATGGTTCCCCGCCCGTGAAATCGCCGGATGCGGCGGTCGGTCGGCGCCGCTAGAACTCGACGCCATGAACGCGATCACCATCCGACCCTGCACGCCCGAGGACGCCGGCCGCCTGTCCGCCGTCGCCGCGGCGACGTTCGTGGAGACCTACGCCGGCATCGTCGATGGCGAGGATATCGTCTTCCACTGCCACACGACGCACACGCCGGAGGCCTACGCCCGGCTGCTGGCCGATCCGGACCGGCGGCTGTTCCTGGCCACGCTGGAGCCAGGCCAGGCGCCGGTCGGCTTCCTGCTGATGGGCCCGCCCGACCTGCCGGTCGAAACCGGCCCGGACGACATGGAGCTGACCCGCATCTACGCCCTGCACCGGTTCCATGGGCAGGGCCTGGGCCCCCGCCTGATGCGGACGGCGATCGACACGGCCCGGGCGGCCGGGGCGAAGCGGCTGCTGCTGGCCGTCTACAGCAAGAACGACCGGGCAAACGCCTTCTACGCGCGGCACGGTTTCCGGCAGGTCGGCACGCGTCTGTTCCACGTCGGGGTCAACGACTACCTCGACTGGGTGCTGGCGCTGGACCTCTAGCCGGGAACAGGCCCCGTTCGCGCATCCGGGCGGCGACGAAGCGCGAGCCCTCCGGCGTCAGATGGCCATAGTCCCACTGCAGCGGCGTGACCGGATCGACCAGGGTGGCGCAGGCCGGTCCGTCGCAGAGCAGGTCGAATAGCGAGATGTAGGCCACGCCCTTCTCGGCCGCGAGCTTGCGCAGGTCGCGGTCCACGCCGCGCGGCCAGTCCAGCATCCGCTTGCGGGGCAGGTCGGGATCGTGGAAGCGCCAGGACAGGATCAGCAGCCGGGTCAGGTCGTCCGAATACTGGGGGATGGGTCCGACCAGGATTACCGGGATGTCGCGGGCCCGGAACCAGTCGAGCGTCTCGGCCAGGCGCGGCAGGTCCTTGGCCCACCAGCGGCCGGCCAGCAGCACGCCGTCGGGACGGTTGTTGACCAGCAGGTCGCCATAGACCAGCCGGGCCATGCGGTCGCAGACGTCGCGCTCGACCGGGTCCCGCGTCAGCGTGATCTCGCAGCCGGAGGAGGTCACCTGCATGACGTTGATGTCGGGGTTGGCGGCGGCGAGCCCCGACCACAGGTGCGCCGCGTGGCTGTCGCCGACCAGCAGCCAGTCGGGCTTCCCTGGATCGGCGGCGTTGCACAGGTCCTTGCGGTAGTCCTTCGCGTCGAAGCGGTAGGAGATGAAGCAGGTCCCGTCGCGATAGCTGCCGCGCGAGCGCTCGAGGCGCGACTCGGCCATGGCCAGCGAGCGCTGGTCGAACCGTTGCGGGACCCCCTTGGCGAGATCGACCAGGCCGGCGAAGGCGCCCAGCAGCAGGATCGCCCCGGCGCCGGCCGCGAACACCTGGCGGCGGGTCAGGAAGGCGCTGTCGCGGAACGGGCGCTCGACGAAGCGCAGCGACAGGGCGGCCAGGCCGATCGCCAGCAGCACCGCGAGCGCGGCGGGCCAGCCGCCCGGCAGCAGATAGCGCTGGAACGTCAACAACGGCCAGTGCCACAGATACAGCGAGTAGGACAGCAGCCCGACCCAGACCATCGGCCGAAGCGCCAGCAGCCGGCCGACGATCCCGCCGTTGGCCGCGACGATCAGGACGGCGCCGAGCACCGGCGCGATGGCCGCGACGCCGGGCCAGCGGGTGTCCTTGGTGACCAGCAGGCAGGTCCCGACGATCAGCGCCAGGCCCGCCAGGCCGACCGCGTGCTGAAGCGGCCCGGGTCGGACCTTCGGCTTCCACATCGCCAGCAGCACGCCCGCCAGCAGCTCCCAGGCGCGGGCGAAGGGCAGGTAGAAGGCGCCCTCCGGGTGGGTGGCGGTCTGCCAGACGGCGAAGGCGAGGGACAGCGCGGCAAGTCCGGCCAGGACAAGCCTGACTCGCCCCGCCGCGACCCTTGCGAGCAGCAGCATCAGCAGGGGGAAGACGACGTAGAACTGTTCCTCGACGCCCAGCGACCAGGTGTGCAGCAGCGGCCGGATCAGGTCCTCGCCGCCGAAATAGTCGCTCGTTCGCCAGAAATGGACGTTGGACAGCGACACCAGCGCCGCGGCCATCGACCGGGCGTAGGCCACCAGGTCGCCGGGCGTCAGCAGCCACCATGCCAGCGCCGAGGTCGCCGCCAGCATGACCATCAGCGACGGGAAGATGCGGCGCACCCGCCGCTCCCAGAACCAGCCCAGCGAGAAATCGCCCCGCGCCTGCCGCTCGGCCACGACGCCGCCGATCAGGAAGCCGGAGATGACGAAGAACACATCGACGCCGGCGAAGCCGCCGGTGAGGAAGGGTACGCCGGCGTGGAAGCCGACCACCGCCAGCACCGCGACCGCCCGCAGCCCGTCGACATCCGCCCTGTACTTCATGCGCCCCCGGCCCTTTCGAGCGCGGGGCTTTAGCGCGCGGTCATGCCGCCGTCGATCACCAGTTCCGCGCCGGTCATGTAGCGGGACTCGTCGGAGGCCAGGAACAGCACGCCCGCGGCGATATCGACGGGGAAGCCCTTGACGCCCAGCGGCGTCGTCACGGCGGTCATGTCGTCCAGATCGATGGCGCGCGCCGGTCCGGCGTTGCCGCTTTCGCCGCCGATGGAGTCGCCGATGGTGTCCCAGATCGGCGTATCGATGATGCCCGGATGGACCGAGTTGACCCGCACCCCGTCGCGGGCGGTCGCGCATTCCATGGCGACGGCCTTGGTGAACAGCCGCACGGCCCCCTTGGTGGCGCAGTAGCTGGACATGTTCGCCGCCCCGGTGAGCCCGGCGACCGAGGACATGTTGATGATGCTGCCGCCGCCGCCCTGGCGCATCAGCGGCAGGCCGTGCTTCACGCCCAGGAACACGCCCTCGACATTGACCCCCTGCTGCTTGCGCCAGTCGGCCAGGCTGAACTCGGTGACCGGTCCGCCCATGCCGACGCCGGCGTTGTTGACCAGCACGTCGAGCCGGCCGAAGCGCTTGCCGACCTCGGCCACGACGCCGATCCAGGCCTCCTCGCCGGTCACGTCGTGATGCAGGTAGACGGCCTTGCCGCCGAGCGCCCGGGCGACGCCGGCCCCCATCTCGTCCTGGACGTCGGTGACCACCACGATGGCCCCCTCGCGCGCCAGCAGCTCGGCGCAGCCGCGGCCAATGCCGCTCGCCCCGCCCGTCACCAGCACGACCTTGCCCGCGACCCGACCCGTCATTCCTGCCTCCCACGGCTTTTTGTTATCAGCGATAAGGTGACGGGGAGTCGGCGGGACGTCCAGTCCTTGCATGTTGCGTGGTTCGACACGCGCCTTCGGCGCTGCTCACCATGACGTGCATCGCGTTTCGTCATCCTGAGCAGGCCCGAAGGGCCGTGTCGAAGGACGCACGAACGCTATGCGTAGGCGTAGGGTCCGCCCTTTTCCAGCGCCGCCTGGTAGGCGGGGCGGGCGTGGATCCTGTCGAGGAAGGCCTTCAGCCGGGGCCGGCCGACCAGCGCCCCGGCCCGGTCGGCGGCGGCCTCGACGGGGAAGCTCATCATGATGTCGGCGGCGCTGAACTCCGCGCCGGCGAACCACTCGGCCTTGCCCAGCTCAGCCTCCCAGTAGTCGAAATGGGCAGTCAGCTGCGGATCGACGAAGGTCTTCAGGGCCTGGTTGGAGATGCCCCTGACGATGCCCTTCACCAGCCCGGGCGCGCGGGCCGGCAGGGCGGTGAACACCAGCTTCAGCAGCAGCGGCGGCATGGCCGAGCCCTCGGCGTAGTGCAGCCAGTAAAGCCAGCGCAGGCGATCCTCGCTGCCCGCCGGCGGCTTGAGCCGCCCGCCGCCATAGGCCTCGACGATCGTCTCCACGATGGCCCCGGTCTCGGCCAGGGTCGCCGGCCCGTCGGTGATCACCGGCGACTTGCCCAGCGGATGGATCGCCTTCAGCTCCGGCGGCGCCAGCATGGTCTTGCTGTCTCGCTGGTAGTGTTTGATTTCGTACGGCAGCCCCAGCTCCTCCAGCAGCCACAGCACGCGCTGCGAGCGGGAGTTGTTCAGGTGGTGGACGGTGAGCATGGCGCGGGTTCCGGGTTAGACCCTGAACCTAGCCCGCGCCGCCGGCCTGTCCAGCGGCGCAGGCCGACGGCCCTCCCGGGGTCAACACTTGCGGAAGCCGGACTTTCGGGCCGCGCTTCGAATGATGTCGATGAGTTGAACCATCTGCCGCGAGGTCTCAACGACCGCCTCGGAGTCACCGAACGGTTCGGCCTTCCCGTACTTGCCGGCCGCCGATTTGAGATCGCCGCACGGGTTCTTCACGGATCTGACCCCGTTGAAGCCGTCCATCGCCCGGCAGAAGTCGCGCTGGGCGCCGGTGGCCCAGTGCGGCGTGATGCCGCCGATGCGCAGGTGCTCGCCGATCAGGCCCCGGCAGGCCGCCTGCTGCGCCGGCAGGAGGTTCGCGCCGTTGCGGGCCAGATCCTGGGACACGGCGAGGAAGGCGCGATTGCGCGCCACCCAGGTCGCGGCGGCCTCCGGCTTGTCCAGGGCGAGGGCGGGGGCCGGAACGAGCGCCGCGGCGGTGATGGCGAGGGTCGCGGAAAGCGTGGCGAAACGTGACGCGGACACGGGAAACTCCCTGATGATGGTGGAGTCCCAAGGCCCGATCCGGCGGGCCTTTGCAAGCCCCCCTCGGCACGAGCCCCCCCTTTTGAGGTAAGGGCTGGCGGGCGTCAGCGCACTTGGCCGGGGTCGTAGTAGAACCGCTCCTCGGCGATCCGGTCGCCGTCCCAGCGCTGCCAGGCGATCTCGTCGAGGACGCGGGTCGCGCCTGTGTCGTCGGTCATCTCGAACACCCAGCGGATGGCCACATGGTCGCCATCGACCAGCACGGTCGAGCCCTTGCGGGCGACGATGGCGTTGCGCCGGAGGGCGGCCTTTTCGTTCTCGACCATCTGGGCCCGGCCGACCGTGGTGCGGCCGAGGTTCTCCTGCATCGAGGCGTCCTCGGCGTAGAAGGCCTCGATGGCTTCGACGAACCGGCCGCTCTCGACCATGGCGACGAAGGCGGCGACGCGGGCGGGCGTGGGCATCAGGAGTCTCCTTCGAAGGTCGCGATCTGGATCTGAATGGCCACGAGCAGTGGCGGGAGGGCCTCGCGGACCGTGCGAAGGATGATGTGTTCCTGCACGCCGTCATAGTCGTGACGATAGATGTTGCCGGCGTCGCGCATGCCGCGCCATTCGATTTTCGAATGCCGCCGCTTCATCTCGGGCGGCAGACGTCGGCTGGCCTCGGAGATGATCTCCAGGCAACGGGTGACGGCGTAAAATACCATCCGATCCGCGGCGAACTGGCTCAGGGCCAGGCCCCCGGTCCAGGTCTGCGCCAGCAGGATATTTTCGCGGACATCAAGCAGCGCCTTTCGAGCGCGCTCAGAAGGCATAGATCGCGTCGCGCTCGACGGACGGCCGCACATACGGGCTCATGCCGTCCAGATCGATGACATCGACCTTCCGCTTGAAGCCCTGCAGCATTCCGGCCACCCGTCGCTTCAGCCCGGCGTAGCCCCAGAGGGTGATCGGGGCGTCCGGATCGAACCGGATAGCCACGTCGATATCGCTCCTGGCCCCCGCTTCACCCCGCGCCAGCGATCCGAACAGGGCGGCATGGATCACGCCCTGCTCGCGCAGTTCGGCTTCGTGATCGCGCAAAACCTGAAGGACGTCCTCGCGGGTCATGCCCGCGAGACTATCACATCCTCAGTAGCTCTGCAGCGCCCGGACCTCGAGCGCCTCCAGCGGGGCGCTGGTGATGGCCTGGGCGGCGGCCAGGGCGCCGGCGCTGGTGGTGTAGTAGGGGATCTTCATCATCAGGGCCGTGCGGCGCAGTTCGAAGCTGTCGGCCAGGGACTGTTTGCCCTCGGTGGTGTTGAACACCAGCTGGACCTCGCCGTTCTTCATCGCATCGACGATGTGCGGCCGGCCTTCCAGCACCTTGCGCACCGGGGTCGTCTCGATGCCCTGCGAGCGCAGCCACTCGCCGGTGCCGGCGGTGGTCAGCACCTTGAAGCCGGCGGCCTGCAGCAGCCGCACCGGCTCGATGATCCAGACCTTGTCGCTGTCCTTGACCGAGACGAAGGCCGTGCCGGCCGTCGGCAGGGTGACGCCGCCGCCCAGCTGGCTCTTGGCGAAGGCGCGGGCGAAGGCGGGGGCCATGTCGGTCTCGCCGGCGCGCTTCCAGTCCAGGCCCATGACCTCGCCGGTCGAGCGCATCTCCGGGCCCAGCACGGTATCGACCCCGGCGAAGCGGGCGAACGGGAACACCGCCTCCTTCACCGCGATATGGTCGTAGGGCTTATCGACCAGGCCGAAGCTGGCCAGCGTCTCGCCGGCCATGATCCGGGCGGCGATGGCGGCCACCGGCTGGCCGATGGTCTTGGCCACGAAGGGTACGGTGCGGCTGGCGCGGGGATTGACCTCCAGCACGAAGATGCGCGGGGCGGCGGAGTGCGGCTCCTCGATGGCGAACTGCACGTTCATCAGACCCCGGACATTCAGGGCCAGGGCCATCTCGACCGTCTGGCGCTTGAGCTCGGCGACGATGTCCGCGCGCAGCGAGAAGGGCGGCATCGAGCAGGCGCTGTCGCCGCTGTGCACGCCGGCTTCCTCGATATGCTCGAGCACCCCGGCGACGAACACGTCCGTGCCGTCGCACAGGGCGTCGATGTCCACCTCGGTGGCGCGGCTCAGGTACTGGTCGATCAGGATCGGCGCGTCGCCGCTGACCTCGACGGCCGTGCGCACGTAGCGCTCCAGCTGCTCGTCGTCGCGGATGATCTCCATGCCCCGCCCGCCCAGCACGTAGGACGGGCGGATGACGATCGGGTAGCCGACCTCATGGGCGGCGGTAAAGCATTCCTCGGCGCTGCGGGCCAGGGCGTTGACCGGCTGGGCGATGTTCAGCTGGTGCAGCAGCTGCTGGAAGCGCTCGCGGTCCTCGGCCAGGTCGATGGCGTCGGGGCTGGTGCCCAGGATCGGCACCCCGGCCTGTTCCAGCGGATGGGCCAGCTTCAGCGGCGTCTGGCCGCCGAACTGGACGATCACGCCGGCCAGGGTCCCGTTCTTCTGCTCGACATGGATCAGCTCCAGCACGTCCTCGGCCGTCAGGGGCTCGAAGTACAGGCGGTCGGAGGTGTCGTAGTCGGTCGAGACGGTCTCGGGGTTGCAGTTGACCATGATCGACTCGATGCCGATGGCGTCGAGCGCGAAGGCCGCGTGGCAGCAGCAGTAGTCAAACTCGATGCCCTGGCCGATGCGGTTGGGACCGCCGCCCAGGATGATCGCCTTCTTGCGGCCCGACGGCTCGGCCTCGCAGTCGGGGATCTGGCCCAGCGCTCCGGTCTCGTAGGTCGAGTACATGTAGGGCGTGGTGGCCGCGAACTCGCCGGCGCAGGTGTCGATGCGCTTGAACACCGGGCGGATGTCCATGGCGTGGCGGCGGGCGCGGACCTCCATCTCGGTCAGGGCGGTCAGTTTCGCCAGCCGGGCGTCGGAGAAGCCCATGGCCTTCAGCTTGCGCAGGCCGTCGGCCGCCGGCAGGCCGGAGGCGCGGATCTTGCCCTCCTGACGTACGATCTCGGCGATCTGGCGCAGGAACCAGGGCTCGTAGGAACAGGCGCCGTTGATCTCCTCGACCGTCAGGCCGTGGCGAAAGGCCTGGGCGATGACCAGCAGCCGGTCGGGCGTGGGCATGGCCAGGGCCCGCAGCACCGCGGCATGGGCGGTGTCGGGATCCCCGGCGCCGGGGATGTCGATCTCGTCGAGGCCGGAAAGGCCCGTCTCCAGCCCGCGCAGGGCCTTTTGCAGGCTCTCGGCGAAGGTCCGGCCGATGGCCATGACCTCGCCGACCGACTTCATCGAGGTGGTCAGGTGCGGTTCGCTGCCCGGGTATTTCTCGAACGCGAAGCGGGGGATCTTGGTGACGACATAGTCGATGCTCGGCTCGAAGCTGGCCGGCATGGCGCCGCCGGTGATGTCGTTGGCCAGCTCGTCGAGCGTGTAGCCGACGGCCAGGCGGGCGGCGACCTTGGCGATCGGGAAACCGGTGGCCTTCGAGGCCAGGGCGGAGCTGCGCGACACGCGCGGGTTCATCTCGATGACCACCATCCGGCCGTCCGCCGGGTTGATCGCCCACTGGACGTTGGACCCGCCCGTCTCGACGCCGATCTCGCGCAGCACGGCGATCGAGCCGGTCCGCATGCGCTGGTATTCCTTGTCGGTCAGCGTCAGGGCCGGGGCGACGGTGATGCTGTCGCCGGTGTGCACGCCCATCGGGTCGATGTTCTCGATCGAGCAGACGATGATGCAGTTGTCCGCCTTGTCGCGGACGACCTCCATCTCGAACTCCTTCCAGCCGAGCACGCTTTCCTCGATCAGCACCTCGGTGGTCGGCGACAGGTCGAGACCGCGCAGCACGATCTCCTCGAATTCCTCGAGGTTGTAGGCGATGCCGCCGCCGGTGCCGGCCAGGGTGAAGCTGGGCCGGATGATCGCCGGCAGGCCGACGAACTCCAGGCCGGCCCGCGCCTCCTCCAGCGTATGGGCGGCCTTGGACTTGGGACTTTCGAGGCCCAGCCGGTCCATCGCGTCGCGGAACTTCTGCCGGTCTTCGGCCTTGTCGATGACGTCGGCCTTCGCGCCGATCATCTCCACGCCCCATTTGGCCAGCGTGCCATCGGCCTCCAGGGCCAGGGCCGTGTTCAACGCCGTCTGGCCGCCCATGGTCGGCAGCAGGGCGTCGGGCCGTTCCTTCTCGATGATCTTGGCGACCATCTCCGGGGTGATCGGCTCGATATAGGTCGCGTCGGCCACGTCCGGATCGGTCATGATCGTGGCGGGGTTCGAATTGACCAGGATGATGCGATAGCCCTCGGCCCGCAGCGCCTTGCAGGCCTGGACGCCGGAATAGTCGAATTCGCAGGCCTGACCGATGACGATCGGCCCCGCGCCGATGATCAGGATCGAGGAGATATCGGTCCGCTTGGGCATGCTCGTCTCGCGCACAAGGGCGGTCGCGCAGATCTGCGCGCCCGGCCCCGGTCAAACTGCTGGTTAAGGGGCCCGTTTAGAGAGGGAGGCGGAGGGGCGCAAGTCTCGTTTGGCGCGCGATTGACGGCCCCGCCAATCGCCCGTTACCACTCTCGCCTGACAAGAAAAATCAAGGGGAGGTCTCCATGCGTATGCTTCTGGGCGCCGTCGCGGCGCTGACGCTCTCGGCCACGGCCGCCCTGGCCGGCGACGACGTCATGGCCTCGCGGATCGGCAACACCACGATCACCACCGACGCCAGCGGCCAGTCCTCGAAGATCTACTACGAGGGCGACCACAGCTTTACCGGCGTGCAGGGCGAACAGCAGCTGGCCGGGACCTGGGCGGTCAAGGGCAGCCAGGTCTGCCTGACCTTCACCAGCGACGCCCCTCCGGGCTACCCCAACCCGATCTGCACCCCGGTCTCGGCGCGCAACGTCGGCGACAGCTGGACCAGCGGACCGTTCACGGTGCAGCTGGTGGCCGGGCGTCAGTAGCGAGAACAGGGACATGTACCGTCTTCGGTACGTGTCCCTTGCCTGCCAGAGGGGACACGTACCGAAGGCGGTACATGTCCCCGCGCTCTAGCCCTTCGCCCTGTCCATCAACCCCGCGAAGCGCTCGAACAGATACAGGCTGTCGGTCGGGCCGGGTGAGGCTTCCGGGTGGTGCTGAACGCTGAACACCGGCCTGTCGGTGAGGGCCAGACCCGCGTTGGTGCCGTCGAACAGCGACACATGGGTCTCGGTGACCGGGGCCGGCAGGCTGTCGCGGTCGACCGTGAAGCCGTGGTTCATCGAGACGATCTCGACCTTGCCGGTGGTCAGGTCCTTCACCGGATGGTTGGCCCCGTGGTGGCCCTGTTCCATCTTCACCGTCTTCGCGCCCAGCGCCAGGGCCAGCATCTGGTGGCCGAGGCAGATGCCGAACACCGGCGTGCCGCTCTCGACCAGCTTGCGGATTTCGGGAACCGTGTATTCACCGGTCGCGGCCGGGTCGCCCGGGCCGTTGGACAGCAGCACCCCGTCAGGCTTGCGGGCCAGGATGGCCTCGGCGCTGGTGTCGGCGGGAACCACCGTGGCCCGGGCGCCGATCGAGCTCAGCGCCCGCAGGATGTTGCGCTTGACGCCATAGTCGAGGACCACGACCTCGTACTTCGGCGCGCCCGGTTTGGCGTAGCCCTCCGGCCAGCTCCACAGGCCCTCGTCCCAGACGAAGCTCTGGCGGGTGGTGGCGTCCCTGGCCAGGTCCAGGCCTTCGAGGCCCGACCAGGCGCGGGCCCTGGCGACCAGGGCCTCGAGGTCGAAGGTCCCGTCCGGGCTGTGGGCGATGACCGCGTGCGGCATGCCCTTCTCGCGGATCGCGCGGGTCAGGGCGCGGGTGTCGACGCCGGCCAGGCCGATCACGCCGCGGCGGGTCATCCAGCCGGCCAGGTCGCTGTCGGCGCGCCAGTTGGCCGGGTCGGTCGGGGTGTCGCGGAAGATCGCGCCGCGCGCGGCCGTCTCGCTGCCCCCGCTGATCTGTTCCAGGTCCTCGACGTTGGTCCCGACGTTGCCCATGTGCGGGAAGGTGAAGGCGACGATCTGGGCCATGTAGGAGGGGTCGGTCAGGATCTCCTGGTAGCCGGTCATGGCGGTGTTGAAACAGACCTCGCCGACCGCCTCGCCGGTCGCGCCCACGCCGATCCCCTGCAGGATGGTCCCGTCGGCCAGGGCCAGCACGCCGGTGACGCCGGGAAGCAGGGTCTGCGTCATGGGGAAGGTTCCTGGCGGGTGGACAAACGGGCGCGTTGGTAGTGAGTCGGACCTCGTCGGTCAAACGCTATCGGAGGGCTTATGCTCCAGATGCGCCCCAACTGCGAATGCTGCGACCGCGACCTGGCGGCCAACGGCGGCGACGCGCGCATCTGCAGCTTCGAATGCACCTTCTGCGCCGACTGCGCCCAGGACCGCTTCGAGGGCCGCTGCCCCAACTGCGGCGGCGACCTCGTCGCCCGCCCACCGCGCCCGGCGACCCTGCTGGCGAAGTATCCGGCCAGCGCGGAACGGGTGGTCAAGGCGCACTAAGACCCTCTCCCAGCGGGAGAGGGAGGGGCCCATGCGCAGCATGGGAGGGTGAGGGGTTACGGTGTGAGCCGGTCCACACCGTAATCCCTCATCCGACCTGCTCCGCAGGCCACCTTCTCCCTCCGGGAGAAGGAAGCTAGAACGACCCCATGTCCATCACCACGGTCGGCCTCGATGCCGATGACACCCTCTGGCACAACGAAACGCTGTTCCGCCTTACGCACGCGCGGTTCATCGATCTGCTCAAGGCCCACGCCGATCCCGCGACCCTCGAGGCGCGGCTGGCCGAGACCGAGAAGCGCAACCTGCGGCTCTACGGCTACGGGGTGAAGGGCTTCACCCTGTCGATGATCGAGACGGCTATGGAGCTGACCGACGGCGCCGTCGAGACCTCGGTGATCCGCGAGATCCTCGCCGTCGGCCGCGAGATGCTGACCGAGCCGGTCGAGCCGCTGCCGGGCGTCGACGCCGCGCTGGCGCAGCTGTCGGAACGCTACCGGCTGGTGCTGATCACCAAGGGCGACCTGCTGCACCAGGAACAGAAGCTGGCCGCCTCGGGGCTCGGCGACCTGTTCGCCGCCATCGAGATCGTCAGCGAGAAGGACGCCGACACCTATCGCCGGGTCTTCGCCCGCCACGGCACCGGGCCGGAGGCGGCGGTGATGGCCGGCAACTCGATGCGCTCGGACATCCTGCCTGCGCTCGACGCCGGCTGCTGGGGGGCGCTGATTCCCTATCCACTGGTCTGGGCCCACGAGGCGGCCGAGGCGCCGGCCGATCATGGCCGGTATGTGGAGCTGGGTTCGATCAGCGATCTGCCGGCCTGGGTGGATGGGCTTTCCTAAAACCGCTCATCCCCGCGAAGGCGGGGACCCAGAGGTCATGTTGCCTTTTTGGTACCGGGCGTTCCCCTGCATATCCGGGCCAGTAGAACGGAATTGAAGGCCCAGCAAGGCGAGAGCGTCGCGAGCAGGCTCAAGCGACGCCGCCGCCAGCTCGGGCTCAACTGCACCAAGGCCGCTGCACGGCTGGGCGTTACGCGGTGGACGCTCGGGCTGTGGGAGCAAGGGCGGCAGACGCCAGCCGCCAGATACCGCCCGGCCATTGATCGCTTCCTGAAATGAAGCGAGGCGCGAGGCCTCCGCCTCGCGCCTCCAGTTGCACTCCGCTCTTTCGGAGTGGAGGTCATTGCTGACCTCGCGCCTCCTCCGTTCTGTCGGTGATCGCCCGCATCACGATGCGGCCCTGAAGCGGCACCGCGTCGCAGCTGATGTTGAACCCCTGCCCATCCTTGTTCGGCCATGCCGCACCGATGGGGGTCCAGATCGCGCCCGCCCCGTCACCAAGGACGCGGTACAGCCGGTGGGTCGGCTTGCGGTGCATGAGGGGGAGTTGCTGGGCCATGAGGGTTTCCTCCTAAGTCTGCCGCGGACCATTCCGCGGCTTCATGGGGAGTCATTGGAGTGGGCCAAGGAGCTGGCGGTCAGACCCCGCGCCTAGGCGCGCCCGGAGGGGCGAGCTGCACGGAGCCGAAGGCGGAGGAAGCGACGCGGGTTGACCGGCGGCGGGCCCGCTCCACAACGCTCCCCAAACGAAGCCGTGCATGGTTCGCGGATTTTCTGCGGAAGGGCTCCCAAGGCTCAAAACCCCGCATCAAACCGTTGGCGCAACAGTGCGCGCACTGAACGGCCGTGAGGGCGTCCCGTCGATCATGAGCTTCAGGTAGATGTGCTGGTTCGGGAGGTTGATCAGGTCTTCAACGCCGAACGTCGGCTGATACTCCCGAGCCAGGATCATCGCGTCCTCGGGACCGACCCGGAAAGAGATCAAGGTCGCGGCATTGCCCAGGACGGCATGGCGCACATCGGGATCAAGCTGGTGGAAGTGCTGGTGCGCAAGGGTGAGCCCCAAGCCGTACTTGCGAAGCTCCGACAGCATGTTGACGAAGGAGAGCGTCGTGAAGCTCTGGAACTCGTCCACATGGAGGAAGAAGGGGCGACGCTCCTGGGCCTGCATCTCGGCCCTGCTGAGGGCCGCAAGGCCGATGGTTGAGACCAGAAGTCCACCGAGCGTCGTGGCGCTATCTTCCCCGAGTTGGCCCTTCGAGAGGTTCACCAGGAGCACGCCACCCTCATCCATGAGCGAGCGGAAGCGACCCGCTCATACTGGCTGCGGGGACCAACGGCATCGCAGAGGCTCGCGATGTCGATGACCCGGCCGGAGAGTTCGTCGCCAGCAACCGCTGACAGCATGCCATGGTGCATGTCGATGAACGGCGTCCCGTCGCTACATCTGAGGTCGCTGATCCGCTGGCGTCCACGCTCATTGAACGACACGACCGAGACGGATCGGGTTGCACCTGAGCTGTCCGACGTCCGATGGATTCTCAGCTTGCCCAGCCGCCGCTTGGACAGGTTGACGGTTGGCGTGAACCAATCGTCCCGCAGCTCCAGGATTAACGGGGGCCGGCCCGCGTGTCCGGCAAGGTCGAGGAAGCGAAGCGTCTCGAAATTCGGCGTTGCAAGGGCGCGGAAGAGCAGAAGCGGGCGGGCGCGAAGGAGCAGAAGCGTTCGCGGCCGAGGTCTCGAAAAGCTGAGAACCTCTCGGATCAGGCGATGGGTCGATTGTTCGCTATGCAGCGCCGCGAGCGAGGCCAGAGGCGTGTACAGATACCCCAGCTCTACGCTCGCACCTGCCCCCGCTCTTACTGCCCCGTCCGCGCTCACAAGCGGTACCCCGATAGTTGAAATTCAACTAGTCGAATATCGACTATCAGAAGATCACCTATACCGGAAGGGCTGGGTTTGCGTCAGGTCCCAGCTTTCCATGCCGAAATCGGTCTTCACCGGTGCTTATGCGACGATGCTTGCCGTGCTTGTCGCGGCCCGCAGGGACGCGGGCGTCACCCAGATAGAGTTGGCACGGCGTCTGGGGCGGACACAGTCGTTCATCTCTCAGATCGAGCGGGGCGTCCGACGCCTCGACGTCATCGAGTTCTACGCCATTGCCCAAGCCCTGAAGATCGACCCCGTTATGCTATTCACGGCCGTAGCGAAGGAGCTTCCCGTGAACGTGGGCATATAGCCTTGCCACGTTGCGGAAATCCTGTGGTTTGGCGGCCGGTGGCGCGGGCCCCCTCAACATGGAATCGACTATCAAAACGGCGTGTAGAAGTGGCGCCCTTCTGGATCACGTGCGCTCTTTCATCAGGACAGCATGCGGATCACGGACGAGCGCATTGACGATTCATAGCTCGCTGGGAGGGGGCATTTGGCGAAAATACAAAGGTTACCCGCTATGCAGAAACGCACATCCGTGAATTTCCAGAGGACTCTAAGCCCCCTTCGGGCAGTTTTGCCCTTTGCCCTCGAATCGTCGGCAACGACTTGCGGGCAAGTGGTGCCTAAGGTCCATCGTGCGCCGGTCATTTGCACGGACGTCCAATTTTGGCCTTGTACTCTTCCAGCGAGGACAGGCCGACCGCTTTGCGGCGCTCATCCACGTTCGCCTCGTCCAGAATCGGATACGGAACGTTGCCACCGCAACTCGCGTGAAACTGCGAGCCATACACCTGGGGTAAGCCCAACCTGACCTGGACACGGTCTTGAAGCAACGCGTAGTCCGCAGTTGACGCCTCACCTGCCGAAGCGGCGCGTCTCAAGCGGGCGGCGGCCAGTCGTTGCAGAGACGGATGATGGTCGGCATGCTGCGCGAGAACCCAGGCGGCGTGACTGGCGCCGTCGCCATAGGCGGCGTCGTCAGGCCAGGATGTCACCTTGAACAAACGGGTCAGCAGTTTCACGCTGTCGGCCTCGATCTCGCATTGCTTGGCCTGCAGGATTGAAAAAAACCACGTGGTCTCTTCATCCGTCGCCTGAGGAAAGAGCTCCAGCCAGACGTCGACGGCGGAACCGAACCAGACTTGATCGACGCGTACCTGAGCCTCGAGTTGCGCCCCCAGGGACGGTCCCGCCGTGGTTTCGCCCTTCGTCGTCGCCAAATACCTTGCCTTTATGGCGCGCAAGGCGCCGACGATCTTGCCGCGGGCCTGGGCGTAGGAGGACGGGCTGTCCAGGCCCGGACGCGGGCGCCAGGCGATGATGTAGTTGGCTTGCACCGGCTCGAAGCAGGCGTTGGCATAGGGATCGGCTTCGCCCTTGCCCGGCGGATTGGGCTCGGCGACGGAAGGGCGACTTTCCGCCCACGCAAGCAGCTGCGCGTATTTAGCCCGCTCATCGGCCGCCGGCGCAAAAATCAGGCGACCGAAATCGAACTCATCCGTGGCTTGCTGGATGTCGGCCGGTTGGATTTGAGCCATTGGCGGCGCGGGGGGAACCTGCATGCCCAGACCGGCGCCAAGGAGCAACCATTCAATGACCATCATGCAGTTCCACGCTTAATCCTAGCCGTAGCCATTCTTGTTGTTGAGTTCGGCGTACTCGTTCTGAGACATGAGATGGGAGAAATTGTGTTTAAACTCCGCATCTTCAATTTCCGCAAGCCGCATGGGCCGCTCGGGGCGCTCCCACCTGAAGTCTGCGCGCCCGTACATAAGGAAATCCGTCACGAATTGTGTAACGGGAATGTCGGGATTGTTTAACTCGCACCAGAGAAACTGACCTTGCTCGTTCACCTCAAGGAACACGAACTCGTTATTAGGGGTAATAATTGCGTCGATGCTGCCGAACACTATACCCAGCGCTTTAGCGAACTGGATTAGCTTTGCCTGTACGTCATCGGGAAGCGCATATTCGGACAGTGGAAGCGTGCCCTGGCCTGAACGAAAATCGATCGCCGTGTCCTGGCGGATCTGCGAATCGATCTTGATCGCCATAAGACTCTCGCCGCACAACACGATGCGGAGCTCGAACGCCTTCTCAACAAGCCGTTGATATATGGCGGGGCAGGCCGCGATCGCCTCCGGCGTCAAGGCTTCAGCTTTGACCCTGGCGGCATAGTTGACATAGAGCTGCTCTTCCGGCCCGCCACCGACATTCCAAGCATGGCCGTGGAACGATTTGACGATCACGTTCCACCCATAGCGCTCGACAAATGCCAAGACTTGCTCAGGATCGTTGGAGACCAGGGTCGGCGGAACATAGAGCCCACATGCCTTGGCAGCCAGAATTTGCGCCAGCTTGGCATCGGCCTGGAATTTGTTCAACGGCGCATTTAACCAAAAGGCGTCCCTGAAAGACGACAGGTAAAGCGACCTCAGGAACAGCGTCGTTTCATGGCGGACGAAATCCATGTCTCCTTCGTGGAGACCCTCGCTATACAGGTTCTTGCTCAACGCCCGCCGGTTCCACACTACATCGAAGGGGCCGGTAATCACGCTGTGATCCCGCTGCAGGACGTTGACATGGCTTTCGCCCGCATCATCGACCAAGCTGCTGATCCGCTGGTGTCTAGGAAAGTCAGAGATGTTCCAGATCGTAGACTCACCACCTTGGAGACGAATGGCTCTCTCGATCGCCAGCGCGTGCACGTCGGCAAATCCGGTAATGGTGAGAACTCGGGGCATGGCGGGCATCTCGTATAGAGGCCGGATGGCTGTCCGACAGAATTGAATTGGTCGCGCTTTACTTGCCGAGGCCGCAACGAAGGGGCGTGCCGGCACAAGGCCGACACGCTTTAGGCAATTAATCGCTGTCGGCGACGGCGAACTCAAGAAGCTCGTCATCGCGGAAAACGAGCTGTTCGACCTCTATCACGCGGGCGAACTCGCCAAGGCGGACTTCGGACGAAGGCACAAGCCGCTATCCGAACGCCGGGCACAGATCGAAGACGAGCTTCCGCGCCTTGAAGCCGAGCGAGACGTACTCAGGATAGGCATGCTCTCTCGTGACGAGGTCCTGGACGATGCTCGTGACCTTGCAGGCAAGTGGCCTGATCTTCCGTGGGAACACCGCCGTCAAATCGTCGAGACGATCACAGACCGCATCGTGATCGGAAAGGAGGGCGTGGAGATCACGCTCCTCCAGATGCCTTCCGGAAAAGGCGACGCTTTGGCAACAGAACCCAGGCGTTTTTGAACTGGCCGCCCTCCGTGCAAGATAGGCGCGGGATCTTCTCGGACGCTTGAAGTCATCCCTGAAAAAACCTGGGTCCCCGCCTTCGCGGGGATGAGCGGAGTATGGGAATGGCGCGCGCGTTTCTGGTCACGGTTCTCTCTGTCCTCCTCCTCTCCTGCTCATCCCTCTCGCCCATCCCCGGGCAGATTGGCCGCGGCGCCCCCTTCGACATCGTGATCCGCAATGGCGCGATCCACGACGGCTCCGGCGGCGCGCCGTTCGTCGGCGACGTGGCCATTCGTGGCGACCGGATCGTGGCCGTCGGCCGCAAACTGCGCGGGCCTCGCCTGACCGAGATCGACGCCACGGGCCTGGCCGTCTCGCCGGGCTTCATCAACATGCTCAGCTGGGCCACCGAAAGCCTGCTGGCCGACGGTCGGGGCCTGTCCGACCTCAAACAGGGCGTGACGCTTGAGGTGATGGGCGAGGGCTCGTCGATGGGCCCCTGGACCGAAAAGATGCGCAAGCAGGAGCGCGAGCGGCAGGGCGACATCAAGTTCGACATCGCCTGGACCACCCTGGACGGTTACCTGAGCCACCTGGAAAAGATGGGCGTGGCCCAGAACGTCGCCTCGTTCGTCGGGGCCGAGACGGTGCGCACCAACGTCCTGGGCGAGGAGGACGTCGATCCGACCCCGGCCGAGCTGGCCCGGATGCGGGCGCTGGTCGTCCAGGCCATGGAGGAGGGCGCGCTGGGCGTCGGCTCGTCGCTGATCTACGCGCCGGGCAGCTATGCCGACACCGACGAGCTGGTGGCCCTGTCGACCGAGGCCGGCCGCTGCGGCGGCATGTACATCAGCCACATGCGCAGCGAGGGCAACCGGCTGCTGGAGGCGATCGACGAGCTGATCGACATCTCGCGCCGTTCCGGCGCCCCGGCCGAGATCTATCACCTCAAGGCGGCCGGCAAGGCCAACTGGCCCAAGCTGGAGGCGGCCATCGCCCGGATCGAGGCGGCCCGCGCCTCGGGCCTGCGCATCACGGCCGACATGTATACCTATACGGCCGGCTCGACGGGCCTGGACGCGGCCATGCCGACCTGGGTGCAGGCCGGCGGTCGCGAGGCCTGGATCAAGCGGCTGAAGGACCCGGCCACCCGCCGCGAGGTGATCGCCGAGATGCGCACCGACAGCCCGGCGTTCGAGAACCTCTACCGTTTCGCCGGGCCCGAGGGCACGCTGCTGGTCGGCTTCCGCAATCCCAAGCTCAAGCCCCTGACCGGCAAGACCCTGGCCGAGGTGGCGCGGATGCGCGGGGTCAGCCCCGAGGACGCGGCCATCGACCTGGTCATCGAGGACGGCAGCCGGGTGCAGGTGGTCTATTTCCTGATGAGCGAGGACAACGTCCGCCGCCAGACGGCCCTGCCGTGGATGAGCTTCGGCTCGGATGCGGCGGCGCTGGCGCCCGAGGGTGTGTTCCTGCAGTCGAGCACCCACCCGCGCGCCTACGGCAACGTCGCCCGGCTGCTGGGCAAATATGTGCGGGATGAGCGCAGCCTGACCCTGCAGGAGGCCGTGCGGCGCCTGTCGGCCCTGCCCGCGCACAATCTGGGCCTGCGCGACCGGGGCATGCTCAAGGCCGGAAATTTCGCCGATGTGGTGATCTTCGACCCGGCGACCATCGCCGACACGGCCACCTACGAGACGCCGCGCCAGTTCGCCACCGGCGTGCGCTGGGTGCTGGTCAACGGCGGCGTGGCGCTGAAGGAGGGTGAGCCGACGGCCCTGGCCACGGGGCGCGTCGTGCGCGGCAGGGGCTGGAAGGGCTGGCCGGACGGGGGATGCAGGGCGAGCGCGACGGACTGGCAGTGGTAGGGGCCAGAGCGGGGAACAGGGACAGGACATCAAGTCCCAAGGGACATGAAGTCCTGTCCCGGCCGGCGCCGTGGGACTGGCTTAGCTGTCCCTTGGGACAGCTTTGCCTGTCCCGGATCCACGCTTTAGTAGCCGCACAACCCCATACAGCGGAACCGTCGCGGCGAAGGCCCACAGGCTCGGGGCCAGCATGGCCGGGTCGGACGCCGCCACCACCCAGACCGCGAAGGCCGCGCCGCCGACCGCCATGGCCCGCGCGGCCAGACGCCGGCCGGGGTCCTCGATCACCCCGGCGAAGCGGATCAGCGACAGGGCGCAGAGCGCGTACATCGCCATCGACAGATTGACCGCGATATTGATCAGCACGCCGAACTGCTTGCCCAGCGTTGGCGACATGCTGGAGGCGATGACCAGCGACATCAGCCCGGCCGATAGCAGGAGGTCGCGGATCGGCGCCCGGGACGGGTCGCGGGCGGAGAGAACCCTTGGCAGGAAGCCCGACGCCGCGCCGCTGCGCGCCGACTCAGCCGTCAGCAGCAGCCAGCCGCCCATCGTGCCGGCGGCCTTGAGCAGGGCACAGACGGCGATCACCGAAGCGACGGTCGAGCCGGCCAGGATGCGGATCGCGTCGGCGAACGGGGCCGGCGACGCGGCGAGGGTGGCGGCGGGGATGGCCCCCAGCAGGGCCACCGAGGCGGCGATGTAGATGACCGCCGCCAGGCCGACGCCGCCGAGGGCCGCGCGGGCGACGTTGCGCCGCGGGTCACGCACCACGGCGGCCGCGACGGTCGCGCTCTCCAGCCCCAGGAAGGCCCAGAAGATCGGCGCCAGCGACCCGCCGACGGCCTGGGTCAGCGGCTTGCCGGTCACGTTCCAGCCGGCCGCGAAGGTCGCCGGGTCGAAGGCCAGCAGGCCCAGCACCGTCGCCACGACGATCGGCGCCAGGCCGATGACCAGCGTCATCCCGCCCAGCCGCGCCACGGTCCGCGCGCCGATGACATTGGCCAGGGTCATCAGCCAGATCACCCCGATGGTCGTCCAGACCGAGATGAGCGGGTCGGACAGGACCGGGAAGAAGAAGGTCAGGTAGCCGGTGACCGCCAGGGCGATGGCCGGCGAGCCGACCCAGCAGCTGAGCCAGTAGAGCAGCCAGTTGGCGAAGCCGAAGAAGGGGTGCAGCCCCTGGGCCGGATAGTCGACGATGCCGTCCGGCGTCGGCCGCAGCGTCGCCAGCAGCGCGAACACGCCCGCCAGCAGCATGGCCCCGGCCGAGGCGATGACCCAGCCGATGATCGTCGATGATCCGATCGCCGCCAGCGTCGCCGGCAACAGAAACACCCCCGAGCCGATCATGTTGCCCGCCACCAGCACGGTGGCCAGCAGGGGACCGATGCGGCGGGCGGCGGGGGCTGTGTCTGTCATCATCGAAGTGGGGCGGAGGACGGCGGGCAGGTCAATCCCCGACGCATGTCACACGCGCCCCGCCCGCCTCGTCTCACCTCCATCGCTGGAGACCGCCCGTATGTCCCGATGGATCGCCGCCGTCCTCGCCCTGCTGCTGGGGGCCAACGGCCTGTTCCAACTGGCCGCGCCGCTGGTCTTCGGGTCAATCCGCCGCCGGATCCACGGTCACCCGCCGCATGTGCCGGCGCTGGCCGGGGTAGTCGTTGAGCGCGTAGTGCCAGACCGAGCGGTTGTCCCAGAAGGCCACCGTGCCGGGGCGCCAGCGCAGGCGGCAGGTGAAGACCTCCTTGCGGCTGTGCTCGAACAGGTAGTCGAGCAGCGGCCGCGACTCCCGGCGGCTCCAGCCGTCGAACTGCATCGTGAAGGCCGGATTGACGTACAGCGCCTTGCGGCCGGTCTCGGGGTGGACCTTGACCACCGGGTGGCTGAAGCGGCCGGCCATGCCTTCCGCGTCGGCGATCTTCATCGACTCGCGCTTCTGGGCCGAGGGGCCGGTGGGGGCGTACTCGCGCTCGGCCGAATGGATGGCGTTGAGCCCCTCCAGCGTCGCCTGGAGGCCCGGCGACAGGGCTTCGAAGGCCGCCGCCTGGCTGGCGAACAGGGTGTCGCCGCCCCACTCCGGCAACACCACGGCATAGAGGATCGAGCCGATGCTGGGGGTCTCCAGGAAGCTCATGTCCGAATGCCAGCCGCCGCCGAAATTGATCCGGTCGGTCGGCTCTTTGATGATCTCCATCACCTCGGGATGGTCGTCCATTCCGGCCACGTAGGGGTGGATGTTCAGCGGCCCGAACCGGCGGCCGAAGGCCAGCTGTTGCTCTGGCGTCAGACTCTGGTCGCGGAAGAAGATCACCTGGTGCTCGACCAGGGCCCGGCGGATCGCGGCGATGGTCTCGTCGGCGAGCGGGACGGATAGATCGACCCCGCCGATTTCCGCGCCCAGCGCCCCGGCGACCTTGTGGATCGTGATCCCGCCCATGAGTGCGTCTCCCTTGCCTGTTGGGCGCATGATCGCCGGAGCGGAACCCGGGCGCAATCGACGAGCCCTCCCGCAAGGCCGATCGCCGACGCTCCTCCCGGGCCGCGCCATTCCGCCCTTGCCTCACCCAGCGTCCGCCCGTTAGCTCGCGGCCATGACCCAGCCGTCCCATCCTGAAATCCGCGAGGCCGTGCGCAAGCTGTGCGCGGGGTTCCCGGGCGAATACTGGCGCGCGCTCGACCGCGAGCGGACCTATCCGACGCGGTTCGTGAAGACGCTGACCGAGGCGGGCTTCCTGTCGGTGCTGATCCCCGAGGAATACGGCGGCTCGGGCCTGGGCCTGTCGGCGGCGACGGCGGTGCTGGAGGAGATCCACCGCTCGGGCTGCAACGGCGGCGCCTGTCACGCCCAGATGTACACCATGGGCACGGTGCTCAAGCACGGCAGCGCCGCGCAGAAGGCGGAGTATCTGCCGAAGATCGCCAGCGGCGAGATCCGGCTGCAGGCCTTCGGCGTGACCGAGCCGACCGCCGGCACCGACACCACCCGCATCTCGACCTTCGCGCGGCGCGAGGGCGACAAATACATCGTCAACGGCCAGAAGATCTGGATCAGCCGGGCAGAGCACAGCGACCTGATGGTCCTTTTGGTGCGCACCACGGCCCGCGAGGACGCCGCCCGCCCGGCCGACGGCATGAGCGTGCTGCTGGTCGACATGCGCGAGGCGGTCGGGAACGGCCTGACCATCCGGCCGATCCGCACCATGCTCAACCACGCCACCACCGAGCTGTTCTTCGACAACCTCGAGGTGCCCGCCTCGAACCTCGTCGGCGAGGAGGGCAAGGGCTTCCGCTACATCCTGGACGGCATGAACGCCGAGCGGATCCTGATCGCCAGCGAGTGCATCGGCGACGGGCGGTTCTTCATCGACCGGTCGAGCGCCTACGCCAAGGAGCGCAACGTGTTCGGCCGGGCCATCGGCGAGAACCAGGGGGTGCAGTTCCCGATCGCGCGCAACTACGTACAGCTGTCCGCCGCCGCGCTGGCGGTGGACCACGCGGCCGCGCTGTTCGATGCCGGCCAGCCCTGCGGCACGGAGGCCAACATGGCCAAGATGCTGGCCAGCGAGGCCAGCTGGGCCGCCGCCGACACCTGTATCCAGACCCACGGCGGCTTCGGCTTCGCCGAGGAGTACGACATCGAGCGCAAGTTCCGTGAGACGCGCCTCTATCAAGTGGCCCCGATCAGCACGAACCTGATCCTCAGCCACGTGGGCACTCACGTGCTCGGCATGCCCAAAAGCTTCTGATTTTCCTTCTCCCCTTGCGGGAGAAGGTGTCAGGCGGAGCCTGACGGATGAGGGGTCCCACCGGGCTCTTCGACGGGCCGGCCAGTCGATAACCTCCAACCAAGCTTTCGACCCCTCATCCGACCTGCTTCGCAGGCCACCTTCTCCCGCAAGGGGAGAAGGATTTCTGGCGACGATCGCTTACGAGCGCTATCGCTTCACAGTGCCGACCTTCATCCCCATCGACGATCCCGCCGACCCCCGGCTCGAGGCCTATCGCGACATCCGCGAGCGGGACCTGGTCGGGCGGCAGGGCCGGTTCATCGCCGAGGGCGAGACGGTCCTGCGGGTGCTGGCCGGGCAGGACCGGTTCCGGCCGCTGTCGGTGCTGATCGCGGCCAAGCGGCTGGAGAAGCTGAAGCCGATCCTTGAGGCCCTGCCGGCGGAGACGCCCGTCTACCTGGCCAGCCAGCCGGTTCTGGACGGCATCGTCGGGTTCGAGCTGCACCGGGGCATCCTGGCCCTGGCCGAGCGGGCCGCGCCGGTCGCGGCCGACGCCTTGCTGGCAGGGCTGCCGGACAGGGCGCTGGTGCTGGCGCTCGTCGGCATCTCCAATCACGACAACATGGGCGGGCTGTTCCGCAACGCGGCCGGATTCGGGGTCGACGCCGTTCTGCTCGACCCGACTTGCTGTGACCCGCTCTATCGCAAGGCCATCCGGGTGTCGGTTGGTGGGGTGCTGCGCGTGCCCTACGCGCGGCTGGCCGAGGGCGAGGACCTGATCGGCCTGCTGCAGCGGCGCGGCTTCACGCCGGTGGCGCTCAGCCCGTCAGGCGAGACGGCTCTGTCAGACCTGCCGGCCCTCGCCCGTCCGGCCCTGCTGCTCGGCGCCGAGGGGCCAGGACTGCCGGCGGCGACCCTGGCCCGTTGCCGGACGGTCTCGATCCCGATGGCGCCCGGCTTCGACTCGCTGAATGTGGCGGTCGCGGCCGGGATCGCCCTGCATCAGCTGCGGATCAGTTAGCCCACATCACGTATTCGGCGCCCTTCGGCATCGGCGTGCCGTCGACCGGCTTGTCGATCCAGATCGGGCCCTCGATCAGGGCCGGCCAGATCGGTTTGGCGGCGCGGCGGTCCTGGGCGTCGAGCATCGCCGTCAGCTGGGCCACCACGGCCGGATTGGCTGCCGCGACATTGGTCTGTTCGGTCGGATCGCTCTTGAGGTTGAACAGCCAGGCCTTCTTCGGCCGTTCCGACAGCTGCAGCTTCCAGTCGCCGTTGATGACCACGCGGTAGTGGCCCGAGCGGAAGAACAGCGGCCGGTCCGGCGCGCCGCCCTTGGCCAGGGTCAGCAGGTCCACGCCGTCCAGCACGCCGGGCTTGGCCGCCGGCGCATGGGCCGCCGCCGCCGCCGTGGCGAAGATGTCGAAGTGCATGGCCCGCGCCGGGGTGGTCGACCCCGGCTGGATCTGACCCGGCCACTTGACAAAGAAGGGCACCCGCACGCCGCCCTCGAAGAAGGTCGCCTTGAAGCCGCGGTAGGGTTTGTTGATGTCCGGCAGGCCGATGTAGTTGGCCCCGCCGTTGTCGCTGGTGAAGATGACGATGGTGTTGTCCGACAGGCCCTGGGCCTCGACCTCGGCCAGCACCTTGCCGACGTTGCGGTCCAGCGCGCGGATCATCGCCGCATAGACCCGCAGGCGGTGGTCCTTGATCCGCGGCAGGGCGTCATAGTCGGATTTCAGGGCTTGCAGCGGCGTGTGCGGCGCGTTGAAGGCCAGATACATGAAGAACGGCCGGTCCCTGTTGGCGTCGATGGCCCGGACGGCCTGGTCGCCGAAGTAGTCGGTCAGGTAGCGATCCGGGTGGAACGGCTTGCTGCCGTCAAAGCGGACCGAATACGGCAGGTTGGCCCACAGGAACCTGTCGATCGGATCGAAGTCCTGCTTTGAGTTCACGACGTTCGGGTCGTTGGCTTCCATGAACATGCCGCCGCCGGCGTAGAAGCCGAGCGTGTCGTCGAAGCCCTGGTCCTCGGGCCGCAGGCCCTTGGCCTCGCCCAGGTGCCATTTGCCGATGTGCAGGGTGCGGTAGCCGGCCGACTTCATCGTTTCGGCCAGGGTCACTTCACTGGCGGGCACGCCGAGGTCCTCGACCGGCGGCATCGCCGCGACGCGGTCCTCGTAGAAGATCGGCTTGACCGGACCGTGACCGCCAAGGCGCTGGATATTGCGGGCGAACGAGACAGGCACCGAGGTGAACTCGAAGCCGAAGCGGGTCGGATAGCGGCCGGTCATCATCGCCGCGCGCGAGGGCGAGCAGGTGGCGTTGCCGGCGTAGCCGTTGGTGAAGGTGACCCCGTCGCGGGCGATCGAGTCGATGTTCGGCGTCGGCACGGCGCCATTGGCCACGCCCTGGCCGGTCGAGGCGAGGTCGTTGATGCCCAGATCGTCGGCGACGATGACGATGACGTTCGGCTGGCGCGTGGCGCCAGGCGCGAGAGCCGGGGCGGCGCCCGTCCCCCAGGTGACCTCATGGTAGGGCTGAATCGGGCTCTTGATCCGCCCGACCACGCCGGGGATGTATATCCAGAAGTGCTGGAAGGCGATCACGCCCGCCACCAGGACGACGGCGATGGTCCCGAGGGTCCAGGTCAGCTTGCGGTTCATGGTCGATCCTCCAGTCAGCGGAGCAGGCTTGTGCGGGTGATGGTCCTGTCGCTGGCCGGCAGGCTGACCAGGTCGCCGTCACGGGCGATCCACAGCGGGCCGGTGAACACCTTGCGGGCGTCGCCGAGGAACGGACCCTCCAGCGCGCGCAGCGGCAGCGGCGGCACGATGTGGTTCAGCAGCAGGGCGCCGACCTTGTCATCGCGAGCGATGGCCGCGGCCGCCGACGGGCTGGTGTGGTAGTTCTGGATGTCGAGCATGATCTGGGCGCGCTTGGTGTTGCCAGCCGCCAGCGCGGCCTGACGGATCAGGTTCACCAGCGGCGTCGACAGGGCCTCGTGGACCAACAGATCGACGCCCCTGGCGTATTTGGCCACCACCGGCGAGGAGGCGGTGTCGCCGCTGATGACGACGCTGCGACCCCTGTAGTCGAAGCGATAGCCGACGGCCGGGTCGATCGGGCCATGGTTGACCCGGAAGGCGGTGATCTTCACGCCGTCCTCGTCCAGCACCACGACGGAGTCCTGGCCTTCGGGAATGGCGAATGGACGGGCCTGGACGCCCGCGCCGGACGGCGGCATCACGACCGGGCCGTGGTGGGCGGTGCGGTAGCCGGCGTCGAGGGCATAGGCCTCGGTGAAGCCGGCGGCGACGCGCTCGACGCCCGGAGGGCCGTAGAGCCGCAGCGGCGTGGTCAGGTTGCCGGCGCCCCAGCGCTGCAGGGCCACGTTGCCCAGACCGTCGATATGGTCGGAGTGGAAGTGGGTCAGCAGCACGACGGAGTCCGTGCCGAAAAGACCCATGCGGCCGAGCGTGCGGCCTGCCGCTTCTCCGGTGTCGACGATGAACATGCGCTTGCCGGCGATGACCGCCGTGCAGGGGCCGCCGCGGTCGTGATCCGGGAAGGGGCCGCCCGCGCCGCAGATGGCCACGTGCAGACCGTCGGGCAGGGAGGGGATGACCGGATTGGCCATGGCCGCGGCCAGGCGCCGCTCCATGATCCGCAGGGCGATCCTGCCGCGCACGGCCCAGGCGCCGGCCGCCAGAAGCACCAGCACCACCAGAAGCCCGGTGAACACGCGTTTCATGTCGCCCCCCAATTCCGGCTTGCCTGCCCGAATTATATTGGCATAGTTTGTGCCATTAGTTTCCCCGCCGGTCAAGGCGGCTGACAACCAGACTGGAGAGTCCCGCGTGCAGGTCCTGAGAACCCCCGACGACCGTTTCGCCGACCTGCCGGACTTTCCCTACAGGCCGCACTACGAGACGATCGCCGACGCCTCGGGCGCGGAGCTGCGCGTTGGCTATATCGACGAAGGGCCCCGCGACGCGGCCCCGGTGTTGCTGATGCACGGCGAACCGTCCTGGTCCTACTTGTACCGGGGGATCATCGCGCCGCTGAAGGACCGGCACAGGGTGGTCGCGCCGGACCTCATCGGCTTCGGTCGCTCGGACAAGCCGGCCGCGACGACCGACTACAGCTACGAGAAGCACGTCGCCTGGATGAGCGCCTGGCTGCTGGCCATGGACCTGAAGGACATCACCCTGTTCTGCCAGGACTGGGGCGGGCTGATCGGCCTGCGCCTGGTCGCCGCCTTCCCCGAGCGGTTCGCGCGGGTGATCGTGGCCAACACCGGCCTGCCGACCGGCTCGGGCATGAGCGATGGCTTCAAGGCCTGGCTGACGATGAGCCAGACCATACCGGTCTTCCCGGCCGGGATGATCGTCAACATGGGCTCGCTGCGCGAGCTGGCGCCTGAGGAGATCGCCGCCTATGACGCGCCGTATCCGGATGAAAGCTACAAGGCCGGCGCGCGCATCTTCCCGACCTTCGTGCCGGTGACGCCCGAGCATCCGTCGGTCGATGAAAACAAGGCGGCCTGGCAGGTGCTGGAGCGGTTCGACAAGCCGTTCCTGACCGCCTTCAGCGACGGCGATCCGGTGTCGAAGGGCGGCGACGTCCCCTTCCAGCAGCGGGTGCCCGGCGCGAAGGGCCAACCCCACACCATCATCGAAGGCGGCGGCCATTTCCTGCAGGAGGACCGACCCGCGCAGATCGCCGCCCTGATCGACAGCTTCATTTCGGAGACCCGCTGATGAACGTGGAAAACGCCGTCCTGCCGACGGGCGATCAAATTCAGACCCTGCTGGGCCTTGGCGGCGACCAGCCGATCGTCATGCTGAACCTGCTCAGGTTCCATGATCGCGCCGCTTACGATGAGCCGGGGCATCCGGACATCAGCGGTCGCGAGGCCTATTTCCGCTACGGTGAACCGATGCGCCGGGTGGTCGAAAGCCACGGCGGCCGGTTTCTGTTCACGGCCAAGGTCGATGCGCTGGTCATCGGTGAGGTCGAGGACCTGTGGGACGCCGCCGCCATCGTCGAATATCCCAGCCGCGCCGCCTTCGTGGCCATCGCCACCTCGCCGGAGGTCCAGGCCATCGGGCATCACCGCAAGGCCGGCCTGGCGGGCCAGCTTCTGATCCAGTGCACCCAGGCCGCCGGGTGACGAGCGCGGCCGCGGCCCGGGCCCCGTCGCGGATCACACTCGGCCTCCTGGCCGTTCTGGGTCTGATCAACCTGGTCCGCGGCGCGATCCACGCGTTCCTGCCGGACAGCGGCGCGGGCGTCATCGCCCACTTCGACCTGGCCCAGGGCGGACGGACGATCATCTTCCTGCTGGCGATGATCGGGGCGGGGCAGATCGGGTCGGGCCTGATCGACCTGCTGGTCGTCGCCCGGTTCCGCGCCTTCGCCGCGCCCTTGCTGGCGGTCGAGCTGCTGCGGGCGCTGATCGCCCTCTACATCGCCTTCGTCTCGAAGTCGGTCGGGACGGGCTATCCGGGCGCGAAGGGCATCGTCGGCGCGGCCGTCGTGCTGACTCTGGCGACCCTGTGGGAGTTCGCGCGGCCAAAGGCGAAGGCCTGATCGCTTGCAGGAAGCGCCGGGAATGATAGGCCATGACCCCATGACCGCCCCGCCCAAACCGCCGCTGGCCGCCGACCGTGTTGTCGATGGCCGACGCCTGCGCTCGGAGGCCAGCCGCCTGCGCATCGTCGAGGCGATGATCGCCCTGGTGTCGGAAGGCCTGGCCATGCCGCCGGCCGAGGCCGTGGCCGCCCGCGCCGGCGTTGGTCTGCGCACGGTGTTCCGCCTGTTCGAGGACATGGACGGCCTCTATCGCGGCATGCAGGCGGTGATGACCGAGCGGCTCGGCGGCCTGCTGGAGGGCCCGATCGAGGCCGCCGACTGGCGTCAGGCCGTCGATATCCTGATCGGCCGCCGCGCGGAGGCGTTCGAGATTCTCCTGCCGCTGCAGATCGCCGCCGACAGTCCGCGGACCCGCTCCGCCGCCCTGCGCGAAGGCCGGGCGCGGTTGGTGAAGGCGCAGCGCGACACCCTGCTGGTTGTTCTGCCCGAGGTGGTGCGGACCGACGCCGAACTGGTCGAGGCGCTGGACCTGACCCTCAGCTTCGAGGCCTGGCGGCGGCTGCGCACCGACCAGCACATCGATATCGACGGCGCGAGGGCCGTCCTGCGCCGGCTGGCGCGCGCCCTGCTCGACGGCGTGGCGTGACGCGGCTCGCCCTCCTGCTGGCGTTCGGGCTGGCGGCCTGCGGACCGAAGGCGCCGCCGCTGGCCCAGCCGACCCGCGCCTGTCCCGGCGCCGCCCCGCTCGGCGAGGTGGCGCTCAAGGGCGGGACCTTCACCCTGGGGGCCAACCCCGAACACAACGACGAGGGGCCGGCCAGTACCGTGACGGTCGCCCCCTTCTCGATCGACCGCACCGAGGTGACCAACGCCCAGTTCGCCGAATTCGTGCAGGCCACCGGCTACGTCACCCTGGCCGAACGCCAGCCGGATCCGACGCTCTATCCGGGCGTGCCGGCCAGCAAGCTCAAGCCCTCGTCGCTGGTGTTCGTCGGGGCAAAGGGGCTGGGTTCAGGCGACCCGTCGCTCTGGTGGCGGATCGTCGATGGGGCCAGCTGGAAACATCCGGAAGGGCCGGGCAGCTCCGTCGCCGGCCGCGAGCGCCATCCGGTGGTCCAGATCGCCTTCGACGACGCCCTGGCCTACGCCCGCTGGAAGGGCCGCGACCTGCCGACCGAGGCGGAGTGGGAATTCGCGGCCCGGGCCGGCCTCGACGGCGCCCGCTACGAATGGGGCGATGACAAGCCGGTCCCCGGCCGGCCGCGCGCCAACAGCTGGCAGGGCGTGTTCCCGGCCGTCGACACCGGCGACGACGGCTACAAGGGTCGCACCGCCCCGGTCGGCTGCTATCCGGCCAGCGCCTATGGCCTCCACGACATGACCGGCAACGTCTGGGAGTGGACCAGGGACTGGTACGAGACGCCCAACCCGAACGGCCGCAGCCACCTGATCAAGGGCGGTTCGTTCCTCTGCGCCGACAACTTCTGCTACCGCTACCGCCCGTCCGCGCGCCAGCCCGGGCCGCCGGATACGGGAACCAGCCATGTTGGATTCCGGACGGTGAAGCGAGGTTAGGACGGTCCCACCGGGGGCGAACCCTACCCGATGGACGTCAGCGCTTCCCCAAGCTCATCGACCATCTCCGGCGTGGTCGCCCAGCTGCACATGAAGCGCACCGTGCCGTCGAGAAAACGATAGACGAACCAGCCGGTCGCCCGCAGCCGCTGCAGCGCCGGCTCGTCCATATCGACGAACACGCCGTTGGCCTCGACCGGATGAACGACCGGAAACGGCATCAGCGCCGCCAGCCGCCGGGCCATGGCGTTGGCGTGCGCGGCCCGGGCCGACCAGGCGCCGGACTCCAGCATGCCGATCCACGGCGCGGCCAGGAACCGGCCCTTGGACACCAGCTGGCCGGCGTGTTTGAGCCGCGCGTCGAGCCGGCGCGCCAGATCCTTGTTCAGCAGGACCAGCGCCTCGGTGGGCGTCGAGCCGGCCTTGGTCCCGCCCATGATCAGGATATCGACGCCGAGCCCGGGGATGGCCTTCAGGTCGAAGCCGGCGGCCACGGCGTTGGCCAGCCGCGCGCCGTCGAGGTGCACGCCATAGCCCTTCGCCTTCACCGGATCGATCAGGGCCTTGAAGGCCTGGGCCGTCGAGACCGTGCCGTATTCGGTGGCGTTGGTCAGCGACAGCGCCGCCGCCGGCTGGCGATAGGACACGTCCGGCTGGGCCAGGGCCTCGGCCAGGGCGGCGGGGTCGATGCGCCCGCTGGCGCCCGGCAGGCCGATCAGGCCGACGCCGGCGCCGAAGAAGCCGGGCGCGCCGGTCTCGTCGGTGCAGATATGGGCGTGCTCATGGGCCAGCACCGCCTCGTGCGGCTGGGCCAGGGTGGCGATGGCCAGGGCGTTGGCGGCGGTGCCAGAGGCCGTGAACCGCACCTCGGCGTCGGCGTCGAGCGCCGCCCGGATCAGGTCGGCCGCGCGGGCGCTGACATGGTCGGTCCCGTAACCGGACGCGGCGCCGGCGTTGGCGGCGGCCAGGGCGTCCATAACCTCGGGCATGGCGCCGGCGACGTTGTCGGAGGCGAAGTCGTAGCGGGCCATCAGCGCTACTTCCGCAGGGCCGGCTTGGATTTGGAGAAGGACCGGGCGGCGGCGAGGCGCTCGCCCGTCTTGCCGCTCGCGGCCCCGCTGCCCTGGCCGGCGCGGGCGGCGCCGCCCTGTTTCGCGGCCAGGATGGCCTTCATCTTCTCGGCGGGGGTCTGGGGCGCGTCGGTCATGGCCCGGCTATAGCACAGCTGACGCGGGGTGCGTGGTTCGAGACGCGCGCTTGAGGCTCGCGCCTGACCCTGACGAAATTCCTTGCAACCCGCCCCTCTCGGCGCCGCTGAGGAGCGGTTCCCCGTCGCCTTCCGACCTTTTTCGATACGATCAGATATATCGAACTTGACATCGAAGCGATCCGATATATCTAACAATCCGATATATCTAGAAAGGATCGGATATGCATCGCCATCTTGGCTTCAATCGCGAACACCACCAGCGCTTCGGCCGTCACGGCATGGGCGGACACATGCGCCGTCACATGGGCGGGCGCGGCCGCTTCGGGCGGTTCTTCGACCACGGCGACCTCAAGCTGGTCATCCTGCGGATGATCGCCGACCAGCCGCGGCACGGCTACGAACTGATCAAGGCCGTTGAGGAACAGGCCGGCGGCGCCTATTCGCCCAGTCCCGGCGTGGTCTACCCGACCCTGACCTGGCTCGAGGAGATGGGCTTCGTCACGGCCGCCGACGCGGCCGGCGGGCGCAAGCTCTACACCATCACCGCCGAGGGCGAGGCGCACCTGCGGGCCAACGAGGGCCAGACGGCCGGCATCTTCGCCCGCATGGCCGAGGCCGCCGCCGCCAGCACCGCCTTCTCGCCGCAGATCCTGCGGGCGCGCGAAAACCTGCGCACGGCGCTGCGGCTCAAGACCACCGGCGGCGCGCTCACGAAGGAACAGATCGAGTCCATCTGCGACGCCCTCGACGCGGCCGCGGCGGCGGTGGAGCGGGCGTGAGCCCATACGCCGACCATCAAAGCCGTCATCCTGGGCCTTGTGCCCAGGACCCCTCTGTCAGCCACCCGACGGAGTCAGGCTGGGACTCTGCTCCTGCGACTGCACGAGGGTTCCTCGCCACAGGGGCGAGGATGACGGCTGAAAATGAGCCGGCGCCTCAACCTCAATCCATCAGCCGCTGGCTCAGGTAGGTGAACTCCAGCGCCACCCGCTTGGCGGTCTCGTTGAGATTGGCGGCCGCCGAATGGCCGCCGTCGATGTTCTCGTAATAGAGGAAGCCGTAGCCCAGCGCCTCCAGCCGCGCGCCGGCCTTGCGGGCGTGGGCCGGGTGAACCCGGTCGTCCTTGGTCGAGGTCTCGATGAACACCTGCGGGTACGGCCTGCCGGCCTTCAGGTTGCTGTAGGGGTCGTAGGCGGCGATCCAGGCCCGCTCCTCGGGGATCGCCGGGTCGCCGTATTCGCCGACCCACGAGGCGCCGGCGCCGATGTGGGTGTAGGCCAGCATGTCGAACAGCGGCACCTGGATGACCACGGCGTTGTACAGCTCGGGCCGCTGGGTCAGGGCCACGCCCATCAGGAGGCCGCCGTTCGATCCGCCCATGATGCCGAGGCGCCGTGGGCTGGTGATCTTGCGCGCGATCAGGTCCTCCGACACGGCGAAGAAGTCGTCATAGGCCCGCTGGCGGTTGGCCTTCAGCGCCGCCTCGTGCCAGGCCGGGCCAAACTCGCCGCCGCCGCGGATGTTGGCCACGACATAGACGCCGCCCCGCTCCAGCCACAGCTTGCCGACGGTCGCCGAGTAGCCCGGCTTCATCGACACCTGGAAGCCGCCATAGGCGTACTGCAGGGTCGGGGCCGTCCCGTCGTACTTCAGGTCCTTCGGCCGCACGACGAAGTAGGGGACCCTGGTCCCGTCCTTCGAGGCAGCCCAGAACTGCTCGACCACATGGGTCGAGGCGTCGAACTTGGGCGGCAGCGACTTGATCATCTCGACCTTGCCGCTGGCCGCGTCGGCCAGCCACAGGGTGCTGGGCGTCAGATAGCCGGCGACGCTGAAGAACACCCGGTCGTCGCGCTCGGACGCCGAGCCGACGCCGATCGTGACATTGGCCGGCAGGTCCAGCCTGCGCTGCGTCCAGCCTTCGGCGCCCGGCGTGAACACCAGGGCCTGGCCCGTGACGTTCTCCAGCAGGCCGACGATCAGCTTGTTTCGGCTGATGTTGATGTCCTCGACCGACTGGGCGGCGGTCGGGCGCAGGATCAGGGTCGCGCGGGCCGCGGCCGGATCGGCCTTCAGCGCGGCCAGGTCGATGGCGGCCAGGTCGCCCTGTTTCAGGCCCTGACCGGCCCAGTCCTCCTGCAGGGTGAACACCAGCTGGCCGCCGACCAGCCCCTGAAGACTGCTCTTCATCGGGAAGGGCAGCTTGACCGGGCCATGGTCGGTGATCAGCCAGTATTCGGTCTCGAAGAAGCTCGGGCTCCGCGCGGCGATCACCGCCCGCACCACGCCATCGGCGTCGCGCAGCACGACCGGCGAGACGGAGACGTCGTCGGCCGTGCCGCGATAGACCTCGGTCGCCTGTTCCAGCGGCGCGCCGCGCTTCCACGCCTTGAGCACGAAGGGATAGCTCGACTTGGTCATCGTGCCGGGGCCCCAGTCGCGGGCGATCAGCAGCGTGTCCTTGTCGAGCCAGCTGACGTTCTGTTTGCCGTCCGGCGAGACGAAGCCGCCGGCGACGAAAGCCTTGGTCACCGTGTCGAACTCGCGCAGCGTGACGGCGTCCTTGCCGCCGTCGGACAGCTGCACCAGGCAATAGCGATCATCGGGCGCCAGGCAGGTCGCGCCCTTGTAGACCCAGTTCTGGCCCTCGGTTTTGGCCAGGGCGTCGAAGTCGAGCACCGTTTCCCACGCCGGCTCGGCCTGGCGGAAGCTGTCCACGCTCGTGCGCCGCCACAGGCCGCGCACATGCTCGGCGTCCTGCCAGAAATTGCCCAGCGTGCCGTCGCCGCTGAAGCCGACGCCCGGGATGCGGTCCTTGGCGTTGACGATCTCCAGCGCGCTGGCGTGCAGGCCCTCGTAGCGCGGATCGGTCTGCAGCACGGGCAGCGAGCGGGCGTTCTCGGCCCGGGCCCAGTCGAGGGCGCGAGTCCCTTCGATCTCCTCCATCCAGGTGAACGGGTCGTCGGGCGCGGCGGCCGGCTGGGCGGAGGCGGTGATGGCGGTGGCGGTCATGGCGAGAGCAAGCAGGAAGGATCGCATCGTCAGTCCATCAGCTGTCGGGTGAGATAGGTGTAGTGCATGCCCCAGCGCCGGGCATTGGCGGTCGGGTCGGCCCCGTTGGCGTGACCGCCGTCGGTGTTCTCGTAGTACAGATAGGGCGCGCCCAGCTGGGCCAGCATGGCCGCGAACTTGCGGGCGTGGCCCGGATGGACCCGGTCGTCCTTGGTCGAGGTGGTGATGTAGGCCAGCGGGTACTTCACCCCGGCCTTCAGGTTCTGGAACGGCGAGTAACGCGCGATCCAGGCGGCTTCCTCGGCCACGGTCGGGTCGCCGTATTCGCCGATCCACGAGGCGCCGGCGGGCAGCAGGTGATAGCGCAGCATGTCCAGCAGCGGGCTCTCGACCACCACCGCGTTCCACAGGTCCGGCCGCTGGGCCATGGCCACGCCCATCAGCAGGCCGCCGTTCGACCTGCCATAGGCGCCCAGGCGCCGGGGACTGGTCAGGCCGCGCCGGATGGCGTCCTCGGCGACCGCGAAATAGTCGTCATAGGCGCGCTGGCGGTTGGCCTTCAGCGCCGCCTCGTGCCAGGCCGGGCCGAACTCGCCCCCGCCGCGGATGTTGGCCACGAGGTAGGTGCCGCCGCGCTCCAGCCACAGCTTGCCGACCAGCGGGTCGTAGACCGGCAGCTTGCTGAGCTGGAATCCGCCGTAGGCGTGCAGCAGGGTGGGGTTGGCGCCGTCGTGGCCGTGACCCTTTCTGGTGACGATGAAGTAGGGGATTTTCGTCCCGTCCTTCGACGTCGCCTCATGCTGCTCGACCATCAGGCCGGAGGCGTCGAACCGGGCGGGGAGGGTCTTGACCATGGCCGAGGTCGCCTCGACGCCCGGCGCCAGCATCAGCCGCGTCGGGGTGGTGAAGCCCTCCTCGGTGTAGAAGATGGCGTCGCCCTCGTCGGCGGTGGTGACGATGTTGACCGCCGCGTTCTCCAGGCCCGGATAGCGCTGGCTCGACCAGGTCCCGTCGGCCTTGCGGGCAAAGGTCAGCAGCCGACCCCGGACGTTATCGTAGGCGACGGCGACCACGCGGCCGGCGGTGACCGCGATCTGGTCGCGGTCCAGGGCCTGGCGCGGCGCGGGGGTGTAGAGCACCTCGGCCACGGCCGGAGCGTTCGCGGTGTTTGCGCCCTGTCCCAGCAGCGCCGGAACGTCGATGGCCAGCAGCGCGCCGGCCGGGTAGCGGCCGCCGGCGATATCCCAGTCTTCCTGCAGCGACACGACCAGCCGTCCCTCGACGTAGCCATGGGTGGAGGAGCGGGTCGGCAGGTTGAGCCGTTGCGGCGCGCCGCCGTCGGGCAGCACGAAGGTGGCGGTGTTGAAGAAGTCGAGGCCGCGCTCGATGAGCACGATCCGCCGGCCCTGACCGTCGCGCAGCACGCGCGGGCTGGCGCTGACGTCCTTCACATCGCCGCGGAACACCTCGACGGCCTGGTCCAGCGCCTGGCCTCGCCTGAGCGTCTTGACCACCATGCCGTAGCCGGACTCGGTGGTCGTGCCCGGACCCCAGTCGCGGGTCAGGATGATGGTGTCGGCGTCGAGCCAGGCGACGGTCTGTTTGCTTTCGGGCAGGCGGAAGCCGCCCTCGACGAAGGCCTTGGTCTTCAGGTCGAACTCGCGGATCTCGACCGCGTCCTTGCCGCCGTTGGAGAGCTCGACCAGGCAGCGGTCGTGGGTCGTCGGGCGGCAGTCGGCGCCCTTCCAGATCCAGTTGGCGTGTTCGGCGGCCGACAGGGCGTCCAGGTCGAGCACCGTCTCCCACTGCGGCTCGGCCGTGCGGTAGCTGGCCAGCGAGGTGCGCCGCCAGACGCCGCGCACGTGGGTCGCGTCCTGCCAGAAGTTGAACACCTGGTCGCCGACGAAGGTCGGGGTCGGGATGCGGTCCTTCGCCGACAGGATGGCCAGGGCGTCGGCCTGCAGCCCGGCGAACCGCGCGTCGCCGGTCAGCACGGGCAGCGTTTTGGCGTTCTCCGCCCGCACCCAGTCCATCGACCGGGCGCTGTCGACCTGCTCAAGCCATTCGAACGGCGTCTCGGTCGCGGCCATCACGGGCGCGGCGACCAGCACGGCGGCGGCCGCGAGAAAGGCTGAGAACTTCATCGGAGACCCCACCGGAGGAACAGGCCCGCGAGCATAGGTTGACGCGAGGGTGGGGCAAGTCCCGCAGCCAACTGAATTCGGTGACAGTTTACGAATTGGACTTTCGCGGCCGTCGGCCTCGCGCGGGCCGCCAATTCGTAAACTGTCACCGAATTCCCGCGCTGCAACTTTCCAATGCGGCAACGTCTTTTGCCCTCTATATCTTCCCTGACATGACGCGCCCCTTTCTCAAGATGAACGGCCTGGGCAACGACTTTGTCGTGGTCGAGGCGCGGGGCGAGGCCTTTCGGCCGACGCCGGCGCAGGCGCGGGCCATCGCCGACCGCGCCAACGGCGTCGGCTGCGACCAGCTGATCGCCATCGAGCCGACCGCGCGGGCCGACGCCTTCATGCGCATCTGGAACGCCGACGGCGGCGAGGTCGATGCCTGCGGCAACGCCACGCGCTGCGTCGCCTGGCTGCTGATGGAGGCGACCGGCCGCGACGAGGCGGTCATCGAGACCGAGGCCGGCCTGCTGTCGGCGACCCGCGCCGAGGGCGACAAGCGCGTCTCCGTCGATATGGGCCCGCCCGAGCTGCGTTGGGACCACATCCCGCTGGCCGAGGAGATGGACACCAGGGGCATCGAGCTGCAGGTCGGCCCGATCGACGCGCCGCATCTGCACACGCCCGGCGCGGTCAACATGGGCAATCCGCACGTGGTGTTCTTCGTCGATGAGGAGCCGAGCGACGCCCTGGTCAAGGGCTCGGGCAGCCTGATCGAGCACCACCCGATGTTCCCGCAAGGGGTCAACGTCGGCTTCGCCTGGGTGAAGGCGCCCGATCGCATCCGCCTGCGGGTCTGGGAGCGCGGCGCGGGCCTGACCAAGGCCTGCGGCACCGGCGCCTGCGCGGCTCTGGTCGCCTGCGCCCGCCGCGGCCTGACCGGCCGCGCCGCGACCATCGAAATGGACGGCGGCGAACTGCAGGTCGAATGGCGCGAGGACGACGGCCACGTGATCATGACCGGCCCGGTCGAACTGGAGTTCACCGGGCGGCTGTGAGCCCGACCCGAACCTGAACCCGCACGACGGTCGCGGCCTTCGAGGCCCAGCGGACGCAGTGACCCGATTTGAGGAAACCACCGTTCCGCGATCTCGGACGCGGGTCTAGGCTCCGCGCGGCCTCGACAGGCGCGCCGAACCCGGACGCGCCACGGGGATCCGGACCGGAGACCTGTCATGCGCCGAACCGTCGTCTTCGCCGCCCTCGCGGCCCTCGCCCTGGCCCTGCCCGCCGCGGCGCCCACCGCCGCCCGGGCCCAGAGCGCGGCGGTCAACGCGACCTGCGGTTCGCTCTACACCAGCTCGACCGCCGTGCTCGGAACCACCGCGACGGTCGGCCCCGCCAGCGTCGGCTATCCCGGCATGGCCAGCACGGAGGGGTGCCAGATCGCCTTCTCCGGCGACGGCGCGGTGTTCCCGGGAACGGTCCAGGCCATCGCCGCCAAGCTTGACGCGATGATGCTGGGCGGCGGCTGGACCCGGGATCCGGGCGCCGACGCCGATGGCTCGACCGGAACGGCCGCCGGCTACAAGAAGGGCGACCAGCTGGTCGCGGTCAGCGTCAGCTATGACACGGCGGCTGGCGTCTGCGGCAGCGACGCGCCCGACGCCAGCTGCCACCCGACCCCGGCGCAGAAGCTCTACACCATCACGCTGGGGGTCATGGCCGGGTCCTGACCGGTCGTCACAGCCGGTATTCGCGCTCCAGCACGTAGCGCGAGCCCTCGCTGGTCTGGTGGCTCGAATAGAGGCCGAACCGGTCGATCGCGAACGGCGGCGACCGCAGCAGGCTGTTGGCCTGGATCCAGGCCGCCACGGCGGCCGGGTCGGGCCGGCGCAGGTAGGCCAGCGTCAGGTGCGGCCTGTACGCGCGGCGGTCGGGCGTCACCCGGGCCCGCCGGGCGGCGGTCTCGCAGCGGCCGGCCAGCGTCCGCAGCGGTTCGCTCTCGGCCACGCCGGCCCAGACCGCGTGGATCTCGGGCCCCTCGCCGAACGCGCCGACGCTGTCCAGCGTCAGGCCGAAGGGCGCGGCGGTGATCCGCGCCAGTTCGACATCGAGGTCCTCGGCGATGCGCTCCTGCACGTCGCCGAAGAACCGCAGCGTGATGTGCAGCGCCTCGAGCGGCCGCCACCGCGCGCCGGGCAGGCCGTGCTGCCGGCGCAGCAGCGGCTCGCCGATGTCCTCGGGAATGGCGATGGCGGCGAACAGGCGGATCATGACCTGGTCATTCCTCTCCCTCTTGGGAGAGGGGGACCACCCGAAGGGTGGTGGAGAGGGAAGCGCCGGTGCTCGCCGATCTCACACGCATCTCCCTCACCTCTTCCGTGGCCACGCCAGCGCATCCCCCTCCACCATGCTCCGCATGGTCCCCCTCCCCCAATGTTCAGACCGGAGACATCGGTGACGGGTGTTCGGGGACATCCGTGACGGGTTGAGATTGTCTGTTTTGGGCTCGCAGGTCGATGGCCGCGATGTCGGTTGTTCTGAAGACGACGTCGTAGAGGCCGTCGGTTGGTGTGGG
>JAUSMJ010000063.1 GCA_030645575.1 Caulobacter sp. | reverse complement strand
GGGTCCCGTCGCCCGAACCATAGCCCGATCGCGGATGAACCGGAGCTTTAAGACGCGTTCGGGTCATGGTAACCGCGAACCGACACCTCTGAAGGCCCGTAGCTCAATGGTTAGAGCTGACCGCTCATAACGGTCTGGTTGCAGGTTCGAGTCCTGCCGGGCCTACCAGCCTTCGCGCCGCGCGATGGGCGCCGCTCCGGTTCGGCGGCCTAGAAGCTCACGCACGCCGGCCCGTTGGTGATCGGAGCGGTCAGGGTGACGCAGTTCTTCAAGGGCATCACCGGGTGGAACAAGTTCATCGTCAGCACGACATCGACCCACTGTCCCGGCGCCAGGTTGACGGCGCCCGAACAGGCGATCGGCGGGCCGTTGGTCGTGCAGCTCCAGCCTGGCGGTAGCGGCGCCGTCAGGATCGTACTGTTGGCCAGAGTGATGCCGCCCATGAATCCGACCGTGTCGCTGAAGGCGGCGGGGCCGACGTAGGCGACCGTATCGACGTTTCGGATCCGGATGCGGAAGACGCAGGGATTGGTGACGCCCTGAACGCTGGCGCAATTGTTGTCGAAGCTCTTGCTGATCGTCAGCCGGGGCGGCGTGGGCGGCGCAACGGCTCGATTGCCGAAGGTGAACGACGGTATCCCGGCGGCGGTGACCGCCCCGGTCTGTTGCGGCGTGGTCCCGCCGGGCAGGGTGCTGACCCAGCCGGGCTGGGGCGTTTCGGTAATCGTGTAGGTCCCGAACATCAGGTTGCCGTCGGTGCAGGCTCGCCCGTTGGCTCCGGTGACCAGGGTGATTGGTCCCGACGGCCCGGTCACCGTGAACCGCCAGCCAGCCAGGCCCGGCTCGCTCAGGGCGAAGGAGGCGTCGGCGTTCAGGTCGTTGAACTTGTGCACGCACAGCTTGCCCGTGGGCGGCGGCGTCTTTTCACAGACGAACTGATTGGTCACGGTGATCTCGTTCATCCCCGGCGCGATGGTCAGCGGCAGGGGCGAGATGATCGGCGTGGCCCAGTGTCCCTTGCCGGTGGCGCAGGGCGCGAAGGCGATCAGGCCCGGCGGCGGCGTCTCTGACGCGGTGCAGACGGCGCCCACCGAATTGCCGGTGTAACCGGCCATGGGCGAGACGCCGTTGGCCGGCACCAGGGTCATGTTGCCGCCGGTCTGGTTCCCGAGCACGCAGTTGTGCAGCACCTGGAAATTGGCGCCGGACGTCAGCCCGGTCAGCGGAAACCCGCCGCCCGGCGCGTTGCTCAGCACCACCTTGCGGAAGCGCAGGATCGGCGGCTGGTAGTTGCCGAACACCAGGCTGACCGTCTGGCCGGCGGCCAGGGTGAAGGGCTTGTGCAGGGCCGGCCCGACCGGATCGGAGTTCGACCAGCCGGCCTGCGGAATCTCGTAGGCGGCATAGGCGCCGGGCGGCAGCTCCCTGCAGACCCGGCCGGCGGGGCCAGTGGTCACCGTGCCGACCGCGGCGCCGGCGGCGGTCTTCAGGTCGAACTGCCAGCCGGGCAGGCGAGCCTCGCCGGTGTCGAACACGGCGTCCTGGTCGATGTCATTGTACTTGACGATACAGACCTGGCCGGGCTGTGGCGGCGCGTCCTGGTGGTTGCCGAACTGGACCACGGCGGTCTGACCGGCGACGACGACGGCGGGTTTGCCGGGGAAGGAGCCCGCCGGGTCGGTCATGGTCCACCCCGCCACGGGATGCTCGATGACATGGTAGGTTCCCGGCGGCATGTCGGGACCGCAGACCCGTCCCGCCGGCCCGGTCGTGTAATTCCCCCAGCCCGTGCCGGTCTGGATGTGGAACGACCAGCCGGGCAGGAACGGCTCGTTGCCGTCGCGCGCGCCGTCGCCGTCCAGGTCGTTGTATTTGACGATGCAGATGCGGCCGGCGCGGACGTTGCCGAAGCTGACCTGGACGCCCTTGCCCGCGGGCAGGGTGACGGTCTTGTTCCACGGCGGCGGCCCGGTCGGATCGGTGCTGGCCCAGCCCGGCTGGGGAACCTCGTGCACCGTGTAGGCGCCCGGCGGCAGGGTCGCGGGCGTGCAGTATCGGCCCTCGGCGTCGGTGGTTCCGGTGGCGACCAGGGCGCCGGCGGCGTCGCGGACCTCGAAGGACCAGCCCGCGAGCGGCGCCTCTCCGGGGTTCTGCACGCGGTTCTGGTTCAGGTCGTTGAACTTGAAGACGCAGATCTGGTTGGCCTTCACCCGCCAGTTGCCGAACATGACGTTCGGGTCCAGGCCGGCCGTGACCGTGACCGTCCGTTGCGGCGGGGCTCCGCCGGGCGTGGTGCTGGTCCAGCCGGCCTGCATCACTTCGGTGACGACATAGGACCCGAGCAGCAGGGTCGATGGCGTGCAGGCGGAGCCGTTCGCGGCGGTCGTCAGGGTGATCGGCCCCGATGGCCCGGTGATGTTGAACTGCCAGCCGGGCATCAAGGGCTCGGCGGAGGCCCTGACCCCGTTGCCGTCCAGATCATGGAATTTGGACACACAGAGTTTGCCCGTCACCGGCGGAGGCGGGGGGGCGCGGTTGCCGAACGCCAGGTGGACGGTCTGACCCGAGACCAGCGTCAGCGGTTTGGTCGGCGCGGGGCCGCCGGGATCGGTGCTGATCCAGCCGGGCTTGGGCGTCTCGACCACGGTCGCCGGGCCGGCCTGCAGGGTCGCCGTGCTGCACCACTGTCCCTGGGCGTTGGTCGTGCCGAAGGCGATGATGGCGCCGGCGGCGTTCTTCACCGCAAAGGTCCAGCCCGGCAGGACCGGTTCGCCGTTGCCGCGCGCGCCGTTGCCGTTCAGGTCGTTGTACTTGGTCACGCACACCCTGGCCGTCGCCGGGACCTGGCGGTTGCCGAAGAGCAGCGAGACGCTGTGGGTCGGGACCAGGGTGAAGGTCTGCACTGCCCCGCCGGGCGTCGTGGCGACCCAACCGGGTTTGGCCACTTCCGTGACGGTATAGACGCCGGCGCTGTAGGGCATGGAATTGCAGACCCCGCCACCGTTTCCGGTGGTCAGGGTCGGGAGCACGCCGGTCGGCCCGTTGAATCCGAAGGACCACGGGAGGCCCGGCTCACCGGTCTGCCGCACGCCGTCGCCGTTCAGGTCGTTGAACTTCTTGATGCAAACCCAGGTCGATGGGATCCTCTGGTTGCCGAACGATCCGGTCCAGGTTTGTCCCTGCTGAAGCACGAGCGACTGGGTGACGCCGCCGGGCGTGGTGTTGATCCAGCCTCCCAGCAGGGTTTCAGATACGGTGTACGGCCCTGGAGCCAGGGTCCCGGGGGTGCAGTATTTGCCTTGGACGCCCTGTGGGTTGGTCCAGCCCGCGGCCACCACGGCGCCGGCGCCGTTGCGGACGGTAATCTGCCACGCCAATAGCCACTCCGTGCCGTCGCGAACGCCATTGCCGTTCGTGTCTTCAAACTTGGTCACGCAGATGCGCGCCTGGAACTTGGCGTCCGGCAGGGGGACGGGGGCAGGCCCTGTCGGTCCCGCCGGCCCTGTCGGCCCCGGACCCGAACGTGGCGCGCAGCGCTCGCCGCGGCAATTGCCAAACAGCACGACCACCGACCGGTCGGCGGGCAGGGTCACCGGGGCCGTCCAGCCGCCGGGATCGGTGTTGATCCAGCCCCCGCCGGCGGTCTCGCTGACGGTGTAGGCGCCGGGCGCCAGTGGCTTTTCGTTGCAGAAACGGCCCTTGCCGTCAGTCACGCCCTGGGCCACCGGCCGACCGGCGGAGTCGGTGAGGGTGAAACTCCAGCCGGGAAGGGGACCTTCCTTGCGGTCGCGCGCGCCATCGCCGTTGGCGTCGTCATAGGTCAGGACACAGATGTGGCCGCGCCGCGACCGGTCATAGCCGCCCTTGAGCGCCAGCAGTCCGCCGACGACATCGACGGCCGAGGGACCGTCGCCGCCCGGCGGCCGGCGGCCGGGGATGTCGATCCTGACCTGGGCGGATACGCCGCCAACGGCCCCGAACAGGCACAGGGCGGCGAGAGCCGCAGCGAGCAGGCTTCTGGGCGACCACATGACACGCTACTCCCCCGACAGATCGCGAAGGGGCGCGCTAATTCAGGACAGGTCAAATCTATTAGAACGGCGGATGTCCAAATTCGGCGGCGATCTCGCCGGCGACATGAGCAAAAAGACAGTCAACTGGTCATCGAATTCCAAACCATGACTACCTCCGGATTTCCCGGAATTCTCAAGGCCGGTTCGCGCCCGCCATCCTAATCTCGCCAGGCTCGGCGCTTGATTGCCCGAACATCAGCGGGAAACGCCGGACACCTCCCGGACATGCGCCCACGCCTCGTCCGTCACCGGCTGCGCCGGCCAATCGACCGCTCTCCCCCTTCGATATTGCCGCTCCGGCCTGGCGGGCCCGCGCGTCGCCGCCACGTCCCTGTTGCCTTCCCCAACGAGAGACCGGCTTGTGTGCCTGCAAGACCTCGCGGGCGACCGGCGAGGCGAGGGAGAAACGCACCATGAAGCTCGATTCCACCATCTCGGCCGTTGTCACCGGTGGCGCGTCCGGCCTCGGCGCGGCCACCGCCCGGCGGCTGGCGGCCGACGGGGTCAAGGTCGCGATCTTCGACCTCAATGAAGCGCTCGGCGAGGCGCTGGCGAAGGAGCTCGGCGGCGTCTTCTGCAAGGTCAACGTGGCCTCCAGCGAGGAGGTCGATGCCGGCTTCGCCAAAGCCCGCGCGGCCATTGGTCAGGAGCGCATCCTGGTCAACTGCGCCGGGGTCGGCGGCGGGGCCAAGACCGTCTCGCGCGACAAACAGACCGGCGAGGTCAAGGAGTACCCGCTCGACAACTTCGAGCGCATTCTGCAGATCAACCTGGTCGGCACCTTCCGCTGCATCACCAAGAGCGCGGCCGGCATGCTGACGCTGGACCCGCTGCCCGACGGCGACCGTGGCGCGATCGTCAACACCGCCTCGGTCGCGGCCGAGGACGGCCAGATCGGCCAGGTGGCCTACACCGCCTCCAAGGCGGGTATCGTCGGCATGACCCTGGTCATCGCCCGCGACCTGTCGAACGAAGGCATTCGGGTCAACACCATCCTGCCGGGCATCTTCGACACCCCGCTGCTGGGCCGCGCGCCCGAGCATGTGAAGGCCGGCCTGGCCGCCCAGGTGCCGTTCCCCCGGCGTCTCGGGGATCCGAACGAGTACGCCCACCTGGCGCACACCATGATCACCAATGGCTATTTCAACGGCGAAGACGTCCGTCTCGACGGCGCCATTCGCATGAGCCCCCGCTGATTTCGATCTACTCTGAAACAACCTCTCCGAAGGAACTCCGACCATGAGTGAAGCCTGGATCATCGACGCCGTCCGCACCCCGCGCGGCATCGGCAAATACGGCAAGGGCGCCCTGTCCGAAATGCACCCGCAACAGCTGGGCGCCGCCGTCCTCAAGGCGCTGGCCGAGCGCAACAAGATCAACACCGCCGAAATCGACGACGTGATCTGGGGCTGCAGCAGCCAGCGCGGCCCGGCCTCCGGGGACCTGGGCCGGATGTCGGCGCTCGACGCCGGCTACGACGTCCGCTCCAGCGGCGTGACCCTCGACCGCTTCTGCGGCTCGGGCATCTCCAGCGTGAACTTCGCCGCCTCGACGATCATGGCCGGCATGTCCGACATGGTCGTGGCCGGCGGCTGCGAAATGATGTCGATGCCGAACCGTCGCAGCCCGGAAGACGGCCCGCCGACCATGGACAACGGCAACCTGCGCCTGCGCGCCAAACACCCGCAGTCGCACCAGGGCATCTGCGCCGACGCCATCGCCACGATGGAAGGCATCAGCCGCGAAGCCCTCGACGCCCTGGCCCTGGTCAGCCAGCAGCGCGCCGCGGTGGCCATCGCCGAGAACCGCTTCGTCAAGAGCCTGATCCCGGTGTTCAAGGAAGACGGAACCCTGGCCCTCGACCACGAGGAATTCCCCCGTCCGCAGACGACCGCCGAAGGCCTCGCGGCCCTCAAGCCGTCGTTCGAGGCCGTCGCCGACGTGCCGCTGGACGCCAACGGCACGACCTTCCGCAAGCTGATCAACGCGGTCCACCCGGACGTCGACATCAGGTTCGTTCACCACGCCGGCAACAGCTCGGGCGTCGTGGACGGTTCGGGCGCCCTGCTGCTGACCTCGCCGGCCTACGCCAAGGCCAATGGCTTCAAGCCGCGCGCGCGCATCGTGGCCATGGCCAACATGGGTGACAGCCCCACGCTGATGCTCAACGCCCCGGTGCCCGCCGCCCGCAAGGTCCTGGCCAAGGCCGGCCTGACGGTCGAGGACATCGACCTGTGGGAAATCAACGAGGCCTTCGCCGTCGTGACGGAGAAGTTCATCCGCGACCTGGGCCTCGACCGCGCCAAGGTCAACGTGAACGGCGGCGCCATGGCGCTGGGCCACCCGATCGGCGCCACCGGCTCGATGCTCATCGGCACCCTGATCGACGAACTCGAGCGGACCGGCAAGCGCTACGGCCTGGTCACCATGTGCGCCGCCGGCGGCATGGCTCCGGCCATCATCATCGAGCGCATGTAAAATACAGATCCTCCCCCATCGGGGGAGGTGGTCCTGCGTAGCCTTGGCGAAGCAGGAACGGAGGGGGTCCGCTCATACAGAGCGGCCCCCTTCTGCGTTCCGGTTCCACCCATGGAACCTATCGGCCCCGCCGTCCGTTCGCTTTTCCACGAGCAACTGGAGGCTGGACCATGGGACGCGGAATTCTGCTGTGGCTGCTGGGGGTTCCGATCCCCGTGATCATCCTGCTCGCGATCTTCTGGCACTGACCGGGAGGGCGTGGCGCATGACCGACTACACCATCCCCGACGGCGCGGATTTCGCCCCGTCGTCCGCCGTCTCCTGGCCCGCCGTGGCGGCCGGTATGTTCGTGGCCGTCGCCACGACCATCATTCTCGTCAGTCTCGGCGCCGGGCTCGGCCTGGCCGCCGCCTCGCCCTGGACCCTTGCCCGCGACGTCGGCGCGATCGGGGCCCTGGCCGGCGTCTGGCTGGTGCTGGTGCAGTGGCTGGCCTCGGCGGCCGGCGGCTATCTCACCGGCCGTCTGCGCACGCGCTGGATCGGCACGCACGACGATGAGGTGTTCTTCCGCGACACGGCGCACGGCTTCCTCACCTGGTCCGTCGCCACGGTGCTGATCGTCGCCCTGGCCGGTCTGGCCGGAGGCAAGGCCGCCGACGTGGCCGCCCAGATCGCCGCGCCGAACCATGCCTATGACGCCGACGCCATCTACCGCTCGACCCAGGTCGACGACGCCGTCACGTCTCCGGCCCGGGTCCAGGCCGAACGCATTTTGGCGACGGCCATGGCGACCGGCCGGCTCGACCCGGACGACCGCGCCTGGCTGGTGGCTTCGGCGTCGTCGCGCAGCGGCATCACGCCGGCCGAGGCCGAACGGCGGGTCAACGCCGCCCTCGCGCGCGACCAGAAGATTGTCGCCGACGCGAAGCAGGCGGCCGACGAGGCGCGCAAGGCCGCGTCGCGGCTGGCCATGCTGGCGGCCCTGTCGCTGGTCATCGGCGCCTTCATCGCCAGCGTCGCCGCCGCGCTCGGCGGTCGGGAGCGCGACAAGCACCCTTGAGTCGTCCGGCTCAGGCCTCGACCGCCGCCAGCACGTGACCCCATTCCGTCGCCGAGACCGGCTGCACCGATAGGCGGAACGAGGTGATCAGCGACATCTTTTCCAGCGCGGGGTCGGCCTTGGCCTCGGCCAGGGTGAAGGGTCGCCTCAGCGGCGCGACGGCCTTGAGGTCCACGCAGCGGAACACGCCCTTGGCGTCGGTCGGGTCGACATAGGCCTCGCGGACCACCTGCGCGACGCCGACGATCTCCTTGCCGGCCTGGGAGTGGTAGAAGAACACCGGGTCGCCGAGCCGCATGGCCATCAGGTTCAGCTTGGCGGTGTGGTTGCGCACGCCGGTCCAGGGCTCGCCCTTCGCACCGGCCGCGACCAGGTCGTCCCAGGAAAAGACGTCCGGTTCGGACTTCACCAGCCAGTAGGCCATCGCTCGCTCCTTCGCCGCCGATCCCCTATATCCCCGACATGGCCGAAGCCTTCAACGACCTGACCCTGTCCGCCGACCGAGGCGCGCGCTACGCCGAGGTGGCGGCCGAGATCGCCGCCGTGCTGGACGGCGAGCCGAACCTGACCGCGCGCATGGCGACGGTCGCCGCGATGCTGGCCGCCAGCTTCGACCACTATTTCTGGACCGGCTTTTATGTCGTCGATCCCGACAAGCCCGGCGAGCTGGTCGTCGGCCCCTACCAGGGCACGCTCGGCTGCCTGCGCATCGCGTTCGGCCGCGGCGTCTGCGGCGCGGCGGCGGCCACTGGCCAGACCCAGCTGGTTCCGGACGTGCACGCCTTCCCCGGCCACATCGCCTGCGACGGTCGTTCGCTGAGCGAGGTGGTGGTCCCGGTGTTCGGGCCGGATGGGGCGCTGATCGCCGTGCTCGATGTCGATTCGGACCAGCCGGCGGCCTTCGACGAGACCGATGCGCTCTGGCTCGAGCGGATCGTCGCGGCCGTATTCAACGGTTAATCCGGCACGGCTATTGCTCGGCCAGGGGTGAAAATCCCTGACCGGGACAGGGTCTGTCCTCATATTGAGCCGATATTCATGCTGAACGCCAAGACGATCCATCCCTCATCGCTGTCGCGCGAGGAGATCGCCGCCTGGAAGGCCCTGGTCGTCGCCGAGCCGGCCTTCGCCAGTCCCCTTCTGGGACCGGACTTCGCCCAGGCGGTTGGCGCCGTGCGCGAGGACGCTCGCGTGGTGGTCTATCGCGACGGCGACCGGATCGTCGGCTTCCTGCCCCATCACCGCCGGCCGGGCGGCATGGCCCGCCCGCTGGGCGCGCCGCTGTCGGACTATCACGGCCTGATCGCGGGAGCCGACTCCGGCCTGACCGCCGACCGCGCGCTGGCCCTGGCCGACCTGAGCGTCTACCGCTTCACCGGCCTGATCGACCCGCACGGCGTCTTCGCCGAGGCCTCTTCTGGCGAGTCCGTCGGCTATGCGATCACCCTGGACGAGGCCCCCGAGGCCTATCTGGAGCGGCTGCGCGCGGCCTCGCCCAAGCGGTTCAAGAACTGGCGGCGCCTCGACAGCAAGCTTGAGCGGGAGGTCGGGCCCGTGCGCATCGAGGCCAGCGACGATCCGGCCGTCTACGAACAGATCATGGACTGGAAACGCGAGCAGCTGGTCCGCACGGGCGTGGCCGACTTCCTGCGCCCGGAATGGACCCGCCGGCTGCTGGGTGATTTCGCCGCCGGCCGGGGGGACCTGCGCGGCCTGACCCTGGCCCTGTGGGCGGGCGACACGCTGGCCGCCGGCCATTTCGGCGTGGTTCAGGGCGGCTGGTACCATCCCTGGGTCGCCTCGACGAACCCGGACCTTGGCGACTATTCGCCGGGCCAGACCTTCCTGATGAAGGCCATCGCGGCCATGCCCGGGCTGGGGCTGACCACCTACGACCTCGGCCCCAGCCACGATCACTACAAGCGACACTACGCCGCCCCGGCCCAGACGGTCGGGGAGGGGACGGCGACCGCGTCGACCCCCGCCGGGAGACTGGCGGGGGGCCGCGAGCAGGCCTGGACCCTGGCGGGGGCCCGTGGCGCCGGCCTGGTGGCCAGCCTGCGGCGGCGGCTCGACGCCATCGCGGTGACCGAACTGTCGACGGCGGGCCGGGTGCGGGGCTTCGTCGAGGCGGTGGCCGCCCAGCCGCGTCGTCGCCTGGCCATGGAGGTCGAATAGACGAGGATGGGCGCGACGGTCAGCATCGTCATCCCGACCCAGCGCCGCCCGGCGGGGCTGGCGGTCGCCCTGCGCTCGGTGCTGGCCCAGACCGGCGTCGATGCCGCGAGCCTCGAACTGATCGTCGCCGACAACGACCAGCAGCCGTCGGCCCGTCTGGCCGTCGAGTCGATCGCGAGGACCGCGCCGTTCCCCGTGCGCTACATCCATGTGCCCCAGGCCGGCGTGGCCAATGTTCGCAACGGCGCGTTGAAGGCGGCCTGTGGCGAGCTGATCGCCTTCCTCGACGACGATCAGGAAGCGCCCGCCGGCTGGCTGGCCGCGCTGCTTGACGCCGCCAGCCGCTATGACGCCGACGTGGTGTTCGGACCGGTCCGGGCCCGCGCGCCGGAGACGGTGAAGGCCCACCGCGCCTATCTCGAACGCTTCTTCTCCCGCGAGGGACCGGCGGCGGCGGGGCCGATGCCCGGCTATTTCGGCTGCGGCGACAGCCTGCTGCGGCGGGCGGCCCTGCCCGACCAGGACCAGCCGTTCAGCCTGGCCCGCAACCATATTGGCGGCGAGGACGACCTGCTGTTCGGGACCATGCAGGCGGCCGGCGCGCGCTTCGTCTGGGCCCCCGACGCCTGGGTGTGGGAAGACCCCGTCCCCGACCGCCTGACCCTGCGCTACGCCCTGGCCCGCGCCTTCGCCTATGGCCAGGGCCCCAGCGAGCACTGCTACGCCTCGACGCCGCGCGACTGGACCGGCATCGCTCGCTGGATGCTCATCGGCCTGGGCCAGACGGCCATCTACGGCCTGGTCGCCGCCGCCAAATGGGCCGTCCGCGCGCCCGACCGCGCCCAGGCCCTCGACCGGGCGGCGCGGGGCCTGGGCAAGGTTCTCTGGTTCGGCCCCTTCAAGATCAACTTCTATGGACGCAGCGCATGACCGTCATTCGCGACTGGACCCCGGACAAGGCGCACGACTTCGGCCGCGAGGTGCTGACCTTCGACCATGACCTGCATCGCCGGCCGATGTTCGACGACGCGGGCCTGGCCGAGCTGCTGGACCGCTACCCGCGTGAGAAGCTGGGCGTGTTCACCATGGGTGATAACCCGCGCGAGTGGCGCACCTGGCGGCGCGGCGTGGCCGGCGCCCTGCCGGGCCGGGTGCTGCTGGAGATGGCCCGCGAAGGCCGCATCTGGCTGAACCTGCGGGCCGCCAACACCTACCTGCCCGAGTACGCGGCGCTGGCCGACGAGGTGTTCGCCGAGAAGGAGGCGATGGTCCCCGGCCTGCGCACGATGAAACGCGACGTCGGCGTGCTGATCAGCTCGCCCAACGCCCAGGTCTTCTACCATCTGGACGTGCCGATGGTGTCGCTGTGGCAGATCCGCGGCGTGAAGACGGTCTGGGCCTATCCGGTCGAGGCGCCCTATGTCGGCGCCGAGGCGCTGGAGGCCATCGTGCTGCGCGAGACGGCCGAGCAGTTCGCGTTCGATCCGGCCTGGGACTTCGGCGCGGCGATGACCGAGCTGACGCCGGGCCGCATGCTGACCTGGCCGCAGAACGCGCCGCATCGCATCGAGAACGGGCCGATGCTCAACGTCTCGCTGTCGATGGAGTTCATGACTCCGGCGGCGCTGCTGCGGGCCAATGTGATCTACGCCAACGGCCTGCTGCGCCGGCGCCTGGGCGCCGACCCCGCCATCCAGCCCGGCTTCTCGGCCCAAGGCCTGGCCAAGGTCGCCGCCGCGCGGGCCGCCAAGCTGCTGAAGCTGCAGAAGGCCCATGAGCGGTTGCTGCCGGTGACCTTCAACCTGGAGACCGAGGTTCCGGGGCTGACGAAGCGGGCGGCGTGATAACAAACCCCGTCATCCTCGCCCTTGTGGCGAGGACCCCTCTTTCAGCCGCAGGTGCGGCTCTCCAGCTGGACGGGTTCGGAACGCGTCGGGAGGGGTCCTGGGCACAAGGCCCAGGATGACGATCAGGGTGGGGCTGCCGTCGCGCGCAACCAGTCCTTGCCCGATCGGCCTGATCGCTCCAAATGGTCGCAATGAACGGACCCCGCACCATTGACCTGACCGGCGAGGCCGCCGCCGACGCCCGCGCGCTGCGCGACGCCTTCGGCTGTTTCACCACCGGCGTGACCATCGTTACGACCCTGGACGGCGGCGGCGCGGCGGCCGGGTTCACCGCCAACAGTTTCGCCTCCGTGTCGCTCGACCCGCCCCTGGCGCTGATCAGCGTGGCGCGCGAGGCGTCCTGCCTGCCCGCGCTGGAGGCCAGCGGCGTGTTCGTGGTCAACGTCCTGCACGTCGGCCAGCAGGACCTGGCCCGCCAGTTCGCCCGCCGCGGCTGTGACCGGTTCGAGGGCGTGACCTTCGACACCTGGCACACGGGCGCCCCGGTGCTGCCCGGCTGCATGGCCAATTTCGAGTGCCGCGCCCACGATATCGTCGATGCCGGCGACCATCGCATTCTGATCGGCCGTATCCTCAAGGTGCATCACGACGCCGAGCACGAGCCGCTGGTCTATCTGCGCGGCGGCTACCGCAAGGTGCATACGGACTAGGGGCTAGGGGTTAGGGATTAGGGGCTAGGGATTAGTTAGCCTGTGCGGGGCGATCGGTCAGCGACGCCCCTTCACTAGCCCCTAGCCCCTAAATCCCTAGCCCCTTCACCCTGACGCTGGGTCATACTTGGCGCGGGCTCCGCGAGGGCTTAAGTGACGCTCACGTAAACGATAACCTGATCAGGGAGATACCCCATGGGTGAAGCCTATATCGTCGCCGCCGGCCGCACCGCGGGCGGTCGCAAGGGCGGTCGTCTGAGCGGGGTTCACCCCGCCGATCTGGCCGGCGAGGTCCTCAAGGCCCTGGTCGCGCGCACGGGCGCCGATCCGGCCACGGTCGAGGACGTCATCATGGGCTGCGTCAGCCAGGGCGGCGAGCAGGCCGTCAACATCGCGCGCAACGCGGTGCTGGCCAGCGGCTTCCCCGAAAGCGTGCCGGCCACCTCGGTCGACCGCCAGTGCGGCTCCTCGCAGCAGTCGCTGCACTTCGCGGCCCAGGCCGTGATGAGCGGCGCGATGGACTGCGTCATCGCCGCCGGCGTCGAGAGCATGAGCCGCGTGCCGATGGGCAGCCCGGCGATCCTGGCGCTCAAGGCCGGCATGGGCAATTACATGAGCCCGAACATGCAGACGCGCTATCCGAACATCCAGTTCAGCCAGTTCGCCGGCGCCGAGATGATCTCGAAGAAGTACGGCTTCACCAAGGACGACCTGGACGCCTTCGCCTTCCAGAGCCACCAGCGCGCCATCGCCGCGACCAAGGCCGGCCACTTCGACAAGGAAATCGTCGGCGTCGAGATCACCCTGGCCGACGGGACCAAGGAAACCCACCTCATCGACGAGGGGATCCGTTTCGACGCCAGCCTTGAGGGCATCAAGGGCGTCAAGCTGCTGGTCGAGGGCGGCACGGTCACGGCCGCCAGCTCCAGCCAGATCTGCGACGGCGCCTCGGGCCTGCTGGTGGTCAACGAAGCCGGCCTCAAGCGTCTGGGCGTCGAGCCGCTGGCCCGCGTGCACCACATGACCGTCACCGCCGGCGACCCCGTCGTGATGCTCGAAGAGCCGATCTTCGCCACCCAGAAGGCGCTCAAGAAGGCCGGCATGAAGATCAGCGACATCGACCTGTACGAGGTCAACGAGGCCTTCGCGCCCGTGCCGCTGGCCTGGCTGCAGGGCAACGACGCCGACCCCGACCGCCTGAACGTCAGCGGCGGCGCCCTGGCGCTCGGCCACCCGCTCGGCGGCTCCGGCGCCAAGCTGATGGCCACCCTGATCCACAACCTGCGCCGCACCGGCGGCCGCTATGGTCTGCAGACCATGTGCGAAGGCGGCGGCCTGGCCAACGTGACGATCGTCGAAGCGCTTTAGCGTCCGCGATATCGACCAACAAAGCCTCGTCATCCTCGCCCTCGTGGCGAGGACCCCTCGATCAGCCGCACGTGAAGCTATCCAGCTTGATGCGTTCGGAACACTTCAAGAGGGGTCCTGGGCACAAGGCCCAGGATGACGGGATTTGTGGTTGTGAGAACTGCGTAACCCGCTCAGACCAGCCGCGGACCCGGCGTCCATTCGGCGATGGCCGGATACAGGTCATCCCAGTGCGGATTGTCCCGCTCGATCAGGTTGATCTTCCACTCGCGCGGCCAGCGCTTGAGCGACTTCTCGCGCTGGATCGCGCCGATCATGCTTTCGCGGGGCTCGTACCAGACCAGTCTCTTGAGCCCGTATTTGCGGGTGAAGCCTGGATAGACGCCTTCCCGGTGCTGGACGATGCGGCTGAGAAACCGGCTGGTCACGCCGATATAGATCGTTCCGTGAAAACGGTCGGACATCATGTAGACGGCGATATAGCTGTCGGACGACACCATGGGTAGAAAATAACCCACACTATCGTCCGCTTCAATCCCGTCATCCTCGCCCTTGTGGCGAGGACCCCTCTTGACGCGTCGCGAGCCCGTCAGGCTGGAGCACCGCTCGTGCGGCTGAACGAGGGGTCCTGGGCACAAGGCCCAGGATGACGAAGCTTATTGATGGCGCCCTATCTGGAGGCGCTCACCCGCCACACCACGTTCCCCACATCGTCGGCGACCAGCAGCGCGCCGGTCTGGTCGAAGGCGACGCCGACGGGCCGGCCCAGCGCCTGGCCCCTGGCGTCGAGGAAGCCGGTCAGGAAGTCCTGCGCGGCCCCCGCCGGTTTGCCGCCGCTGAACGGCACGAACACCACCTTGTAGCCGCTGACAGGCTTGCGGTTCCACGAGCCGTGCTGGCCGACGACGGCCCCGCCGGCATAGGGCGACGCCGTCGTCGCCGGCCAGAAAGCCAGCCCCAGCGAGGCCGTGTGCGCCCCCAGCGCGTAGTCGGGCGCGATGGCCCTGGCCACCCTGTCCGGCCGCTGCGGCTGCACCCGGTCATCGACGTGCTGGCCGTAGTAGCTCCACGGCCAGCCGTAGTGAGCGCCGTCCTTCACGCTGGTCATGTAGTCGGGGACCAGGTCGTTGCCGAGCATGTCGCGCTCGTTGACCGTGGTCCACAGCGCGCCCGTCACGGGCTCGAAGGCCAGGCCGTTGGGGTTGCGCAGGCCGGTGGCGAACACCCGCACGGCCTTCGTCGCCAGCGTCAGCTCAAGGATGTTGGCCCGCATCGCCTCGGCCGCCATGCCGCCGTCGGCGATGTTGGAGTCCGAGCCGACGGCCACGTACAGCCTGGTCCCGTCCGGCGTGGCCAGGAGGTTGCGCGCCCAGTGCGGATTGGGATCATTGGCCGGCAGATCGATGACCTTGACGCCCGGCGCGGTGATCGCCGTGGCCCCCGCCGCATAGGGAAAGGCCAGGATGCTGTCGGTGTTGGCCACATAGAGGGTCTCCCCGACCAGGGCGACGCCGAACGGCGAGTTCAGCCCCTTGAGGAACACGGTCCGCAGCTCGGGCCGGCCGTCGCCGTCGGCGTCGCGCAACAGGGTGATGCGGTTGGCGCTGGGCGCGTCGGCGCCGGCCCGCTTGAACATCGCCGCCGCCACCCAGTCGGTCAGGGTCTTCTTCGGCCGCGCCGGCGAGTTGGTCTCGACCACCAGCACGTCGCCGCCCGGCAGGACATACAGCCAGCGCGGATGGGCCAGCCCCTCGGCGAAGCGCGTCACCGTGAACCCGGCCGGCGCGGTCGGCGCCCCGCCCGCCGGCCAGCCCACGGCCTTGGCCGGGTTGAGCATCGGGATCGGCCCGTTCGGATCGGGCGCCGTCAGCTTGACGTCGGGCCCGTAGGTCGCCGAGGCGGGCAGGCCCGACGGCTTGCCGCAGCCGGCGAGCAGCAGAACGGCGGCGATGGCGGCGGTGCGGTTCATGGCGTGTTTCCTGGGTGTTTCGCCGGGAGGATAGGGGGCGCCGGACGAAGTAAGCAATGTTTGGATCGCGCCTGACAGTCCCTGGAACCAACATCACCGCCGCGCGCTTATAGGCGTAGACGCGGGTCCGCGTGCAGGGCCCGGGGGGGTAGTATGAATGGCGTGAACAGGTTGCTGGCCTCCCGATCCGACGACCCCTGCTACCGACTGCTCGTCGACGCCATCACCGACTATGCCGTCTATATGCTCGATCCGGACGGTCGCGTGTCGAGCTGGAATCCCGGCGCCGAGCGGTTCAAGGGCTATGCCGCCGACGAGATCATCGGCGAGGACTTCTCCCGCTTCTACACCGAGGAAGACCGGGCCATCGGCGCGCCCGCCGCGGCCCTGCGCGCGGCGCGCGAGGCGGGTCGCTTCGAGGCCGAGGGCTGGCGCCTGCGCAAGGACGGCGGTCGCTTCTGGGCCCATGTGGTCATCGACGCCATCCGCGACGACGCGGGCCGGCTGCTCGGCTTCGCCAAGGTCACCCGCGACATCACCGAACGGCGCGAGGCCCAGCAGGCGCTGGAGACCGCGCGCGAGGCGCTGCTGCAGTCACAGAAGATGGAGGCCGTCGGCCAGCTGACCGGCGGCGTCGCGCACGACTTCAACAACCTGCTGATGGCGGTGCTGGGCAGCCTGGAGCTGCTGCGCAAGCGGCTGCCCGACGACCCCAGGGCCCTGGCGCTGCTCGACAACGCCGTCCAGGGCGCCGAACGGGGCGCCACGCTGACGCAGCGCATGCTGGCCTTCGCGCGCAAACAGAGGCTGCGGCTGGAGAGCATCGACCTCGCCGCGCTGGTCGCCGGCATGGCCGAGCTGCTGGCGCGCTCGCTGGGCCCCGCCCTGCGGCTGAAACTGGACATCCCGGCGAACCTGCCGCCGGTGCTGATCGATCCCCACCAGCTCGAGACGGCCCTGCTCAACCTGGCGCTCAACGGCCGCGACGCCATGCCGGACGGCGGCGACCTGACCATCGCCGCCAGCGCCGAGCGCATCGGCGTGGATGGCCGGTGGGGCCTGGCGCCCGGCGACTACGTGCGTCTCAGCGTCATCGACACGGGCGTGGGCATGGACGCCGAAGCCCTGGCCCGGGCGGTCGAGCCCTTCTACACCACCAAGGACGTCGGCCGCGGCACGGGCCTGGGCCTGTCGATGGTCCACGGCCTGGCCGAACAGGCGGGCGGGCGACTGGTGCTCGCCAGCCGGCCAGGCGAAGGCGTCCGGGCCGACCTCTGGCTGCGGCAGGGCCCGACGGCCGCGGTGTCGGCCGCGGCGGCCGAGGTCCGTCCGGCCGGCGACGCCCCCGCGCGGCCGGCGACCACCAGGCCCCTGACCGTGCTGGCCGTCGATGACGACGCCCTGGTGCTGGCCAACATCGCCGGCATGCTTGAGGACCTCGGCCACCGGGTGATCTCCGCCGCGTCGGGCGAGGCGGCCCTGACGGTGCTCGAGGCAACGCCGGTCGATCTGGTGATCACCGACCACGCCATGCCGCGCATGACCGGCCTTGAGCTGGCGCTGCAGGTCCGCGCGCTGCGCCCCGACCTGCCGATCATCCTCGCCTCCGGCTACGCCCAGCCCCTGGCCGACGCCGACGACGACCTGGTCCGCCTGGCCAAGCCCTTCAACCAGGCCGCCCTCGCGCGCCTGATCGGCCAGCTGGCGGCGGATCCGGCGGAGGCGTGAGGGCGTTTCCCTGTTCCCATGCCGGCCCGTGCGGCGGACGGGCCGGGTGATCGAGAACCCTTCCCCCTCAATGGGGGAAGGGCAGGGTTGGGGGTGTATTCCGGTCATTTCCGGAAGAGCGCGTGAGGCGCCTCCGCCCGTTCAAGCCCTTCGCCGACCGCCAGCGCCCGCACCCCCATCCGACCCTGCGGAGTTCATCCTCGGGTCGGCCGTCGGCCGAACCCGGGGGCAGGGCCACCTTCCCCCATCGAGGGGGAAGGGACCGCTTCCTAAATCTCATGCAGGCCAGCGTGCCGGACGGGCCGGGTTGGTCAAGGGTGGGCCCTGCGGGCCTGTCGCTGCGCGACGCGAAGCGCCCTTGAGCAACCTGACCCGCCCGGCGAGGATCTCGGCGTGAGATGAAGGGCAGGTTGGGGGCCAACGCTTGGGGGCGATCTCAAGGAGTCGAGCGCGTCAAGGTGGAGAATATGGTTGGCGCAATCAGAAGAACATAGTAGGAACGCTTGGGTGGTTTTGCTTCTCCCGAGTCCGGAAGTCGGCGATCCTGTTCGGGAGATTCGCGCTGGGTATGGATTGGAGCTGAGAGCTTGAAAGTCGCCGGGCTATTCGCGGGAATTGGGGGGCTGGAGGTCGGCTTGGCCGCATCCGGTCATGAAGCCTCTGTGCTCTGCGAAATCTGGCAGCCGGCCCGTGCGGTGCTCGCCGCGAAATTTCCCGATGTTCCATGCGAGGCCGATGTTCGCGCCCTTCGGTCGCTTCCAGGCGAGGTCGAGTTGCTGGTCGGCGGCTTCCCTTGCCAGGACCTAAGTCAGGCGGGGAGAACAGCGGGCATTGGTGGCGAAAAGTCAGGATTGGTCGATCAGATTTTCCGGCTGCTGGATGATCGTCGAATACCATGGGTCGTTCTTGAGAACGTGTCGTTCATGTTGGCCCTTGATCAGGGGCGCGCGATGCACACGCTCGTCGATGCATTCGAATCTCGCGGGTATCGGTGGGCCTATCGCGTGGTCAACACGCAGGCGTTCCTGCCACAGCGACGTAACCGGGTGCTTTTTGTGGCCACCTGCACCGACGCGGATCCCGCTGACGTCGTCCTGATTGACGAAGCCGCTCCTCGATCCGTCGAACGGCCCCTCGATGGCTGCGCGCACGGGTTCTACTGGACCGAAGGCATTCGTGGGCTCGGCTGGGCGCAGGATGCCATCCCCACGCTCAAGAACGGATCGACGATCGGAATTCCTTCTCCGCCCGCGATCCTGCTTCCCGATGGACAGGTCGTGACGCCTGACATTCGTGATGCGGAGCGGCTTCAAGGGTTTGAGGAGGACTGGACGCTGCCCGCCGTCGAAGGGTTCAGGCCTTCCATCCGCTGGTCTCTGGTGGGTAACGCGGTCTCGACGCCTGTCGCTCGCTGGCTCGGAGAGAAACTTTCCAAGCCCGGGAAATATGACGATGCGCGCGACAGATCGCTGCGAGCGTCTGGCTCGTGGCCTTCGGCTGCAAGGTTTGACGGCCATGTGCGGCGCGCCGTCGAGATCAGCGCGTTTCCTGTCTGGAATGATCGGCCTGCCCTGACAGATTTCCTTCGCTATCCGGGGAAGCCGCTGTCCATCCGAGCGACGAAGGGGTTCCTTGAGCGCACGGAACGGAGCTCCCTGCGGTTTGTCGCGGGCTTCCAGGACCGCATCCGGGCGCATCTCGCCACTGTGTCGGCAATGCAAGGCGAGGCCTACACGCCAATGGCCGCGGAATAGTCGGGCGACCCGCGCAGCCCTCGGGACCGCTGGAAAAGCCCTATGCTTAGAGGTCCCCGAACCGTGTCGCGTAGATGTGGGACAGGCGGTCGATCATCGAAGTGTAGGCATAGATGTCGCCGCGTTGAGGCGCGGGTGGGCCGTCCACCAACCTGACCTTTGATCCGTCGTTGGGGCAATCGATGACGACGATCGCCAGCGCATCATAGCCGGTATCTCCAAGTTTCGACCGCTTGGGAAGTTGGCGAATCTTATCGACAGCCAAGGTCGCGTCGCGTGGCTGCTTGTGGTGACTCCACTCCGGATCGGCCGCGAAGTTCTTCTTGTTCAAGTCCGGGCTCAGATAATGATCGGCGATGTTGACCATGGCAAAGCCGGCGGCGATCGCCTGATCGGTCGCTCCATGCACGGTCAGGTGTGACGAGTTCAGCTCGTCGTAAAGGCGAGGAAGGGCGCGTTGATGCGCCGTCATGCAGGCCTTCGCCTCTAGGGCCATGAGCACGGCCCCGACCGGCGCGCGAACCAGCTTGGGAAGCTTGCCCAGCTCGGCGGCCTCTTCGGGAAGGAGTTCGATGTCATAGTCCCGGGCGAGGGTTTCCAGCGTCTGTTCGGGGGACGAGACGGCCCCCGACCCGGTACAGAGAACAACGTCGAGGTTCTTCTTCCGATCATGCACGAAGTCGCGCATTTCGTGATTGATGCCGAACCGTACGGTCCCGCTCTCGATGTGGCGGCGCAGGAGCGGCGTGACCCGCAGAAGATCGAAGATGATGCCCCAGCAGGCGACCTTTGAATGGTGGTCGCTGCGCGAATGGTACTGCCAATGATTGCCGTACCGATCGACCCTCGTCGGCTTGCTCAGGGTTCTGACGAGGATGTCTGGGCCGTACATTCTGATTGCGTCTCTACCAATGCGTGTTCTGCGGGGTGGCGACCAACAGCGGCTATTCGACAAGAGAAGGCAAGCGGGGACCAATCTGGCGCGACATTTCAAGGATTCGCGAGCGAGGTCGACAGCACCTTCCCCTGGCTGGTCTGCCCCCATCAAACCGGCAGCGCCACCGTGTTCTTCACCTCCTCCAGCACCGCATACGTCCGCGTCTCCCGCACCCCCGGCAGGTTCACCAGCGTCTCGCCCAGGAACGCCCGGTACGCCGCCATGTCCTGCACCCGCGCCTTGATCAGGTAGTCGAAGCCGCCCGCCACCATGTGGCACTCCAGGATCTCCGGCGTCCTCCGCACGGTCGCGGCGAACTGCTCGAACGTCTCGCCCGTGGTGCGGTCGAGCTGGATCTCGACGAAGATCATCAGGGCGCGGTTGATCTTCGCCGGGTCGAGCAGGGCGACGAAGCCGGTGATGAAGCCGCGCTCGCGCAGCCGGCGGAAGCGGTCGTGGCAGGCGGCGGCGGAGAGGCCGACGCGCGCGGCCAGGTCCTGGTTGGTGATCCGGCCGTCGGTCTGCAGCGCGCGCAGGATCTTGCGGTCGAGCTCGTCCAGCATGGCGGCGATCCTTCGGTGAGTGGTGCGATATCGCCGAAAGTCTACGGCCCATGCCCGCACAAGCCAAGCACCTTCGATGCGTTCCGGGGTATGACAGAACATCCTTCGTCAGCGGGTTTATCCATGTCCGACCGACTGTCCCTAACAGCCGCCCGCGCCGCCATCGCGCCGCCCTACCGCGCGCCGGAGCCGGAGCGGCTGGCCGCCCTGGTCCCCGCCGCCTCGCTGACGCCCGCCGAACGCGCCGCTGTTGAGAAGCAGGCCAAGGTCCTGCTGGCCGACCTGCGCAAGGCCGGGTCCGACGGCTGGGTCGAGCGGTTCCTGCAGGAATACAGCCTGACGACGGACGAGGGCGTGGCCCTGCTGTCGCTGGCCGAGGCCTATCTGCGCGTGCCCGATCCCCTGACCGCCGCCGAGCTGGTGCGCGACAAGCTGGGCCGGGCCGACTGGGCGGCGCACGCGGGCCAGTCCGGCTCGGCATTGGTGAACTCGGCCACCCTCGGTCTTATCCTCGCCCGGGGGCTGATGGACGATGCCGCCGGGACCCTGGCGCGGCTGGTCGGCCGGCTGGGCGAGCCGGCGATCCTCAAGGCCGTGGCCGCGGCCATGCAGATGATGGGCGAGGCCTTCGTGCTGGGCCGCACGATCCAGGAGGCGCTGAAGCGCGCCGACCGGGGCGGCGCCGCCGCCTTCCGCCACAGCTTCGACATGCTGGGCGAGGCCGCCCGCACCATGGCCGACGCCGACCGCTACCTGGCGGCCTATTTCGACGCCATCGCCGCGGTCGGGGCCGACACCGGCGGCAAGGGCGAGATGGCCGCGCGCGACAGCGTCTCGGTCAAGCTGTCGGCCATCCATCCGCGCTACGAGACGGGCAAGGACCGGACGTGCGTGCCCGAGCTGGTCGCGCGCACGATCCGGCTGGCCGAGGCGGCGCTGGCGCAGGGCATCGGCCTGACCATCGACGCCGAGGAGGCCGAGCGGCTGGAGATGAGCCTCGACATCATCGAGGCGGTGGCCCGCGCGCCGACGCTGGCCGGCTGGGATGGCCTGGGCATGGCGGTGCAGGCCTATCAACGCCGCGCCCCAGCGGTCATCGCCTGGGCCGACGCCCTGGGCCGCGAGACCGGCCGGCGGCTGACCGTGCGGCTGGTCAAGGGCGCCTACTGGGACAGCGAGATCAAGCGCGGGCAGGAGCGGGGGCTGGCCGACTATCCGGTGTTCACGCGCAAGGCGGCGACCGACGTGTCGTATCTGGCCTGCGCCCGGGCGATGCTGGACGCGCCGGGGATCTATCCGGCCTTCGCCACCCACAACGCCCTGACCGTGGCGACCATTCTGAACTGGGCCGGGCCGCGCAAGGACTTCGAGTTCCAGCGCCTGCACGGCATGGGCGGCGGCCTCTATGAGCGCCTGATGCGCGAGAGCGGCGTGGCCGCGCGTGTCTACGCCCCGGTCGGCGGCTATCGCGATCTGCTGGCCTATCTCGTCCGCCGCCTGCTGGAAAACGGGGCCAACACCAGCTTCGTGCACCAGATCGCCGACGCCTCGATCAGCGATGAAGACCTGCTCGCCGACCCCGTTTCCATCGTTGAGGCCGCCGGCCTCCAACCCCACAGCCGGATCGCCAATCCCATGGACCTCTACGCCCCCGAACGCCGCAACAGCGCCGGCCTCGACCTGACCGACCGCGCCGTGCTCGACGGCCTTGTGGCCGGGATGGGCGAGACCTGGGCGATGAAACAGACCGCCGCCCCGCTGATCGGCGGCAAGGCCGTGACCGGCGCGGCCAGGCCGGTGACCGATCCGGCCGATCACGGCCGCGTCGTCGGCGAGGTGACCCCGGCCAGCGTCTCCGATGTCGGCCGGGCCGTCACCCGGGCCTTTGTCGCCCAGCGCGCCTGGGCCGCCACGCCGGTGGCCGAGCGCGCCGCCTGCCTCGAGCGCATGGCCGACCTGATGGAGCGCGACCATGTGCGCCTGATGGCCCTGGCCGTTCGCGAGGCGGGCAAGTCCATCCCCGACGCCCTGTCCGAGGTGCGCGAGGCGGTCGACTTCTGCCGTTACTACGCCGCCCGGGCGCGGGAGGCCTTCGCGCCGATCCTGCTGCCGGGCCCGACCGGCGAGCGCAACGAGCTGACCCTGACCGGCCGGGGCGTGTTCGCCTGCATCAGTCCGTGGAACTTCCCGCTGGCCATCTTCCTGGGCCAGGTCACGGCCGCCCTGGTCGCCGGCAACGCCGTGGTGGCCAAGCCCGCGCCGCAGACGCCGCTGATCGCTTGCGAAGCGGTCAAGCTGCTGCTGGAAGCGGGCGTGCCGGCCGATGTCATCGCCCTGGTCCCCGGCGGTCCCGAGGTCGGCCAGGCCCTGACCGCCGACCCGCGCGTGATGGGCGTCTGTTTCACCGGCTCGACGGCCACGGCTCGCCGCATCGCCCGCACCCTGCTGGAGGACGAGCGTCGGCCGCTCGTGCCGCTGATCGCCGAGACGGGCGGGCTGAACGCGATGATCGTCGATTCCACGGCCCTGCCCGAACAGGTGGTCGCCGACGTGATCGTCTCGGCCTTCCAGAGCGCGGGCCAGCGCTGTTCGGCCCTGCGGCTGCTGTGCGTGCAGGAGGATGTCGCCGACAAGGTGCTGGAGATGCTCGACGGGGCGATGAGCGAACTGACCATCGGCGATCCGGGCCGGCCCGACACCGACGTGGGCCCGGTGATCGACGCGGCGGCGCGCGATGGTCTGATGGCCTGGATCGAGGCGCACGGCGACCGCGTCCTGCGCCAGCTGCCGCTGCCGGCGGGGACCGAGGGCGGGACCTTCGTGGCGCCGACCGTGATCCGCCTGGACCGGGTCGAGGACCTGACCCGCGAGGTGTTCGGGCCGGTGCTGCACGTGGTCACCTGGAAGGGCGGCGAGCTGGACCAGCTGCTGGCCCGCATCAACGCCAGCGGCTACGGCCTGACCATGGGCCTGCACAGCCGCATCGGCGAGACGGCCGACCGGGTCAGGGCGGTGGCGAAGGTCGGCAACCTCTACGTCAACCGCTCGATGATCGGCGCGGTGGTCGGCGTCCAGCCGTTCGGCGGCGAGGGCCTGTCGGGCACGGGCCCCAAGGCCGGCGGCCCGCACTATCTGGCCCGTTTCGCCGTGGAGCGCACGGTCTCGACCGACACCACCAGCGCCGGCGGCAACGCCACGCTGCTGAGCCTGGAGGACTGACCGTCAGGCCCCGACCGGCGCCAGCCCGGCCTTGCCGACGAGGTAGCCGTTGACCAGCGGGCCGGGCGGTCCGGCCGCCTCGACGGCGCGCCGCAGGCCTTCCCGGTCCAGCGCCCCGTCGGCGAAGCGGCGGAAGGCGGCGATTATGGCGACCATGTCGCCGGTATGCGGGGTGAGCCGCAGCGCGCCCACGCCGGCGGCCTTCAGATCCGCCGGTGGGATGTCGGCCAGCTGCACGCCATGCGACAGGGTCTGAACCCCGTTGATGGCCAGGAAGGGCTCGCCCTCCAGCGTCCGCACGGCCAGCCCGTCGGGGTCCCGGTTGCAGACGAACCGGCAATTGTCCTTGTGCAGATCGTGCTGGCGGGCGTGGTAGCAGCGGCCCGACAGCGCCAGCGGCAGCCGGCCATAGGCGAAGACCTCGACCTCCAGCCCGGGGCAACCCCGGGCGATGGCGGCGACGGCGGCGAGCGAAAGCTCCACGTTGGCGCACAGCCGCACGCAGCCGCGGCGCGTCAGTTCCCGCGCGGCGGCCTCGTTGTAGATGTTCAGGAGCGGGCCGGCGACGAACGGCGCGCCGGCCGGCAGGTGCGCCAGGCCCGACAGGTCGTTCAGCTCGACCAGGCCGCCGGCCGCGACCAGCGCGCGCGCGCCGTTCCGCTCGCGGGGCGTGGCGGGCAGCGCCGGGGCCGACCAGACCACCGTCTTGCCGCCGGCTTCCAGCCGGTCCGCCGCCGCCGCCAGGGCGGCCTCGAGCAGCGGCGCGCGTTTGCCGCAGACCACCTCGCCCAGATAGACCCGATCGACGGGCGTCTCGTCGGCGATCCGGCCGTAGAAGTCGGCGATCCGCTCCGGCGACCAGTTGAACAGCAGCGGGCCGAGAACGAGGTCGAGGGGTGCTGTCATCGCCATGTCTTCCGATAGGCGCCGGCGGTTTCGCGGCCGCCCTCGGCCAGGTCCGACAGCAGCCGTTCGTAGGGCAGGGTGTCCTCGCCGCGATCGAGGGCGTCGATGGCCGACCGGAACGCCGCCGCGACCCTGGCCACATAGGCCTTGCCGCGCTGTCGGCCCTCGATCTTGACCGCCCGCACGCCAGCCGTCGCCAGCGCCTTGAGCAGTCCCATGGCGTTGAGGCTGACCGGGTCCTCGAACAGGTATCCGGGCGCGCCGTCGGCCTCGAAGCGGCCCTTGCACAGGGTCGGGTAGCCGGCCGGCTCACCGTCCCCCAGCCGGTCGATGGCCAGGCCCGCCAGTCGCGGCGTCAGCTGGCCGTTCGAACGATCAAAGGTCACCGCCTCGGGCGGCGAACAGACGCCCGACAGGTTGGGCGACCGGCCGGTGGCGTAGGACGACAGGGCGCAGCGCCCCTCGGCCATCACGCACAGCCCGCCGAACACGAAGGCCTCGATCTCCACCGATGTCTCGCGGATCAGGGCCGCGATCTCGGGCGCGGACAGCACGCGCGGCAGCACCACCCGCCTCACGCCGTAGGCCTCGGCGTAGAAGGCGATGGCGTCGGCGGAATTGGCTGCCGCCTGGACCGACAGATGCAGCCGCAGGCTGGAGTGCGCCTCGTGGGCATAGGCCAGCACGGCCAGGTCGGCGGCGATGATCGCGTCCGCTCCGGCCGCGACCGCCGCATCGACCGAGGCCATCCAGGCGTCGGTTTCGCCGGCCCGGGCGAAGGTGTTGATGGCCACCAGCACCTTGGCGCGACGCCCGTGAGCCCAGGCCGTGGCCTCGGTCAGTTCGGCGGGCGAGAAGTTCAGGCCCGGGAAGTTGCGGGCGTTGGTTTCGTCGCGCAGGCCGCAGTAGACGCTGTCGGCGCCGGCCTCCACGGCGGCGCGCAGCATGGCCGGCGACCCGGCGGGGCAGACGAGCTCGATCGACCCCATGAATCAGCCTTCGGCCGGCCTGGCGCGGCGCGCGGCGCGCAACATCGCGTCCAGGCCGAGGTCGGCGAGCCGTCGGCCGAAGCGCGGCAGGCCCAGCAGTTCGGCGAGCGACATGTCCGCCGCCTCCAGCGCGTTGTGCAGGGCGACCACGGCGCCGGTGTCGCCGTCCACGTCGATGCGCCGTCCGAAGAAGGCCGCGTCGGCGTCCAGCGATCCGTCGAATAGCCCCAGCAGCTCGACCAAGGGGCCGGAGATGCGCGCGGCGCACGGTTCCGGGTCGCCACGCCGAACGACGGTGACGCGTCCGCCGGCGGCGCGCGGCGTCAGCCGAAAGGCCACCGGCAGGTCGCTGGGCGCGATCAGGAAGGCCGCGTCACGGAATCGGCCGAGGCGGTCGAAGACCTCCGGTCGAACCCGCGCCGCGCGCCGCAGCGCCGCGGTCAGCGCCAGCTCGACCGGCGGCCGGGCAACCATCATCGCCCCGGCCAGGAAGCCGTCCCCCGCCCGCGCGCCGGCCCCCGGCCTGGCTCTCGGAATTCCTTTCGCTCGCATCGGTTTCCTCCCGTGAGCACAAGCTAGGTTGGCGGGCGGGGCGAAGAAATGATGCGGGTCAATCGTTGGCGCGATCCAGCCTTCGACGGCTGAATCGGCGCGGGGACCGGCGCCCGCGAGACGGGCGCGCCGCCGCCGGCCCGGCTCCATCCGCTCGTTCAAGCCATTTGAACGGATAATAATGCGACGCAGTCGCGTTTTTCCTTGCCGGATCGGCCGCCCCTTTCTATGAGCGTAAGTTAATAATGACTCGCAATAGCAAGATCGAAATTCCGTCATGTCATGTCGCGCCACCCTCTTCGTAACCACCATTCTGGCGTTCGCGCCGGTCCTCGGCGTGGCCCATGCCGAGGACGAGGCGCCGACCACCGTCGCCCCGGTGACCGTCGAGGGCGAGCGACGGGCCCGCTCGGACGGCGCCACCGGGCTCGACCTGACCCTGCGCGAGACGCCCCAGTCGGTGACCCAGATATCGCGCCAGCAGATCGACGACTTCGCCCTGACCAACGTCAACGACCTGCTGTCGCTGGTCACCGGCGTGAACGTCGAGCGGGTCGAGACTGACCGGACCTATTTCAACGCCCGCGGCTTCGACATCACCAACTTCCAGGTCGATGGGGTCGGCCTGCCGCTGATCTGGGGCATCCAGTTCGGCGACCTCGACACCGCCCTGTTCGAGCGGGTGGACATCATCCGCGGCGCCAACGGCATGCTGACCGGGACCGGCAACCCTTCGGCCACCGTCAACTACATCCGCAAACGCCCGACCGCCGAGGTCCAGGCCCTCGGTTCGATCGCCTACGGCTCCTGGAACGACCTGCGGCTGGAGGCAGACCTGTCCGGCCCGCTCAACGCAGAGGGCACGGTGCGCGGCCGGCTGGTCTACGCGGGCCAGGACCGGGACTCCCACCTCGACTACAATCACGTCAACCGCAACGTCTATTACGGCGTGCTGTCCTGGGACCTGACGCCGCGGCTGACCGCCACCGCCGGCTATTCGCGTCAGGAAAACCGCTCCGACGGCGTGCTCTGGGGCGCCCTGCCGCTGACCTATTCGGACGGGACGCGGATCAAGTACGACCGTTCGGCCTCCACCTCGGCCGACTGGACCTTCTGGGACGTTACCGATCAGAGCGCCTTCCTCGAGACGACCTACGCCTTCGAGACCGGCTGGCGGGCCAAGGCGACCTACACCCACAAGACCTTCGAAGAGCGCGCCAGGCTGCTCTACGCCTTCGGCAACCCCGATCCGGTCACCGGCCTGGGCGTCTTGGCCATGAGCGGCGTCTATCCTTCGAAATATGAGCAGGATCTGTTCGACGCCACGGTCTCGGGCCCGCTGTCGCTCCTTGGCCGAACGCACGAGGTGGTCCTGGGCGTCAGCGCCGCCGAGGGGACGGGCCGGGAGTATGAGAACTTCTTCGGCAGCTTCCCGGCCTATCCGGCAGTGCAGGACTGGGGCCGGCTGCAGGTCGCCGAACCGGTCTATCCCGGCGCCTATCTGGCGGCGGACACCACCGACCGCCTGAACCGCGTCTATGGCGCGATCCACCTGGACCTCGCCGACCGGCTGAAGGCGGTCGTCGGCTTCAACGCCATCGACCTGACGTCGTCCGGTGTCTCCTACGGGGCTGACCAGGCGCGCGCGGAGTCGAAGGTCAGCCCCTACCTGGGCGCGGTCTTCGAACTGACCCCCAACGTCTCGCTGTACGGCAGCTACACCGACATCTTCAATCCGCAGTCGGAGGTGGACATCAACCGGGCCCGCCTGCCCGCCGCCCAAGGCAAGGGCTGGGAGCTGGGCGTGAAGAGCGAATGGTTCGGCGGCCGGCTCTACGCCACGGCGGCGGCGTTCAAGTCCGAGCAGTCCGACCTGGCCGCCTATGCCGGCGTCATCCCCGGCGGCAGCGACAGCTACTACAGCGGCGTCGACACCTTCGTGGAAGGCTATGAACTGGAGGTCAGCGGCGCGATCACCGACACCTGGCGCGTCTCCGGCGGCTGGACCCAGCTGTCGGTCGAGGACCAGGCCGGCGCCGACGTTCGCGACTACCTGCCGCGCAAGACCCTCAAGCTCGCCACGACCTACAGCATCCCCGATCTGCGCGACCTGAAGCTGGGCCTCGCGGCGCGCTGGCAGAGCGCGGTCTCGGTGGTGGATCTCGTGCGGGTCGAGCAGGAGGCCTACGCCGTCGTCGATGTGATGGCGGGCTTCGCCGTGACCGACCGGGTGCGCGCCACGGTCAACGTCCGGAACCTGTTCGACGAGACCTATCTGACCAGCCTGATGTGGAACCAGTCGTACTTCGCCGCGCCGCGCAGCGCGTCGGTGCGGCTGGACTACCGGTTCTAGGCCGGGGGCCCGGTCGGTGTTCCGGCGACGAACGGATCAGCCGGTCCCGCGCGAGGCGGCAGCCGGTCAGGCCAGGCCCGCCATCCGCGCGGCGCTGACCTTCCTGCATCGCTGGGTCGGGCTGTTCATCGCCGCCTTCCTGGTCGTCTCGGGCCTGACCGGGGCGGTGATCTCCTGGGACCACGAGCTCGACGACGTCCTCAATCCGCACCTGATGTATGCCCGGACCCAGGGGCCATCGCTGCCGCCGCTGGAGCTGGCGCGGCGGATCGAGGCCCGTGATCCGAGGGTGCGGGTGACCTGGTTGCCGTTGGCGCCCGAGCCGGGCGGGACCCTGGCGTTTGGGGTGGCGCCCCGGCGAAACCCGGCGACCGGAAAGCTGTTCGAGCCGGGTTACAACCAGGTCTTCATCGACCCGGCGACCGGCGCCGAGCAGGGGCGGCGGGCGTGGGGGGCGGTCTGGCCGATCACGACCGAGACCTTCGTCTCCTTTCTCTACGTCCTCCACTACAGCCTGCACCTGCCGGAGATGTGGGGCGTCGATCGCTGGGGGATCTGGCTTCTGGGGGGCGTCGCCGTCCTGTGGACGCTGGACTGTTTCGTCGGCTTCTACCTGACCCTTCCGCCCCGGCCCGCCGCGGCGGCGGGCCCGCCGAAGCGGGCCCGGCGCTTCTGGAGCCGCTGGAAGCCGGCCTGGCGGATCAAGACCGGGGGCAGTCCCTACCGGATCGCCTTCGACATCCACCGCGCCTTCGGCCTTTGGCTGTGGGGCGTGCTGTTCACCGTGGCCTTCACCGGCTTTTCGCTGAACCTCTACACCGAGGTCTTCTATCCGGTGATGTCGAAGGTCTCGCGGGTGACGCCGAGCCCCTTCGACCTGCGCAAGCCAGCCGATCTCCATGCGCCGATCCCGCCGACCAGGACCTATGGTCAAATCGTCGCCACGGCCAGGGGAGAGGCCCGGCGGCGCGGCTGGACGGCCCCGGCCGGAGGCGCCTTCTATTCGCCGGAATACGGCATCTACGGCGTCGGCTTCTTCGCGCCGGGCGGCGACCATGGCGGAGCCGGCGTCGGTCCGCCCTATCTCTACTACGACGGTCGCGACGGCCGCCTGCTGGGCGACCGCCAGCCCTGGTCGGGGACCGCCGCCGACATCTTTGTTCAGGCCCAGTTCCCGCTGCACTCGGGCCGGATCCTGGGCCTGCCGGGCCGGATCCTGATCTCGATCACCGGCCTGGCCGTCGCCGCGCTCAGCATCACCGGGGTGTTTGTTTGGTGGAAGAAGCGGGCCGCGCGCGTGAAACGGCGCCGACGGGCGGTCGCCTGACGGGCAGTCGCGTTGTCCCCTTAACGAAAACACCCCCGGAGATGGCTCTCCGGGGGCGTCGTTCAGTCGGCCTTCGGGGGGGAGAGGCCTACTGGAACATGTTGAACACGACCGAGGCGATCAGGCCGGTGGCGATGGCCGTCAGGACGACGTCGTCATTGACCCGCGTGTACTGGTAGCCGCGCGAGCGGGATGGCGATGATCCCGGCGCCCGAGCCGATGGCCTCGCCGACCAGGTCGGACGTGTCACGGTCGCTGGCGATCATCGGACCGTCTGTCGCGCAGAGGAACACGCGCGCGCCGTGAAGATCGAGTGCTTGGGCCGCCATGATCTCGTCAACACCATCCGTCCGTTGTTTCCAGGGGAACCCGCACCAGCGTCTTGGTCTTGCCGATGAGCGGGATCAGCACATAGACGCGGGCGACGATCAGGTTGGCGGCCTTCAGATGGGCCGAGAGGCGGTAGGTCGCCCCGTCATCGGGATTGTAGAACCATCCGTCCCGCCAGCGGTCGGGACCGTCGGGGCGCAGGTTCCAGATGATGGTCAGGCCGCACAGCTCCCGTTCGCGCAGGGCCTTGTCCGGATTGTTCTTGTCGCGGTCGAGCCGGCCCCGGGCGTCCCGTGGCACATGCAGCCAGACGATCCGGCCGCACATCAGGCCGGCGCAATCGTAGATCTGCACGGCCGCGCGGCCGTCGATGAGCCATTCCCCCTGGGGCAGGGCCGTTTGGGCGAGGGCCGGGGATGTCCAAAAGCAGGCGATCGTCACGGCCACCAGGGCCGTGTGGCCGGGGCGACTCGCCCCTCGACCCCGGACAGCGTCCCGTTTCCAGGCCGGATGCCTCGGCGCCTGATCAGTCGCCAGCTTCACCAGCGCCTCCTCTCGCCTCCTCACGCCCGAAAACCGGTGGGCCTGGCCCCTGGTTCGTCAGGCTACGTCCCCGGGCCCCCCGGCGGGAGCGTAAGCTGAAAATGCGTTCCCTGGCGCGAAGAGTCGAACGCAATGGCGCCGCCGACCTGCTTGCCAAGCGACCGCAGCAGGCGAAAGCCGAGACCGCCGCCGGTCCTGGGATCGACTGTCGCGGGAAGTCCGGGCCCGTCGTCATCGACCTCGACCAGCAGGTCGCCGGCCCGGTCCCGCGCGCAGCTGACGGTGATGACGCCGGGATCGCCGGCGGGATGCGCATGCTTGATCGCGTTGGTCACGACTTCAGCGACCATCTGGGTAAGCGGCAGCACATCTTCGGGCCGCACCACGCAGCCGGCCTCGAAACGCTCGACGAAGCGGGTTGTGCCGGAGAGACCGCCGATGAAGGGCGCGCAGACCTCGTGCAGATGCCCTCCAAGGTCGGTGGAAACCGGTCGGCCATGGGCGGCGAGCGAGCGATGCAGCTGGGCGACGGCGGTGATCTGGGCGTCGATGGCCGCCATGAGCAGGCGCACCGACTCGCGGGTCGGCGGGGCGGACTGTTTGGCCATGGCGGCGGCCTGCAGGCGCACGTAGCTGGCCAGCAGGGCGAGGTGGTTGGCGATCCGGTGATCGGCCTCGGTCCGAAGGCTGCAGTCGCCGCACGGCTTGGCGGCGGGGCGACGGGCGACCGCCGGCAGCCGCTCTACATGGCGAGGTCCCCTTGCGTGCGGCGGCTTCCCGATCATGCCTCGACCCCCGGCCCCGTGATGTCCGCGCCAGCATTCAAAACTATGAACGGATTCAACTCAGGGGCTTTGACGTGAATCAACTCGCCCTGTCGTCGCGATCGGCCCGTCAGGCCGCGCCGCTTCGCGTCCAGACCCGGCTCATCGGCCAGGCGCCGGGCGTCGGGCCCGGCCCCGCCAGAGCCTCGAACGCCGCGACGATGTCCTCGTCGCTGATCAGGTCGGGTGTCTGGAACCGCGTGAACATCAGACCGGTGATCAGCGCGTCGATCACCCTGGCGAAGCGGTCGGCCGGCATGGGCAGGGAGCCCGGCGGCGCGATCCGCGCGAAGCCCGCGGCCATGCCACGGTAGGTCTCCGCGTTCCGCTCGGTCATCTTCCGGCGCATGTGGTCGTGGGTCAGGATGTACAGCTGGAACGCCGCCGCGCCGGCCGCCATCGGCAGGCGGGCGCGGGCCTGGGCGGCCACGGCCTCGCCGAGAATGCGCATCTGGACGCGCAACGGAGCCCCGGGCCGGAAGTCGGCCTCGATCGGCGTCCACTGGCTGTCCATCACGGCCAGGAACAGGTCTTCTCGACTCTCGAAGTTGCCATAGAACGACCCGCGCGACAGGCCCGCCCGGGCGCAGACCGCCTCGATCGAGGTGCGGTCAAACCCGCGCTCGGCGATCACCTCGGCCGCCGCGGCGACGAGGGTGCGGCGGGTTCTTTGACGCTTGTCCCCCTTGGGAACGCCTTTGCGGATGACCGGAGTTCGCGCCATGGGCGATGTCTACGGCGCCGTATTAAATGCAGCAACGAATTTTATGGCGGCCGGTGAAGGCGGTCACGCTCACCCGGACGGCGCCGCCCGCACCCCCTCCGTATCGCTGTCGCGGGACCGAGGCGATGTAGGCGTAGGACAGACCATGAAAGCCGTGGCCGATGATCCCCTGTTCGGTCAGTTTGCGACGCAGGCCGTAGAGGCGCGCCGGCCGGGCTGATCGGCGTGCAGGGCGAACTTGGAGCTCGCGGAACCGACATTGAGCGCGAGGATCATCGGCTCGCGCGCGCCATGCGCGCCACCTTCAGATCACGCGCCAGCCTGATCCACAGCAGAATGAACCCGGTCACGACGATGCTCAGGGTGAGGACGCCGGCCGCGATGATCAGCGGGTGATTGAAGTTCTCGCCCTTCTCCAGGTCCATGATGTGGAGGCGCCAGAAGAAATCGTAGAAGCGCCAGACGTTCGATCGGCGGCTGACGACCTCGCCGGTCTGGGGCGACAGGTAGAAGCTGGTCCCTTCGGCGTCGTCGAAATCCACGCGCCAAAGCGGGCCGGTCTTGCCGGTCTCCTGCGGCGCCTTGGCCAGCAGGGTCGCCGAGACAGCCTTGCCGTCGCCCTTGTAGGCGCGCTGGGCCAGGACCTGGACGTCCGCCGCCGCCATCGCCTCCATCGGCCTTCCCGTGTTCGCCGACAGGACGACCGGGTCGCCGCTGGCGGGTTTCAGCGACCACACCGGTCCGCGGGGAGTCGTCTTCAGCTGGGCCTCGACCGGCCGGAGGCCCGCTCGCCGGGCGACCTCCGCGACAGGCATCGCCGCATCAATGGCGAGCGCCGAGGGCCTTGTGTCCGCCACATGATGCTCGCTGCGCACCCGTTCGATGGGAATGGCCGTCATCACAACACCCCCGGCGACCCAGAAGAGCACCTGGATGCCGACGATCAGGGCGATCCACTTGTGCAGCTGTATCGACCAACGAAGCATGGCTCACTCGTTCAGAAAGGACGCGCGACAGGATGCTGGCTCCCGCACGCGCTCACAATGGCGATGATGACCGCCCTCCGGCGGCCTGGTCAGTCTGATGCGTCGTTAGCATTCGACCGTGTTCCGGGCCATCAGATCACCGGCTCGTGCGGCGGTTCTGGCGGCGGTTTGCGCATGAAAGGGTCGTGTGCGCGCATCCAGTTCCGCGCTGGGCGTTCGACCAGATGATACGTCGCCATGGAAACCAACAGGGTCGCCACGAAGACGCCGACCCAGGCGGCCCCGGCCGCGGCGCCGGTAAGGCCTGGCGCCGGCCGGTCCAGGGTGCGGAAGGATGTAAGTGGCCGGATGTCGTTCGGATACATGCGCTCGCTCCCGCCCGACCCGCCCGCGTTACGGCGGCGGGCGCAACCAGTCTATACGGCTGGAGCGCTTCTACCCCTCAGGCGCCGGCCGGTCGGTCTGTCGCGGCGTTGTCGATGAAGGCCGCCCGACCATGACGAGGGCCGCCGTCGGGATCAGCGCCCATTGCAGCAGCGGCGACAGGCCCGTGCCGATCAGCGGCAGGGTCGGCATCAGGTCGGAATAGGTCCATGCGCCGCGCACGCCGGTGTTCAACCACTCACTGAAGATCGTGTAGGCCAGACCGGCAGACACCGTCAGGACTGCGACCCGTCGGTGACCCATGAACGGCCAGTCGGAACCACCCGTGACAAGCAAGCTGGCGACGAGGGTGGCCAGCGCGATCAGCATATCACCGCCAGCGCAATGCAGCACGGCGAAGGCGAGCTCGCCAGGACTGGCGGTCGACCAGATCGTGTAAAGCGGAAGCTGGATTGTTTCCCAGGCCAGGTGGCTGAGCAGGGAGACCAACAGGTAGGTCCGCAGGGCGCCGAGCCATCCCGTCGGGCGCTGGAATCGAAGCGCGACCAGCGGATTGCGGTATTTTCTCATGCGTCTTGTTACTATCTCGCGTCCGGATCCAGGGTCGGACCGGGGCGGCCGCTGAAGCCTGTCGGTCGTTCTCCTGGTCAAGGCTGCCCTCCTGTCTTGCCTACAGTCGCACGCCGCGCAGCCGCAGGGCGTTGCCGATCACGCTCACGGACGAAAGCGCCATGGCCGCCGCCGCGATGGCCGGCGAAAGGAGCAGGCCGAAGACCGGGTAGAGCACACCCGCAGCGATGGGCACGCCGCCAACATTGTAGATGAAGGCGAACACCAGGTTCTGCCGGATGTTACGCATAACCGCCCGCGAAAGCGTCCGCGCCTTCAGAATGCCGGTCAGGTCGCCCCTCAACAGGGTGACGCCGGCGCTCTCGATGGCGACATCCGCCCCCGCGCCCATGGCGATGCCGACATCCGCCGCCGCCAGGGCTGGTGCGTCATTGACGCCGTCGCCGGCCATGGCCACCACCCGGCCTTCGCCGCGCAGGCGCTGGACGACCGAGGCCTTGTCCTGGGGCAGCACTTCGGCGGCGACTTCGGTGATGCCGAGGCGGTCGGCGACGGCCCGCGCGGTAGTCTCATTGTCGCCGGTCATCATGACGATGCGCAGGCCGGCGGCCTTCAGTTCGTCGATGGTCGCCCGCGCATTGGCCTTGATCGGGTCGGCGATGCCGATGAGGCCGCCCAGGGCGCCATCCAGGGTGACGAAGACCACCGTCGCGCCCTGTCGGCGCAAGGCGTCGGCGTCGGCCTCCAACGGGGCGATGTCCGCGCCCTGCTCCTGAACGAAGGAACGACTGCCGATGGCGATCTTGCGACCGGCCACCACGCCGACCACGCCGCGACCGACCGGGGAGTCGAAGTCGGTCGCCTCCGCGAGGATGACGTTCTCATCCTTCGCGGCCCGCAGGATCGCATCGGCCAGGGGATGCTCGCTGCCACGCTCCAGGCTGGCCGCCAGACGCAGCAGTTCAAGCCGTTCGAGACCGGCCATGGGCTGCAGGGCCGTCACCGCCGGACGTCCTTCGGTAAGCGTGCCCGTCTTGTCGACGACCAGGGTGTCAACCTTCTCGAAGCGTTCGAGAGCTTCGGCGTTCTTGATCAGCACGCCCGCCTGGGCGCCCCGTCCGACGCCGACCATGATCGAGATCGGCGTGGCCAGACCCAGCGCGCAGGGACAGGCGATGATCAGCACTGACACGGCGGCCACCAGCGCGTAGCTGACTCGGGGATCAGGCCCGACGACCGCCCAGGTGACGAAGGCGAGCACCGCCACGAGGATCACCGCCGGCACGAACCAGCCAGACACCTTGTCCGCCAGCCGCTGGATCGGGGCGCGGCTTCGCTGGGCCTGGGCGACCATCTGCACGATCTGCGACAGCAGGGTGTCGGCGCCCACCTTGTCGGCGCGCATGATGAACGAGCCGGTCTTGTTGATCGCGCCGCCGATGACGGCCTCGCCGACCGAGCGGGTGACCGGCATGGATTCGCCCGTGACCATGGACTCGTCGAGCGCGGCCCGGCCTTCGACAATCTCGCCATCGACCGGGACCTTTTCGCCGGGGCGCACCCGCAGGCGGTCGCCGACGACGATCAGGTCCAGGGTGACTTCCTCGTCCGTCCCATCGGGGCGGATACGCCGGGCCGTCTTGGGCGCCATGTCGAGCAGCGCCTTCAACGCCCCGGAGGTCCGTTCTCGCGCGCCGAGCTCCAGCACCTGCCCGAGCAGCACCAGTGCGGTGATCACCGCCGCCGCCTCGAAATAGACCGGGACGCTGCCATCCATGTTGCGGAAGGCGGCCGGGAAGACGCCGGGCGCCGCAACGGCGACCACGCTGTAGGTCCAGGCGACCCCCACGCCCATCGCGATCAGGGTGAACATGTTGAGCTTGCGGGTTCTGACCGACGCCCAGCCCCGCTCGAAGAAGGGCCATCCGGCCCATAGAACCACCGGCGTTGCGAGGGCGAACTGAACCCAGTTGGAAGACTGGCCGGGCAGCAAGGCGTGCAGGTTGAAGAGGTGATTGCCCATCTCCAGCGCAAACACCGGCAGGCTGAGGACCACCGCGACCCAGAATCGTCGCGTCATGTCCGCCAGCTCGGGATTGGGGCCGGAGTCGGCGGTGACCGTTTCAGGCTCCAGCGCCATGCCGCAGATCGGACAGGACCCGGGACCGACCTGGCGGATCTCCGGATGCATCGGGCAGGTGTATATCGTTCCAACCGGGGCGGGCGGTTGCGCGGCGCGATCCCCGGACAGGTATTTCTCGGGATCGGCCTGGAACTTCGTCTGGCAGCCGGCCGAGCAGAAGTGAAAGTGCGCGCCGGCATGGGTGGCGTGGTGCGCGGTGGCTTCCGGATCGACCGCCATGCCGCAGACGGGGTCCAGCACGCCGTTCGCCACCTTGGGTTTTCCAGCGCAGCAGCTATGCCCCGCGTGGTCGTCGCCGTGTTGATGATCGGCCATGTCCATCTCCCGTCACGTGCCGGCATATGCCCCACGGGGGTATAGTGGCGGCATATCTAGACCTCGCCCCGACGCTTGTCAATTACCCCGGTGGGGTATATCTCGAAACAAAGGACGAGGACCCATGCAGCGCGAAAACAAACCCAAACTCCTGAACCGTCTGAACCGCATCGAAGGCCAGGTGCGCGGCATCGCGCGCATGGTCGATGAGGACCGCTACTGCATCGACATCATGACGCAGCTCCAGGCGGTGCGGGCGGCCCTGACCAAGGTCGAGACCGAGCTGATGCGCGAACATATCGACCATTGCGTCGCCTCTGCCGTAGCCAGCGGCGATCCTGAAGAACAACGACTGAAGGCCGACGAACTTGTCACGTTGTTGCAGCGGTCGATGCGATGACGACCTCCGTCCAGACTCTTCCCAGGAACTACGCGGGCGATAGACCAACCCCTCATGTGCAGGAGGGTTGCTGCGCTTGGGTGCGTAACTCAGGAGGCGGGCGAACGCCTGGTTGGCGATGCGCCCCGGAAACCGCCGCGGAGAGACGCTGATGAAGCCTGGATTGCGCAACCTGCTAATCACCGTGGGCCTCGCGGTCCTGGCGGCCGGAGGCGGCGCCTCGCTCTGCGCCTACTACGTGATCAGCCACCAGACAGGCGGTCCATCGCTGCATGACATGGTCCACAGGGATCTGGACCTGACACCGGAACAGACCCGCAAGCTCGACGCCATCGAGGCAAAATATGGGACCGAGCGGAGGCTGCTGGAGGCGGACGTGCGGGCGGCCAACCGTGAACTGGCCGACGCGATCCGTGGGGGCCACAAGGACTCACCAAAGGTCGAGGCCGCCATCGATCACCTGCACATGGCCATGGGCGCTCTGCAGAAGGCGACCATCGCCCATGTGTTCGACATGCGGGCCGTCCTGACGCCGCAGCAGGCCAAGGCGTTCGACGCGGAAGTGATCGCGGCGCTCACCCAAGAGGATCGGTGAGCCCGAACTTCGAAGCACCGGACGACCAGCTTGCCGCCACCGCAGTGGCGGGCGACGAGCGCGCATTCGCTCGGCTGATTGCCCGCCACAAGGACGCGCTCTATCGGTTCATCCGCCGCTACACCGGCAATCCTGACGAGGCCTACGATCTCCTGCAGGAGACCTTCGCTGCGGCCTGGACAGCGCTCAAACGCTATGACGCCGCCCGTTCCTTTCCGACCTGGCTGCGGAGCATCGCGCTCAACAAATGCCGGGACTGGTCCCGACGGCGTGCGGTGCGGCGCTGGCTGACACGCAGCGATCCCCTCGACAGCCAGGCGGGACTGAACCTGACGGACGACACGCCATCGCCCGAGGCGGCGGTGCTGGATCAGCAACGTCTCTCCCGGCTGGACCGGGCCGTGGCCAACCTGCCGCAAGGTCTCAAGGAGCCGCTGATCCTGACGGCGCTGGAAGAGCTCAGCCAGGAAGAGGCCGGCCGTATTCTCGGACTGACCGCCAAGGCCGTCGAGCTTCGGGTTTACCGGGCGCGTAAGGCGCTGGCTGAGGCCCTGGCCCTCGACGATATCTAGGCCTTCGTCGCGTGCGACGACCAGTGGATGTGGGTGATCAGCCAGACACCCTTTGTCCGCCTCAGAACCATGGTTTCAGTTGCCCCCCGGTCCACGGCCTTTCCTTCATAGGTTCCGGTTGTGCGGCCCTGGGTCATGACGACCGCAAACGACCCGCTGGTCGAGACGCGGCGGCTGATGATCTGATCGGTCATGCCGACGCTGTAGGCGATATCTCCTGGCAGGTGACCCGTGACGTATTCGTCCTTCGAGACTTCAACCCAGCCCTGTTCATAGATGACCGCATCGTCGGCCATCAACGCGGCCACCGCGTCTGCGTCGCGCCGTTTCATCGCCGTGTGGAACTGTTCGACAACGGCGAGCGGGGTGGCGGCCGGCGAGGCGGCCTGGGCAGGGCTTGCCGGCGTGGACGCGGCAATAGCCGCCCCGGCGAGACAGAGGGAAAAGACGAGCGCTCTCAGAACCAAGGGGACACTTCCGTGTTGGGGGTTAGAACCAGGCCCGGACGCCGATGACGAAGCCTGTGGCCTCGACATCCTTGCCGAGCACGCGGGCGTAGTCAGCCGTGCCGCCGAACTTGCGGTCGAACGAGACGCCGATGTAGGGCGCGAACTCTCGCTTGATTTCGTAGCGCAGCCGCAGGCCCAGCTCGATGTTGGAGACGCCCGAGCCCAGCTCCAGTTCGGGAATGTCCTGGCCGGTGAAGTTGGTTTCCACGCGGGGCTGCAAGATCCATCGTTGCGTCAGACGCAGGTCGTAAGTCCCTTCCAGCCGGCCGGACACCTCGCCCTTGTTGGACAGGAACAGGGCGCCCGATGTCTCGAACCAGTAGGGCGCGACGCCTTCGAAACCGACCGTGGCGTAGGTGCGCTTCGGGCCGGACTGGAAATCCTGCCGAACGCCTGCCTGGAGGTCGAAATAGGGACTGATCGCCCGCGAATAGAGCGTCTGCGCCTCGGCGCTCTCCAACTCACCAGCGCCCTCGCCCTCGGTCTTCACGACGAACCGATTTAGGTCGCCGCCGACCCAGGCCTCGCCTTCCCAACGATAGCCGTCCTCGCCGTCGCCGATCCGGTACTCGCCGAGGCTGAGCATCACCTTGGATATGAGGCTGCCGCCATGTTCCTTTTGAAGCTGGGCACGGGCGCGGGCCATGACCGCCGGGTCGAACACGCCATCAGCAGCGTGATCGGTCGGGGGGGGAGGCGCAGGGTCGTCGCCGACCTCCTCTTCGGCGGCGCCGTGATCCATCCCGGACATTGCGGCGACGCCGCTCTCGGCGGGTCCGGCGCCAGGATTTTCTGTCGGCTGATCCGTCGCCGGCCTGGCGGCCGGGGCGGGAGTTGCGGCGTCGCTACCCGGCGACGGTGGCGGCGGGGGCCTGGGTGTGGGAGCCGCCTTTGGCAGCGGCATCGGCATCGGGTGGCCCTGGTGCTGCGCCAGGGCGGGCGTCGCCGTGATGGCAAGAAGCGCCGTCAGAATCGCCGCGGTCTTCATGCGCCTTCTCCCGCGAGGGGTCGGACACTGACCAGGCGGAACATGCCCGCATGCATGTGGTAGAGCATGTGGCAGTGGAAGGCCCAGTCGCCCGGCGCATCCGCCGTCAGATCAAAGGTCACCTTGCCGCCCGGCGCGACGTTGACCGTGTGTTTGCGCGGGTGTCGGCCTTTTGGCCCAACCAGCAACTCGAAGAAATGCCCGTGGATGTGCATCGGGTGCGACATCATCGAGTCGTTCACCAGGGTCACCCGCACCCGTTCGTTCAGCCGGAACGGGATCGGCTTGGTGATCTCGCTGTATTTTTCACCGTCGAACGACCACATGAACCGTTCCATGTTGCCGGTCAGGTGCAGCTCGAGGGAACGGGACGGCGTCCGGCTGTCCGGGTTGGGCGTCAGCGCCTCAAGGTCGGTGTAGACCAGCACCTTGTGGCCGACGTCTTCCAGACCCTGACCAGGCTCGCCCGTTCGGTCCATCGGCATCGGCGAGATGGTCTGGACGCCTGGCCCCATGGTGACCTGCGGTGCGTTGTCGGGATTGCGCATCGACATATCCATGCCGGACATATCCATCTGCATCCCGCCGGACGTGTCGTCGGCGGGGCCGTGGTCCATGCCGCTCATGTCCATGCCCATGTCCCGCATGGTGGCGACAGGGCGTTCACGGAGGGGGGGCACGGCGGCGACCATGCCAGGGCGCGGCGCGAGCGTGGCGCGGCCCATGCCCGAACGATCAACCGCTTCGGCGACCAGGGTGAACGCCTTGTCTTCGGTCGGCTGGATGACGACATCGAAGGTCTCGGCAACCGAGATCTGGAATTCCTCGACATCGACCGGCTTCACGTTCTGGCCGTCTGACTGAACGACCGTCATCGTCAGGCCCGGAATGCGGACGTTGAAGATGGTCATTGCGGCGGCGTTCACGAACCGAAGACGGACGCGTTCGCCGGGGTTGAACAGCGCGGTCCAGTTGTCGTCGGGGCCATGGCCGTTGATCAGGAATGTATAGACCGACCCGGTGACATCGGAGATGTCGGTGGGGTCCATCCGCATCTTCGCCCACTCGACGCGGTCCTTCAGGGGCTGGTCCCGGCCGGCAAGCAGACCGGCGACGGTCTCCTTCTGGAAATTGAAGACGCCCGCCTGCTGCTTCAGTTTCCGGAAAATCTCGTGCGGATGCATGAAGGCGAAGTCGGACAGCACGACCACATACTCGCGATCATAGGCCACGGGATCGGCGTCCCTGGGCTCGATCACGATGGGACCGTAGTGGCCCTCCTGCTCCTGCAGACCCGAGTGGCTGTGATACCAATAGGTCCCCGACTGCACGACCGGGAACTCGTAGACAAAGGTCTCGCCCGGTTTGATGCCCGGGAAGCTGACGCCCGGCACCCCGTCCATCTGGAACGGCACGATCAGGCCGTGCCAGTGGATCGAGGTATCCTCGTCCAGGTCGTTGGTCACCGCGATGCGGGCGGTCTGCCCTTCCTGGAGCCGGATCAACGGTCCGGGAACGGCGCCGTTGATGGTCACGGCATGGCCCTGGCGACCATCAATCGACCAGGCCGTGTGGCCGATACGAAGTTTGATATCCGTCCCGGACAGTGTTGGCAGGTCCCGGACGAGGCCCGACGAGTTGCTGCGCGCCCAGGCGGGAAACAGGCTGGTCATGGCCAGCCCCGCTCCGAGCAGACCGGCGTTTCTCAGGAGTGTGCGGCGGGCGATTTTGGGCATCAAATCCTCGGTCGGACGGAGCCGCCGTAATACGGCGGCCTCCCATTTGGTTTCGGATCACCCAACGCCCCCGGTGCGATCCAGCTCAGTGTGCCGTGTCAGAACATCATGTGTTCGGCGCCGTGAGTGATAATCGCGCCGAAATAGGCTTGCACCAAGATCAGCAGCACAGTGGCGGCCAGCAGCGCCTCATACCCACGCGAACTCAAGCGCGTGGCCGCCTGTTCCGCTGGTCTCTTCAAGGACCACAACGCCAACAGCAGGAAGGGCATGGCGGTTCCAAGCCAGCGGTGAACGGTCAAGGCAAAGCTGTCATCGGGCGTCGGCAGGCCCGCGTTCAGCCAACCCATCGGCGCGGCGACAAACGCGCCGGCGACACCGACCGCCAGCAGAATCCTGTTGCTCGCCGTGTAGATCGGCTTGCGCCGGACAGCCGCGAGGCCCTCCAGGAAGGCCACCGTCAGCAGCAGGGCAATGGGGAAGTGGATAGCCGCCGGGTGCCACATTCCGATCCAGGCCAGCAGACGGCCTTCGAACGTCGTCGGCCTGGCCTTGTGGCTCATCATCATGCCGTCGTCGTCATCGGTCGGCCAGGCCATGTCGGTGACTGGCATATCCTCGGGCGACATCGCGGCGGTGGCCGGCGCCGTGGCGGGCGATGCCGCCGGGACAGGAGCCTTGTCGTCTTCGTGCGCGCTCAGGGGCGAAGCGGCCAGCCCCAGCGCCAGAAGTAGCCCCAGCAAACCGGCCAGCCATGGTCTCGCGTTCGTGTTTGTCATGGCCTTGGGCCCCCGGTGTCTTCGATTGAGGCTACGGGCATGGTCTCCAGGACCACGCCTGCGCCCGGCTTCACAGGACGTGGATTTCGGAGACGACCGGCTTGCCGTGTTCGTTCTTCAGAACGAAGTGGACCCTCTTGCCGATCGTGACGCCGTTCAGAACGGCTGCGGACTCGACCTTGAACTTCATGGTCATGGCGGGCCACTTGAGCGCGGGGATCGGGCCGTGGGCAATCACCACCGTGCCGGCCTTGACGTCCACCGCCTTGATCACGCCATCGCCGGCCGCCGACTGGGGAGTGGCGGCGTGGTCTTCGCCATCGTGGGCGAGAGCCGGCGCCGTCATCCCGGCGGTCGAAAGCGCGGCGGCCAGCACCGCGATCATCAGATTGGACTTCATCAAAAACTCCTCGAGTCTCTCGGGTCGGTGCGCCTTGGCGCTTCAGGCGGATATACGCGCCCGGCCCGGGCAGCCCTCATCGACCGGGCAGAGGGGGAGGGAGGAAAAGCTCTGAACGATCTGGGGGATTTGAATGGGCGGCGCGTATAATGGAGGAACACAGTGCCCAGGACGCAGGACATGACCGACCGATTGGACAGCTTGCTGACACAGCTTCGCGACCAGGACCTGGATCGTGAGCTCGGCGCTGTCGAATACGACGTGCGTCGCCTCATCGCCCGTGAACGGTCGGTGAGAGCCGGCCTCGCGCCGGCTCGCATGGCCGCCGTCGGCATTGCCCTGGTTCTGGGAACAGGCGTCGGCGGCCTGACCGCCGCGTCGGCCGTCGCCGCGCCCAAACCCTCGATCTTCGCGACAACTGACGCCCTCGCGCCTTCGACCCTGCTCGAAGGGCGGCGTTGATCGAAGCCGACTTCGGCTTCGATCCGCCTCTGGCGCCTATTGCGGCTGGATAGCCGTCACCTCACCCGTTCCGCTGCCCATCTTCAGCTCGAACGAGACCTTGTCGCCGACCTTGACCGTGTCGAGCAGGCTTGCCGGGGTCGCTTTGAACTCCATCTCCATGGCGGGCCATTTCGCTTCGGCGATCGGGCCGTGGTCGAGGGTGATCGTGCCGGCCGTCTTGTCGATGGCCGTGACCGTTCCGGTTCCCTTGGCCATCATCGCGCCGGCCATGCCCATGCCGGGCGTCATGCCGCCCGCCCCGGGGCCCGCCGCCGGGGCGGCCTGTTCGGCATCGGCGGCCGGTTCGGCGACCTTCTCGCCACAGCCGGCGAGGGCGGTCGCCATGGCGGCGGAGGCGAGGATCAGGGTGAGGCGCTTCATGGCGTGTCTCCTTGTGGAAGCGGTTGAACGGAACGGGCGCGCCGTCGCCTGAGCAGCAGCCAGGCGGCTGGAATAACGAGCATCGACAGCAGCGGCGCGGTCAGCATGCCGCCGATCATCGGGGCGGCGATGCGGCTCATCACCTCCGACCCGGCCCCATGGCCGAGCAGGATGGGCAACAGGCCCGCGAGGATCACCGCGACGGTCATGGCCTTTGGTCTTACGCGCAGCAGCGCGCCTTCCCTCACGGCCGCCTCGACCTGGCCGATGTCCGGATCGTCGCCCCGTTCGGCCAGGGCGTGCTTGAGGTAGATCAGCATCACCACCCCGAACTCGGCGGCGACACCTGACAACGCGATGAACCCGACGCCGGTTGCGACCGACTGATGGTAGCCGAGCAGATAGAGGGTCCAGATGCCCCCGGTCAGGGCGAACGGCAGTGTGCCCATGATCAGCGCCGCTTCGTCGAACCGGCGGAAGATCACATAGAGCAGGACGAAGATGATCAGCAGGGTGGCCGGCACGACCAGCTTCAACCGCGCCATGGCCCGCTCCAGGAACTCGAACTGTCCGGAGTAGGCGATCGAGACGCCCGGCGAGAGCTGGACATCCTTGGCCACGGCCGCGCGCAGGTCCTTGACCACGGACGCCAGATCGCGCCCGCGCACGTCCACATAGACCCAGGTCGAGGGCCGCCCGTTCTCGGTCTTGAGCATCGGCGGGCCGTCGGCGACGGTGACCGCCGCCACCGTTCCCAGGGTGATCTGCTGGCCCGAAGGCGTCAGGATCGGCAGGGCTCGCAGGCCATCCAGGCTGTCCCTGATCTCGCGCGGATAGCGGACGCTGATCGGGTAGCGCGCCAGGCCCTCGACCGTCTGGCCGATGGTCTCGCCGCCGATGGCGCCGGCGACGATCTCCTGCACGTCGGCGATGTTGAGGCCGAACCTCGCGGCGGCGGCGCGGTCGATGTCGATGTCCACGTAACGTCCGCCAGTCAGCCGCTCGGCCAGGGCCGAGCTGACGCCGGGCGTGCGCCTGGCCACCGCTTCCACGTCATGGGCGATGCGGTCCAGTTCGGCCAGATCGGCGCCGGACACCTTGACCCCGATCGGGCTCTTGATGCCGGTGGCCAGCATGTCGATGCGGTTGCGGATCGGCGGGACCCAGACGTTGGCCAGGCCCGGGACCTGAACCGCCCGGTCCAGCTCCTCGACCAACCGCTCGGGGGTCATGCCGGGCCGCCACTGGTCGCGGGGCTTGAACTGGATGGTGGTCTCGAACATCTCCAGCGGCGCCGGATCGGTGGCGCTTTCGGCGCGGCCAGCCTTGCCGAACACGCTCTTCACCTCCGGCACGGTGCGGATCATCCGGTCGGTTTGCTGCAGCAGCCGCGAGGCCTTGGCCGCCGAGAGGCCGGGCAAGGCGGAGGGCATGTAGAGCAGGTCGCCCTCGTCCATCAGCGGTATGAACTCGCCGCCGAGCTGGGACAGCGGCCAGACGGTGGTGGCGAACACCAGCGCGGCGATGACCAGCGCCGTCCGGGGCCGGTCCAGCACCCAGTCCAGCGCGGGTCGGTAGATGGCCGTGAGCCAGCGGTTGAGGAAATTGTCCTGTTCGGCCGGAATGCGCCCGCGGATCAGCCAGCCCATCAGCACCGGAACCAGGGTCACCGACAGCAGCGCCGCGCCGGCCATGGCGTAGGTCTTGGTGAAGGCCAGCGGCGAAAACAGCCGCCCCTCCTGCGCCTGCAGCGTGAACACCGGCACGAACGACAGGGTGATGATCACCAGGCTGAAGAACAGCGCCGGCCCGACCTCGACGGCGGCGTCGGTGATCACCCGCCAGCGTTCGTCGCCTTCGAGGCGCTCGCCCGGGTGGTCGTGCTCCCAGCGTTCGATTTTCTTGTGGGCGTTCTCGATCATCACCACGGCCGCGTCGACCATGGCCCCGATGGCGATGGCGATGCCGCCCAGCGACATGATGTCGGCGTTCACCCCCTGCAGCCGCATGATGATGAAGGCGATCAGAACCCCCAGCGGCAGGGTCAGGATAGCCACCAGGGCCGAGCGGACGTGCCAGAGGAACAGGCCGCAGACGAGCGCGACGATGAGGAACTCCTCGCCGAGCTTGGTGGTCAGGTTCTCGATGGCGCGGTCGATGAGCTGGGATCGGTCATAGGTGGTCACCACCTCCACGCCCGGCGGCAGGCCGCGTTTCAGCTCGGTCAGCCTGGTCTGCACCGCCTTGATGGTGGCGCGGGCGTTCTCGCCGGAGCGCAGGATGATGACCCCGCCGGCGACCTCGCCCTGGCCGTCCAGTTCGGCGATGCCGCGCCGCATCTCCGGCCCGATCTGGATCGTCGCGAGGTCGCCGAGCAGGACCGGGGTCCCGCCGGCGGTCCGCAGCGGCACGGCCCGGAAATCGTCCAGGGTCTTCAGATAGCCGCTGGCCCGGACCATGTACTCGGCCTCGGCCAGCTCCAGCACCGAGCCGCCGGCCTCGCCATTGGCGCGGTTGATGGCCAGGGTGACCTGTTGGTGGGTGACGCCGTAGGCGGCCAGCTTCACCGGGTCGAGGACCACCTGGTACTGCCTGACCATGCCGCCGATGCTGGCCACCTCGGCGACGCCCGGCAGGCTCTTCAGCTCATAGCGCAGGAACCAGTCCTGCAGGCTGCGCAGCTGCGAGAGGTCGTGGCGGCCGGTGCGATCGACCAGGGCGTATTCGTAGATCCAGCCCACCCCGGTGGCGTCGGGACCAAGGGCGGGGCGCGCGGAGTCCGGCAGCCGGCCCTGGACCTGGTTGAGGTATTCCAGCACCCGGGACCGCGCCCAGTAGAGGTCGGTCCCGTCCTCGAACAGCACATAGACGAAGCTGTCGCCAAAGAAGGAATAGCCCCGCACGACCTTCGCGCCGGGCACGGACAGCATGGTCGTGGCCAGCGGATAGGTGACCTGGTTCTCGACGATCTGCGGCGCCTGGCCGGGATAGCTGGTGCGGATGACGACCTGCACGTCGGAGAGATCGGGCAGGGCGTCCACGGCCGTGGTGCGCACGGCCCAGACGCCGGTTCCGATGATCGCCAGGGCGGCCAGCACCACGAAGAAACGATTGGCCACCGACCAGCGGATGAGGGCGGCGATCATGGCCGGTCTCCGGTCGGCATGTCGCCATCCTCGATCGGGCGGGCCGTGACGCCCGACAGGCTGGCCTCGGAGTCGATCAGGAACTGGCCGGAGGCGACGACCTTCTCGCCGTCCGCCAGGCCGGCGAGGACCTCGGTCTTGCCGCCCGCTTCCCGGCCGGTCCGGATCTCGACGGGCTGATAGCGGCCGCCGTCCAGCGCCAGCATGACCAGGGTGCGCCTGCCGGTGCGGATGACGGCTTCCGACGGGACCAGCAGGGCCGGCCTTGCGGTCGCGCCGAGCTGAACAGTGGCGAACATGCCGGGCTTCAGTCGATCGCCCCGGTTGGAAAGCTCGATCCGTGCGGTCAGGGTCCGTGTCTCGCCCTGGGTCTCGGGCAGGATCGTCGATACGTGGCCGGCGAAGGTCTCGCCGGGGAAGGCGGCGAAGGTCACGCTGACCGGCGAGCCCGCCCGAACCTGTCCGGCCAGGGCTTCCGGGATGGCGGCGTTGACCCAGACCGTGCCCAGGCCATTGACCTCGGCCAGGGTCTGGCCGGCCATGACGGTCATGCCGGCCCTGACGCTCAGCGTGCGGATCACCCCGCCGGTCGGCGTCGAGATGGTCACCACCGTTTGCGGACGGTCGGTGCGGTCGATCCGGTCAATCAATTCGTCGGACATGCCGAGCAGAACCAGCCGCTGCCGCGCGACCCGCGCCAGGCCCGGGTCGCCTGCGCGGCGCACCGCGAGGTACTCGGCCTGGGCGCCGCCCCATTCGGTGACCAGCAGATCGGCCAGCGGCGCGCCGGCGCCGACGAGATCGCCCGGCGCGCGGTTGTAGACCCTCTGCACGAACCCCGCGGTCCGCGCCTGGACGATGGCCACGTCGCGCTGGTTGAAGTCCACCACGCCTGTCGCCGTGAGACCGGAGGGCAGGGTTCCGCGCGTGGCGGCGACGATCCGGCCGCCCAGGCTCTGCAGGCTGGCCGGATCGATGCGAACCCCGGCCTCGCCGCTCTCGTCGGCGTATTTCGGGATCAGGTCCATGCCCATGGAAGACTTGCCCGGGCCGGGATAGCGTTCCGCCGGCAGCATCGGGTCATGCCAGTAGAGGATCTTGGGTCCGGCCTCTTTGGCCGGCGCCGCCGGATCGGCCGAGGGCGAGCCCAGCCGCGCCAGGCCATAGCCGCCCGCGCCGGCGACCAGCGCCAGCGCCACGGCCGCCACGACGACCCGAGGCGTCGAAATTCGATTGAACGCGCTCATGATGCGTCGCTCCCGTAGGTGATGTTGATCCGCACGGCCTCGCGCAGGGCGTCGGCCTCCTTGTCGAGAAGGTCGAGCTTGGCGTCGGCGAGCGCGGTGAAGGCGGCCAGTACATTCGGCAGGCCCGCCGTTCCGGCCGCATAGCTGGCGGTTTCCAGATCGGCCCGGCGCAGCGCAAGCGGCAGTCGGCCGTCCCGCGCCCGCGCCCAGAGTTCCCGGCGCATCTGAAGGGTGGCCAGGTCGCCATCAAGTTCGGCGGCCAGCCGCCGTCGCGCGACCTCCCGGTCGACCCTCGCCCGGCCGGCGTCGATGGACCGGGCGTCGATCATCGGGCCCTGCCGCTCGCCCTTGCGAAGGGGAAGGGACACCGTGACGCGCGCCGAGACCATGTCACCGAACATCGGATCCCTGCGCTGGTAGGCCAGCTCCCAGCTCCAGTCCGGCGTCAGCGTGGCCCGCGCTCCGGCCAAATCCGCGTCGGCCAGCCGGGCGCCCGCGTCGTAGGCCAGCAACGTGGGATGGCGGCCCAGGCCCGCGCGCAGCATGACCGGATCGACGTCCCATCGCGGCGGCTCTCCGCTCACCGAGGCCGCCGGATCGCCGGTCCATTGCACCAGCGCGGCCCGGGCCTTCGCAAGATCGGCCATCAGCGCGCTGCGACGATCGGCGATGGCCAGCAGCCATTCGGCCGGATCGATGGTCTCGGCGGGTCTCGCCCCCCGCGTCACGGCCGAGGGCGCCGTGCCGAGGATCGGCCCGAGGGCCTTCTCGACCTCGTCCAGCGCCGCCAGCCGCGCCCGGGTGTAGTGGAGATCGACCCAGGCCTGGGCCACCGCCAGCCGGACCGCCCGCGCCTCGAGGCCTGTCTGGGCGTCCGCCATGCCGATCTCGGCGCCGGCGCGTTCAACCGCCGCCCGGCGAGCGGGGCGGCTTGGCATGTCCTGCATCACCCCGACGCTGGCCATGGTCATCTCGTCCGCCCCGAAGCGACCCGCCATGGGACCGCTGATTGGCAGGTTCTCGACCCCCAGAGCCAGCCTGGGGTCGGGCAAGGACCCGGCGCCGCGGCTGGCCAATCGCGCCGCATCGACCCGCAGGGCGGCGGCCCTGAGGCTCGGCGCGGTCTCACCGGCGCGGGCCAGCGCTTGATCAAAAGTCAGCGGCTCGGCGTGGGCCGATACGGCGGTGGCGCTCAGGGCAAGCAGCCACGCCAGTTTCAAGGGAGACATGCTCCAAACTCCTCATGACGGCGCGCGAGCGCCAGCGGCCGGCCCACGGAGGGGCCGGCGGTCAGTCGAGGGTCAGAGGGCGATGGGAGGTCGTATGTCGCGGTCCGGGGGCCGGGACGTGAGCACTCGCGTCGGGGGCCGGACGGGATCAGGGTCGTCGAAAGAGATCAACGAGAGATCGATGCTCGCGGCGGGCAGCGCGGCGGCCGTGGCGAAACAGGCCATCCCCGGCTTGCAGGGCGCCGTCTGGTCGGTCGAGCCCTGGCCGTGATCGCAACAGTCCACCCCGGCATGGTTCACCGCCACGCCGACGGCTAGCATCGGACAGGGCGTCGCTTTCGCCGTGGCATGCGCCCCCGGCGCGGCGACCAGCGGCAAGGCCAGTGCGGCGGTCCAGACCAGCAGAAAGCTGAGCAATCGGATCAGACGAATTCTCCTAGGCGCGGAGGATGGCCCCAGGCGGCGCGAGACTCAATGACCCAGGTCAAAAGGGGCGTCCGGTTGCCCCAATCGCCGAGCATCCCCGTCTCGAAGAACCGAAATCGATATGCATTTTCCCTATCTCGCGAAACGAGATCGGCGAAGCTGTTAAGCCGAGCGATCTTTGAGCTGGTGGGCGTCTCGCCGCGGTCCACCTGCCGTTCGGCGTCGGTCGCCCATTTGCGGGCGTCCTCGCGCCGGAGAAAGGTCTCGCTTACATAGCGGCCCTTCCGCCGGACCTGGACGCGCCAGGAGCCCGAACCGAGCCTTGCGTACGTCGCCATATTCGTGTGCGCTCCGTGTGCGCTGACTCGTCGAAAGGCCGCGAAAAACGTCGTGCGATAGCGTAAATTCGGTTGCATTCGCTGCGAGCCAACTCCTTGAGACTGCAGAAAAAGTGACGCATTTTCAATCACATAGATTCTGTGTGGCCCCCTGATGGACTGGGCGGACGCACGTAGGATTTCAAGCGCTTACCAAAGCGCGGTCACAACGCGGTCACACTCACTGAGAGTGCTTCATGGCGCCCGATTTTTCCTGAACGGCGCGCAAGTTGTCGGTTGTTGCGAGTGGGCCGGACTAGGCGCAGTCACGCGGTCACACGAGGGCGTGTGACCGCCGCGGGGCAGGCGGATGAGTTTGGGGAGATGATCCAAGCGGCTGTAATGTGCACGTCAACGGTCGCTGGAAACATTGTGTCTGGGCGGAAGCGATCGGCCCTAAGTGGACAGCCGCATCCGCACAAACTGACGCAAAAGGGTATTCCGAGTCCTTGTGGCCAGGGCGGAGACGCCGGGCGTCGCAAGCGGCAGAGGTGGGCTCTATGTCCGCAACACCTTCTCGCTCTCATCCGCCCACTCAAGCCACGCGCGCTCGCGCGCCATGCCGAGCCGCAGTGTCATAAATATCAGCTGCTTCCAGCGCGGCATCTCCTTCATCGGCTCTGAATAGTGCTGCGCCTGGATGGCCTCGTAAGCAGCCAATATCGCCTCTCGCCGCGCCCGTGCGTTCGCCAGTTGTCTCCGCAGCTCGTCTATGCCGACAAGCTCGGCTGCGAAAAATTTGATCATCAGCGGATCGGCGGCCCGCGGCGGGTCCGTCGGCTCTCGAAACCAATCCGCGAACGCCTTCCGCCCCTCTGCCGTGATCGCGTAGACCTTCTTGTCCGGCTTTCCGTGCTGCTCAACCTCGCTGAAGCGCAGGAGCCCCGCATCGGCCAAAGTCCCTAGTTCGCGGTAAACCTGCTGATGTGTGGCGCGCCAGAAAAAACCGGCAACCTCATCGAACTCCTTGGTGATCTCGTAGCCCGTTGACTCACGAGCGGCCACCAAGGCCAGGATCAAGTGCCTCAAAGACATGGGAAACCCGTCAGTGACCAACCATTATGCACATAGTTGCATATGGCGGCGCGCTATGCTAACTAATATGCAATTCATTGCATAGGCCCACAAGAATGCCCCAGCCCACCGCGCTTAACTCCGCCCTGGCACGCTGGCTGGCTCTCATCATCGGCGCTGCGGCGTTGTGCTTCTCGAACGGCGTCCAAGCCAACATCTTCGCTGCGTGGCTGGCGCCGATGCTAATGCTTCGATTCGTCATGATGTCCGGCCCGCTGGTCGGCTTCGCGCTAACGTCCGTCGCCAGCGCCATTGCCGCGTTTGTTATGTTCCGCGGCGCAATCCCGATGGCGGACGCCGAGTACGCGATCACCAGCGCGATCTCTGGGGTGATCGGGGCGTGCCGTACCTGTTTCACCGCCTGATCGCACCGCGCCTAGTCGGCCTCCTGGGCTCTCTCGTTTTCCCCACCGCTGGCGTCACGCTGCTGTACGCCCTTTCCCTCGGCAGCCCTTTCGGCACCTGGGGAAATGACGCTTATGTCCAACTCCCGTTCCTGCCGTTGGTGCAACTCGCATCGCTGACTGGCCTGTGGGGCATCGCCTTTCTGGTGATGTGGTTCGCCAGCGCCGTGCAGCCGCTGTTCGACACGCGCGCACTCGGCGCGGCCGCGCCGAGCGCTGTTTTCGCCGCCTGCTTGGTCGCCGCTCTCGGTTACGGCGCGTGGTCGCTTTACGCGGCGCCGCGCGCCGAGACCGTTCGCGTTGCCGCACTCAGCAACCCGTCGGAGTTCAGTGACCGCTTCTTTGAAGGCTGCGCTGCGCGCGATGACTATGCCTGCCGCGCCGCCAACAGCGCCACACGCCTTGACTCTCTTTTCGCCGCGTCCGAGACCGCTGCCCGCGAAGGCGCCTCCCTGATCGTTTGGTACGAAGCCGCGGCGCAATATGACGCTCAATTCGAGCAAGCCTTCATCGCCCGCGCTCAGGCCTTCGCCCAAAGCCATGGGGTTTACCTGATCGCGGGTGTGGTCAGCGTTCCCAACGACCCTGAAGCGCTCATGCACAACAAGGCTATGGTCTTCACGCCAGCAGGCGCCGTGGCGCTCGAGTATCTAAAGTCCGTGCCTGTGCCTGGCGAGCCGATCGTCGCTGGCGACGGCCGGGTCACGACGCTCGAGACCCCGTTTGGCCGCGTTGCCGTCGTAATCTGCTTTGACGCCGACTTTCCAGCGTTCGCGCGCGCAGCCGCGCAGCAGCGCGCCGACTTGCTGGTTATCCCCGCTAACGATTGGCGCGCCATCACGCCGCTTCACGGCGAGATGAGTGTCATGCGTGGCATCGAAGGCGGTTTCGGCGTCTTGCGCGCTACCAGCAACGGCCTCTCTGTCGCGGCCACCGCCAATGGCGTACGCCTCGCCTCGAACGACTCCTTCGTGTCACCAGGCACAATTTTGTACGCCGACATGCCGATGGCGCACCGTCACACGCTTTATGGACAAGCCGGCGACTACTTCGCCAATGCATGCATCGCCGTGCTCGTGCTTCTGCTGATAGCGGGGGTTTGGTCCGCGTTGCGCCGACGATGAAGTTGGGTGTCGCACGCCGGGCGGCTGGTGTCCTTCGCGTCGTACCTGAGCACGCCACTTGCCACGCCTTTTATCAATCGACGCCATGACGACGCGCTCCGCCATCATCACACTGACTAGCCGCCCGTTTCGGTCACGCTCCGGTCACAAACAGTCCGGAAAAACCCGGAAAAATGCGGAACGTGGAGAGAGCGAGCGGTCACAAACGAGTGTGACAAACCCTATGGTGCTCTTACAAAAAACATGAAAAATCAAGCTCATAGGTTCTGCATTGCGCCCATGATGGACTGGACCGACCGCAATTGCCGGGCGTTCCATCGCGTGCTGACGCGCCGGGCGCTGCTCTATACGGAGATGGTCACGACGGGGGCGGTGCTGCACGGCGACCGGGACCGGCTGCTGGGCTACGACCCGGTCGAACATCCCGTGGCGCTGCAGCTGGGCGGGTCCGACCCGGCGGACCTGGCCGCGTCGGCCCGCATCGGCGAGGACCTGGGCTACGACGAGATCAACCTCAATGTCGGCTGCCCGTCGGACCGGGTGCAGAGCGGCCGGTTCGGCGCCTGCCTGATGCGCGAGCCCGAGCTGGTGGCCGACTGCATGGCCGCCATGAAGGCCGCCGTGGCCGTGCCGGTGACCGTCAAATGCCGCATCGGCGTCGATGACCAGGACCCGGAGGAGAGCCTGTTCCGCCTCGTCGATCTGTCGGCCGCGGCCGGGGTGACGACCTTTGTCGTCCACGCCCGCAAGGCCTGGCTGCGGGGCCTGTCGCCGAAGGAGAACAGGGACGTCCCGCCGCTCGACCATCCGCTGGTCTACCGGCTCAAGCGCGAGCGGCCGGCGCTGACCATCGTGCTCAACGGCGGGGTGGCGTCGCTGGACGAGGCGCTCGCGCACCTGGAGCAGGTCGATGGGGTGATGCTGGGCCGCGCCGCCTATCATGAGCCGGCGATCCTCGGCGACGTGGATGCGCGGATCTTCGGCGAGGGCGAGGCGGTTGATCCGGTCGAGGCCGTGGCGCGCTACCGTCCCTATATCGCCGGCCGGCTGGCGCTTGGCTTTCACCTGGCCGGCATGACCCGCCACATGCTGGGCCTGTTCCACGGCCGCCCCGGGGCCCGGGCCTGGCGGCGCATCCTGACCGTCGAGGGGAGCAAGACCGGCGCCGGGCTGGAGGTGCTCGACGCGGCCCTGGCGGCGGTGACCGACGCGGCGGCGCGAAAGGCGGCCTGAGGGGTCAAGGCCGGTCCTGTTCCAGCCAGGTCTTCAGCGGCGCCAGCTGCCGCGCGTAGCGACGCCAGCGGCCGGAGGATCGCTGGTAGAGCGGCTCGCGCACCTGCCAGACGCTGGCCGTCTTCACCGCATTGTCGAGCCGGTGGAAGGCCAGGCAGTTGTCGTCCGGCTCGAGGTCCAGGAAGGCCAGCAGCCGCGCCAGCGCCGGCGCCGGGGCGGCGACGAAGGCGTCGTAGTCGAAGTCGAGGATGTCGTCCGGATAGAGCGTCTTCCAGTGGGCCATCAGCCGCTGCTGCTGGCGCAGGTAGTGGCCGGTGTCCATCAGATCCAGGGCATAGGTCATGCCGTGGTCGAGGTGCAGGAAGAACACCGACAGGGCGTTGTCCAGCGGATCGCGCATGGTGTTGACGATCTTAGCGGCCGGGAACAGCCGCTTGATCAGGCCCACGTGCAGCCAGTTGTCCGGCCGCTTGTCGGTGACCCGGTCGGCGTCGGGGAAGATCGCCGCCAGGGTCCGCAGGTAACCGGCGGCGAGATCGTCGAGCGCCGCCGGCGATGTGGTCGCCAGGCTGGCCGGCCAGGGGGCCAGCGGGCCGCGCGTCATCGCCGGGACCAGGTCCAGCTCGCCGCCCGCCCTGACCCGCGCGTGGCTGGCCAGCACCTGCTCGACCAAGGTCGAGCCCGAGCGGAACATGCCGCAGATGAACACTGGCGTCGGCGGGCCCGCGGCGGCTGGGGCGCCGGTCCAGGGGGTCGGGAAGGCCGCGATCAAGGCATCGACCAGGGCTTCCATCGCCGCGCGATCATAGTTCGCCGCGCCGGCCGGGGCGCTGGCGCGGCTGGCCTGGTTGGCGGTGGCGCAGGCCGCGAAGGCCTCGTCGTAGCGGCCTGTCGCATCCAGCATACGGCCGAGGGCGAAGCCCAGCGCCGCCCGCTCGGCGGCCGACGCGCCAGGTCGCGCCAGGGCCCCCCGCAGGCGGCCGATCAACGGGTCGTCCGGTCCGGTTGGCGTGTGCAGGCCGCCGATCCGGGCCAGGGCGGTCGGGTCGCCCGGATGCAGGGCCAGGATGGCGCCGTAGGCGGCGAGAGCCTCGGCCCGCCGGCCGTGATCCTCGTGCAGGTTGCCCAGGTTCAGCAGGGCCGGGACATAGGCCGGGTTCAGGGCCAGGGCGGCCGTCAGCTCGGCCTTCGCCCCGGCCTCGTCCCGCAGGTCGTCGGTCAGGATCACCGCCCGGTTGAGGTGGACCTCCTCGGCCTCGCTGACGCCCCGGTCCAGCGCCTGGCGATAGGAGTCGAGCGCCGCCCGCGGCCGGCCGGCCTGACGCTGCAACAGGGCCAGATTGTACCAGCTGTCGGGCAGGTCGGGATGGGCCGTCAGCAAGGCCTCATAGGCCGCCAGGGCCTCCAGCGTCCGCCCCGCGCGGCGTAGCTGGGCGGCCTGGCCAAGCAGGGATTCGAGGGACGGCGACATCGACCCATTGAAGGCCCTGATGGCGGGCGGCTCAAGGGCCGCGTGATCAGGGCTTCAGGATCAGCGCGCTCTGGGTGGCCTCGAAGGCGCGCAGGCGGCCGAGGTAGCTCATGCCAAGCAGGGAGGCGCCCAGGCCCTTTTCGATGATCAGGGCATCGACGTTCTCGATCCGCGCCCCGGCGATCGAGATGCTGGCCAGTTTGACGGCGGCGGCGCGCGCCTTGCCGTCGGCGGTGATCACATCATAGCCGTAGGTCAGATTTGCGGTGTCGATGCCCAGGCGGCGGGCGTCTTCGAGGGTCAGCGACACGGCCGTGGCGCCGGTATCGACGAGGAAGCGGACGGCCTTGCCATCGACCTGGGCCTCGGCCCAGTAGTGGCCGTCGGCGGATTTGCGGATCGAGGCGACGGCGGACGGCGCCGCCGTGGCGGGCTGGACGACCTCCTCGGCGCGGGCCGCGGCGGCGTAGTGGGTCGGATCCAGGCTCGCGACGGCGCGCGCGGCGCCGACGGCCGATAGTGCGCCAATCGCGGCGATCGCCACGAACCTGATCATCAGACACCCCGCCATGCTGGCTTCAGTCGAGGGCGTTTCCCGCCCTTTCGCCGAGCACCCTAACGGCCCGGGGTTTGCAATCCGTGAAGGGGTGTAAGGGGTTGGTAAGGGGCGGCCGGCGCCGCGCTACTGTGGCCCCTTGAGACCGATCTTGCGCTCGGACTCGGCCGGGGCGGTGGGTTCGGCGGGCGGGGGCGCGGCCTCCTGCGGCGCCTCCGGCGCGGGATCGCCGACCGGCAGGAGATCGTCGATCGCCGTCGAGGGCGCGACGTCGGTCGTCCCGTCGGCCGGCGCTTCGTCGGCGGCTGGCGCGGGGGCGGTCTCCGGTTCGGCTTCACCGGTCGGGAGCGGCTCGACCGCGGGCGCGACGAGCGGCGGATCGCCCAGCGGCTCCCCGCCTTCGGGTTCCGGTTCGGGCGTCACGGACAAACCGGCCTCGGTCGAGGGGCTGGCCAGCAGCAGCGCCGGCGCGGGTTCCTCCGCGGGCGGAGGCGGGGCGGCGACGGGCGCGGCGCCCTTGGCGTTGTAGGTCAGGGCCTGACCAAACAGCAGGGAGCGGGCCTCCAGCGCCTTGGCCGTCTGCTCGCATTTGGCGGGCGGCGACCAGGACATCCAGAACTGCGCCAGCTGGGCCTTCGGCACGCTGGTCGCGCCGGTCCACATGGCCCGACCGCGCTTGATGGCGGCGGCGCCCTGGAGCTGAATCGCCGTGGGGCTGGCCTTTTCGGCCGCATCCATGGCGCGGGCGAACAGGGCAAGGTTGCGTTTGGCCTCTTCGCGCTGACCCGGATAGACCTCGGCGAGGTTCTCCTCGGTGCTCGGGGTCGGCCAGGCCCGCTCGATGCGGGTCACCTCGGGCATGGCCCGGTCATAGAGCTCGACGTAGCTTGAGATGGCGCCGTAGCACCAGCCGACATAGCCGTAATCGTCCGTCGGGGCGGAGACCGCGCCGCCCTGGATCGGCAGCGGCGCGACGTCCTGCTTGCGGGGCACGGCCGTGGCGACGGGGCCGTCATTCGCGGCGGCCTCGGGCGCGGCGGCCTCTGGCGGGGCGTCCTGCATCATCAGGGCGAGGGCGAGGAGATACGGGGCCATTCAGGGTCCTGGAACTATTGCGTCAGACGTCGCCGCCGGTGTTGGAACCGAAACCGCCGCCCCCGGGAGTTTCGATCTCGACGACATCGCCTGGCCGCACGGAAATCGAGAAGCAGCCGGTAAGTTCCCTTACCGCGCCCTCGGCGGTTATCAAACGTTGCCGGCCCGGAAGGGCGGGGCCGCCGCCGCAGATTCCCCGCGGACTGTGGCTTCGGCGTGACGAGAGCAGGGCGGCTTCCATCGGCGCGAGGAAGCGGATGCGGCGGGTCGCCCCGTCGCCGCCGCGCCGCCGGCCCTCGCCGCCCGAACCGGTGCGGATGGCGAACGCCTCGACCCGCACGGGGAACCGGCGCTCGAGAATCTCCGGATCGGTCAATCGGCTGTTGGTCATGTGGCTGTGCACGGCGCTGGTTCCGTCGCGCCGGGCCGTCGCGCCCGCGCCGCCGCAGATCGTCTCGTAGTACTGTCGATCCTCGTCGCCGAAGGTGAAGTTGTTCATCGTGCCCTGGCTGTTGGCCATCACGCCCAGCGCCGCATAGAGGGCGTCGACCACATGCTGGCTGGTCTCGACATTGCCGGCGACGACGGCCGCCGGCGGCTCGGGATCGAGCATCGAGCCGTGCCGGGTGATGATCTTCAATGGCGTCAGGCAGCCGGCGTTCAGCGGGATGTCGTCATCGACCAGGCTGCGGAACACGTACAGCGCCGCCGCATCGACGATGGCCGAGGGGGCGTTGAAGTTGCTGGCCAGCTGGTCGGCCGAGCCGGTGAAGTCGAGCACCGCCTCGCCGGCCGCCGCATCGACCTTGATGGTCACGACGATCTCGCCACCGCCGTCCATCGGCACGCGGGCCTCGCCGTCGTGCAGCTTTGTCACGGCCCGGCGCACGGCCTGTTCGGCGTTCTTCTGCACGAAGGTCATGTAGCGGGCGACGGCGTCCGCTCCATAGGCCTCGATCATCGCCGCCACGGCGGCCGCCCCGGCCTGACAGGCGGCGATCTGGGCCTTCAGGTCGGCGATGTTGCGGTCCGGCGCGCGGGCGGGCCAGCGGCCCGTCAGCAGGGCCGCGCGGGTGTCGGCCTCGAGGAACCGGCCTTCGCGCATGATCGGCACGGCGTCGAGCAGCACGCCTTCCTCGTCCAGCGTCTTGGAAAAGGGCGGCATGGACCCGGGCTGCACCCCGCCGACGTCGGCATGATGACCGCGCGCGGCGACGTAGAAGGCGGGCGGGGCGGCGGCGTCCATGAACACCGGCATGACGACGGTGATGTCGGGCAGGTGGGTGCCGCCGAAATAGGGGTTGTTCAGCGCGAAGGCCTCGCCGGGCCGCAGCACCGGATGCCGCGCGGTCGTCGCCCGCACGCTGGCGCCCATGCTGCCCAGGTGCACGGGCATGTGCGGCGCGTTGGCCACCAGCCCGCCGCCGGCGTCGAACAGGGCGCAGGAGAAGTCGAGCCGTTCCTTGATGTTGACCGAGTGCGCGGTCCGCTCCAGCGCCGCGCCCATGGCCTCGGCCACGCCCATGAAGCGGCGGTTGAACAGCTCCAGGGTGACGGGGTCGGGCGCGTCGGCCGCGAGGACGGCGGCGGTCAGCGGGGTGACGCGGGTCAGGCGGATCAGGCCGTCGGGTTCGGCGGTGGCGCGCCATCCGGCGGCGACGGCGATCTGGGTGTCGCTGCGGATGATCAGGGCCGGGCCGTCGAGGGCCTCAAACTGATCAGCCTGCACGACGCGAGCCCTTCCCCCTTCATGGGGGAAGGGTTGGGATGGGGGCCCTTTCCGGATCTCGGACGCGACAAGATCGGCCACATCGAACGGTCGGCCGAAGGCATCGTCATCGCGAACGCGCATCACCCGATAACCCTGAGAACCGAACCACGCGTCACGTTCCAGGTCGTGCAGTTGCGCGTCCGGCAGATCGTGACGCCGGCTATCGACCTCGATCACCAGCTTCGAGCCGTGATGGATGAAGTCGGCCGTGTATCGGCCCATGGGCGCCTGCCGACGGATGTGGAGCTTCAGCTTCCGCAGGGCGTCCCAGAGCTTCTGCTCGCTGACAGGCATGGCTTGGCGCAGGCGGCGGGCGCGTGAGACGGCGGCGCGAGGCTGGGGGACGAAGTGCCTGGCGGTGGGCGGGGGTTGGCCCCCATCCCCAACCCTTCCCCCATGAAGGGGGAAGGGGGCGTTTTCCGTCGCCTCAACCTCAACACTCGCGATCAGCACGGTCCGCTCCGGCTCGACGAACCCGAACAGCCTTTGGTGCGCGTCCTCGAAGGCCGCCTTCACCGTCGCCACATCCCCCAGCGCGATCGGCAACGCCGCGTCGGCGCCGTCGTAGCGCAGGCGCAGACGGCGTTCGACGGCGCCGGCCTCCGCGCCCTGGGCGACCAGGGCCTCGCGGGCCTCGCGCTCCAGACGGTCGGCCAGCGTCGCGGCGGCGGTCAGCCCCGCGCCGTCCAGCGGCAGTTCCAGTCCGGCCTGCCGCATCCCGCCGACCCGCGCCTGCCCAATCCCCCAGGCCGACAGCAGAGAGGCGTGTTTTGGGCTCAACACATCGGTGACACCCAGGGCGTCGGCCACCTGGCAGCAGACCTGGCCGGCCGCGCCGCCGAACGCCACGAGGGCGTGGCCGCGCGGGTCGAAGCCGCGCTCGGTGGAGATGCGGCGGACGGCCTGGGCCATCTGTTCGACGGCCACGGCGACGAAGCCCTCGGCCGCGGCCTCGACCGACAGGCCCATGGCCCGCGCCAGCTCGGCCAGCCGGGCGCGGGCGGCGTCCGGGTCGAGCGGCGCGTCGCCCTTCGGGCCGAACACCGGCGGGAAGAAGGCCGGGTCCAGCCGGCCGAGCACGAGGTTGGCGTCGGTGACCGTCGCCGGGCCGCCCCGGCCGTAGCAGGCGGGGCCAGGATCGGCGCCGGCGCTGGCGGGACCGGCCCGGGCGCGGGACCCGTCGAAGGTCAGGATCGAGCCGCCGCCGGCCGCCACGGTCTCCACGTCCAGCATCGGGCTGCGCAGCTTCGCGCCCGCCACTTTCGCCGCGTCGCGCCGCTCCAGCACGCCGGCGAAGCGGCAGACGTCGGTCGAGGTGCCGCCCATGTCGAAGCCGAGCACGGCCGCCGCGCCGGCGGCTTCGGCCGTCCGCGCCACGCCGACCACCCCGCCGGCCGGGCCGGACACGACGGCGTCCTTGCCCCGGAAGACCCGCGCCCGGACCAGCGCTCCGGCCGAGGTCATGAACCACAGCGGCGCGCCCGCCACGGCCCGCGCGACCTGGTCGACATAGGCGCGCAGCACGGGGGTCAGATAGGCGTCGGCCACCGCTGTCTCGGCCCGGGGCGTGAAGCGGGGCAGGGGGCTGACCTCGTGGCTCAGGGCCACGTAGTCGAACCCCGCCGCCCGGGCGATCTCGCCGGCGGCCCGTTCGTGGGCGGGGTTGAGGTCGCTGTGCAGGAAGGCGACGGCGACGCTGGCGAAGCCCTTGGCCCGGGCCCGGGCCAGATCGGCCGCCAGCCCTTCCGCGTCGAGCGGCGCGACCACCGCGCCGTCGGCCGCCAGCCGTTCGCCGGCTTCGATCACGCCGCTGTAGAGGGGCTCTGGCCGGATGATGTCGAGCGCGAACAGCTCGGGGCGCGACTGGTCGCCGATGATCACCGAGTCGGCGAATCCGCGCGTCGTGACCAGCAGGGTCTTCGCCCCCTTGCGTTCAAGCAGGGCGTTGGTGGCCACCGTGGTGCCCATCTTGATCGCCGCGACCCGCGCGGCGGGAAACGGCGCGGCCGGCTCAACCGCCAGCAGGCGGCGCATCGCCTCGACGGCCGCATCCGGGTAGGAGGGCGATGCAGACAGGAGTTTGAGCGTCTGCTCGACCCCGTCGGGCGTGCGGCCGATCACGTCGGTGAACGTGCCGCCGCGATCGATCCAGAACGTCCAGCCCGACGTTACGTCAGTTCCCGTTGTCATGCCGGCGCCACGATCATAAGCTGCAAATCGATCCCATGAGTTTCTGGCGCACCATAGCAGGCCTCGCGGCCCGTCGCGTTGACGACGCCGAATGCCCCGACTGTCCTCCCGGCCCCCCGGGCGAGGACCCCGCCTTCACGACCGCCGTCACGGCGCTCGGGGCCAAGCTGGCCAAGGCCGACGGCCGGGCCGACCAGAACGAGTTCGACGCCTTCTCCACCGTGTTCCAGCCCGACTCGGGGTCGGAACGCAATGTCCACCGCCTCTATGATCTCGCCCGCCAGACCACGCGAGGGTTCGAGAGCTACGCCCGGCGGCTGGCCAAGCGCTACCGCAAATGCCCCCAGCTGCTCGAGGACGTGCTGGACGGGCTGTTCCACATCGCCGGCTCGGACGGCGCGGTCACGGGCGACGAGCTGGACTATCTCGAGACCGTCTCGGATCTGTTCGGCTTTTCCCCCCTGACCTTCCGTCGGCTCAAGGCGACTCACCTGGGGGCCGGCCCGGACGATCCCTATGTGATCCTGGGCGTGCTGCCGGACGCGGCCGACGAGGTGGTGCGGGCCGCCTGGCGCCAGCAGGTCTCGACGGCGCACCCCGACCGGGCCCGGGCGCGCGGGCTGCCCAGCGAGTTCATCGAGGTGGCCGAAACCAAGACCGCCTCGATCAACGCCGCGTTCGACGCGGTGATGAAGGAGCGTCGGGAGCTGTCGCCGGTGGGCGCCGTCTGAAGCGGCAGACGACGATTTTCCGCGCGTCCGGCGCGTGTTCAGTTGACGTTCAGCGGTTAACGACAAGATAGTGATCCATGGCCGCGCCTCTCGCGGCCCGCCGAGGACAAGATGGACAGACTGAACTCTGCGGGGGGGTCTCGTTCGGCCTTCAGGGGCCTGGCCTGGCTGGCCGGCGCGCTGGCCACCTGCGCCGCCCTCGCGGTCGGAGCCGTGCTGGCGGTGTTCGCGGCCGCCACGGTCGTGCTCATCGCCCTGATGTCCAGCGCCCTGCTGGCCCTGGCCGGCGTCGCCATGCGGGCCAAGCGCACCGTGCGGTCGCGGCGCGCCAGCGATCCGGACATCATCGAAGCCCGCAACGTCGGCGGCCACTCCTGGGTCGCCTACGGCTGGAACGAGCGGCGGTAGACAGACTTCCTTCTCCCCTTGCGGGAGAAGGTGTCAGGCGAAGCCTGACGGATGAGGGGTCTCGCCGCCCCTTCATGACAGCGGGTTTCTGTGATGAAGCGGGGAGAGCGCCCGACCCCTCATCCGACCCGCTCCGCGGGCCACCTTCTCCCGCAAGGGGAGAAGGAACACTTCACACTCCCCAACGTCACTCTTGCACCGCCGCCCGCCGCACAGCATTGTCCTCACTTCAAACAAACGTTCGGGAGCGGAACATGATCGGCGTAGTGGCGACTTTGACGGTGGCCGAGGGCAAGGGCCCCGACCTGGAAAAGGTGTTCGCGGACCTGGCGGCCAAGGTGAAGGCCAATGAATCCGGCTGCCTGATGTACCAGCTGACCAAGAGCCGCACCGAACCCAACGTCTACAAGGTGCTGGAGCTTTACGCCTCGCAGGACGCCCTGACGGCGCACGGCCAGACCGAGTATTTCAAGGCCGCCGGGCCGGGCATCGGCGCCTGCCTGGGCGGCCGTCCGTCGATCGAATACCTCGACGCGGTCTGATCCCGATGGACCTCGCGTTTTCGGATGACGACAAGGCCTTCCAGCGCGAGGTCCGCGACTGGATCGCCGAGAATTACGACGACGACCTGCGCCGGATGATGAGCCAGTCGAAGAACGGCTATCTCAACAAGGCCGGCCAGGTGAAGTGGCAGAAGAAGCTGGCCGCCAAGGGCTGGGCGACGATCAACTGGCCGGTCGAGTACGGCGGGCCGGGGTTCACCCCCTCGCAGGCCTATATCTACAACATGGAGATGAGCCTGGCCGGCGTGCCGACGGCCTCGCCCATGGGTCTGAAGATGGTCGCTCCGGTGATCATGGCTTTCGGCACGCCCGAGCAGAAGGCCCAGCACCTGCCGCCGATCATCAACTCCGACCTCTGGTGGTGCCAGGGCTATTCCGAGCCCGGGTCCGGATCGGACCTGGCCAGCCTGCAGATGAAGGCCGAGCGGGACGGCGACGACTATGTGCTGAACGGCTCGAAGATCTGGACCACCCAGGCGCAATGGGCCGACTGGATGTTCTGCCTGGTGCGCACCGACAACAGCGGCAAGCCGCAGAATGGCATCAGCTTCCTGCTGCTGCGGATGGATTCGCCCGGCATCGCGGTGAAGGCCTTGCCGACGCTGGATGGCCCCGCGGAGGGCGAGCAGGAGATCAACCAGGTCTTCTTCGACAATGTCCGCGTGCCGGTGGCCAACCGCATCGGGGAGGAGGGCAAGGGCTGGACCTACGCCAAGTACCTGCTCGAGTTCGAGCGCGGCAACGCCTACGCGCCGGGCCTGATGAACCAGCTGCACAAGGTGCGCAAGATCGCCTCGGCCGAGCTGGGCGACGGCGGCGAGCCGCTGATCCGCGACCGCGACTTCCAGCGCAAGCTGGCCGAGATGGAGATCCGCATCGAGTCGCTCAACGCCACGGAGATGCAGATCTTCTCGGCCATGGGCTCGGGCAAGCCGGTCGGCCCGGCCTCGTCGATGCTCAAATGCGCGGGCTCCGAGGCGCAGCAGGCGATTACCGAACTGGCTCTGGAGGCGGTCGGCGGCTACGCCGCGCCGTTCGTGCAGGACACCTGGTCGGCGACCAACGAATTCCGCGCCGGCCCCGACTACGCCGCGCCGGTCGCGCCCAGCTATTTCAACTACCGCAAGGCCTCGATCTACGCCGGCTCGAACGAGATCCAGCGCAACATCATGGCCAAGCTGGTTCTGGGGCTGTGAAGCCGGCAGCCGCGCCATGAAAAAGGGCGGAGCGCGCGGCGCTCCGCCCTTCGTCTTTTCAGCAGGGGTTCGCTACCGCGCCGTCACGAAGGCCGAGGACACCCAGCCGCGGTTGCCGTGTTCGTCGTCCACTTCCATCCAGACGCCGTTGCGGCCGCCGGTCGGGTAGAGGATCGCCCCGGTGGGGACATTCAGCACCATGGAGGCCGTCGGGCTCGGGCCGGAGCGCATCGGCATCGACTGGGTCGCCACCATGGCCGCCGGGCCGGCGTTGGCCGAAGCGTCCGCGCCCGTCGGCATCGAGCCGGACTGGGCGTAGTGGATCAGGTCGATGAAGGCGTTGAAATAGGCGGCCGTGATGACCTTGCCGATCTCTGTGTTGCTGTAGCCGCCGCCGGCCAGGGCGCCGAAGCCCGTGCTGCCGAAACCGCCGACGCCGCCGCCGAAGCCGATGTCGGTCTTCTTGGCCGTGCCCTCGGCGACATAGAGCTGCTCGGTGGTGCGCGCATCGACGACCGTGATGATCACCTGGGCCTCGGACTTCTTGGTCCGGATGCTGCCAGCGAGGGCGCCGAAGCCGCCGGGTAGCACGCTGCCGGCGACCGCGCCGATGGCGTTGCCGCCGCTGTTGGAGTTGGAATTGGCGATATCCGGCACGAGGAAGAAGTCGGCGGCGATCACCTGGCCGCGACCGATGTTGGCGCCGCGCTGGAGATCGCCCGACCCGGCCAGATCACGCTCCTGCCCGCGCATCGCCAGACCGGCGTTGCGATCGACCACGCGGAAACAGCCCGAGCGGGAGGCGAACAGCTTGATCAGGGTCTCGGGGCTCGACAGCCCCAGTTCGGTCCACCACTGCTTCTCCGGTTCCTGGATGGCGATGACGCCCAGCGGCCGGTCGCAACGCGGCATCTCCGGCGTGGCGGCGTTGGCCGGCTTCTTCTTGTCCATGCCGTACTGGGCCCAGGCGGGGCCGGCCGGCGCCATGACCAGGGCGGCCAGCGCGAGGGCGACAGCCCCATCGACGATCTTTCGCATTTTTCCCTCCAGGAACTTGGCTCTGTGTCGCCCGGTCGGCCGGGCCTTCGTCGTTACATAGCGGAGTTCGCGATCACGCGCTTTGATCTGGTCCCGGTCCGCGGGCGCCCGCCGGATCAGGTCTCCCGCGGTCGTTGGAGAGGGTGCCGTCGCCTCCGATGCCTGACGCCCCCCATTGGGGGGGACCCGTCAGGCATCGGCGACAAGGTCGGCGACCACGGCCGGGTGGGTGAAATAGACCAGGAACCCGGTCTCCCCGAGCGCCTTGAACCGCATGTTGGGCAGCCTGTTCCAGATGGCCGCGGCCTCGGGCAGGGCCATCTGATCGCCCGTGGCCAGGGTCCAGCGCTCCCCGCCCACGATTTCGGGAATCTCCCAGCCCTCGACGAAGGCCAGGTTCTCGGAGGCGAAACCCGCGCTCGACCGGGCGAACATGCCCTGGGCGTCATGCACCAGGGCGTCCATCACGGCCGGAATGCCCAGCGCGACCTGGTCGCAGGGCACGTGGGCCAGGGACTGGCGTATGACCTTTTCCAGCAGGTCGGTGCGTGTCTGACGCCGCAGAATCTCTCCGACCAGCGCGATCAGATGGGGATTGGCGGCCAGACCCGTGGACAGGGCCTCCATCATCGAACGGGGCTGGCAGGCGGCCGGCCGCAGGGCCGACAGCGGCCATTTCGGGTTCACGATGACGCCCGCCAGCACGCGCTCGGGATGCCGGCTCGCGAACAGCAGGCCGGTCGGCGTGCCAGAATCACGGATCAGCACCTTGGCCCGGTCGATGTGCAGCGCATCCATGATCCGGGCCATGTCGTCGGCCGACTGCTCCAGATAGGGGCCGTCGGCGATGTCGGTCAGGCCGTAGCCGGGCCGCTGCGGCACAAGGGGGCGACACCCGCGCGCGTGCAGGGCGATAACCAGCGCCGGCGGCAGCCGCCGGCCCGTGGTCGCCCCGTGCATGACGATCACCGGCTTGCCGCTGCGGGGTCCGTAGTCGGTGACGGCGATGCGCCGGTCGCCCGAGGCCACGACCCGCAGCCGGCCGTTCGGATCGGCTGGTTCGAGCACCGTCTCGGCCGCGCCCGACAGGGCCGCGAGAGTGCTGGTCTCGGCGGCCAGCCGGACCAGGTCCCTGGCCTTGTTGACGCCGGTCTTGGCGAACACGGCCTTGAGCTGGCCGCGCACCGTGGCGTCCTTGACCCCCAACGCCTCGGCCACCTCGCGGGCGGTCATCCCCTGGGCGAAGCGGGCGGCGGCGCGGGCCTCGGCGGCCGTGGCGCCGAAAGCCCCGGCCAGCACCGCCTCGATGCAGGGCGGCGCTGGGTGGTCGCCGCACATCAGGTCCATCATCCGACGGATCAGGTCGGGTGACCGGCGGGCCCCCGCCTTCTTCATGGCCTTCTTGAGGGCTTCGCGAGCCGTTTCACGGCCCACCCCGATACGCCGGGCGGCGGCCTCCAGGTTTGGCGCGTCCAGCAGGGCCTCGGCCAGCCGGGCCTCGAGCGGGGTGAGGCCGAACGCCTCGGCGGCGCGCGCCGCCAGGTCGCTGGCGCGCGAGGGGGCGAAACAGAGCAGGGCGACCCGCCGGACCGGGCCGGCCAGGGCGGCGCGGCAGGCGTCGGGCAGGGGCCAGCCGACCGTCGAGTCCCGGACTCCGGCGCAGACGGCCAGGGCGCCGCCGTCGCCCCCTTCGACAAGGCCGGACGCCTGGCCGTCGCGCAGGGCCAGCCGGACCAGCGGGCGGAAGTCCGCCAGGTCGGACTGACCGCCGAACCAACGGGAGAAGACCTCGTCGGCCATGGCCAGTTCGCCGTTGGCCTCGACCACCGCCGCGCCGAACGCGGATCGCGGCGCGACCGTGGCCGATCCCCGGGCGGTGGCGACCTGGGCGGCTTCCTGGAGGGCGGCGGTCAGGGCTTCGGGGTCGCGGTCGAGCGACCGGGCGAGCGCGACCCAGTCCTCGACGATCGCAAGCGACGGCCGGCCCTCGGCCAGCCGTTCCCGCATGATCTCCGGGAAGCCGTACTCAAGACTCTTCAGCACATCGTCGCCCCCATCCGGGTCCCCCGACCGGATGTCGCGTCAGCATACCCCGCTTCGGCTCCCCGGAGAACAGGACTCGCCGGACAGGATAGCGTTGTCCCGCTTGAAGAATTTCTCCGTGGCGACGGGCGTCAAACAAGCGTTTAACCGACGGCGACCTTTCAGCCGGAGCCCGCCGTGTCAGCCGAAATTCTTTTCCAGCCCTTCCAGCTCAAGTCCCTGACGCTGAAGAACCGCATCGTCATGGCGCCCATGACCCGTTCCTTCTCGCCCGACGGGGTGCCGACCGACGATGTCGCGGCCTATTACGCTCGCCGCGCGGCCAACGCCGTGGGCCTGATCGTGTCCGAGGGCACGGGCGTGGCTCGGCCAGCCTCGCTGAACGACCGCAACGTGCCGCGCTTCCACGGCGAGGCCGAGCTGGCGGCGTGGAAGAAGGTCATCAACGACGTGCATGTCCACGGCGGCCTGATGGCGCCGCAGCTGTGGCACGTGGGGGCGGTGCGTTCGCGCGATCCCGAGTGGAACCCGGCCGGCGGCTATGACAGCCCGTCGGGCTTCTCCAGTCCCGGCAAGTCGTTCGGCGAGGCGATGAGTGACGAGGACGTGGCCGACGCGGTCGACGCCTTCGCCCGGGCCGCCGGCGCGGCCAAGGCCCTGGGCTTCGATTCCATCGAACTGCACGGGGCCCACGGCTATCTGATCGATCAGTTCTTCTGGGACGGGGTCAACCTGCGCACCGACCGCTGGGGCGGCGCGACCCTGCCCGAGCGCTCGCGCTTCGCGGCCGAGATCCTCAAGGCCGTCCGCGCGCAGGTCGGCGAGGACTATCCGGTGATCATCCGCCTGTCGCAGTGGAAGCAGCAGGACTTCACCGCCAAGCTGGCGGCCACGCCGGCCGAGATGGAAGCCTGGCTGCAGCCGCTGGCCGACGCCGGCGCCGACGTGTTCCACTGCTCGCAACGCCGCTTCTGGGAGCCCGAGTTCGAGGATAGCGACCTGAACTTCGCCGGCTGGGCCAAGAAGCTGACCGGCAAGCCGACCATCACCGTCGGCTCGGTGGGGCTGACCGGCGAGTTCATCGCGGGCATGGGCGGAGAGGCCAGCCAGCCAGCGTCTCTGGACCGGCTGCTGGAACGTCTGGACAGGGGCGAGTTCGACCTGGTCGCCGTCGGCCGCGCCCTGCTGCAGGATCCCGAATGGGCCGTAAAGGTCCGCGACGGCCGCACCGGCGAACTGCAGACCTTCGAACGCTCGGCGATGGGCGTGCTGTATTAGTGGGCCGCTGAAGAAGCCCGTCGGCGGGCGGCGAGGTTGATCTCCTCGTCCCCGCCGAAAACCTGGCCGATGATGCAGCCGAAGGTCAACTCACCCGAGCCGTTGGCCTCGACGAGGATATGGGCGGGCCCTGCGCCCGGGTCCGCCCGGTGGCGAAGGGCGACCCGTCCCGAAGGCCGTACATGTTCCCGTGGGAACAACGCCCCTTCCCATCGCGCGCGGCTTTTGCTACCCCCCGCGCCTCACCACGAGCGGTCGTGGCGGAATTGGTAGACGCGCAGCGTTGAGGTCGCTGTTCCCTAACCGGAGTGGAAGTTCGAGTCTTCTCGACCGCACCAGTGAATCAGAGGCAAGAAGCGCTGCAGGATTGATCTCTTCGTTCAGGAGGCCCCGACATGACCCGGGATAAAGCCGACCTGTTCGAGGAGGACATCCGCTCCATCCCCGCCGCCCCCGAAAACGCCGTCCCGCCCGAGGATCTCGAAGACCTCGCGCTGGGCGACGACTACGCCCTCAATCCCGCCTATGTGGACATGGTCATCGACGCCGCCGACCGCGGCGACGCCGAGCGGCTGCGCGAGCTGGTCGGCGCCCTGCGGTCGGAGGACGTGGCCGACCTGATGGGCTTTCTCACCGCGGACTACCGCGAGGAGATCATCCCCTGTCTCGATTCGGAAACCCTGGCCGAGGTGCTGTCCGAACTGGACGACAACCTGCGCGAGGAGGTGCTCGACACCGTTCACCCGACCGCCCTGGCCAAGGCGCTGGAGGAACTCGATTCCGACGACGCCGCCGACGTCGTCGATGACCTGGAGGGCGAGAAGCGCGCCCAGGTGCTGGCGGCGATGGACGAGACCGACCGGGCGGCCGTCGAGGCCTCGCTGGCCTATGAGGACGAGACCGCCGGCCGCCTGATGCAGCGCGAGGTGCTGGCCGCGCCGCAGTTCTGGACCGTGGGCCAGACCATCGACCATGTCCGGTCGGCCGGCGACGAGCTGCCCGAGCTGTTCTTCGACATCTATATCGTCGATCCGGCCTACCGCCCGATCGGCGCGGCGCCGATCAGCCAGCTGCTGCGGGCGAAGCGCGCGACCACCCTGGCCGAGATCATGGAGCCGGTGACCGAGATCACCGTCGATATGGACCAGGAAGAGGTCGCCTACATCTTCGACAAGTACCATCTGATCAGCGCCCCGGTGATCGACGCGGGCGGGCGGCTGGTCGGCCAGATCACCGTCGATGACATCGTCGGGGTCATCCAGGAGGAGTCCGAGGAGGACATCCTGGCCCTGGCCGGCGTGAGCGACGCCGGCCGCGACGCCGGCGTCTGGGACGTGGCCCGCTCGCGCCTGCCCTGGCTGGTGGTCAACACCCTGACCGCCGCCCTGGCCGCCAGCGTCATCGGCGCCTTCCAGGCCGAAATCGGCAAGCTGCTGACCCTGGCCATCCTGATGCCGGTGGTCGCCTCGCTGGGCGGCAACGCCGGCACCCAGACCCTGGCCGTGGCGGTGCGGGCCCTGGCCAGCCGCGAGCTGAACGCGTCCAACACCGTGCGCATCGTGCTGCGCGAGATGACCGTGGGCCTGGTCAACGGCGGGGTGCTGGCGGCGATCATGGGTGTGGCGACCTACATCTTCTTCCGCGACCCGATGCTGTGCCTCACCATCGCTCTGGCGCTGGTGATCAACCTGTTCGTCGCCTCGCTGGCCGGAATCCTCGTGCCGCTGGCGCTGGACCGGCTGGAGCGCGATCCAGCGGTGTCGTCCTCGGTGTTCGTCACCTTTGTGACCGATTTCACGGGCTTCCTGTCGTTCCTCGGGCTGGCGGCGCTAATTCTCCTTTGAGGCGCTGTTCAGGCCAAAGCGGCATCCCTCTTGCGGGAGTGGGGTGGAACGCAGCCGCGTCTGTCTCATTTCGGATCAAGAAGGCCGATGAAACCCCGCCACCAGGTCTCCCGAGCCGCCATTGAACTGATCAAGAAGTTCGAGGGCTATCGACAAAAGGCCGCCCAGCTCCCCGACGGGCGCTGGACGATCGGCTATGGCCACACTCTGACCGCCCGCCAGGGCGCCGAGGTCAGCGAGGCCGACGCCGAGGCCCTGCTGATGTACGACCTGATCGCGGTGGCCCATGCGGTCAACGAGCACAGCTACACGCCGCTGACCCAGAACCAGTTCGACGCCCTGTGCTGCTTCGCCTTCAACGTCGGGGCCGACAACTTCCGCCGCTCCTCGGTGCTGCGCCGGATCAACGAAGGTCAGATGCTGCAGGCCGCCTGCGCCATGGAGATGTGGCGCAAGGCCGACTTCGAGGGCGAGCGTATCGTCATCGACGCCCTGGTCCGCCGCCGCGCGGCCGAGAAGACCCTGTTCCTGACCCCGGCCAATGGCTGGATCCCGGCCCCGTCGCCGGTGCTGGCCCCCAAGGTCGACTATGATGCGGTCAACGCCGTGCCGCGCCAGACTCCGACGGCCGTGAAGGCCTCGCTGACCGGCGAGCGCACCAGCGTGAGCCGTGACGAGACGCCCCAGCCGCGGCCCGAGCCGCCGCCGCAGGCCCCGCTGGCCAGCGAGATCGCCGCCGCCGGCGTCGGCGCGCGGCTGGAGCAACTGCTGCCCGACGCGGAACCGGCCGCGCCGGAACCGGCCCCCGAGTCGGCTCCGACCATGACGGTCATCGAGATCGCGCCGGAGGCCGAGGCCGCCGCCGAACCGGCGTTCGGGGCGAACCTTCCGGAGGAAACAGCCGCCGAGGTCGCGCCCGAACCGGAATGGATGCCCGGGTCCGACGAGTCCTACCCCCGGCCCGCGCCGATCGTCGTCGGCTCCAGCCTGGCCTACGCCAGCGCGCCGGACGCCGACTTCACCCTGACCCCGGCGCCGGAGGTCGCGATCGAACGGGCCCCGGCCGACGCCCTGCGCGTCGATCTGCCGGAGCCGACCAGCGAATCGGGCCCGGGCCTGTTCGACGTGGCCATGTCGGACATGGTGCTGGACGGCGCCCCGGCCCGGCCGCTGGTCAACGAGGACTACGTCCGCCGCCTGGTCCGCGAGGACGAGATGGCGGCCATGGGCGAGTTCGACCCCGCCTTCGCCGACGCGCCTGTCGAGCCGGCCCGCATCGAGGGCCTGCCGCTGATGGGCATGGCGTTCGGCGGCATCGTGCTGTTCGCCGGCGGCATCGCCTGGGCTCTGTCGACGGCCGACGGAGGCGGGCTGATGAGCGCGCGGAGCCTCGGCTACGTCCTGGCCCTGGTCGGCGCCGGCCTGTTCGGCGGCGCCACCTACATTTTTCTGAACAAGATCCTCGGCGCCCCGCTGGACGACGAGGACGAGGAAGTGACCGAGGCGGAGTCGGAGCCTCAAGCGTAACCCGCGTACAGTAAGGGGATAGCGTTGGCGCCTCGCGGGCTCGCTCGCGGGGCGTCGTGCGTTTTGGCGAGGGGACATGCACTTCAGTGCGTGTCCCCTCTCTCCGGAAGGGTCTCACTCCGCGGGCAGGGGACACGCACTGAAGTGCATGTCCCCGTTCCAAGCCGTTCCAAGGTCGTGCTATTTCCCCGGCCATGACCCAAACCGGACCCGCCATGGATTTCGGCCTCGGCGAAACCGCCGACGCCATCCGTGAAACCACCGCACGCTTCGCCGCCGACCACATCGCGCCGATCGCCGCCGCCATCGACCGCGACAACGCCTTTCCCCGCGACCTCTGGCCCCAAATGGGCGACCTCGGCCTGCACGGCATCACGGTGGAGGAGGAGTTCGGCGGTCTGGGCCTCGGCTACCTCGAGCACGTCGTGGCGATGGAGGAGATCAGCCGCGCCTCGGCCTCGGTCGGCCTCAGCTACGGCGCTCACTCCAACCTCTGCGTCAACCAGATCCGTCGCTGGGCCACGCCGGAGCAGAAGCGCCGTTACCTGCCCAAACTGATCAGCGGCGAGCATGTCGGCGCCCTGGCCATGAGCGAGGCCGGCTCGGGCTCGGACGTGGTCTCGATGAAGCTGCGCGCCGACCGCCACGGCGACCGGTTCGTGCTCAATGGCACGAAGTTCTGGATCACCAACGCCCCGCACGCCGACACCCTGGTGGTCTACGCCAAGTCGGCGCCGGAGGAGGGCAGCCGCGGCATCACCGCCTTCCTGATCGAGAAGGGCATGAAGGGCTTCAGCGTCAGCAAGAAGCTCGACAAGATGGGCATGCGCGGCAGCGACACGGCCGAGCTGGTGTTCGAGGACTGCGAAGTCCCCGAAGAGAACATCATGGGCCCGTTCAACGGCGGCGTCGGCGTGCTGATGAGCGGCCTCGACTACGAGCGGGCCGTCCTGGCCGCCGGCCCGCTGGGCATCATGCAGGCCTGCCTCGACGTGGTCCTGCCCTACGTTCGCGACCGCAAGCAGTTCGGCAAGGCGATCGGCGGGTTCCAGCTGATGCAGGGCAAGGTGGCCGACATGTATGTCGCGCTCAACTCGGCCCGGGCCTACGTCTACGCGGTGGCGAGGGCCTGCGACGCCGGCAAGACCACGCGGTTCGACGCCGCCGGCGCCATCCTGATGGCCAGCGAGAACGCCGTGAAGGTCGCCAACGAGGCGGTCCAGGCGCTGGGCGGGGCGGGTTACACGCGCGAATGGCCTGTCGAGCGCTACGTCCGCGACGCCAAACTCTACGACATCGGCGCGGGGACCAATGAGATCCGCCGGTTCCTGATCGGGCGGGAGTTGGTGGGGGGGTAGGGGATGCGCATTGCCCTCGTCATCGCCCTGTTTCTGCCGCTCGCCGGCTGCATGAGCCTCAACGTGGTCGCGGATGCCGACGGGTGTCCGGAAGGTCTCAAGCCCGCGATGACGGCTGAACTGTTCTTCGGCCGCAACATCGGGTCCGCGCCGGGCGTCAGCGATGCTGACTGGCAGGCCTTCGTCGACACCGAGGTCACGCCGCGCTTTCCCGACGGCCTGACGGTCGCCGACGCGGCCGGCCAGTGGCGCGGGGTCAATGGCGTGGTGGTCGCCGAGCCGTCGAAAACCCTTCTGCTGGTGCTCAAGGGCGATCCTGACGAGCGGGCGAGGATCGACGCGGTGAGGGCGGCCTACAAGGCGCGCTTCCGGCAGGAGTCCGTCCTCCTCATCGAACGCCCGGCCTGCGTCGGATTCTGAGCTTCTCCACCGTCGTCATGGCCCGGCATGTCCGGGCCACCCAAGCACACGGTCTTTCCTGGGAGGGGGTTGGTGGTCATGGCGCTGCCATTCACTCGATACGGCGCGCTTGGGTGGCCCGGACAAGCCGGGCCATGACGGATTGGGGTTGGAACGAGATCAGTATCGGCCCCGTTTTCTCCTGCACGAAAGGAGAGCCGCCATGCCCGCCAAATCCGCCGCGCAGCAGAACGCCGCCGGCGCCGCCCTGTCCGCCAAGCGCGGCGACACCCCCAAGAGCGAGCTGAAGGGCGCCAGCGCGTCGATGATGTCGATGAGCGAAAAGGAACTCGAAAAGTTCGCCCACACCAAGCGCAAGGGCAAGCCCGAGCACGTGAAGCACTGACCGGTCCAGCCTGACCCGCCACACATGCAAAAGGCCGCCGGGTTGCCCCGACGGCCTTTCCATCGTCTGCCGCGATCGCGGCTCAACGCTAGGCGCTGATCAGGCGCTGACCTCCGCCGAAACGGATTTCAGGGTCACGCACTGCGACCGCGGGTTCATACGATGAGACACCGGATCACCTCCTTTCAGCTGTTGAAACAGGACTCACACTATGTGGGGCCTCTTAACGAGTCGCCAACCCTCCGCACGCAGGGCGCGACAATTTGATCAGCCCTTGATCTTCACCGGCTTGCCCAGGCAGGTGTCGCCGACCCGCCTGGCGCTGGAGCTCATGGTCGCCGCCAGCGGGATGCCGCCGTACTTGCCAGACAGGTCGGCGGACAGGGTGAAGGCGGTGGGGGAGTAGGTCCCGCGGGCCGTGACATTGACCTGGCGGCCGCGCTTGTCGACGCAGGTCCCCTGGAAATACATCTTGCCGTCGCCGACCCGCTTCACCGGATAGGTGCAGGTGTAGTGGCGATTGATCCGGCCCGAGAGGATCTTGTCCACGTCGGCCGGGGTGATGCAGCGGCGCTCGACCTCGGTCTTGCTGATGACCATGGTCGCCTTGTTGGTGCTCTCCCACCAGCCGGGGATGATGGTCGCGGCCTCCTCGCGCGCCAGGGCGGGCGCGGCGGCCAGGCCGAGCAGGCCGATGAGTGCCAGGATGCGGATCGTCTTCATGGGTCCAGTCCCGTAACAGTGCTTGGCGTCTTTCTGCCCTAACGCGAATGAACGGCCGATGACCACCGCGTGCAACCGGTGTAGGGCATGGTCATGCCGAGTTGGGACCCCGACATCTACGAGCGCTACAAGGCCTACCGCGACCGGCCGGCGCTGGACCTGATGGTGCAGATCCCGGACCGGCGCTTCGGCGAGATCTGGGACCTGGGCTGCGGAACCGGCGAGCACGCGGCCCTGCTGGCCCTGCGCCACCCCGGGGCCCGGGTGCACGGCCTCGATTCCAGCCCCGACATGCTGCGCCAGGCCCGTGGCCGCCAGGCCGAGGTGGACTGGGTGCTGGCCGGGGTCGAGGATTTCACGCCGGCCGTCCCGCCGGACCTGATCTTCACCAACGCCGCCCTGCAATGGCTGCCCGACCACGCGGCCCTGTTCCCACGCCTGGCGGCCCTGCTGGCCCCCGGCGGGGTGTTCGCCTGCCAGATGCCGATGGCCTACGAGACCGAACACCACCGCATCCTGCGCGAGACGGCCGAGGCGGGCCCCTGGGCCCCGCTGACCCGCGACGCGCGGCGGATCAACCCGACCCCGCCGCTGGCCGACTACCACGACTGGCTGACCGGCGTCTGCGGCCAGGTCGATCTGTGGACCACGACCTATCTGCATGCGCTGGAGGGCGACGATCCGGTGGTCGACTGGATGCGCGGCACGGCCCTGCGGCCCTATCTCGACGCCCTGGCCGGGGACGAGGCGCTGCTCGAGGCCTTTCTGGACGCCTTCCGCGCCCGCATCGCCGCGGCCTTCCCGCCGCGCGCGGACGGGGTGACCCTGTTCCCGTTTCCACGCCTGTTCATGGTGGCCGTGCGCTAACCGGGGCGGCGTTTGCGCAGCTCCGTCACCGGTCGGTCCAGCGCGTCCAGGGCGGCGATGGCCGCGCGATGACCGGCGCTGACGGCCGGTTCGTAGGCCTTCCAGTCGCGGATATCGACGCCATCGACCTTGGGCAGCACCAAGAGGTCGGTGGCCTCGCGGGCGGCGATCAGGTCGCGGCCGGTGGAGACGGTGGCCGCCCGCATCAGCAGGGCGACGATCGGCGGCCCCTTGCGCCACTCGCCGGAGAAGATCCAGCGCCAGACCGACGAGGGCCGCGCCACGTCGTCGGCCGTGATGCTGCGGCCGCGCGTCACATCGACCCCGACGATCGGCCCCAGCTGCACCGAGCGCATGACGTCGGACGGGAAGTTCTTCATCACCGCCCCATCGACCAGCACATTGTTGTTGTCGATCGCCGGCGGCATCACCCCGGGCAGGGCGATCGAGGCGCGCAGGGCGTGCCGCAGCGTGCCGCGCCGGTGCAGGTGATAGGCGCCGGTGGTCAGGTTCGAGGAGACGCAGAAGAACGGCAGCCACAGGTCGGCGATCTGGCAGTCGCCGAAATGCTCGCGCAACCGGCCGCGCACCTTGTCGCCGTGGGTCATGGCGATCAGCGGGAAGGCGATGTCGTCGAGCGGGCTGGAGTCGACGAAGGCGTCCTTGATGCGGACGTCCATTTCCGCCTCGTCCCAGCCCATGGCCACGCCGGCCGCGACGATGGCCCCCATCGAGGCCCCGCCGACGAAGTCGATCGGCACGCCCCGCTCGCGCAGGGCCTGGATCGCGCCGATATGGGCGTAGGCCCGCGCGCCGCCGCCCGACAGCACCAGCCCCACGGACCGGCCCGTCAGCACCCGCGCCATGCGCGCGGCGTCCTGGACGCTGCCGTCACGCACCTGGAACAGCCGCGCCGCGCCCGTGGCGTCCAGCCAGGCCTCCGATCCCACCGGATGGCGGGCCTCGGCGCGCTGGATCAGGATCAGATCGACCAGTTGCTGCTGCTGCAGCGTTTCGGAGGCATAGCCGGGGAGGGCGGCGGGCGGGGTCTTGTAGCCGCAGCCGACGCGGAACAGTCGGTCCACCTGGCGCCCGACAATCACCTTCCAGGCGGTCTCGGCATGCTCGGCGGCATAGAGCACATAGTCGTGTTCGGCCTCGACGTTGGAGAACCATTCGGTCGGCGCGTGGGTCGCCTCGACCCCCGTCACGGTCACCGAATAGCCGGAGCGGGCGATCTCCAGCGCGATCTTGTCGACCAGCGGCCGGACCTTGCGGCCGGCGTCGGCGGCGATGAAGCCGAACACCGACGGCTCGCCGATCGAGGCGTGGGTCGCCGCCTGGCGCGTGCGCAGGATCATCAGCCGGGCCAGCTCGGTCATCACCGCCGGGTCGCGGTCGGCCGCGTCGAAGAAGTCCTCGCGCGACATGGCCAGTACTTCGGAATCGCGCAGAGCCACGACCTGGGCCGAATGCGGCGTGCCGGCGATCAGGGCCATCTCGCCGGCCGGTTCGCCGGGCCGGATCACGCCGAGAAAATGCCGCTCCTGACCCTCCTCGCGGCGAAAGGCCCCCAGCCGCCCGGCGCGCAGGAAATACAGCTCCTGGGCCGGCTCGCCCGGGCCGTACAGCGTCGCGCCGCCGGGCAGCGAGAACCAGCGCGCATCACCGCTCTGCCGCGCCTCATCGAAGAGGCGTTCCAGGGCCGTCTCGTGCAAAGGGTCGATGAGGCTACCCACGGGGGGACGCTAGCCCGAGTCGGTGCGAGGCCCCCACACCCCGTCATCCTCGCCCTTGTGGCGAGGACCCCTGGTTCAGCCGCACGTGCGGCGATCCAACTGGACACTATCGGATCGTGGATAAAGGGGTCCTGGGCACAAGGCCCAGGATGACGAGGTTTGTGGGCGAGGGATGACGCCGCGACCGCTTCCGGCTATGCCTCGCCCATGCCCAGGCTGACCTCGGACCTCGATCCCCATTCCGACGCCTTCCGCGCCAATGTCGCGGTCAACGCCGCCCTGGCGGCGGAGCTGCGCGAGCGGGCGGCGAAGGCCGCGCTGGGCGGCAACGAGGCCTCGCGCAAACGCCATTCCAGCCGCGGCAAGCTGCTGCCGCGCGAGCGGGTCGAGCGGCTGCTCGATCCCGGTTCGCCGTTCCTCGAGATCGGCCAGCTGGCCGCCTTCGACCTGTACGACGGCGAAATCCCGGGGGCGGGCATCATCACCGGCATCGGCCGGGTCAGCGGCCGCGAGGTGATGATCGTGGCCAACGACGCCACGGTGAAGGGCGGCACCTACTACCCGATGACGGTCAAGAAGCACCTGCGGGCGCAGGAGATCGCGCTGCAGAACCGGCTGCCCTGCGTCTATCTGGTCGACAGCGGCGGGGCCAACCTGCCGCACCAGTCCGAGGTGTTCCCCGACCGCGACCACTTTGGCCGCATCTTCTACAACCAGGCCCGGATGAGCGCCGAGGGCATCGCCCAGATCGCCTGCGTCATGGGCAGCTGCACGGCCGGCGGCGCCTATGTCCCGGCCATGAGCGACGAGACGGTCATCGTCCGCGGCGCGGGCGAGGAGAGCCAGGGCACCATCTTCCTGGCCGGCCCGCCGCTGGTGAAGGCCGCCACGGGCGAGGTGATCAGCGCCACCGACCTCGGCGGCGCCGACGTGCACGGCCGCCGCAGCGGCGTGGTCGACCATGTCGCGGCCAACGACGAACACGCGCTGGAGATCGTCCGTTCGATCATCGGCAACCTGAACACCGTCAAGCGCGTCGATATGGACGTGCGCGAGCCGAAGGCGCCGGCCTTCGACCCCGCCGAACTCTACGGCGTGGTGCCGTCCGATGTCCGCGCGCCCTACGACGTGCACGAGGTCATCGCCCGCATCGTCGATGGCAGCGAGTTCGACGAGTTCAAGCCGCTCTACGGAACCACCCTGGTCACCGGCTTCGCGCGTATCTGGGGCTATCCAGTGGCCATCCTGGCCAACAACGGCGTGCTGTTCAGCGAGGCGGCGCTGAAGGCGGCCCACTTCATCGAGCTGGCCTGCAAGCGCAAGATCCCCTTGGTCTTCCTGCAGAACATCTCCGGCTTCATGGTCGGCGGTCGTTACGAGGCCGGCGGCATCGCCAAGGACGGGGCCAAGATGGTCACCGCCGTCGCGTCGGCCAACGTGCCCAAGTTCACCGTGCTGATCGGCGGCAGTTTCGGGGCCGGCAACTACGGCATGTGCGGCCGGGCCTATTCGCCCCGCTTCCTGTTCAGCTGGCCCAACAGCCGCATCAGCGTCATGGGCGGCGAACAGGCCGCCAGCGTGTTGGCCACCGTCCACCGCGACGCCGACAAATGGACGAAGGACGAGGAAGAGGCCTTCAAGGCTCCCGTCCGTCAGAAATATGAAGACGAGGGCAACCCCTATCACGCCACCGCGCGCCTGTGGGATGACGGCATCATCGACCCGGCCCAGACCCGCGACGTCCTCGGCCTGGCCATCTCCGCCTCGCTGAACGCTCCCGTGCCGGAGACCACCTTCGGCGTGTTCAGGATGTGACCATGACGCCGTTCGCGCGCATTGCCCCCTCTCCTGGAGGGAGAGGGAGGGGCCCGACGCAACGCGGCGGGAGGGTGAGGGGTTACGGCCTTACCGAACGCCCGCCGGCCCCGTACACCCTCATCCTCCCATCCCGCTTCGCCAAGGCTTCGCAGGACGGGCCCCTCCTTCTCCCGCTGGGAGAAGGGACTCCAGGACAGAACCCATGACCAACCCCATCGCCGACCCCCTCGTCGAAGTCCCCGACACCGACGCCCTCAGCGCGCTGGTCGAGCTTGACGCCAGCCCGTCGGGCGTGGCCGTCGTCACGATCAACCGGCCCGACCGCAAGAACGCCTTCAACGCCGAGGTGATCGCCGCTCTGGCGCAGCATTTCGAGACCCTGCGCGACGCCGACGGCGTGCGCATCGTCTTCCTGCGCGGGGCTGGCGGGGCGTTCAGCGCCGGCGCCGACCTGGACTGGATGCGCGCGGCCGCCGGTTTCACCCGCGACGAGAACCGCGACGACGCCATGGCCCTGGCTGAGATGCTGTTGGCCCTGCGCGAGCTGCCGCAGCTGACCGTGGCCCTGGTCGATGGACCGGCCTTCGGCGGCGGGGCCGGTCTGGTCGCCGCCTGCGACTACGCCGTGGCGACGAAGGGGGCGACCTTCGCCTTCTCCGAGGTCAAGCTGGGCCTGGTCGCGGCGACCATCAGCCCGCACGTGGTCGACGCCATCGGCCCGCGCCGGGCCAAGAGCCTGTTCGCCACGGGCCGGATGTTCGACGCCGCCTTCGCCGAGAAGATCGGCCTGGTCGATGAACTGGTCGCCGCGGCCGCCGACCTGGACGACGTGATGGAGCGCATGGCCGAGGAGATCATGGCCTGCGCGCCGGGCGCGGTGGCGAAGTCCAAGGCCCTGGTCGATGACGTCGCCGGCGTGCCGATCGACGAGGAGCTGCTCGACCTGACGGCCCGGCTGATCGCCGACCAGCGCACAAGCGACGAGGGCCACGAGGGCGTCGCCGCCTTCCTCGAGAAGCGCAAGCCCGGCTGGGCGCTCTGAGCGCATGATCGAAAGCCTGCTGATCGCCAACCGGGGCGAGATCGCCCGCCGCGTCATCCGCACCGCCCGGCGGATGGGCGTGCGGACGGTGGCCGTCTATTCCGAGGCCGACGCCAACGCCCCGCATGTCGCCGAGGCCGACGAGGCGGTGCTGATCGGCCCGGCCCCGGCGCGCGCGAGCTATCTGGTGGCCGAGAATATCCTCGCCGCCGCCAGACAGACGGGCGCAGAGGCGATCCATCCCGGCTACGGCTTCCTGTCCGAGAACGCGGCCTTCGCCCGGGCGGCGCGGGACGCGGGCCTGATCTGGGTCGGCCCGCCGCCGGCCGCGATCGACGCCATGGGCCTGAAGGACGCGGCCAAGGCCCTGATGATCGCCGCCGGCGTGCCCTGCACCCCCGGCTATCTCGGCGACGACCAGAGCGAGGTGCGGCTGGAGGAAGAAGCCAAGGCCATCGGTTACCCCGTGCTGATCAAGGCCGTGGCCGGCGGCGGCGGCAAGGGCATGCGCAAGGTCGAGGCCGCCCGCGACTTCCAGGACGCCCTGGCCAGCTGCCGCCGCGAGGCCGCCGCCAGCTTTGGCGATGACCGGGTGCTGATCGAGAAGTACGCCGCCCGCCCGCGCCACATCGAGGTGCAGGTGTTCGGCGACAGCCACGGCAATGTCGTCCACCTGTTCGAGCGCGACTGCTCGCTGCAGCGCCGCCACCAGAAGGTCATCGAGGAGGCCCCGGCCCCCGGTATGGACGCGGCCACGCGCGCCTTCGTCTGCGACGCGGCGGTCAAGGCCGCGAAGGCCGTGAACTACGAAGGCGCCGGCACGGTCGAGTTCATCGCCGACGCCAGCGAGGGCCTGCGCGCCGACCGCATCTGGTTCATGGAAATGAACACCCGGCTGCAGGTCGAGCACCCGGTCACCGAGATGATCACCGGGCTGGACCTGGTCGAATGGCAGCTGCGCGTGGCCAGCGGCGAGCCGCTGCCGCTGACCCAGGACCAGATCGGGATGACCGGCTGGGCCATGGAGGCGCGCCTTTATGCCGAGAACCCGGCGACGGGCTTCCTGCCGAGCACGGGGCCGCTGACGCATTTCCGTCTCCCCGCCGAAACCCTCTCCCAACGGGAGAGGGAGGGGCCCGACGGCGAAGCCGGCGGGAGGGTGAGGGGTTACGGCGCCGACACCTTACCCCCTCAACCTCCCACGCCCTCCGGGCGCGGGCCCCTCCTTCTCCCCATGGGAGAAGGGGTCAGGATCGACAGCGCGGTCGAGGAGGGCGGCGAGGTCACGCCCTTCTACGACCCGATGATCGCCAAGATCATCGTCCATGGCGACACGCGCGAAGCCGCCGCCGAGGCGCTGGCCGACGCCTGCGCCGCCGTCGAGGTCTGGCCGGTCAAGACCAACGCCGCCTTCCTGGCGAAGTGCGCCAGCCATCCGGATTTCGTGGCCGGCGATGTGGACACCGGGTTCATCGAGCGGAGGCTTGAAACCCTGCTGGGCGAGGGACAGGCGTCGGCGGTGGTGGCCGGCGTCGCCGCCACGGCCCTGGTCGAGCTGCAGTCCCGTGACGAGGCGCCGACGCCCTGGTCGGCGCTGGACCTGGCCGGCGGCTTCCGCCTGAACGGCCCCCCGCGCCGGCGCATGACGCTGATGTGCGGCGGAACGATCCTTGAGGGCGAATTGCTGGACGTCGATCTCCATCCCGAAGACCTTCTCGTCCTCGACGAGGACGAAGTCGTGGTGTTCGAGTCCGGCGAGGCCTTCGCCTTCCGCCGCCCCACGACTGACGCGGCCGCCCACGGCGGCGAGTCCGACGGCGCAGTCATCTCCCCCATGCCCGGCAAGGTCGTCTCCGTGTCGGTCAAGGCCGGCGACACGGTGACCAAGGGCCAGACCCTGCTGGTGCTTGAGGCGATGAAGATGGAGCACGCCCTGGCCGCGCCGTTCGATGGCGTGGTGGCGGAACTCAACGCGAATGCCGGCGGGCAGGTGAGCGAAGGGGTGGTGCTGGTGAGGCTGGAGGCAAGTGAGGGGTTAGGGACTGGGGGCTAGGGGCTAGAAAGTTCACCGCGCGGTCGACGTCGGGGCACGGCTCGACTAATCCCTAGCCCCTCATCCCTAGCCCCTGCTCTCCATGCCCCTCCACCTGATCAAACTCTGTGTCGGCATCGACAGCGTCGAGGACCTGCGCGCCTGGCGGGCGCATCGCGCGGCCCAGGGCCATCGCTCGGTCTGCCCGACGCGCCAGACGCCCAAACGGGCGGCGGAGCTGCTGGAGGGCGGCTCGCTCTACTGGGTGATCAAGGGCCAGGTGCTGGTGCGCCAGGCGATCGACGAGATCGTCACGCAGGACAGCGGGCCCCAGCCCTGCCGCATCTATCTCCACCCCGAGCTGATCGAGACCGCGCCCCAGCCGCGCCGCGCCTTCCAGGGCTGGCGCTACCTGACCCCCGCCGACGCCCCGCCGGACCTGCCGACGGCCGCGGGCGAGGCGATCGAACCGGAGCTGGCGAAGCAGCTGCGCGAGCTGGGGGCGTGGTGAGTGCGTCCTTCGAGACGCTCGCCTGAGGGCTCGCTCCTCAGGATGACGCAAAGGGTGGGGCTTCAAAGGTGCTCGTCATGGTGAGGAGCGATCCCCAGGGATCGCGTCTCGAACCACGCAGGGCCTACACCGCCCAGTTGTCGATCAGCCGGGTCTTGCCCAGCCACGCCGCCACGAACACCCGCGCGCCGGGCGAGACCGGCCCCGGGCCCAGCCGCGCCAGGGTCGCGCCGTCGCGGATCTCGACATAGTCGATCTGCCTGAAGCCCGCGCCGATCAGGCTGGCCCTGACCGCGCCCTCGACATCGGCCGCCTCGCCGCCGTCGCGCAGGGCCGCCACCGCGTAGCGCATGGCGGCGGGCAGGGCGGTGGCGGCCTTGCGTTCCTCGGCCGTCAGGTAGGCGTTGCGCGAGGACAGGGCCAGGCCGTCGGCCTCGCGCGTGGTCGGGCCGCCGACGACCTCCACCGGCAGGTCCAGGTCCCGGGCCATGCGCCGGATGACCAGCAGCTGCTGGTAGTCCTTCTCGCCGAAGATCGCCACGTCGGGCCCGCACTGGATCAGCAGCTTGGCCACCACCGTCGCCACCCCGCCGAAGAAGTGCGGCCGCGACACGCCCTCCAGCGGCTCGGACACGCCCGTGGCGACATTGACCGTGGTGGCGAAGCCGTCCGGATACATTTCCCGCGCGCCGGGCGCGAACAGCAGGTCGCAGCCGGCGTCTGCCAGCTTCGCCGCGTCCTCCGCCTCGCCGCGCGGATAGGCGTCGAAGTCCTCGTGCGGCGCGAACTGGGCCGGGTTGACGAAGATCGAGGCCACTGTCCGGTCGGCCTTCTGGCGACCCAGCGCGATCAGCGACAGGTGGCCGGCGTGCAGCGCGCCCATGGTCGGGATCATCGCCACCCGCTCGCCGGCGGCGCGCCAGCCGGCGACCACGGCGCGCAGTTCGGCGACGGTGCGGGCGACGGGAAGGGGGCCGTTGGTCATGGCGCGCGGCATATCCCGCGCCGGGACGGGGGTCCAGCCGTGACATCGGGCCTGTGGACAACTTGCGCGCCACGATTGCTCCGACTCACCCACCCGGTGTCTCGTCACCTGAAAACCCCGCCGAACGTGGCGGGCGGACGGAACTGGGGCGACCTATGGCGACGCAGCCGCATGTCATCGTGGTGGGCAACGAGAAGGGCGGGGCGGGCAAGTCGACCATCGCCGTGCACCTGACCGCGGCCCTGCTGCACGGCGGGGCCAATGTGGCGGTGATGGACCTGGACCTGCGCCAGTCGTCGATGGCCCGCTTCTTCGCCAACCGCCGGGCCTGGCTGGCCTCGCAGGGCGCGGTGCTGCCCGAGCCGCTGCTGCGCCATGCGTCCGATGATGGCGTGGCCCTGGCCCGGGCCGGCGAGACCGAGCAGCTGGCCCGCTTCGAGGAAGCCTTTGCCCGCGCCCACCAGGACGCCGACTTCGTGATCATCGACACGCCCGGCGGCGACTCGGCCCTGTCGCGCGTCGCCCATGCCCGCGCCGACCTGATCGTCACCCCGATGAACGACAGCTTCGTCGACTTCGATGTGCTGGGCCATGTCGACCCGGTGACGCTGGAGCTGCAGAAGCCGAGCATCTATTCCGAGACCGTCTGGGAGGCGCGCAAGGCCCGCGCCCTGACCGGCCAGCGCCAGGCGCTCGACTGGATCGTGCTGCGCAACCGCCTGGCCAGCGTCGAGGCGCGCAATCGCAAGCGGGTCGATGAGCGGCTGACGGCCCTGGCCAAACGGGTCGGCTTCCGCATCGGCTCGGGCCTGCGCGACCGGGTGATCTATCGCGAGCTGTTCCCGTTCGGCCTGACCATCGCCGACCTGTCGGCCAAGGTGCGGCCGGTGCCGGTGTCGCTGGTGCACGTCTCGGCGCGGCAGGAACTGCGCGCCCTGCTGCATTCGGTTGGACTTTCGCAATTCTCGGGCGAAGAGTTGCTCGCCGCCGAGTAGGCGGGGAGCCCAGGCGTCCATGATCTATCTTCTGCTCGGTCTGGCGGCCTTCGCCCTGCTCGTCTGGGCGGGACGGCGCGCGCGGCCCGTGCTGGCCAGGCCCGAGTGGCGCATCGCCGCCGGAACCCTGTCGGCGCTGGCGCTGATCGCCGGCGGCCTGCTGGGCGTCACGGGCAGGGTGTTGCCGGGCGTGGTGTTGGCCGGGGCGGGCCTGGTGCTGGCGATGACCGCGCGGCGGGCCGGCCTGCCGCCGCCCTCGAAAGTGGACAACGCCGACCTGGCCGAGGCGCGCGAGATCCTCGGCGTCGCCGTGGGCGCCACCCGCGAGGAGATCCAGACCGCCTACGGCCGGCTGATCCGCGCCGTGCATCCGGATGCGGGCGGCACCAGCGGCCTGGCGGCCCGGCTTAACGCGGCCAGGGATCGATTGCTGAAGAAGTGAACGGGGACATGCACTTCAGTGCGTGTCCCCTTCGGCAGACAAGGGACACGCACTGAAGTGCATGTCCCTGCGCGTCCCTACGGCGCCACTACCATGCAGGCCTGCTTCTTGGCCTTGAGGGTCTTGCAGGCGGCCCTGGCGGCGTCGGCGGTCATGCCTTCGAAGCGCACGCGGAAATAGCCGCCGACCGCGCCGCCGATCTGGGCCTCGCCGTCGTCGAGCACCTGGCGGAAGCGACGCTGCAGCTCGGTCAGCTGCGCGCGGGCCTGGGACTTGGACTTGAAGGCGCCGGCCTGGATGGCCCATTGGCCGCGGGGTTTCTTCGGCGCGGCGGTCTTCTTTGGCGGAGTCGAGGCGCGCACCGGCGTGGCGACCGGATTGGGCACCGGGTCCATGCTGCGCTGGATGGTGATCGGGCCGGAGGCCGGACCTTCCGTCAGGACCACGCGCAGGCCCTGCTGGCTGGAATCGCCCTGTTCGGTCGAGGGCCGGTCGATCGCGCCGTCGGGCGCCGGCTCGAACATCGACTGGGCCACGGTGATCGTTTCGCCCAGCGACCGGCGCTTGAGCACGTCGAAGCCGGTCAGCAGCAGATCCTCGACGTGGTCGTCGCGGGTGGCCGTCGAGCGGCCGCCCAGAACCACGGCGATCAGCCGGCGACCGTCGCGCACCGCCGAGGCGGCGAGGTTGAAGCCGGAGGCGTTGGTGTAGCCGGTCTTCAGCCCGTCCACGCCCCACATCTGGTTCAGCAGATGGTTGTGGTTGTTCATCGTCACCCCGCGGAAGGTGAACGAGCGCAGGCTGAAATAGCTGTAGTACTGCGGATAGTCGCGCATCACCGCGCGCGACAGGATGGCGATGTCGCGGGCGGTGGAGATCTGGCGGCTGTCGGGCAGGCCCGAGGCGTTGACGAAGCGGGTGTTGCCCATGCCCAGCTCCTGGCCCCGCAGGGTCATCAGGGCGGCGAAGCGCTGCTCGGTGCCGCCCATGTGCTCGGCGAGGGCCACGGCCATGTCGTTGGCCGACTTCACCGCGATCGCCCGCATGGCGTCGTCGATGCTGATCCGGTCGCCGGCGGCCAGACCCAGCTTGGTCGGCGGCTGCGACGCGGCCTTGGCCGAGACGGTGATCATGTCCGTGGGCTTGAGCCGGCCTTCCGAGATCGCCTCGAAGGCCAGATAGAGCGTCATCACCTTGGTGATCGAGGCGGGATAGCGCGGGCTGTCGGCGCGCTTGGCGTAAAGCACCTCGCCCGAGTTCGCGTCCACCACGATGGCCGCGTATTTCGTCTCGGTCGCCGGAATGGCGAGATAGGGAACCTGGGCCGCCGCGATCGTCGGCGTGACAAGGCCGGCCGCCACCGAGGCGATCAGGGCCAGTGCGAGGAAAACGCGGCGGGCGAGCTCGTACATACGGCGTCCGTCGAAAAAAGTCACAGAATACAGGGCCATCTCAAGGCGGCGCTGCGGCATTCAAGTAGCATGCATTGTTTCGCCTTTCGCCAAAGTAAACACCTGTTGAGCGAATTCGCCGCAGGGGCGCCCACGGTTTGTGCGTCGCAAACATGTCATGCTGCAGTGCACAAAAGTTCGTTGACTGCTGCACTGCAGCATGAGACAAGGAAATCGTCAGCAGCGACCTCAGTCGCCGCCGAACCCCTATCCAGGTCCTCCCCGACCACACAGGAGATTTCCGATGGCCACTGGCGCCGAAACCCTCAAGACCACGGTCGAGCAGTTCGCCACCGCTGGCAATCAAGCGTTCAAGGACAACGTCGAGAAGTCGCTGGCGACGCTCAACGAAGTGAACGCCTACTCGAAGAAGAACCTCGAAGCGGTCGTCGCTTCGGTCACCGCCGCCACCAAGGGCGCGGAAGTCCTGGGCGCCCAGGCGATGGCCTTCTCCAAGAAGAACATCGAAGACCAGGTTTCGGCCGCCAAGGCCCTGGCCGGCGCCAAGAGCGTGCAGGAAGCCGTCGAGCTGCAGACCGCCTGGATGAAGTCCTCGCTGGAAGGCTACATGGCCGAGTTCGCCAAGTGGGGCGAAACCGTCTCCGCCTCCGTCAAGGACTCGGTCAAGCCGCTGAACGAGCGCGTCACCGCGACCGTCGAGAAGCTGCAAGCCGCGAAGTAAGAACCTGAACGCCGGGCGGGCGTCCTCCCCCCAGTAAGGCCCCCTCGGGGTTCAAGTTCGCGTGAAGGCCCGGGTCGGCGACGACCCGGGCCTTTTTCCGTTCCGTCGTCGCTTCCGCCGGCCGCCCCGGCGCGCTAGCTTCGCGGCATGTCTCAAGTCGCACACCGTCTGACCGCCGCGGGCATCGTCCTGCCCGACCCCGTCGCCCCGATCGCCAACTATGTGCCGTTCGTCAGGACAGGGGACCTCGTCCACATCTCCGGCCAGGTGTCGCTCGATGCTTCCGGCGGGATCACCGGCATCGTCGGCTTCGATGTCGACATGGCGACCGCCGTCCGCGCCGCGCGCCTGTGCGGGATCAACCTGCTGGCCCAGATGCGCGCCGCCTGCGACGGCGACCTCGACCGCGTCGCGCGGGTGGTCAAGCTGGGCGGCTTCGTCCAGGCCGGGCCGGACTTCTACGAGATTCCCACCGTGATCAACGGCTGTTCCGACCTGATGGTCGAGGCCTTCGGCGAGGCCGGCCGCCATGCCCGGTCGGCGGTCGGCGTCTATCGTCTGCCGCGCAACTTCTCCGTCGAGGTCGACGCCATCGTGGAGATCACCCGATGAAGCCGAAAGCCAGACCCGAGCCCGGCGCCTTCGGCGAAGCCTGGGAGCTGCTGTTCAGCCCCCCGGTGGCGCACCGGGGTCTGTGGTCGCCGGGCGGCGCGCCGGAGAACTCCCTGGCCGCCTTCCAGGCCGCCTGTTCGGCGGGCTACGGCATCGAGCTGGACGTCCAGCTGACCGCCGACGGCGAGGCGGTGGTGTTCCACGACTACAGCCTGGACCGCATGACCCGGGCCGCGGGCAAGCTGGCCGACCGTTCGCTGCAGGATCTGCGCGACCTGCGGCTGGCCGGAACCGACGAGATCATCCCGACCCTGGCCGAGGTGCTGGTCGAGGTCGGCCACCGCGCGCTGGTGCATATCGAGCTGAAGACGAAGTTCGGCGAGGTCGGGCCGCTGGAAAAGCGGGTCAGCGAGGTGCTGCTCGACCACAACGGCCCGACCTGCGTGATCGGCTTCAACCCCTACAGCCACGCCTGGTTCGCCGACCACCATCCGCAGATCCTGCGCGGCCTGGACAGCTACGACTGGAAGGACGGAGCGGCGACCAAGCTGACGCCGGAAGTCCGCCAGTCGTTCGCCAACCTCGAGCATGTGGACATCGCCCGGCCCGACTTCCTGGCGCTGGACGCGAAGATGCTGCCCTCGCCGCGGGCGGACGTTTTCCGGGGGCGGGGGATGCCGATCATCGCCTGGACGGTACGTTCCGCCGAGGAGTGGGAGCGGCTCGGCGACCACTGCGACAACCTGATCTTCGAGGGTTTCGAGGCGTGAGCCGTCCCTCCTTCCACCGTCATGGCCCGCCTCGTGCGGGCCACCTATGAGCACGAAGGCTTGGCGAGGATTCACAGGCGGCTCCACCCGCTCCGCTCCACGCATGGGTGGCCCGAACAAGTCGGGCCATGACGGGAGGGAAGAACGAAGAACGGTGCGTAGACGAGCGCGAGTCCGAGCCACTATCCTGACCCCGTCGTGAGCCCAATCCTCAAGCCCGCCGTCGCTATTCACCGCCGCATCAGCGAGATCGGCCGCGCGACCTGGGACGCCTGCGCCGGCCCCGACAATCCGTTCGTCGCCTTCGATTTCCTCGACGCGCTGGAGGAGTCGGGCTCGGTCGATGACCGCACGGGCTGGGCGCCGCATCACCTGACGGTGGCGGACGAAGCGGGCCGGGTGGCGGCGGCCATGCCGCTCTATCTGAAGACCCACAGCCAGGGCGAATACGTGTTCGACTGGTCCTGGGCCGACGCCTACGAGAAGGCCGGCGGCCGCTATTACCCCAAGCTCCAGTGCGCCGCGCCGTTCTCGCCGGTGACCGGGCCCCGGCTGCTGGTGCGGCCGGACGCCGATCCGGACGAGGGCCGGCGCATGCTGCTCGGCGGCGCGCTGACGCTGTGCGAGAAGCTCGGCGCCTCGAGCCTGCACGTGACCTTTCCCAACGAGACCGACTGGACCTTTCTCGGCGCCGCCGGGCTGCTGCAACGGCAGGACCAGCAGTACCATTGGTTCAACCGCGGCTACGCCGACTTCGACGCCTTCCTGACCGACCTGTCCTCGGGCCGGCGCAAGACGGTCAGGCGCGAGCGGCGGCTGGCCCAGGAGGCGGTGGACGAGATCGTCGCCCTGACCGGGGCGGACCTCACCGAGGACCACTGGGACGCCTTCTACGGCTTCTACATGGACACCGGCGGCCGCAAATGGGGCCGGCCCTACCTGAACCGGGCCTTCTTCTCGCTGCTCGGCGAGCGGATGGCCGACAAGGTCCTGCTGATCATGGCCAGGCGCGGCGGGCGCTGGGTGGCCGGGGCGCTGAACCTGATCGGCGGCGACTGCCTGATCGGCCGCAACTGGGGCTGCGTCGAGGACATCCCCTTCCTGCATTTCGAGCTCTGCTACTATCAGGCCATTGAGCACGCCATTCGCCTGGGCCTGCCGCGCGTCGAGGCCGGGGCCCAGGGCCAGCACAAGATCGCCCGCGGCTACCTGCCGGCTCCCGTCTATTCCGCCCACTGGATCGCAGACCCGGCCCTGCGCGAGCCCGTGCGCCGCTACCTCGACCAGGAGCGGTCGGCCATCCGCCAGGAGATGGACTGGCTGGCCGAGGAGTTTTCGCCGTTCAGGCAGACTCCTCCAGCCTGAGGCAAGAGGCCGTGGGCGAGCGGTTTGACCCAGGCGTCTGGCCGCCGAGGCCGGAGCGGGCCGAACCCGTCACGCCGACGCAGGAAACACCGGCCACGTCCGGCTGATCGCCTTTCCGTCCCACACCGCCAGGTCGCCGAACTGCAGCAGCACCGCCTCGCTCTGGGTCGGGCGCAGGAAGACGGTGTCGTCGGGAGCCAGCGAGACCTTCTCCGAGCCGGTCAGCAGCTCCTGGTTCGAGGAACGGCCAAACAGCGCCGAATACCGCAGCCCCGGCGGCGACACCGGCGCGGCCAGCCAGTGGCCGCCGTGGATGAAGACGGCCCGCGCCGTGTTGCGGTCCCACAGGCGAAACAGCGGCGTCAGGGCCTCGGCGGTCGGCAGGTCGGTGCGCGGCAGGGCCTTGAGCACCGGCGTGGCGATGAAGGCGGCCGGGACATGCGCGGTCAGGGTATCGACGTCGAAGTCCAGCGGCTTGACGAAGGCCGAGCCGACCGAGATGTCGTTGGCGTAGGGGCTGTCGTGGTGCAGCCGGTAGGTCGGCGAGCCGGCGGTGTTCAGCGTCAGGGTCGCCGGATTGAACGCCGCGCCCTGGGCCTGGCGCACCTGGTCGAGGAACCCCTGGTAAAGGGCGCGACTGCGGGCCAGGGCCTTGTCGCGGCCGCCGCCGGCCTTCACGTGGCTCAGGTGCGGGTCGTAACCCATCAGGCCGCCCAGACTGACGGCTGGATCGGCGGCGATGCGTTGCAGGGCGGCGGCGAAGGCGGCCGGGTCGCTGAAGCCGCCACGATGCAGGCCGATGTCGATCTCCAGGCTGACGCGCATCCTGGTCCCGGCCGCGCGGGCGATGGCGGCGTACTGGTCCAGCCGCGCCGGGGTGTCGATCAGCCACTGCAGCTGGCGGGCGGGATCGAAGCCGGCGGTCCTGCCGGGGCCGGCGGCATAGAAGGCGCGGGCTTCGGCGGCGGCCAGCGGTTTGCCCATGAGATAGTCGCCGTCCGGCCGGGCCGCCGCCATGGTCGCCAGCATCGGGCCGTTGAAGACCATGAACCGGCTCGTGCCGACGCCCTTGGCCACGGCCTCGAGCAGGCCCAGCGACGGCAGCGACTTGACCACCACCCGCAGCCCCTGCCGGGCCGGCAGGAAGCCCCTCACCGCCGCGATGTTGGCTTCCAGCCGCCGTTGGTCGATGACCAGCGTCGGCCGCGCCAGCCCGGCCGCCTTCAGCGCGGCCTGCAGGCCCAGGAAGTAGGGCGAATGGACCCCGCCATGGTCGCCGGGTCGCAGGGCCAGCGTCGCGGCCGCGCCAAGGGCCACGGCGCCACCTCCGGCCAACATCACGCGGCGGCGATCGATCCTGACGGTCATGGCGCGGTCTCCGGCGGGTGAGTCCCTGTCGGACGGCAGCCTGCCCTGTTCGCGGGCGGCTGTGGAGGGGCGACGGCGAGGTCGGCAAGCGGGACATTCCCGCCAGCGCCGCGCCGGTCTAGGAAGAGCCGATGACCCGTCCCACCGTCCATATCGTCGGCGCCGGCCCGGCTGGCCTGATGGCGGCCGAACGGCTGGCCGCCGCCGGCCTCGCGGTGGTGGCGCACGAGGCCATGCCCTCGCCCTCGCGCAAGCTGCTGATGGCGGGGCGCGGCGGGCTGAACCTGAGCCATGCCGAGCCGATGCCGGCCTTCCTGGGGCGCTATGGCGAGGCCGGGCCGGTCGTCGGCCCATGGCTGGCGCGGTTCTCGCCGACCGACCTGGTCGGTTGGGCCGAGGGTCTGGGCCAGCCGACCTTCGTCGGCTCGTCGGGCCGCATCTTCCCCAGGGCGATGAAGGCGTCCCCGCTGCTGCGCGCTTGGCTGGCCCGGCTGGCCGGGACCGGCGTCGAGCTTCGCACCCGGTCGCGCTGGGTTGGTTTCGACGACGGGGGGCTGGTGTTCGAGACCGCCGACGGCCGCCGCACCGAGCGGCCGGACGCCGTCGTCCTGGCGCTGGGCGGAGCCAGCTGGCCCCGGCTCGGCTCGGACGGGGCCTGGCGGCCGTGGCTGGAGGCCAGGGGCGTGGTGGTGTCGCCGTTCCAGCCGTCGAATGTCGGCTTCGACGTGGCCTGGTCGGCGATCTTCGCCGAACGGTTCGCGGGCCAGCCGCTGAAACCGGTCGCCCTGTCGCACGGGGCGGCGGCCGTGCGGGGCGAGGCCATGGTGACCGGCTACGGGATCGAGGGCGGCGCGGTCTACGCCCTGTCGGCGGGCCTGCGCGACGCCATCGCCCGCGACGGCGCGGCCACCCTGACCGTGGACCTGCGCCCCGACCTTTCCATTGAGGCCCTGGCCGGCCGGCTGACCAGGCCGCGCGGCAAGGACAGCGTGACCAACTGGCTGCGCAAGACCGCCGGCCTGTCGCCCGTGGGCGTCGGCCTGCTGCGGGAGATCCCCGGCGACCTGCCCACGGGCGCCGAGAAACTGGCCCGGCGCATCAAGGCCGTCCGCCTGACCCTGACCGGCGTCCAGGACCTGGACCGGGCGATCTCCTCGGCCGGCGGCGTCGCCCTGGATCAGATCGACGAGGGGCTGATGCTCAAGGCCTTGCCCGGCGTCTTCGTGGCCGGAGAGATGCTCGACTGGGAGGCCCCGACCGGCGGCTATCTGTTGCAGGCGTCGATGGCCTCGGGCGCTATGGCGGCGGCCGGCGTGGTCGATTGGCTGGCGCGCCGCCCGCCGGTCAGGCGTTGAAGTTCAGCTTCAGGCCCGGCCGCGGCCATTTGGCCTTGTAGAGCTTGCCGGTGCCAGAGGCCGTGATCCAGGCGGTGGTCATGTCCGGCCCGCCGAAACAGATGTTGGTGCACAGCAGATCCGGGAACGGATAGTGCTCGGTCGTCCCGTCCGGGTCGAAGGCGGTGATGCCGCCGTTGATGATCGTCGCCACGCAGACCTTGCCGCCGGCCTCGACCGCCAGGCTGTCGAGCAGCTGGAAGCCGGGCAGGTTGCACACCACCCGGCCGGGCTGGAACGGCGGCGGCTCGGCCAGCACCCCCGGCTCGGTGATATCGAAGGCCCACAGCCGGCCAAGGTTGGTGTCGGCCATGTAGACGGTCTTCTCGTCCGGCGAGAGCCCGACGCCGTTGGGCGAAACGAAATGGTCGCGCTGGCGGCTGATGTGCGACCCGTCCGGCCTGGCATGGTAGAGCGCGCCGAACTTGCGGCCGTCCGGCGTGGTGCAGCCGTGGTCGGTGAACCACATCCCGCCCTGCCGGTCGAACACCAGGTCGTTGGGACCCACCAGCCGCTTGCCCTCGCAGCTGTCATAGACCGTCTCGACCTTGCCGGTCTTGAGGTCGACCCGCTGGATCATGCCGCCGACGTGGCTGGCCGGGGTCGGGCCGGGGATCAGCAGGCCCTGCACGTCAAGCCATTCGAAGCTGCCGCCGTTGTTGGTGACATACATCGCGCCGTCGGGGCCGATGGCCGCGCCGTTCGGTCCGCCGCCGGTCTCGGCCACGGTCGAGGTCTTGCCGTCGGGCGTGACGCGGGTCAGCCGCTGGCCGGCGATCTCGGTGAAGATCACCGATCCGTCGTTCATGGCGACGGGGCCCTCGGGAAAACGAAGGCCTTCGGCGACGAGTTCGATATCCATGCGGCGCACTCCCTGCTTTTCTGGTTGCGGGGATTGAACCGCGTGACGCCGCGTCAGCGCAAGACGCGACCGGTCAGCGCCGCTCGAGAACCCGGAAGACGAAGGCGTGGTCATCGCCCTCGCCAGCCGGATGAGCCTCGCGCCGCACTTCCGTCCAGGCCGACTCATCGAAGGCCGGCATGGTCACGTCGCCCTCGGGCTCGGCATCGACCTCGGTGATGTAGATCCGTTTGGCCCGGGGCAGGGCGAGAGCATAGAGCGCCGCCCCGCCGATGACGCAGACCTCCTCGGCGCCATCCTCGGCCGCCTGTTCGCGGGCGATCTCCAGCGCCTCGCCGAAGCTCTCGCAGACCACCGCGCCGTTGGGCTCGAACGAGCCGTCCTTCGACAGGACCAGGTTCAGCCGGCCCGGCAGGGGCTTGAACGGCAGGCTGTCCCAGGTCTTGCGACCCATGATCACCGGCTTGAACATGGTCACCTGTTTGAACAGGGCCAGGTCCGACTTCAGCCGCCAGGGCAGCTTGCCGTCCTTGCCGATGACGCCATTGCGGGCGCGGGCGACGGGGCCGAGGGCGATGGGAATGGTCATGGGGCGGGGGTCCAGCCGACGAACAGGGTCGTGCGGGCCGGCTGGTCGGGTCTGCCGGTGTCCGGATAGGAGGCCAGCACCACGGCGCGGGCCTGGTCGGGGGTGGCGTAGCGGGCGGCCTGGCCGCCGCCGGGCGTCGCCCCCCTGATGGCGGGCGAGAAGCCCTCCTTGAGCGCCCAGGCGTCGAGGCGCTTGCCGAAGCCCTCGTGGTCGGCCAGCGGGCCGCGCGCGACCACCACGCAGGCGCGGGCGCCGGGCGGAGACGGCGGGGTCGCCAGCTCGAGGGTCAGGGTCCGTTCGCCGATCTCGGCCACCCAGCCCTGTTGGTCCTCGAGAAAGCCGGCCTGGGCGGCGGCGGTGTCGATGGTCGCGCCGCGGCTGATCGCCAGGCAGGCCTGGAAGGCCCGCCAGGCCAGGGCCTCGGCCGGGCGGGCGGCGGTCGGGGTCTGGGCGGAGGCCGGCCAGGCCGCGAGGACGGCGCACAGCAGGGCGAGACGGGCGGCGGTCTTCAGCATGGGCGCAGACCTAACCCGCCGCGAACGGCGTGACCATCTGCTGCGCGGCGGCGCGCGCGATCAGTTCGCCGTCGGGCCGGCGGAAGTCGGCCTCGACGTGGATGACCGACTTCGTGCGGGCGGTCACCCGGCCCTCGATGGTCAGGGTCTCGGCCTTGCCGACGCGGATGAAGTCGACGCGCAGGTTCATCGTGCGGAAGGCCGCGTCGGCCGGCGCCACGGTCATGGCGGCAAAGGCCAGGATCTGGTCGGCGAGGGCGGCGACATAGCCGCCGAACATTGAGCCGTCGCCGTTGAGGATCTCCGGCGCCGGAACCCAGGTCTTGCGCGCCCAGCCCTCGCCCCAGGCGTCGAGGGTCCCGAGCCTGAGGGTGGTGACCACCGGCGGGGGTTCGGCGGTCCCGGCGACCAAGGCGTTGAGACGGTCTGTGGCCCAGGTCAAGTTCGATGTCCTCGCGAACGGCGCGTTCAGAACCGCGTCAGACAGCCGGATACCAACGCTCATACAGAATTGCGATCTGGGGTGGTGGCGACCACCATTCGTCGGCAATGTTCAGCGGAGCCAGATATGTCCGGGACCGTTCCCAGACGGCCTTGATCGAGCCACCGAAGACATCCTTGGCGCGAACCTCGTCCACCCATCCCGCCAACAATGCGTCGGCCAGGCTGTCCAGGAACGCGAAGACGCGCTTTAGGGCGCGGGTGCCGTCGCCGGTCTCATCCTCGAAGGCATGAAGCGGAATGCCCGCCCTCAACGTGTCGCGAGCGTCTTTCAGTTCGGCGCCATTCCACGTCGCAATGAAGTCGGCCGCCAGGTCTGGATGCGTGGAGATCGGCGCCGAATCGATCGTACGAACCCGTGTCGGCGGTCTGCGCCCGAGCTTGCGAAGGGCGGCGCGCACATGGTGGACGGCCGGCCCCAAGGCTGCCAGAAGCCTGCCATCGGCTCTCTGGGCTTCGTAGCTCAATGAGGTTAGCCCGAGCAGATCGCTGGGGAGCGAAACCGGGTCCGCGTTTCTTGGCGTGACAAAGAAGCAGCGCTCAAGGCCGAGCGCCCCGATGAACAGGCCGAGTTCAAAGATGACGTTGTCGCGAGGAACCGAAGTGGACGCGCCGCGCATAGATCGGATGTCGTCGGCGGTCAGCACGAAGAGCGCGAAATCGGTCGTCCTGGTCTCGCCGATCAGGTCAACGATGGCCGCCTGATTGAGCGTGAAGACGCCCTGCGACCAGACTGTAGGTTCCGCGTCGTACTCCAAGCCCTGCTGGAGGGCGTAGGCGACATCCAAACCCTCAACCGATGAGCCGATGAAGATCGCCGGCTTTCCGTCAGTCATTTCGAAACGGCTGCGGGGATATGCGGATGGGCCTGGTAACCCTCCAGGGTGAAATCCTCGTACTCGAACGCGAACAGGTCCCGCCGCGGCGCGATGCGCATGGTCGGGAAGGGCAGGGGCTCGCGGCGCAGCTGCTCCTTGGCCTGGTCGAGGTGGTTCAGATACAGGTGCGCGTCGCCGAAGCTGTGCACGAACTCGCCCGGCCGCAGCCCGACCACCTGGGCCATCATCTGGGTCAGCAGGGCGTAGCTGGCGATGTTGAACGGCACGCCCAGGAACACGTCGGCGCTGCGCTGGTAGAGCTGGCAGCTCAGCTTGCCGTCCGCGACGAAGAACTGGAACAGGCAGTGGCAAGGGGGCAGGGCCATGTCCTCGATCTCGGCCGGGTTCCAGGCCGAGACGATGTGGCGGCGGCTGTCGGGATTGGTCTTCAGGCTGTGGATCACCGCGGCGATCTGGTCGATCACCCGGCCGTCCGGGGCGGTCCAGGAGCGCCACTGCTTGCCGTAGACGGGGCCGAGTTCGCCGTTCGCATCGGCCCACTCATCCCAGATGGAGACGCCGTGCTCCTGGAGCCAACGAACGTTTGTATCGCCCCTCAGGAACCACAGCAGCTCCACGAAGATCGACTTTCTGTGCAGCTGCTTGGTGGTGAGCAGGGGGAAGCCCTGGGACAGATCAAAGCGCATCTGGCGGCCGAAGACGCCGAGCGTGCCGGTGCCGGTGCGGTCGCCGCGCTCGACGCCGTTCTCCAGGATGTCGGCCAGCAGGTCGAGGTACTGCCGCTCGGGATGTTCCGGCGCGGCGCGGTCACGGACAAGATGGCGGACAGGCGCGTTCATGATTTCCGGATCAAAAATCGAATCGGTTGCTGCAGTGATGAGCTTGTGTCTGGCCTATACCGGTAGCAAGCTCGGCTCACGCGACACTTTGGACTTATGCCCATGATCCTCGCCCTGCTCATGTCCGCCGCGCTCAGCGGCGCCGACCAGCCCGCCGCCAGCGCCGAGGCGGCCACGCCCCAGGCCATCCCCGTCGCCGCCCCCCTGAACAAGGGCGAGCAGCGGATCAAGATGGTCTGCCGCAAGGAGGCTCCCACCGGCACCCGCCTGGCCAAGCGCACCTGCCTGTCCCTGGAGGACTGGAAGCGGCGCTCGGAGGAAGACCAGGAGGCCATGCGGCAGATGGCCATGAAGTCGGCCTTCTCCGACGTCCGCGGCCGCTGACGTCCCGGAGGTTCGCCTCCCGGCAGGTCCGCGATTGCCTCGCCCCCGCAGGATGTGGAACCTTGGGTAGAGTTCCAGACTGGGGGTTTCATGATTCTTGTCCTGTTGATGGCTGCGGCGCTGGGCGCTGCGGATGACAAAGAGCCTGCGTCCGCGCCACCGGCGCCCGCTGTGGTGGAGCGGGTCCCGGTCGCCGCGCCGCTGAAGAAGGGCGAGAAGCGGATCAAGATGATCTGCCGCGAGGAGACCACCACCGGCACCCGCTTCACCAAGCGGGTCTGCTACGACAAGGCCGAGCTGGAGGCGCGCCAGGAGCGGGAGCGTGAGCAGTTCATCGAGAGCCAGAACTCGCCGCAGATGAACCACTAGCGCCTCAGCCCGCGAACCCGCCCTCGTCCAGGAAGGCCTGCTCCTCCGCAGTCGTCGTGCGTCCAAGGGAGGCGTTCCGGTGCGGGAAGCGTCCGAAGCGCTGGATGATGTCGCGGTGCATCTCGGCGTATCTCAGCGTCTCAGGGTCGCCCAGCGCCGTGCAGAGCCGCACGGCCTCGTCCTGGTCGGCCAGGTCCTCGGAATGCTCGAAGGGCAGGTAGACGAACGGCCGCAGCAGGGGCTCGATCTCCAGGTCCTGGCCGGTCGCCACCGCGTGACGGGCGATCAGGCGGGCCTTGCCGTCCGTTGCGAAGGCGTGGCCGGTGCCCCGCCACAGGTTGCGCGGGAACTGGTCCAGCAGGATCAGCAGGGCCAGGGAGCCCTCGGCGGTGGCCATCCAGGCGTCGTGGCGGCCCAGGGCGGCCATGTAGTGCACTGGCTCGAACTTCAGCTGGATGGCGGCGTCGAAGTTGGGGTTCTTGGCGAACCACCTCTTGGGGCCGGCGGTCCGCCAGAAGCCGGTGATGTCGTGCGGTGTGGCGGGCATCGCGCTCTCCCTGGGTCGGCCCCTAGAGCCTTTAGGGTCAGATGAAAAATCTGACCCGTTCAAAAGGCTCTAATTTCTAAAGTGTAGAGCGCGTCGGGCGGATTAACCGGCCTCCACTTAACCCTGACGCGCTCTATGTCAGGTCACCGGGGATTCCGTTCAAGCGCGGTTCACACAGGCCCGGCCATTAACCTTGGCTAAAGGGACAGCCATCGGCCGTGTCCGGCCAGGGAACAGTGACATGAAGACGGTTATGAAGGGCGCCCTGGCGCTGGTGCTGCTGGCCTCCACGGCCCCCGTGGCCCTGGCCCAGGACAATGGCGAAGAGCGCCGGCGCGAGAGCCGCGGCGACGGCGGCTACAATCCGGCGATGCGGGCCAGTTCGCGCAACGTGCCGCCCTCCCTGCAGGAACGCCAACCGGCGCCCCAGGCGCAGGCGCCGCAACCCCAGGCTCAGCCGCAGCCGCAGGCCCAGGCGCAGCCCCAGGGTCAGCCGCAGGGCCGCCAGGGTGGCCGCCGTGGCGATCCCAACTGGCAGTCGCGCCAGCAGGGGCAGCAGGGGCAGCAAGCTCAGCAGCCGTCCCAGAACGGGCAGCGCTGGAATAACGGCCAGGGGCCACGCCCCGGGCAGTCCTGGCAGGGCCAACGCAACAACGACCGCAACGACCGGGATGGGCGCGGCGACCGGGACGGCCGCAACGATCGCGATCCGCGCTGGAACAACAACGGCGCCAACAGCAGTGGCTGGAACAACAACGGCCGCGACTGGCGTCCCGACCGTAACCAGCAGCGCCCCCGCTTCGACCGCCGCCACTACGGCCAGAACTTCCGTAGCCATCAGCGCTATCGCGGCTACGCCTATCGCCCGCCGTCAGGGTTCTACATCCGCAGCTGGAGCTATGGCGACCAACTGCCGCGCAGCTGGTGGAGCAGCCAGTACCGGCTGAACGACTGGTGGTCCTACGGCCTGCCGATCCCGCCCATTGGCTATGAATATGTCCGGGTTGGCGGCGACGTGCTGCTGGTGGACATGTTCTCCGGCCGCGTGGTCCAGGTGATCTACGACGTCTTCTGGTGATCTGATCCCTCCCTCCCCGAGAGGGGAGGGAGGGCGTCACGGGACGAAATGTCCTGTAAGCGCCCGTTCGGCTTGACCTTCGCGCAAAATTCCGCTGCAAAGCCCCGCCTTTGCTGCGGCGCCGTTGCGCGACGTCGTGGCGACCTTCGTCTTCAGGAGAATGACCATGCGCGTCTACTACGACCGCGACGCCGACCTCGCCCGCATCCTGGACAAGAAGATCGCCATCGTAGGCTATGGCAGCCAGGGCCGCGCGCATGCGCTGAACCTGTCGGAGTCCGGCGTGAAGAACGTCGTGGTGGCGCTTCGCCCCGGCTCGGCCACCGCCAAGAAGGTGGAAGCCGACGGCCTGAAAGTGATGAGCGTGGCCGAGGCCTCGGCCTGGGCCGACGCCATCATGGTGCTGGCGCCCGACGAACTGCAGCGCGGCATCTATAACGAAGAGATCGCCCCCAACATCAAGGACGGCGCGGCCCTGCTGTTCGCCCACGGCCTGAACGTGCACTTCAACCTGATCGAGCCGAAAGACTCGATCGACGTGCTGATGATCGCCCCCAAGGGCCCGGGCCACACCGTGCGCGGCGAGTACCAGAAGGGCGGCGGCGTGCCCTGCCTGATCGCCATCCACCAGAACGCCACGGGCGCCGCCCACGACTTTGGCCTGGCCTACGCCTCGGCCATCGGCGGCGGCCGTTCGGGCGTCATCGAGACCACCTTCCGCGAGGAATGCGAAACCGACCTGTTCGGCGAGCAGGCCGTGCTGTGCGGTGGCCTGGTGGAGCTGATCCGCGCCGGCTTCGAAACCCTGGTCGAGGCGGGATACGCCCCCGAGATGGCCTATTTCGAGTGCCTGCACGAGGTGAAGCTGATCGTGGACCTGATCTACGAAGGCGGCATCGCCAACATGAACTAC
>JAUSMJ010000054.1 GCA_030645575.1 Caulobacter sp. | reverse complement strand
CATCATTTACGACGCCGTGGACGAGCTCAAACTGGCCATGTCGGGCATGCTGACACCAGACAAGAAGGAAGAAGTCATCGGTACCGCCGAGATCCGCCAGGTGTTCAAGGTCAGCAAGATCGGCTCGATCGCCGGCTGCATGGTCACCGCCGGCGTGGTCCGCCGCAACGCGCGCCTGCGCCTGCTGCGCGAGAACGTGGTCGTCTTCACCGGCGAACTCGACTCGCTCAAGCGTTTCAAGGACGATGCCAAGGAAGTCAAGGAAGGCTTCGAGTGCGGCCTGAACGTCAAGGGTTACAACGACATCCAGGTGGGCGACATGCTGGAATTCTTTGAAATCCGCGAAGTGGCCAGGACTCTGGAGGCCTGATCGCCGCCAGGCAGGCTGTCCCGCAAGGGCAGCCCGCCGACCGGCTGGCACTGAACCATGCGTAAAAAATCATCCACCCCGAACCGCGGTTTTCGCGTTGCCGACCAGATCCAGCGCGATCTGACGGAGCTGATCGCGCGCGAGCTCAAGGACCCGCGGGTGGGCATGGTCACGATCCAGGCGGTCGAGGTCACGGCGGACTACGCGCATGCCAAGGTGTTTTTCAGCGTGCTGATCGGCGACCCGGTCGAGTGTGAAACCGCGCTGAACCAGGCGGCGGGTTTCCTGCGCAACGGCCTGTTCAAGAAGCTGATGATCCACACGGTGCCGACCCTGCATTTCCAGTTTGACCGCACGACCGAACGTGCGGCCGACATGAACGCCCTGATTGCCAAGGCGGTTTCCTCCCGCGCCCAGGACGACTGAGTTCGCGCCGTTTCCCTTGATGACAGGTTCGGGGACAACGGTGCCAACGCCACGCCGGGCTTGCCCGCGCGTTGAGCCTGTCGGAATTTATGAAGCAAACTCTTCCTCATCGCCAGAAGATACAGCGACGTCCCGTGCATGGCGTGTTGCTGCTCGACAAGCCGCTGGGCCTGTCGAGCAACCAGGCGCTGCAAAAGGCGAAGTGGTTGCTGCGCGCGGACAAGGCCGGCCACACCGGCACGCTGGACCCATTGGCGACCGGCGTGTTGCCCCTGTGTTTCGGCGCGGCCACCAAGTTCAGCCAGCTTCAGCTCGACGCCGACAAGACCTATGAGGCCGTGCTGCTGCTGGGCCGCAAGACCAGCACTGCCGATGCCGAAGGCGATGTGATCGAAACGCGGCCTGTGCCGACGATCACGCCGGAGCTGCTGGCGGAGTTGACACGCCGCTTCACCGGCCCGCTGGCGCAGGTCCCGCCCATGTATTCGGCCCTGAAAAAGGACGGCAAGGCGCTGTACGAATACGCGCGCAAGGGCGAAGAAGTGGAGCGGGAAGCCCGCCACATCACAATTTACAAGCTGGAAATGGCTGTAGCCCAGGATCCACGTGCGTCAGCAGCTATCAAAATCATAGTGTCCTGCAGCAAGGGAACCTACATCCGGACCCTGGGCGAAGACATCGGCGAGGCCATCGGCTGCGGCGCGCACCTGGGCTCGCTCAGGCGGCTGGAGACTGGTGGCTACACCGACAGCCAGTGTGTGAGCCTGCCGGCGCTCGAAGCCATGAGCGAGGCCGAACGCGAGGCCTGTTTGCTGCCGGTGCAGTCGCTGGTGGCGGCTTATCCGTCTGTCACATTGGGCGCCGATGATGCAGGGCGTTTCCTCAGCGGTTTGCGCCGCCGCGGCAGCAGCGGCCAGTGGGGTCCTGACGCTGCGCTGGTGCAGGTCTTCGGGTCCGAGCCTGCTGCTTTCCTGGGTTCAGCCCATGTGACGGCCGACGAACTGATCCCCGGGCGCCTGCTCAGCCCGATAGAAATCCAGGACATGCTGGCTGTCCATTCACCTGTTACCCCCAGTCCCGCGGCCAGCGCCGCGATGGCCTGACATCACCGATTTGAAGTTTTTAGAAAGCCAACCATGAGTCACAAACAAATCCGCAATATCGCCATCATCGCCCACGTCGACCACGGCAAAACCACCATGGTGGACCAGCTGCTGCGCCAGTCGGGCACCTTTGCCGAGCACGAAAAAGTTGTCGACACGGTGATGGACAACAACGCCATCGAAAAAGAGCGCGGCATCACCATCCTGGCCAAGAACTGCGCCGTGACTTGGGAAGGCACCCACATCAACATCGTCGACACCCCCGGCCACGCCGACTTCGGCGGTGAAGTCGAGCGGATCCTGGGCATGGTCGATGGCTGCGTGCTGCTGGTCGACGCCGAGGAAGGCGTCATGCCCCAGACCAAGTTCGTGCTCGGCAAGGCGCTGAAGATGGGCCTCAAACCCATCGTCTGCCTCAACAAGGTCGACCGGCCGCACGCCGACCCCGACCGCGTCCTGAACGACGCCTTCGACCTGTTCGCCATCATGGGCGCCACGGACGAGCAGCTCGACTTCCCGCACATCTACGCCAGCGGCAAGCAGGGCTGGGCGACGATGGACATGGACAAGCCCAACGACACCCTGGCCCCGCTGTTCGACCTGATCGTCAAGCACGTCCCCAGCCCCAAGGCCGAGGTCCGCAAGGACGAGCCGTTCCAGATGCTGGCCGTGCTGATCGAAAGCGATCCGTTCCTCGGCCGTCTGCTGACCGGCCGCATCGAGGCCGGCAAGGCCGTCCCCGGCATGGCCATCAAGGCCCTGTCGCGCGACGGCAAGGAAATCGAGCGCGGCCGCATCACCAAGGTGCTGGCCTTCCGCGGCCTGAAGCGCCAGCCGATCGACGAGCCGACCGAGGCCGGCGACATCGTCGCCATCGCGGGCCTCAGCAAGGCCACCGTGGCCGACACCCTGTGCGCCATGGAGCTGACCGAGGCCCTGCCCGCCCAGCCGATCGATCCGCCGACCATCTCCATGACCGTCTCGGTCAACGACAGCCCCCTGGCCGGCCGCGAGGGCGACAAGGTGCAGAGCCGCGTGATCCGCGACCGCCTGCTGAAGGAAGCCGAGAGCAACGTCGCCATCAAGGTCAGCGAAACCGCCGAGCGCGACGCCTATGAAGTCGCCGGCCGCGGCGAACTGCAGCTGGGCGTGCTGATCGAAAGCATGCGCCGCGAAGGCTTCGAGGTCTCCATCAGCCGTCCGCGGGTGGTGTTCCAGACCGACCCCGAGACCGGCGAGCGCCTGGAGCCGATGGAAGACATCCAGATCGACGTCGATGACGAGTTCAGCGGCATCGTCATCGAAAAGCTCAGCGCCCGGAAGGCCGAGCTGAAGGACATGGGCCCCTCGGGCGGCGGCAAGACCCGCATCCAGCTGCTGGCCCCGTCCCGCTCGCTGATTGGCTACCAGGGCGAGTTCCTGACCGACACCCGCGGCTCGGGCGTGCTGAACCGCGTGTTCAGCCACTACGAGCCCTACAAGGGTCCGATCGACCAGCAGCGCAAGGGCGTGCTGATCTCCAACTCCGACGGCGAAACGGCGGCCTACGCCCTGTGGAACCTTGAGGATCGCGGCACGATGTTCGTCGGCGGCGGCGAGAAGACCTATGAAGGCATGATCATCGGCGAGAACGCCCGCACCGACGACCTCGACGTCAACCCGATGAAGGCCAAGCAGCTGACCAACGTCCGCGCCAGCGGCAAGGACGAAGCCATCCGCCTGACCCCGCCGCGCCGCCCGACCCTGGAACAGGCCATCGCCTACATCCAGGAAGACGAGCTGGTCGAGGTGACGCCGAAGAACATCCGCCTGCGGAAGAAGGTGCTGAACCCCAGCTTCCGCAAGCGCCGCGTCAAGGACGAGTAGGGATTGGCGGGGACATGTTCGCATTGCGGAGCAATGGGTACGTGTCCCCGATCGGAGCCCGGCGATTGAAGGCGGGGCGCAGCGATGCGGCCCGCTTCGATGACTATACCCGGATTGGAATATCAATGACGGGACGCAGCTGCTCAAGCTGTGTCGGGTATCGCCTTACGATCTGGTCATAGAAATCGGTAACCGACTTGGCCCGAACCGTCACGACGAGAGCATACTTCAGGGTCTCAGTCAGGGCGTGATTGTGGCCCTCCAGCCGCGCGTTGTAGTGAATATCAAACACTGGATTGTGGAGGCTTCTGCCCTGCAATCGCTTGCCTGCATGCTGGCAGCTTTCCCATTTGAGGGCGTCTCGGCGAAGCAGATCTTCGCTTACCCCAGCGGACTTGCTCCCAAAGAACGACTTGGTGTTGGCGTGCAGTTGATCCGCATTCTTCCGCTTCTCCGAGTGCGGGCGGAAGGCGACCTCTAGGCCGGCTCGAGTGTAGTTTCCAGGGTGGTGTGGGTCGACATCGGTTGAATAACATACGGTGGCGTCAATCTCGACATGCCCAGCGATTACGCCGGCCGGCACCGGAATGGGTGCGCGGATATACTTGGCCGGCGAAATTTCGCCTTGGTAGACGACGCGGACGCAATCATCATCGCACACGACGATGTCGTCGAGATTGCGCGCCAAGCGCCCCCAACCGACCTCCTCTCGACTGAGTTCACTAGGTTCGGCGCTGTGAACTAGAAGCGCCCGGATAGCGAGGAGATTTAAGTTATTGCCGAAATGGGCCCGAACTCCTGCGCCCATCCGCAGGGTGCTGGGTGCGGCGAATGACGTGCCGCCGGTTTGCTGTAATGTAGGGCTCATATCAGGACCGACGACAAGGAACGGCCGTTGAATTGAGCCACCGAATTCCACTAGATCAGGTTTTATAAGCCCCGGACTTCTGCCTGGCCCGACACAACTATAAGGCGCCCTCGCCCAGTTTGCGTCCGGCGTGTCCGCCGCGCCGACCGCCAGAGCGTTGACCGCATCTGATGGGACCTGGATGCGGTTTAGGCCCGTGAGAGCATCTCGCTCTCCTCCGTTACCGACGGCGACGGAGAGGAGGGCATTGTTTCTGGAAAGCCATGTATCCAGAACTGCCGTCCAAGCATGGACATCATCGTCTTCGATCGGCAGCTCAGGCCCGAGGCTGAGGTTCACGAGGTCGTATTGTTCGCTAGCCAAGGCATTCTCGACCCGCTGCAGCACATCGTAGAGTTCGTGGGGATCGGAGATCGGCACATCATCGAGAACGCGATAGTGATCGACGTGGCAGAACGGACGCGCCACCGGCTTCGTGGGTTCGATGTGCCCGAATAGAAATGCGGAGGTGACCGCGACGCCGTGTTCGAGACAGTCCGCCGCGGCGGGGCCGACACCCGTCGCGTCGATCGGGGTCGCCCAAGCTGTGATTGGGTGATTGTCAGGGATGCCCCCGTCAAAAATCGCGGCTTTGATGGTCGTATCCAACGCCGCATCTGAAGGTAGGATGAGCTGGTAGCCTGGAATGGTCGTGCGGGGGATCGTCGGCCTTAGCATCCGCAGCGGCGGCATCTGGCGCACCGCGCGGACCAAGGTAAAAGCGGCAATTTTCTCGGCCTCGGAGGCGGACGCTTCTACTTCAACGAAGCATAAGCCGCCCGCATAGAATCGGCGATCGAGATTTGCGGAAACACCTACGGCCAACAGATACTTCCGGAAGGCGGCCAGAGCTCTGACCTCGCCCTCGATGCCATCCGCGTGCAGTACAACCTCGTAAACGAGCGCGCCTTCCTTCGGCAGAGTTCCTTTGATTTTGTCCTCAGCGGTGGGCGCTGAGACTTCTTCGATCTCGGCAAGCGCTTGGGCGCCCAAGGTGGATTCAATCCACAGTGGAAGCTGTTTCGCCCATCGCGAAAACGCTGACCGATCTCCGACCACAAACAACTCGGTAGTTACGGCGGGCTCGGGCTGACGATCCTTAGAGCGCTTCTCCGGTGTGATGGTTTTCGGTTTACTGCCGATCAGTTCGACGCCAATCGCTCGAAAAAGATCGGCCGGAAAGTATGACTTTGCGATGTATTCCGGATTGAGCGTGACCGAAGCGACAGCGCGATCATCAGGGCAGGCAAGATCTGGCAGATTTTCGATCTGACTAACTGCGTTGCTCACCATGGGCGTTAGGCGGGACTTCGCCTCCGCAAATGTATATGGCGCGGCCTTCGGACCGCCGCCGGTCTTTCCCACAATGTCTTCGACGAGTCGCTCGCCCTTTCCGAGCAGGAAATTTCGTTTAGTCATCCCACAGCCTCCTCGGCGGCCTCGTCTATGCGGGCCGCTCGCTTGCGCGTGCGAATGGTGTCTCGCGCGACGCCCGTCAGTTCTTTGGCCTTGCGGGCAGACATGATGCCTTGATCGACAAGCTCGACGGCCAGGTCGATGCGGCTCTGCTTACTAAGTCCGTCGGACCTCAGCAGATTGGAGAGGTGGGTGTCCAAATCCTCCCCGCGCAGCGCTGCTTGGCGACGCGCGAACGAAACATCTCGGGCTAGGTCACTAAAGGATCGCCCCTCAAGCGCTATCGACACTGCTCGCGCCCACTGAGCCGCGCTCGACGTGTGATCCCTCAGACTCTGGAGCACAAACGATTCTGCGGTCCGCCTATCGGGCAGAGGGAAATCGACGACCGCCTCGAACCTACGCCAGATCGCCGGATCAAGGAGTTCGGCGTGATTGGTGGCTGCAATCAAGAGGTTCGACGAGGGCCAGTCGTCAATCTGCTGAATGAGGACTGTGACTAGGCGCTTCAGTTCGCCGATTTCCTCGCGATCATCGCGGCGCTTCGCGATCGCGTCGAGCTCATCAAGGAGCAAGACACAATCGATCCCCTTGGCGTAGTCCAAAACCAGCCGGAGATTGCTACCAGTCCTGCCAAGATAACTGCTCATCACAGCGGCAAGGTCGAGCGTCAGCAGCGGCCTTCCGAGCTCTCGGGCCACCCATCGAGCAGCCATCGTCTTGCCGACACCGGGGGGGCCAACAAAAAGAGCGGTTCGAGTTGGCTCCAGGGAAACTGCGCGCAATGCATCGGAGTTTAGCCGTTCATCCACCAGAGCATGCAACTGTTTGGACACTGTAGGAAAGAAGACTGGCTCCCAGTCCAACACCGGTCGCTCCTCCACCCTCATAAGCTGAAGTCGGGAGTCCATGTCCACTGGCAGGGGCACCTCCGCTTGGCGGCGCAGGGGAGAGCTTCTGGTTGGGGCCTCTTTCAATAGGCCCGACACGGACTCTGAAAGATCCGGCGCAACGGACTTAGCGCGACGCGCCGTTCTCTGAAGGAACGCCTGAACGTCCTGAGACCGCCCCGCCAACGCAATTCGCGCCAAGTGGACGAATTCATCGGATACGCTAAATTTTTTGTCCGGTGTGGCCACGTTTTCCCTGCCTTCGTTTGGAAAACATCCTCTCATAAAGTGGACGAAAATTGCAATAGTAAATCAACTCTCTTCCATGCCGGCTTTGGGAGATCACCCGGCGCGCTGAATTTCGCCTCGCCCGAATAAGAAAGCCTTCGCGGGCCTGAGCGGCTGTCGGTGAGTCCCCCACCACCCCCTTCATCTCTTGCCGAGGCAATCGCCGGACGAGCCGGGTTGCTCAAGGACCGCGCTTCGCGCGGCCGCGACGCGGCGGGCCGAAGGCCCGTCCTTGACCAACCCGGATCGTCCGGCAGGCTGGCCTGCATGAGATTGAAGGGGTGCTCCCTTCCCCCTGGAGGGGGGAAGGGTCGGGGATGGGGGTGGCGGCTTGCGTGGTTCGACACGCGCTCTTCGAGCGCTGCTCGCCATGACGACCATTATTGCACGTCATCCTGAGCAGCAGCCGGAGGCTGCGTGTCGAAGGACGCACGAGCAGATTGCGTGGTTCGACACGCACCCTGCGGGTGCTGCTCACCATGACGTCTTTCAGGCTGGCGGCATCCACCACCACCCCCATCCCAACCCTTCCCCCCTCCAGGGGGAAGGGCTTCCAGGCGCCGCGAAAAGCGAGACTCCCGGGACCAATAATCCCGCGACAAACCGGGACAATCCGCCCCCTCCCGGGACATCTCCGTCTCCTCGCCGCGCGATTTGATCCCCGCTCTCCCGGGCGGGGTTACAATGCACCGATGAGACCGCTCGCCACGCCCCGCAAACCCTGCTCCACAAGGGATCGCCTCCGGCCCCCGCCCCACCGGGCGACGCCGTCGGCCGGGCGGCGGGCGGCGCTTGCCCCCGCATCGGGCGCCACGGCGAAAAATGCGCCGGCCCTCGCGGGACAGGCGGGACGGCCGGGTTCCGCCGCCGGGGTGGCTTTTGCACAGGTTTGGCTGTATGAGCCGCGCCTCACATCTTCCGAAACGCTGATACACGCCCTCGCCAACGCGAGCCGACCGGGCGCCCAATGCGTTTTCGCCCCGTCAGGAACTACCCCAATGGCCTTCCCTTCCGTGAACGCCGCGATTGATCGCGCCCTCGTCGACCAGGGCTATCTCGAGCCGACCCCCGTCCAGCTGGCCGTGCTGGAAGCCGACGCCGAAGGGCGCGACCTGCTGGTCTCGGCCCAGACCGGGTCGGGCAAGACCGTCGCGTTCGGCATGGCCATGGCCCCGACCCTGCTGGGCGAGGCCGAGCGCTTCGGCGAGTACGGCGCGCCGCTGGCCCTGATCATCGCCCCGACCCGCGAACTGGCCCTGCAGGTCAGCCGCGAGCTGACCTGGCTCTACGCCCGCACCGGGGCGATCGTGGTCTCCTGCGTCGGCGGCATGGACGCCCGAAGCGAGCAGCGCACGCTGAACCGCGGCTGCCACATTGTCGTCGGCACCCCCGGCCGTCTGCGCGACCACCTCGAGCGCGGCCACCTTGACCTGTCGGCGCTGAAGGTCGCGGTGCTCGACGAGGCCGACGAGATGCTCGACCTGGGCTTCCGCGAGGACCTGGAGTTCATCCTTGAGGCCACGCCGGCCGAGCGCCGCACCCTGCTGTTCTCGGCGACCATCGCCAAGGATATCGCGACCCTGGCCAAGACCTTCCAGCGCGACGCGGTGCGCATCGACACCACCACCCGCAACGCGCCGCACGGCGACATCGAGTATCGCGCCATCCGCATCGCGCCGAACGAGATCGAGCATGCGGTGGTCAATGTGCTGCGCCACTTCGACGCCGGCGGCGCGCTGGTGTTCTGCGCCACGCGCGACGCCGTGCGCCACCTGCACTCCAGCCTGCGCGAGCGCGGCTTCGAGGTCGTCGGCCTGTCGGGCGAGATGGGCCAGCGGGAGCGCAACGACGCCCTGCAGTCCCTGCGTGACCGGCGCGCCCGCGTCTGCGTCGCCACCGACGTGGCCGCCCGGGGCCTGGACCTGCCGGACCTGGGCCTGGTGATCCACGCCGACCTGCCGGTCAACAAGGCCGCCCTGCTGCACCGCTCGGGCCGCACGGGCCGGGCTGGGAAGAAGGGCGTCTCCGTCCTGCTGGTCCCCTACACCCGCCGCCGCAAGGCCGAGATGCTGATCGGCAACGCCGGAGTCGAGGCCGTCTGGAGCGGTCCGCCCAGCGCCGAGGAGATCCGCGCCGGCGACACCGTCCGCATGCTCAACGACCCGACCCTGACCGAGGCGCCGTCGGACGAGGACCTGACCCTCGCCCGCACCCTGATGGAGGGCAAGTCGGCCGAGGAGATCGCCACGGCCCTGGTGCGCATGTACCGCGCCCGCCTGCCGGAGCCGGAAGACCTGTACGACGGCGGCGACCGGGGCGCCGGCCGTCCCGAGCGCGCGCCCCGCGAGTTCGACGACGGCGGCGAGCGTGGCGCCCGCGACCACGGCGAGTTCGCCGACGCCTCCTGGTTCCGCCTGTCGATCGGCCGAAGCAAGAACGCCGATCCGAAATGGATCCTGCCGCTGATCTGCCGCCTGGGTCACGTGACCAAGAAGGACATCGGCCAGATCCGCATCTTCGACAGCGAGACCAAGTTCCAGATCTCCGGCGAGATGAGCCCGCGCTTCGCCGAGGCGATCACGGCCACGGCGGCCGAGGATATCAAGGTCACCCCCTCGACCCCGCCCACCTCGAAGGACTTCGGACCCAAGAAGCGCGACTTCGCCGACCGCCCCGACCGCGGACCGCGTCCAGAGCGCGCCGAGCGCCCCGCCCGCCCGGAGTGGAAGGATCGTCCGGAAAAGCCGGCCTATGCCGACCGCGCGCCGCGCGCCGAGGGGCCGGTCCGTGACGCCGCGCCCTATGTGAAGCCCCGCGTTCCCCGCGAGGACCGTCCGGCCGCCCCGGCCAAACCCAAGCGCGAGTACGACCGTCCCCGTGACGCCGCCGTTCCCTACCGTCCCGAGGCCCAGCCGGAGCGCGCGCCGTTCAAGAAGCCCCGCGCCAGCGACAGCAAGGGTCCCCGCGAGTCGGCCCCCTATGCGCCCGCCGGCGCGGCGCCGGAGCGGCCCGCCTTCAAGAAGAAGCGCGACTTCCAGGGCGGCGCCCGCAACGACGGCTTCAAGAAGCCCGAGGGCGCCTCGGCGGCCCGCGGCGCGTTCAAACCCGGCGGCGACTTCAAGGGAACCAAGGCCGGCGGCAAGGACAAGCCGTTCAAGGCCGGCATCGAGAAGTCGTTCAAGGGACCGAAAAAGCCCTTCAAGCCCAAGAACAAGAGCAACGACTGGAAGCCGTAGGGCGCGGTTGGAATTCGGTGACAGTTTACGAATTGCAGTCGCGCTGGCGGCGCCAGCGTCACAGGCGTCAATTCGTAAACTGTCACCGAATTCGTGCCAGCGTTACATACAGCTCCGCCTCGATGACCCATTGGCCGGTGACCTTGCGCCAGGCGGCGAGATAGGTCCCGGTCAGGGTCGGAGCGTCTCGCCACAGCGCGGTCCAGAGCCCCGACTCGGCGGCGCGCGCACCGTCCTGGTCGAGCTCGACCGACGCCGTCGATCGGTCGTAGGTCACGAAGGCCGGGTCGGCGAACTGGGCCGCGAATGCCGTCAGCACGGCCGGCGCCCCGACGATCCGGCCGCCGTCGCCGGTCACCAGGGTGACGTCGGGATGCAGGAACGGCTTCAGCCGGGCCGCGTCATGGGCGGCGATCAGCCGGTTGGTCAGCTTGCGGCGCGCGCGCACGGCGTCGGCCGGCGCGGTCATGCCGTGGCCATGGTCTGGTCCTGGGCGGCGACCGTCCGGGGCGGCCCGGCCAGAGCCGATTCCATGGCGGCGAACAGGTCCGCGACGTCGATCGGCTTGGCGACATGGCCGTCCATGCCCTCGGCCAGCAGGTCCTGGATCTGGTGGGTCATGGCGTTGGCGGTCAGGGCGATGACCGGCGTGCGGCGCAGGCCGCCAGCGGCTTCGCGGCTGCGGATCTCGCGCACGGCGGCGACCCCGTCCATCACCGGCATGTGGATATCCATCAGGACCAGGTCCCATTCCGCCGCGGCCCAGGCCTCGACAGCCAGGGCGCCGTTCTCGACGATGTGCGGGACCAGGCCGGCCTGGCCCAGCAGGGTCTGCAGCACCAGGCGGTTGACGTGGTTGTCCTCGGCCGCCAGCACCTTGAGGGCCGGGTCCTCGGCCGGACCGGCATCGACATCGCGCGCCGCCGCGACGGAGGCCGCCGGCGTCGGGCCCAGCCAGGGCAATCCCAGGGTGACGGTGAAGGCCGATCCCTCGCCGATCCGGCCCTCGGCCACGATGTCGCCGTCCATCAACCGGCAGAGTTCGCGGCAGATGGCCAGGCCCAGGCCCGTGCCGCCGTGCCGGCGCGTGGTCGAGGCGTCGAGCTGGGCGAACTTGTCGAACAGATGCTCGATCTGGTCCGTCGGCATGCCCTCGCCCGTATCGCGCACGACGATCCGCACCCTGCCGTCCTGGCGGGCGGCGGTGACGGAGATGCCGCCGGCGTCGGTGAACTTGAGGGCGTTGGACAGCAGGTTGCCGATGACCTGTCTCAGCCGCACCGGATCGCCGCGAAAGACGCCCTGGGCGGACGGCGCGATCTCGAGCGTCAGGTCCAGCCCCTTGCCGGCCGCCAGCGGCTCGAAGGGCGCCACGGCCATCCGCAGCGTGCGTTCCAGATCCAGCGGCGTGGATTCGATTTCCAGCTTGCCGGCCTCGACCTTCGACAGGTCGAGCACGTCGTTGAGGATGGCCTTCAGGGACTCGCCGGAGTCATGAATGATCGCCAGCCGCTCGCGCTGGACGTCGCTGAGCGGCTCGGCGGCCATGGCCTGGGCCATGCCGAGCACGCCATTCAGCGGCGTGCGGATCTCGTGGCTCATGGTCGCCAGAAAGGTGCTCTTGGCCGCGTTCGCGGCCTGGGCCGCCGCCACCGACGCCTGAAAGCGCAGGTCGTCCCCCACCCGGCGCCACGCGAACTGCAGGATGCAGGCGAAGAATCCGGCCACCGCCGCCAGGCCGAGGATCTGGTTCAACAGGGGTTCGCCGGCGGCTCTGAACAGCGCGATCAGCGCGGTGGTCAGGGACAGCGCCGCCAGGGAGCTGGCGCCGATGCGCCGGGAGATGACGAACTCGCTGGTGCTGCTGAGCGAGATCGCGCCGATCATCGCCACCCCGGCCATCCAGGCGGTGTCGGCGGTCGCCCGGGTGATCAGGGCGAACGGCAGGGTGCAATAAACCACGGTGTAGACGAAGGTCACCGCGGCCAGCATCCATTCCGGCCCGCGGTTCCCGCGCGGCCAGGCCTGGACCCAGGCGCTGGCGGCGCGATTGAAGGCGAGCGTGGCCATTACGCTGGCAAGCCACAGGGCGGCGAATGGAAGGCCCAGCCAGACCCACGCCCCCGCGGCCGCAAGGCCGGTCAGACCGAACGTCGAGAGATTCGCCCGCCGCCGGAGGGCGATAACTTCCGTCCATGAACGCGGAGGGAGCGACTCTGTCACTGGGTACATTTCCGACTATGCGACGGCGATCCTGACCCGCGACCCTTGAAGCAGTGATTAACCGCGTCGGCGGCGGATCAGCCGGTCGCGCCGCCGGGGCTGGCGACGAGGTCCTGGCCCAGTGGCGGTTGATTAGCCCCACCGGCCGGACGGCGCGCCGGGGCCGTTGTTCCGGACCGGCTGGTCCGTCAGGGTGACCCGACGATCAACGACCCATGCGCTTGGCTTCGCGCTTGGCGCGGGCCTCGGCCTTGGCTTCGGCCTTGCGGGCCTTGCGCTCGTCACGCTTGAGAGCGAGCTGCGCGTCGGCATCGTTCAGCAGGGCCAGGCGACGCTCCTCGGCGGCGGCGGCCTCGGCCAGCCGTTGGGCTTCGGCCCTCGCCTCGGCCGCCTTGCGGGCCTCTTCCTTGGCCAGCTCACGCGCGGCGCGGGCGGCCTCGCGCTCGGCGGCCAGCCGCTCCTCGCGGTGGACGAAGTTGGGATCGACGACGGCGGGCTTGGGCTTGAATTTGGCCAGCATGGCCTTCTTGGCGTCCGCCGCGGCCTGTTGGCGCTCGGCGAAGGTCGGTTGTTTCAGCAGACTCATAGGATCTTTCAGCGATTTTTCACGGGCGCTTCAAAGCGAAAATTCCGCGGCGAGGCAAGCCCGCTTTCGCCTGTTCGGGCCCCTGTGTGGTAGAACCACCGCACCCCGCCACGGAGTTTCCCATGACCCCCGCCCCCATCCGGCAATGGCACGCCTATCTCGAGACCCTCGACGCCGCGACGCTCAAGGATCTGCTGGCCGAGGACGTGGTCTTCGAATCGCCCGTGGTCCACACGCCCCAGGCCGGCCGGCCGATCACCATGAAATACCTGCTGGGCGCGGCGGCGGTGCTCAACAACGAGCACTTCCACTACGAGCACGAATGGTTCTCGCCGACCGGCGCGGTGCTGGAATTCGTCACCGAGATCGACGGCATCAAGATCAACGGCGTCGATATCATCCACTGGAACGAGGCCGGCGAGATCACCCGCTTCAAGGTCATGGTGCGGCCACTCAAGGCCATCAACCTGCTGCACCAGAAGATGGGCGCGATGCTGGCGAGCATGGCCGGCTAGAGTTCCAGCGCCATCCAGACGTCGCAGCGGGCGTAGGGTGTGTCCTGCCGCGGCAGATCGACAAAGCCCATGGCGCGGTAGAGGCCCAGCGCCGGGCCGAGCCCGCTGTTGGTCTCCAGATAGAGCCGGGGCGCGCCGAGCGCCCTTGCCCGGTCGATACAGGCGCGCATCAGATCGCGGCCCAGGCCCGTGCCGCGGGCCGCCTCGGCCACGGTCATCTTGATCACCTCGAAGCCTCCATCGGCCATGGCCTTGAGGCCCACGCAGCCGATGGCCGCGCCGTCGGCGTCCTCGGCCATGAAGATGTGGCCCCCTGGCGCGATGACCTGGCCCACCGGATCGCCCAGCACGACCTCGTCGGCCGGTTCGACGGTGAAATGCCTGCCGATCCAGGCCTCGTTCAGCGACCGCCAGGCCGGCGCGTGGCGGGGTTCGAAATCGACGATGCGCATGGCATGAGTTTGGGAACTGTCGCAGCATCCCGCAAGCCGTTCGCGCAAGGAGCCAGGCCCTTGGTCCACCCCGTCTACGCCAACCTGCCGACGACCATCTTCGAGGTGATGAGCGGCCTCGCCCGCGAGACCGGGGCGATCAACCTGGGCCAGGGCTTTCCCGACGAGCCCGGGCCCGAGGCCGTGCGCCGCCGCGCGGCCGAGGAGGCGCTGAACGGCTACAACCAGTATCCGCCGATGCGCGGCCTGGCCGAGCTGCGGCGGGCGGCGGCCGACCACTACGCGCGGTTCCAGGGGCTGGACCTGGACTGGCAGACAGAGGTCACGATCACCTCGGGCGCCACCGAAGCGCTGGCGGCGGCCTTCCTCAGCCTGATCTCGCCCGGCGACGAGGTGCTGCTGTTCCAGCCGCTCTATGACGCCTACGCCCCGATGATCCGCCGGGCCGGCGGCGCGCCGCGCCTGGCCCGGCTGGAGCCGCCGCACTGGCGCATCACGCGCGAATTGCTGGAAGCGGCCTTCACGCCGAAGACGCGGATGGTGGTGCTGAACAATCCGGTCAATCCGGCCGCGGTGATCTTCTCCGGCGCCGAGCTGGCGCTGCTGGCCGAGTACTGCGTGGCCCATGACGCCATCGCCGTCTGCGACGAGGTCTGGGAACAGATCGCCTTCGACGGTCGTGTATTCCGCTCGATGATGCGCTTTCCGGGCATGCGCGAGCGGACGGTGAAGATCGGATCGGCCGGCAAGATGTTCGCCCTGACCGGCTGGAAGGTCGGCTTCCTCTGCGCGGCGCCGGCCCTGACCAGGGGGCTGGCCGGGGCGCACCAGTTCCTGACCTTCACCACCCCGCCGCCGCTGCAGGCGGCCGTGGCCTGGGGCCTGGACCACTGCGCTGAGTGGTTCGCCACCATGCCGGGTCAGCTGCAGCGGTCACGGGACCGGCTGGCGGCGGGCCTGACGCGGGAGGGTTTCACGGTGCTGCCGGCCGCCGGAACCTATTTCCTCAACGTCGATCTGGCCGCGTCAGGGGTGAGCAAGGCCGACCACGCCTTCTGTCTGCGGGCGGTGAAGGACCACGGGGTGGCGGCGATCCCCGTCTCGGCCTTCTACGAACAGGATGCCCCGACCCACATCATCCGCCTGTGCTTCGCCAAGCGGGACGAGACGCTGGACGCGGGGATCGAGCGGCTAGCGGCGGCGAGAATTGCGGCTTTGGATTGAATTTGCTATCATCTGAGCAATTCAGACGCGAGACGTTCACCATGGCCAACCTGCATGTCCGAAACCTCGACGATGATCTGGTCGGCAGACTGAAGGCTCGCGCCGCGCACAACGGCCGGTCGGTAGAGGCAGAGCATCGGGCCATTCTGAGGGAGGTTCTGGCAACGCCCTCAATTGCCGAACGGCGGGAGGCGTTTCTGACGTTGGCCGCGCATGCACGGGCGCTCAGCGCGGGCTCGCCGCATACACCTTCCGAGGTTCTGCAGCGTGAGAGCCGAGACGAGGCACGATGACCGCCGTCGTGATTGACGCAAGTATCGCTATCAAGTGGGTGGTGGATGAGCCGGACACATCGCTGGCCATGCGGCTTCACCGTCATTGGACGACTTTGGCGCCCGATCTGCTGGTCGCGGAATGTACGAACATACTGTGGAAGAAGCATCGGCTCAGGCAGGTCGGCGACGACGCCATTGAGGCTGCGCTCGCGGCGCTTGAGATGATCACGACCAGCCTATGGCCCATGCGCCGCCTCATCCGCCCTGGCCTCGATCTGGCTCGCCGACTGGACCATCCGGCTTATGATTGTCTCTACCTTGCCCTCGCCGCCGAGCGAGATGCGCCATTTGTCACGGCGGACCTAAGTCTCGTCCGAAAGCTGCGGGCGGCGAAGTTCGACGAGGCCGCCGTATTGACCCTCGCCGAAGCCGCCGCCCTGCCCGCCTAGATCGTCGCGCCGCCGTCCACGACCACGGCCTGGCCCGTCATGAACGTCCCGGCCGCGGAGGCCAGGAACACCGCCGCGCCGGCGATCTCGTCCGGCTCGCCGATGCGGCGCAGCGGCACAGTCTCGGTCGAGCGCTTGAGGGTCTCGGGATTGTCCCACAACGCCTTGGCGAAGTCGGTCTTGATCAGGCCGGGCGCGATGCAGTTCACGCGGATGCCGTGCTTTCCGTACTCATGGGCCAGGTTGCGGGCCAGCTGGAAGTCGGCCGCCTTGGAGATGTTGTAGGCGCCGATCACCGGGCTGCCGCGCAGGCCGCCGATCGAGGAGACGATGATCACGGCCCCGTCCTTCCGCTCGATCATCTCGGGCACGACCATGCTGATCAGCCAGTGGTTGGAGATGATGTTGTTGTCGAGGATCTTGCGGAACTGGTCGTCGGCGATCCCCGCCAGCGGGCCGTAGTATGGGTTCGAGGCGGCGTTGCAGACGACGATATCGACCTTGCCGAAGGCCGTCTTCGTCTCATCGACCAGCCGCTGCAGGTCCTCCTTGGAGGAGATGTTGGCCGGGACCGCGATGGCCCTGCCCTCGCCGTAGGTCGCGTTGATCTCGGCGGCGACCTCCTCGCAGGGGCCGGCCTTGCGCGAGGAGATGGTCACCTTGGCCCCATGCTGGGCCATGCGCTCGGCGATGGCCTTGCCGATGCCGCGCGAGCTGCCGGTGATGATCGCGACCTTGCCGGTCAGATCGAAAAGCGTGCCTTCGGCGGCCATGGCGGTTCTCCCTTAAACGCTTGTTTGAAGTTGCCGGGCAACCTGGGGCGAAGGCGACGCCGCGTCAAGCCAGGCGGCGGCCCGCCCTCAGCCGCACTTCGGCCAGCCGCCCATGTCCAGATGGAAGTGGTCGTGGTGCTCGGCGTTGTAGTCGGGGCTCAGCGTGGTCAGGAAGATGCGGCAGCCGCCGTCGCGCACGCGGTGCAGGAAGCGCCCCTTCGGCCCCGCGTCGGCCCAGTCGCGGGCGACGGAGATCTCCGTGCCGTCGGCCAGGCGGAAGGCCGCCACATCGATGGCGTTGGCGCTGGCGTGCTCGCTGATCGGGCCCTCCTGCCGGTTGTACTGCCGGCGGCAGACGTAGCTGCCGAAATGGTCGATGCCGACCACGGCCTGGCCCAGCTCGTCGAAGGCCGCGGTCTGGACCACCTGCCGCTCCCAGATGCCGAAGGCCAGGGCCTCCTTGCAGGTCATCGGCGCGTCGGTGGGCGACAGCGGGGCGAGGCCGGACCGCAGCCGCACCGTGTCGGTCAGGCCGCAGGCGCCGACGGTCGCGGGGACCTCCGCGTAGTCGATGCCGCCCTGGGCCAGGATGGCGCGGCAGGCGGCCGGATCGTCGCCGGCCCTGGCCGCCTTGATCTTCGTCGAGGCGCCGACCGGATCGATAACCGCCAGGGTCTTCCACGGCAGGTGTTCGCGCGGAATGGCCCGGTTGGCGGTGAAGACCATCAGCCCGACGAGACCCCAGAGCAGCACGAACCCGATCACCCGCGCCGCCAGGGTCTGGCGTCGGGCGTGCCTCTCGATGTGAGGCCTGCGGGGGTGCGGTACGCGATAGGCGGCCATGGCGGTCAGTGAACGATAGTCGTCGCCGCCTGCGTCAGGAAAATGACGACGGCATGGGGACAGACACTGTGGTGTCTGTCCCTAACGGCTACCGCCGCAACGAGTCCACCACCACGCTTCCCGCCGGCGGATCGATGTCCGTGCGGGTGGTTTCGGTCAGCCGGGCCATGGTCATGTAGAAGCCGCAGGTCAGGATGATCTCGACGATTTCCTTGGGGCTGAAGTGCTTCCGCGCCTCGGCCAGGGACGCCTCGCTGGCCTTGACCTTCTCGATCACCTCGGCGGCGAAGGCCAGCAGGGCCTTTTCCTTCGCATTGAAGCTGGCGTCGTCCAGCCGACGCGCGGCCAGGGCGTCGATCTGGGCCTGGGCGCAGCCGCAGCGCAGGCCGATCGGCACATGCTGGTTCCACTCGTATTCGCCGCCCTCGAGCTCGGCGACCAGCAGGATGACCAGCTCGCGCAGGTCCGCGCCGAGGTCCTGCTTGCTGAGGATCGCCCCGCCGAAGCGCAGCGCCGGCTCCATCATCGTGTCGGCGTTGGCCAGCATGCGAAAGATGTTCAGCTTGGCCGCCAGCTTGTCCCAGTAGTCCCTGGCCTTGGGCGGCAGGGCGTCGATGTCGGCGAAGGGGACGAGGGCCATGGAGGAGATTCCTTCTGGACGCATGGCCCTACGGCCGTTGGATGGCCTTGAGCATGGGGCGAACGATCGCTTCCAACTCGTCGAGCCGATTTTGAGCGATATCCCACATGATCCGTTCGTCCAATTCCGGGTATCCGTGAGCGACGAGATTGCGAACCGCGACGATGCTCTTCCAGGGCAGATGGCCAAGGTCGGTCTTGAGCCGGTCCGGCAGATGCGCGATGGACTCGCCGATCACCAGAACATTCATGGCGACCGCGTCGAACCTCAGGGAGCTGTCAGCGAACGTCTCGAAGGTCATGCCCGTCGTATAGGTCCGAATTCGCCCGATGGCCTGAAGGATATCGTCCAGACGCAACTCGGCGCCCCTCTCCTTCTTAGGCATAGGTGACTTCCTTCAGAACACGGTCACGCATCAACCGATGAAGGGTCCTGCTCGTCGCCAGATCGACATCCGTTCCCAGAATCGCCGCGAGACGATCACGCAGCGTGAAGAACTCCAGGCCCGGATGTCGGTCCGGCTTGAATTCCACCAGCACATCCACATCGCTGTCCGGCCCCGCCTCACCCCGCGCCACGGAGCCGAACACGCCGATGCGCGCGACGCCGTACTGGTCGAGTAGCGGCTTGGCCGCGCGTAGCGTGTCGAGAGCCTCCTGAAGAGTCATAGCCGCACAATACCACGGATGGCGTCCTCGCGCCTGGCGGAACAACGATCCCGGTCCATCAACAGCCACCCATGACGAGCCCGGGCCACCGAACCGCCGGCAAGCAGCCGCCGGAATCGTCAGCCGCCCCGACCGCCCGGCGGATCGGCGGGGCGTTCGGGGTCGCCGCCTCCCCGCCGGTGTCCCTCGTCGGCTGGCTGGCCGCCTGGCGGCCGGGCGGGCTGGAACCGGCGGCCGAGCGCTGAGCCGACCAGACGGCCGAAGCCGCCGATCACGGCCAGGCCGAGCAGCCACCAGGGGTTCGCGCCCGGCAGGCGGGCCACCACGACCAGCAGCAGCACCATCGCCGCCAGCACGGCCAGCAGCACCGCCCAGCCAAGCGGCGTCAGCCTGTGGTTCGGCCGGCGCAGGCGATCGGCGATGGACATGGGCGGGAGGCTAGCGCGGCCTCCCGGGGGCGCCAATGGCGCGGTGTCAGGCCGCGGCGACGACCAGGACGACGGTCATCCCGAGCAGGAACGATCCCAGGGCGACCACGCCGGCCGCGCGGACCAGACCGTCCACGCCCGAGAACAGGGCCGTCAGACCGAAGGCCGGGGCGGCGTCAAAGGCTTCGATCCGGAAAGCGGTGGTATCGGACATGGTAAATTCCTTTCGGGGCGCCTCCCTAAAGGTCTCCGTCCGGAATAGCCACCCCTTCCAGTCCCCAAACTGAGGGCGCCGGGTCAGATGCCTGCTGCGGCGCGGCGCCCGCGCCAGTCCCGGATCAGGGCGGGATAGGGGGCAAATGCGGCCCAGGCCAGGAGCAGCATGAGCGGCGCGGCGGCGAGCACCTTCAACCACGCCTGCTGATCGACCAGCCTCAGAAGACCGGGAAAATCGATCAGCAGTGTCTGCAGCATGAGAAGCGTAACAACCAGCCTTGCAAGCAGTGGCCTGACCAGCCCCCTTCCGACGTCCGAAAAGGCTTCGAACGAGATCTCTCGTTCGGCCTCCGGACCGGTCTGTCGCAACCGGTCCCACACGACGATTACCGCGCACGCACCACTCGTCGCCAGGAACAGGATCACCAGCGCCCTTAGAGCCGACGACATGGCGGGATAGGCGTTGTCCGAAGTATCGACATCGGCAAGCGCCCAGATACCGGCAATGACGGCTACGATCAGGGCCCCAACCAATGGACTGCGCCATCGGCCGGCGGCGACAGACTTTGACTTGGCGACCTCAACCATACCACGAGCCTACCGCCGGCTCGCCCGCACTGTCTAGGCCCCCGCCAGCGCCGCGTCCTCGACCACCTTGACCACGTCGGCCATGATCCCGGTCAGCTTGAAGTCCTTGGGCGTGTAGACCCGCCGCACGCCCATCTGTTTGAGGATCAGGGCGTCGTCGGGCGGGATGATGCCGCCGACCACCACGGGGATGTCGCCCAGCCCCTCGGCCCGCATCAGCCGCACGACCTCCTGCACCAGATCGAGGTGCGAGCCCGACAGGATCGACAGGCCGACCACATGAGCCTTCGTTTCCTTCGCCCGGCGGACGATCTCCTCGGGCGTCGAGCGGATGCCGTCGTAGTGGACCTCCATGCCGACCGCGCGGGCGCGGGTGGCGATCTGTTCGGCGCCGTTGGAATGGCCGTCGAGGCCCGGCTTGCCGATCAGATAGGTCAGGGTGCGGCCGAGCAGTTGGCCGACGCGCTCGACGTCCTGCTTCACCGCCTCGATGTCCTCGGCGTCCTCGCCCGTGGCGACCACGACGGCGACGCCGGTCGGGCCGCGGTATTCGCCGAACACCTCGCGCAGGGCGAAGGCCCATTCGCCGGTGGTCACCCCGGCCTTGGCCGCGACGATCGAGGGCTCCATGATGTTGCGCCCGTCGGCGGCGGCGGCCTTCAGGTCGGCCAGAGCGGCTTCGACCGCGCCGGCGTCGCGGGCCGCCCGCCAGGCCTTCAGCCGCTCCACGACGCCGGCTTCCAGCTTTGGATCGACGGTCTCGATCGAGCCTTCCCCGGCCGACAGCGGCGAAACCTCCGTGTCCGTCCAGCGGTTGACGCCGACCACGGTCATGCCGCCGGTCTCGACCGCCCGCACCCGCGCGGCGTTGGACCCGACCAGCTCGCTCTTCATGTAGCCGATGGCCGCGGCGGCCCCGCCGATCTCGTCGATCCGGGCCAGCTCGGCCAGGGCCCCGGCCTTCAACTGCGCGACCTTGGCCTCGACCACATGGCTGCCGGCGAACAGGTCCTCGTATTCCAGCAGGTCGGTCTCGTAGGCCAGCACCTGCTGCATGCGCAGGGACCACTGCTGGTCCCACGGACGCGGCAGGCCCAGCGCCTCGTTCCACGCCGGCAGCTGCAGCGCGCGGCATCGGGCGTCCTTGGAGAGCGTGACCGCCAGGGCCTCGATCAGGATGCGGTAGGGGTTGTTCTCCGGCTGCTGCTCGGTCAGGCCCAGGCTGTTGACCTGCACGCCGTAGCGGAACCGGCGGGCCTTCGCGTCCTTCACGCCGTAGCGGTCACGCAGGATCTCGTCCCACAGCGCGGTGAAGGCGCGCATCTTGCACAGCTCGGTGACGAACCGGACGCCGGCGTTGACGAAGAAGCTGATCCGCGAACAGACGATCTCGAAGTCCTCGTCCGGGACCTGGCCGCCCGCCTTGACTGTGTCGAGCACCGAGATGGCCGTGGCCAGCGCATAGGCCAGCTCCTGCTCCGGCGTCGCCCCGGCCTCCTGCAGGTGGTAGCTGCAGACATTCATCGGGTTCCATTTGGGAACCTCGCGGTAGCACCAGGCGATCATGTCGCCGATCAGCCTAAGGCTCGGCTCGGGCGGGAAGATGTAGGTCCCCCGGCTCAGATACTCCTTGATCAGATCATTCTGCGTCGTGCCCTGCAGCGCAGGGCGCGGCGCGCCCTGCTCGTCGGCCAGGGCGACGTACATCGCCAGCAGCCAGGCGGCCGGGGCGTTGATCGTCATCGAGGTGTTCATCCTGTCGAGCGGGATGCCGTCGAACAGCGCGCGCATGTCGCCCAGATGGCCGATCGGCACCCCGACCTTGCCCACCTCGCCGCGCGCCAGGATGTGGTCGGCGTCGTAGCCCGTCTGGGTCGGCAGGTCGAAGGCCACCGACAGCCCGGTCTGCCCGGCGGCCAGATTACGCCGGTACAGGGCGTTGGATTTCTCCGCCGTCGAGTGGCCCGCATAGGTGCGGAAGATCCACGGAGCGTCGGGAGCGTGCTGGAAGGGCTTGTCGGTCATGGCGGCGGATCATGGCGATCCACCTGCTGCGGTGCAACATTTTTGCGCGAAAGGGCTGTCGTTGGCGCCATCACGGCAAAAACGACCCGGCTATGAGCGCGTGAACACCGCCGCCCGCTTTTCCAGGAACGATGCGACCGCCTCGCGGTGGTCGGCGCTGCCCGCCAGGACATCCAGCGCCCCGGGCATCCGCGCCGCGCTTTCCGCCGCGTCCAGTCCGGCGAACCGCTTGGCCGCCTCGACAGCCAGAGGGGCGCGGCTGGCGATGTGGGCGGCGAGGGCCAGGGCCTCGTCGAGCAGCCGTTCGGGCGCATACACAGCCGTGACCAGTCCCATCCGCAGCGCCGTCGCCGCGTCCACCGGCAGACCGGTCAGCAGCATGGCCTTGGCCGTGCCGACGCCGATCAGCCTCGGCAGCCGCCCGGTCGAAGCCATCAGCCCGACATTGACGCCGCTGGCCGTGAAGCTCGCCCCCTCGGCCGCCAGCCGGATGTCGCAGGTCAGCGCCAGGTCCAGCCCGCCGCCCAGCGCCGGGCCGTTCACGGCGGCGATGACCGGCATGCGCAGCGTCTCGACCTGGTCCATCAGGGCGTTGAAGTCGCTGATCGGCGAGAGATCGTCCGCCGCCCGTCCCGCCAGCTCGCGCAGGTCGTTGCCGGCGCAGAACAGCCGGCCGCGTCCGGTCAGCACGACGGCGCGCACCGCGAGGTCGGCCTCGATCTCCGACAGCCCCCGCGCCATCTGCCGGCGCATGGCCGCGCCCAGGGCGTTGGTCGGCGGCAGGTCCAGTTCGACCAGGGCGATGTGGGGCGCGGGGCGGCTGAAGTGGATGGTCATGGCGGCGAATGCTCCTGGTCTCTCCCGCCCTAGCACCGCGGACCGCCGTTCGGCCATGTTGCGCCGCACAAGAATCCGCTTGCCAGTTTCAAACAGTTGTCACACGATCCTTCCCCTGCGGCCGGTGAACGGCGGTGTCCCAGGGCACAGCTTTGCGTCGAACCCGCACAATTTGACGGATCACGGGCCGGTTTTCGTCGGGCGGCCCGATGCCCCGCGAAACGCCGGAACGCTTCCCGGCGCTACTGCATCGCAACAGAAACGCGCCCCAAAGAACGCTCAACGGACCGCCAGATGACCACCGCCACGCTTGAGAAGACGCCCGTGAAGGACCTCTACGAAATCGGCGAGATCCCGCCGCCCTTCCATGTGCCGAAAAACATGTACGCCTGGACCGTGCGCAAGGAGCGCCACGGTCGCCCGGCCACGGCCATGCAGGTCGAGGTGGTGCCGACCTGGGAGATCGGCGAGGACGAGGTGCTGATCCTGGTGATGGCCGCCGGCGTCAACTACAATGGCGTGTGGGCCGCGCTCGGCGAGCCGGTCAGCGTGCTCGACGTGCACAAGCTGCCCTATCACATCGCCGGCTCCGACGCGGCCGGCATCGTCTGGGCCGTCGGCAAGAAGGTCCGCCGCTGGAAGCCGGGCGACGAGGTGGTGGTCCACTGCAACCAGGATGACGGCGACGACGAGGAGTGCAACGGGGGCGACCCGATGTTCTCGCCCAGCCAGCGCATCTGGGGCTATGAGACGCCCGACGGCAGTTTCGCCCAGTTCGCCCGAGTGCAGTCGCGCCAGCTGATGCCGCGCCCCAAGCACCTGACCTGGGAAGAGAGCGCCTGCTACACCCTGACGCTGGCCACCGCCTACCGCATGCTGTTCGGCCACAAGCCGCATGAGCTGAAACCCGGCCAGAACGTGCTTGTCTGGGGCTCCTCGGGGGGCCTGGGCGTGTTCGCCGTGCAGCTGGCCGCCGTGGCCGGGGCCAACGCCATCGGCGTGGTCAGCTCGGACGACAAGATCGACTTCGTGCTCAGCCAGGGCGCCAAGGCCGTGCTGAACCGCAAGGAGTTCAACTGCTGGGGCCAGCTGCCGACGGTCAACGGCCCCGAGTTCAACGACTACATGAAGGAGACCCGCAAGTTCGGGAAGGCCGTGTGGCAGATCACCGGCAACAAAGACGTCGATCTGGTGTTCGAACACCCGGGCGAATCCACCTTCCCGGTCTCGGTCTTCCTGGTGAAGCGCGGCGGCATGGTGGCCATCTGCGCCGGCACCAGCGGCTACAACCTGACCATGGACGCCCGCTTCCTGTGGATGCGCCAGAAGCGCGTCCAGGGCAGCCACTTCGCCAACCTGATGCAGGCCAGCGCGGCCAACCAGCTGGTCATCAACCGCCAGGTCGATCCGTGCCTGTCGGAGGTGTTCCGCTGGGACGACATCCCCGCCGCCCACGAGAAGATGCTCGATAACCAGCACCTGCCCGGCAACATGGGCGTCCTCGTCTGCGCCCAGCGCCCCGGCCTGCGGACCTTCGAGGAAGTGCAGGAGATTTCGGCGGAGATGGGGGTTTAGGCGTCCTTCAGGCTTTGCTAGCGTTCAAGGACGGCGGCTCTCGGAAGAGGGCCGCCGCTTTGCTAGCCGCTCCATTTGTTGCGCACTTCGCGTCTTGCTGACTGAAGCGCCCGCGTGTTTGATTGTGCGATCCGAACGGAAAATGGGCCAGCGGCAGATCAGCATGGCTATGCGAAAGGAGGCGCCGGGATGCAGGAGTTCGAGGAGATCTCCACCGACGGCGACGACTACTATGTCATTCCCGAAGAAGCGTTCCAGTATCTTCCGCGAGAGTGGCGTGATCAATTCCAAGCCATCGCCGATGATGGGCGGACAGTCCTTAAATCTGTCGACCCCGAGTTGTCGAAGCTCATGCGGCTGTCGAACTCATTTGCAACCCTAGTGACACTTAAGCACATTCGCCAACGATTGGCGGACTACAAGTTCTCGCCGGAAATGGAAGGCTTTCTCGAACTCGACATGCTCACGACTGCCTTCGTCGTGACTTACGCGCGGCTAGCTCACGGGGGCAACGGGAGCGGATTCTCGCGGAACGAACTGCCCGCTCCACTACGTGCAGCGCACGATGAGATTCTCGACCTGCGAAACAAGCGGTTTGCTCACAACGATGCTCATCATTCTGTCGAAAATGCGATGGAGATCGACTTCAAAGACGGGCGCTTCGCCGTCCAATTCAACCTGCGGCTTGGCTTCTACATCGGGGGGGCCAACGACTGGCATGAGCTCGTGGATTTTCTTGACAGTCACACCTACAGCCGCCTTGAAAAGCTGTTCGAGCGACTAGGGAAGAAAACCGATCGCGAGTGGGCGTTCCCGACCGGACCCGGCCCAGGTTGAGCCTCGAGCACCTCGCATCGGCCATTGGCGTCACATCGCCAGCACCGACAGCCCCCGCCCTTCTGCCTTGGCGGAGCATTGCGCGGGCGGGCGTCTTGCTCAAGGACCGGCTGCGCCGGCCGCGCAGCGGCGGCCCGAAGGGCCGTCCTTGACCAAGGCGACCGCCCGCGCTCCCATTCCATCAAGGCTTTGGGGCGAGTGTCATCAGGCTTCCCCCCTCCGCTCATCCTCGCGGAAGCGAGGACCCAGGTTTACGGCCGGTGCACTCACGGTCGGGGATGTTGTTCAGCAGATTTCCGGATACAGGTCCCGCCATCCGGGATTGGTCTTCTCGATGAGTTCGATCTTCCAGGCCCGCCTCCAGACCTTCATCTGTCGCTCCCGGCGGAAGGCGTCGTCGCGGGTGTCGAAGGCCTCGAACCAAACCAGCATCTTCACGGCGTACCGGCTGGTAAACCCCGGCATCAGCCCTTCGCGATGCTCGCTGACCCGGCGCACGAGGCTGTCGGTCGAGCCGATGTAGAGCGTCCCGTTCCGCTGGCTCGCGAGGATGTAGACGTAGAAGGCCATGTGAACTTCGGCGCGAGTTGCTCGGTAGACGCCCTTATATCGTGTGTTTTTAGATATATCAATCAGTAGTGGCGGCCTGATCGGCGCCAGACATCCCTCGAACTGATTGCACCGGCCGTAAACCTGGGTCCTCGCTTCCGCGAGGATGAGCGGGGTGGGGGTTTAGCGAGCCAGCTCATCGGCGATCGTTCCGCGCAGGGCCTCCATCTCGGAGACGCCTTCCAGAAAGCCCAGTTCGCGGCGGATCCGGCTCGTGTCCGTCGCCAACGGGTATCTCAAGTCCAGCGCCGAGACAGCCGCGCTCAGCGGCCCCGGAGCGTCGCCGGCGATGATCTCCCCGGGCCAGTTCATCGCCGTCGCGAAACGCCGGGCCCAGTCAGCATGGGTGTCGGCCTTCGCGGGACCGACATTGAAGACGGCGTTCCGGGCGCCGCCATGCGTCGCGGCCAGGACGATGGCCGCCGCCACGTCATCGACGAAGCCGTAGCTGGTCCGCCAGTCCAGCCAAACCGCCGGCGCGACGATCTCCGACGCACCGGCCCGCATCGGGCCAATCAACCAGCGGAATCGCCGCTGGCGGTCGCCGGGACCGTAGACCATGGGCAGGCGCAGCACCGACCAGTCGAAGCTCGACTGCGCCACGAGAGCCTGTTCCAGGGGAATTTTGTCGTAGTCATCCAGGGCCTTTTGCGGGTCATGGTCCGGGCGCGGCCGGGCGAGGCGATAGGGGAAGCGGGTCTCGCGCAGCGGCGAATCCTCGGTCAACGGCAGAGGGATCGGCTCCGGCGCGGCCTTGCGGTGCAGGCCGGAATAGTTGCGGTAGACGTCCGCCGAGCTGATCAGCACATAGCGCTCGATCTCCCCGGCCAGCGCCTCGAACAGCGGCAGGGTATCGGCCTGCGTCATGGCCATCAGGTCGATGACGGTCGTTGCCCGGTGCTCCCGGACAACGGCCCTGACGGCGGCCGGGTCGTTGCGATCGGCGACGATCCCGATCGCGCCGGCGGGAACCTCGCCGCCGCCCCGATGCAGGACCACGACATCGCCGTCACGGCCGAGCCCGCGCAGCAGCGGGCGACCGATGAAGCCAGTGCCGCCCAGGACCAGCACCGGCATGACTAGCTCCCGACCTTCTTCCCGAACTGCGTCAGCACCGCCGCCGCGACCGCGCTGGCGGCATGATAGGTCGGCATTGCGCCGATGCGAAGCGCCGTGAAGCTGCCTGGCCAGCCCGGCTGGCCCGCGCTCAAGCGAAGTTTCCGAAAGCCGCAGCCTAGGCTAGCGTTCAGCCATGACCGATCAAAAAACGGCACCCTGGTGGCGCGGCGCGAGCGTCTACCAGATCTATGTGCGCAGCTTCTGCGACTCCAACGGCGACGGCCAGGGCGACCTGCCGGGCGTGCTGTCGAAGCTGGACTACCTGGCCGACCTGGGGATCGACGCGATCTGGCTGTCGCCGATCCACCCCTCGCCGAACCGCGACTGGGGCTATGACGTCGCCGACTACGAGGCCGTCCATCCCGACTACGGGACGATGACCGATTTCGAGGCCCTGCTGGCGGCGGCGCACGCGCGGGGCATCCGGGTGATCCTCGACGAGGTGCTGGCCCACACCTCCGACGAACACGGCTGGTTCCGCGACAGCCTGACCGGTGGCGACAGGGCCGACTGGTACGTCTGGGCCGACCTGAAGCCCGACGGCACCGCCCCGAACAACTGGCTCAGCGCCTTCGGCGGGCCGGCCTGGGCCTACCAGCCCCTGCGGCGCAAGGCCTATCACCACAAGTTTCTGCGCCAGCAGCCCAAGCTCAACTGGCGCAACCCGGACGCCCGCGCCGCCGCCCTGAATGTGCTCGACCACTGGCTGGGCAAGGGCGTCGATGGCTTCCGGCTGGACGTCGCCAATGCCTATCTCCACGACGCGGCCCTGACCGACAATCCGGTCGAGACGGCGACCGCCGGCTGGCGCTGGAGCGCGGCGGCCAATTTCCAGAAGCACTGGAACGACTCGAACCTGGTGGAGAACATCGAGGCGCTCGCCGACGTCCGGCGCACCGTCGATCGGCATGCGGACCGGTTCGTGTTCGGCGAATTCTCCGAGGAGGCCGAGCGCAGCGGCGGGTTCGCGGCGCCGGACGTCGGCCTGCACGCCGGCTACAGCTTCCCGCTGCTGCACGCGCGCAAGCTGGGGCCGGATTTCATCCGCCGGCATTTCGAGCTGCTGGCGGCGCACCCGGACCACTGGCCCTGCGTCTCGTTCTGCAACCATGATGTGCCGCGCACGGCCAGCCGGTTCGGCGACGCCTCGCCGGCCCTGGCCAGGCTGCTGCTGGCCCTGCTGCTGGCGCTGAAAGGAACGGTGCTGATCTATCAGGGCGAGGAGCTGGGCCTGCCGGAGGCCGACCTGACCCGCGACCAGCTGCGCGACCCGGTCGGCGACCTCTACTGGCCGGCGCACAGGGGCCGCGACGGCTGCCGCACGCCGATGCCGTGGGGGCCGGGCGTCAACCTTGGCTTCTCCAGCGGCACGCCGTGGCTGCCGGCCGCGCCGGAGCACGCCGGGCTGACGGCGGCGGCCCAGGCGGTCGATGGTGGTTCAACGCTGAACTTCACCCGCGCGCTGCTGAAGGCCCGAAAGGCCTCGCCGGCGCTGCGGCTGGGCGAGATCGACTTCCTCGACCTGCCCGCCCCGCTGCTGGGCTTCGACCGGGTGCTGGACGGCGAGCGGGTGCGGTGCGTGTTCAACATGAGCGGCGGGACGGTCGCGGGCGAGGCGGCTGGTGAGGCGCTGGCCCAGACCGGCGACATCGGCGGCGGCCTGTTCGGGCCCCACGCGGCGAGGATCAGTCTTCTCTAATCCTCTCCCCCTTGGGAGAGGGGGACCAGCCGAAGGCTGGTGGAGAGGGAGGCGTGGTGTTGGCCGGGACGCCCGGCGTATTCAGCGTCTGACCTTCAAACGGCGGCGCTTCCCCCTCCACCATGCTCCGCATGGTCCCCCTCCCCCAAGTTGGGGGAGGAATGCCGGTTGATGCCCCCCTCCCGACCCCTCTACTGTCCCCCCAACCAAGATCGGGGAGGATCACATGAAGACCTGGGCGAAAGTCGCGCTGGCGGGCGTGGGCGCGGCGGCGCTGCTGGGCGGGGTGGTGGCTTACCGGACGGCGACGTTCAAACCGGCCACCCAGATCGACCCGAACGCGGTGAAGATCGCCGCCGCCACGCCGGTCGACCAGGCCCAGGCCGCCCTGCACCTGTCGCAGGCGATCCAGATCCTGACGGTCAGCCACCAGAACAAGGCCGAGAACGACTGGGCCGAGTGGGACAAACTTCACGCCTGGCTGGCGACGACCTATCCCGCCGCCCACGCGGCCATGACCCGCGAGATCCTGCCCAACAAGGCGCTGGTCTACACCTGGCAGGGGTCGGACCCGAGCCTCGCGCCGATCATCCTGATGGGCCACCAGGACGTGGTGCCCGTGACCGCCGGGACCGAAGGCGACTGGAAGCACGCGCCCTTCGGCGGCGAGATCGCCGAGGGCGCGGTCTGGGGCCGCGGCTCGGTCGATGACAAGGGCACGCTGGTGATGATGTTCGAGGCCGCCGAGGCCTTGGCGGCGAAGGGGTTCAAGCCGAAGCGGACGGTGATCTTCGTCAGCGGCCAGGACGAGGAGGCCGGCGGCACGGGCGCCCAGGCCGCCGCCGCCCTGCTGAAATCGCGCGGGACCAAGGCTCTGTTCGTGCTCGACGAGGGCATGGCGGTGGTGCGGGACTTCCCGATGGTCGGCCGGCCCGTGGCCGTGATCGGCCTGGGCGAGAAGGGCTACGCCACCCTCAAGATCGTCGCCCCGGCGACCGGTGGCCACTCGTCCGCGCCGCCGAAGGCGACCGGGGTCGAGACGCTGTCCAGGGCCGTGCTGGCGATCACCTCCCACCCCTTCCCGATGAAGTTCGAGGGGCCCGGCGCCGACATGATCCGCGCCATCGCCCCCTACGCCGGCGGCATGGTCAAGGTCGCGGCGGCCAACAGCTGGCTGTTCGGCCCGGTGCTGGTGGGCGAACTGGGCAAGAGCCCGGCCAGCGCCGCGACCCTGCACACGACCATCGCCCCGACCATGCTCAAGGGCAGCCCCAAGGAGAACGTCCTGCCGCAGGACGCCACCGCCTGGATCAACTATCGCATCGCGCCCGGCCAGACGGCCGACCAGGTGATGGCCCGCGCCCGCGAGGTCACCAAGGGTCTGGACGTGCGACTGTCCTGGGAGGGCGGCCGGGCGATCGATCCCTCGCCGGTGTCCTCGACCACGTCCGAAGGCTGGAATATCCTGGCCGCGCTGGCCTCGGACGGCGGGGCGGTCCCGGTCGCGCCGGGTCTGGTCACGGCCGGCACCGACAGCCGCTACATGACCGGCGTGGCCCGGGACGTCTATCGCTTCGCGCCGATGCACGCCTCGCTGAACGAGTTCGGCATGATCCACGGCACCAACGAGCACATGACGCTGGAGAACCTGCAGCGGATGACCAACTTCTACACCCGCCTGATCGCGACGGCGGCGGGGTAGCCGCTTTCCTTCTCCCCTTGCGGGAGAAGGTGTCAGGCGGAGCCTGACGGATGAGGGGTCACGCCGATCTGTCCGGACGGGCCAGCTGGTGAATTGATGCGGCTCAATGCATCGACCCCTCATCCGGCCTGCTCTGCAGGCCACCTTCTCCCGCAAGGGGAGAAGGGTTAGGAAGAGCCATGCCCGACGACGCCTCCAAACCCGCCGCCAAGGCCCGCGCCGCGCCGATGAAGTTCGGCGAGGGCTGGCTGCGCGACTGCTGGTACTTCGCCTGCCAGTCGCATGAGCTGCGGCCCGGCAAGCTGCAGCGGTTCGAGCTGCTGGGCGAGCCGGTGTTGCTGGGACGGCGGCGGGACGGGGCGGTCTACGCCATCAAGGACATCTGCCCGCACCGCGCCGCGCCGCTGTCGGCCGGCAAGCTGGTTCCGGAAGAGGGCGGCGGCGAGAGCGTCGAATGCCCCTATCACGGCTGGCGCTTCGGCACGGACGGCGGCTGCGCGGCCATCCCCTCGCTGGTCGAAGGCCAGGATCTCGACATCACCCGCGTCCGGGTCCGGCGCTATCCGGCGGCCGAGAGCCAGGGGATGGTGTTCGTCTGGTTCTCGTCCGACGCGCGCTTCGGCATGGACGGCAAAGGCGAACCGGACATACCGCCGCCCGTGTTCCCTGGCGCGGTCGGCAAGCCAGCCATCGTCGATCACATGGATTTCGACACCCATATGGACCACGCCATCGTCGGGCTGATGGACCCGACGCACGCGCCCTATGTCCATGCCGCCTGGTGGGCCCGTTCGGCCAAGCGGATGAAGGACAAGGCCAAGGTCTTCGAGCCCGCCGAACAGGGGTTCGTGATGACCCGCCACGCCACCTCGTCAGCCAACCGGATCTACGCCATCCTCGGCGGCCAGCCGCAAACCGAGATCACCTTCCGCCTGCCCGGCTATCGCTGGGAACACATCCAGGTCGGCCGGTTCCAGATGCTGGCCCTGACCTGCCTGACGCCGATCACCGAGACGAAGACGCGGCTGACCCAGCTGATGTGGTCCGACCACCCGGCGATGATGCTGCGTTGGCTGATCGCCCCGTTCATGCGCGCCTTCATCCACCAGGACGGCGACATGGTGAACCTGCAGAACATGGGGCTGAAGTACGACCCGTCCCTGCTGTGGATCGACGACGCCGACACCCAGGCCAAATGGTACCAGCAGCTCAAGCGCGAATGGGCCGCCAGCCGCGCCGAGGGCCGGCCGTTCGTCAACCCGGTCAAGCCCGTGACCCTGCGGTGGATCAGCTGAGCGACGCCCTGGCCGCCAGTCTGGAGCTGGTCGCCGAGCGGTGCGGCGATCCCACGCCGCTGGTCTATGACCGGCTGTTCGCGCGCCAACCCGATATGGAAGCGCTGTTCCTGGGCGATCACAGCCGACAGGCGCGCGGACAGATGCTGGCCATCGCGCTGGACACCCTGACCGACCTCGCCGCCGGCGAGACCTGGGCCGGCAACATGATCCGCGCCGAGCGCGTCAACCACGACCAGATCGGCGTGCCGTTCGACGTCTTCGCCACCTTCTTCACCGTGGTCCACGAGACCTTCCGCGACGCCGGCGGGGAGGCCTGGACGGCGGAGATGGAAGCGGCTTGGACGGGCGTGCTCGCCCGCGCGGCGGCGGCGGCGTAGGCAGCTTTCAGCCGCTACCGACGGGTGTATCGTCCGCCGAAGTCGGGGAGTTCGTCACATGAAATGGATGCCACGCGTCACGGTCCTGGCGGTTCTCACCTTCGGAACAGCGGCTCAGGCCGGAATGCCGTCCCCGCAGAAGATGAGGTGCGACGTGGGTGGCGAGTCCTTCACCCACATCGGCACCGCCTCCTACACGATCTACGGCAACCGGCCGGACGGTAAGCCCTTCGGGAGCTGGAAGTTTCCCATCGCGCTGCCGGTTTGCCCGGGCAATGGCCTGGTCATGTACCGCGAATTCACGAGCGACGAGATCACGCGGCTGAAGCCGCTGATCGAGAGCGCGGAGTATCGCGCGATGGTCCAGCGCGATACTCTCTACTTCCGCGCCGTTTGGCTGGAGCGCGCGCTGAAGCCGGACAGCGACCGCATCTTGTGGATGGCCCTCTCCGCGAGCTGGGAGGCGGACGGCGACCCCGCCCTCAAGAAGACCTATCAGCAAACGTTCGCCGACCTTGCGGCGTCGGCGAAGTCGGCCCCGGAGGATCTGCAATGGCTGTTCATGCAGATGCGCGCCGCCAATGCTCGTCGGGAGCTGGGCGAATTCGACGCGGCGCTGGCGCTCGTCCGGGCCATTCCGCGCGATGGGCTTGCGGTGGATGTCCCCGCGCCGGCGGGGGACAACTACCGGGCGATTCGCGACGCGGAGAGCCGGCTCTGGCTCAAGGAATACCTCCCGCGCCTCGAAGCGGCGATCATCCGTCACGATGCCTCGTCGGAACCCCTCGACCTGCTCTCCGTCGAGATCGCCGCGCGGAGATGCCTCGCGGGGAAAAAGTCCACCATCCCCCTCCAGCCGGCGGGAGTATGCACCTCCAAAAAGGTCGCGGCCCTTCTTGCGAGGATGGGGCCCGGCGATGTGCTCGAAGGCGACGAATGAGGCTCGCCCGTCGCTTGCGCACCGGTGACAGCCGGCCCCGCTTGCCGTTACATCGCGCCATGCACAGGCGTTACTTCGCCATCGCCGTCCTCAGCGTGTTCGCGCTTCCCGCCGGGGCCCAGGAGCGGCCGCCGCCCGAGCGGCAGGTCCTGCTCGACCTGGCCTATGCGCTGGGGGAAAGCCACGCCCTGCGTCAGGCCTGTTCCGGCGAGGACGACCAGTTCTGGCGCGACCGCATGGTGCGGATGACCGACACGGAGGCCGCGGACGAGGCCTTTGACGGGCGGCTGAAACAGCAGTTCAACGCCGGCTTTGCCACGCGGCAGACGGAATTCCCGTCCTGCGGCCCGGCCAGCAAGCGGGCCGAACAGGCCGTCGCGCGCAAGGGACAGGCCCTGGCCGGCCGGCTGAGCAGCATCACCCGGGTGGTGCGCGACCTGGGCTCGGACGCCCCGGTGGAAGAATCGGATACCACCGGTCCGGATTCCGTGGCGGGGACTCCCGCGCCGCGCTAGATTCCCTTCCAGGTCGTATGGAGGGGACAGATGTCCTTCGGAATCTTCGTCGTCGTCCTGGTCGTGCTGGCGGCGTTTCTGCTGGTCAGCGTCATCAAGATCGTGCCGCAGGGGCGCGAGTTCACCGTCCAGCGGTTCGGCCGCTACACGCGCACCCTCAAGCCGGGCATTTCGCTGCTGACGCCGTTCATCGAGACCGTCGGACACCGGGTGAACATGATGGAGCAGGTGCTGGACGTGCCCCAGCAGGAGGTCATCACCAAGGACAACGTGTCGGTGAAGGTCGATGGCATCGTCTTCATCCAGGTGATGGACGCGGCCTCGGCCGCCTATCGCGTGGACAACCTGACCTACGCCATCAGCCAGCTGTGCATGACCAACCTGCGCACGGTGGTCGGCTCGATGGAGCTGGACGAGGTGCTCAGCCAGCGCGACCAGATCAACACCCGCCTGCTGCACACCATCGACCAGGCCACCAACCCCTGGGGCGTCAAGGCGACGCGCATCGAGATCAAGGACCTGACCCCGCCGCCGGACATCACCAACGCCATGGCCCGCCAGATGAAGGCCGAGCGCGAGCGGCGCGCGGTGATCACCGAGGCCGACGGCGAGAAACAGGCCGCCATCGCCCGCGCCGAGGGGGCCAAGCAGTCGGCCATCCTGCAGGCCGAGGGCCGCCGCGAAGCCGCCTTCCGCGACGCAGAGGCGCGCGAGCGCGAGGCCGAGGCCGAGGCCAAGGCGACGGCCTTCGTGTCGGAAGCCATCGCCCGCGGCGACATCAACGCGATCAACTACTTCGTCGCCCAAAAATACGTCGAGGCTTTCGGCGCCCTGGCGGCCAGCCCCAACTCGAAGATGATCATCGTGCCGGCCGACTTCGCCGGCATCACCGGCACGGTGGCCGGCATTGGCGAGCTGGTTAAGTCGCTGGCCGACGGCCGGCCATCGTCGGGCGGGACCGGCGCCGCCGTGCCCCGCACCAAGGGCTAGGGGGACCGCGTCATGACCTGGCTCGCCGAGCTCTACGTCGCCCACCCGCTCTGGATCTGGATGGCGGTGGCCGCCGTGTTGCTGGCGGTCGAGGTCGCCACCGCCACCGGCTGGCTGCTCTGGCCGGCCGCCTGCGCGGTGATCGTGGCGGGGCTGACCTTCGTCCTGAAGGGCAATTTCGCGGTCGAGCTGGCGGTGTTCGCGGTGCTGACCATCGCCTCGACCCTGCTGGCGCGGCGCTATCTGCCGCGCAACGCTTCCGGCGACGGGCCCGACATCAACGACAACGTCGGACGGCTGGTGGGTCACCTCGGCATGGCCGTCGGGGCCTTCGAGCACGGCCGCGGCCGGGTGTTCATCGACGGCAAGGAATGGGCGGCGGTGGCCGACGAAGACGCCGCGCTGGCGGCCGACCAGACCGTCAAGGTGATCTCCGCCGACGGCGGCATCCTGAAGGTGGAGGCGGCCTGAGGAATTCCAGCGCTACCGATTCTCGTCCAGCCACACCCGCAGCGCCTGCAGAAACGGCAGGGCGGCCTTGAACTCGTCGTCGGTGAAGGCCGCGCGCATGGCCTCCAGCTGCGGTCGCAGGGCGGCGATGCCGGCGTCAAACGCGCGGGCGCCGACCTGGGTCAGGGTGACCAGCTTGCGGCGGCCATCGACCTGATCGCCGACGATCGTCACGAACCCCTGGGCCTCGAGCCGCTGCAGGGTGTTGGTCATCGCCCCCTTGGTGACCTGGAACGCCTTCGCCAACTGGGCCGGACTCTCGACGCCGCCGCGGCGCATGAAGTGGGACAGCACGCTAAACTGCGCCGCGCTCATGCCGTCGGGCAGATTGCGTTCGAGCCGGGCGTTGGACAGCTGGGCGATGATGTTGATCTCGGTCATCACCCGCACGTCGGGGCGGTCCTTCGCCTCTGTCGCCATCAGGCCTTCCTCAGCTGGGCGGCGAGGCCGCGGCGGGGCGCGGGCCGAAGCGGCGCCTTCGGATAGCCGATCCGGGAGAGCATCTGAATCCGGCCGCCCCCTGGGGCCAGATCCTTGTGCAGGGCGTCGTAGACCGGCTTCTGGGTGGCGTATTCCTGCAGGCCCTGGCTCCAGGGCTGCATGGCCAGACCCTGCGCGGCGGCGGCGAGGTTGCTGCGAACATAGGCGCGGCCGGCGGCGATCTGGCTGGCCCGCGAGTCGTCGGCCGTGACGATCCAGACGAAGCCCTGGGCGGTGTCCGCGCCGGTCTTGAGGAACTTCAGCGCCTCGTCGTAGGCGGTGGTCCCCGGCGTTTCCATCTTCGCCTTGGTCAGCACGCCGGCCGCGTTAAGCGCCGTCATCATCGGATTGTCGAGCGAGACGCCCCACGGATGGGTGGCGACGTCGCGCGCGCCGATAAAGGTCCGCTCAACGCTCTCGCGGTGCGCGGCGGGCGTGTGCGCCTCGATGACCGCGCCCCGGTAGACAAGGTCCCGCAATACCGCGACCCGCGCCGGGGCGGTCTCGATGGTCAGAACCGCCGGCCCGGCCGGAACCGATGCATCGAGCGCCGCGACGGCGGTCGCCGGGATCGCCCTGTCCGTGAAAGGCTCGCGATTGGTTCGACGCTGAAGCGTCTGGGCGAACAGCGGGTCGCGCGCGGTCGCCGCGCCGGCGATCCGCACCCGGAATAGCGGCCGGCGGTCCAGCAGCGGCTGCGGTTCACCGTCGGGGAAGACCTCGGCCATCGCCGTCCGCCCCTGGTCGGCCAACGCCATGACCAGCAACTCAAGAAACGCCCCGCAGCCGATGACGATCTGGCGGTTGAACGGATCGGTGACCGGCAGGAGGCGCGTGTGGTCGATGTAGAGGGTGATCTCGTCGGCGACCGACAGATCGACGATCCACGGCTGCATGTTGTGCGGGTTCGGCGCGAGGATGGCGAAAGACAGCGCCTTGCGGCGGATGTCGGTCTCGGCCGCGCCAGGGTTGACCCAGGCCGCCCGGGGATCGGCGCCCGCCGGGGCGCAGGAGGCGGTCGCGGCGAGGATGGCCCCACCTCCGACAACCCGGATGAAGTCACGACGGTGCATGGCGAACGCCTTTCGTTCAATCATGAACCAGATAAAATAGTTCAATCATAAACGAGTCAAGACTCAAATCTCGCCGAGCGTTTCCTTCATGCCCTTGTTGGCCAGGCCGTCGGCGCGCTCGTTCAGCTCATGTCCGGCATGGCCCTTGACCCAGCGCCAGTCGACCTCGTGCCGCGCGCGGGCGGCGTCGAGCCGCTTCCACAGGTCCTCGTTCTTCACCGGACTCTTGTCGGCGGTCTTCCAGCCGCGCGCCTTCCAGCCGTGGATCCAGGTCATGATGCCATTGCGCATGTACTGGCTGTCGGTGTGCAGCTCGACCTTGCAGGGCTTGTTCAGGGCCTCCAGCGCCTGGATGGCGGCCATCAGCTCCATGCGGTTGTTGGTCGTGGCCCGCTCGCCGCCGCACAGCTCCTTCTCCCGACCATTGGAGATCAGGATCGCGCCCCAGCCGCCCGGACCCGGATTCCCGCGGCAGGCGCCGTCGGTGTAGATCAGCACCTTCGGCGTCATGCGTGGTCGCCCAGCAGGGCCAGCCCCGCGCGGTGCACCGCCAGCTTGCGCTCGTATTCCAGCGGATCCTTGGGCCGCACCAGAGCGCCGGCCGGGGTCGCGCCCCAGTCGTTGAGGCGGGTGAGGAAGAAGCGCATGGCCGCGCCATGGGCGAGGATCGGCAGGGCCGCCCGCTCCTCGACGGTCAGCGGCCGGTGCGCCTGATAACCGGCCAGCATCGAGCGCCCGGCCGTCAGGTTGAACGACCCGTCGGCTTCAAAGCACCAGGCGTTCAGCGCGATCGCCAGGTCGTAGGCGTAGGCGTCGTCGCAGGCGAAATAGAAGTCGAACGCCGCGGCGAACTTGCCGTCACGGAAGAAGACATTGTCCGGGAAGAAGTCGGCGTGGATCACCCCGGTCGGCAGGCCACGCGGCCAGTCGCGGCCGAGATAGTCGAGGTCGGCGCGAATGGTGTCGGCCAGCCCGGGTTTAAGCGCCTCGGCCGCGTCCCACAGGCGCGCGAACATCGGCGACCATGCCTCCTGGCCCAGGTCGTTCTCGCGCCGGCCGGGATAGCCCTGCCCCGCCAGGTGCAGCCGCGCCAGGCCGGCCCCGGCCTCGCGGCAGTGGGCGGTGGTCGGGCGGCGCGCGGAAATGCCGATCAGGAACTCGACGATGGCCGCCGGCTTGCCGCGCACGGTCTTCAACGTCCGGCCCTGACGGTCCGCCACCGGCCGCGCGCTGGGAAAGCCATGGTCGGCCAGCCAGGTCAGCAGGTTCAGGAAATAGGGCAGGTCGCCCTCCCGCACCCGCCGCTCGTAGAGGGTCAGGATGTAGCGGCCCCGGTCCGTCTCCAGCAGGAAGTTGGAGTTCTCGACCCCCTCGGCGATACCCTTGAAGGCGATCGCCTGGCCGATGTCGAATTCGGCCAGCAGCGCGGCCAGTTCGTCGTCGGTCATGTCGGTATAGACGGCCATGGCGAGGGGATGGGGGAGGCGGCGCTGGCGGTCAAGTCGGGATGTGGTATAACGCTCGTACTTACGCAGGAGCTCGGAATGTTCGCTCTCAAACTGACCCGTGTCGGGAATTCCGTGGGCGCCGTATTTCCCAAGGAATTGCTCGCGAAACTCGGCGTGGAAAAGGGCGGTGTCGTCTATCTGACCGACGCGCCCGACGGCGCCATGCGGATCTCTGGCTACGACAGCGAGGTGGCCGAAGAGATTGCGATGGGCGAGAAGTTCATGGGCCGCTATCGCGACACATTGAGGGCGCTCGCGAAATGACGGCCGATTCCGAGCCCCGGTGGATCACCAAGCTCGGCGTCATTGTCCTTCATGACATGTCCATCGCGACGGATGGCGGCGCGCCGGGAATACGCGACGATGGCTTGCTGGAGTCGGCCCTGGATCGGCCGAAGAACCGATTCCACTATGAAGAAATCCGTGACCTCTCGGCCCTTGCCGCGACATACGCCGTCGGCCTGGCAAAGAACCACGCCTTTGCCGATGGAAACAAACGCGCGGCCTTCATTGCCGCCGGCCTGTTCCTGGAAAAAAACGGCCTCTCTCTGACGGCGACCCAGGTCGATGCGGCGCGCATCATGCTCGCCGTGGCCGCCGGCGAGATCGATACCGACCAACTCGCCGACTGGATCAGCCGCAACGTCGCCCCCGCCTAGCTCGTCAGCACCCGCGGCAGCTTGAAGGTGACAGTCTCCCGCGTCGGGGCGACCTCCTCGACGGTCAGGGCGTAGCGGCCGGCGAGCCGGTCGATCACGCCCTGGACCAGCACCTCGGGGGCCGAGGCGCCGGCGGTGACGCCGACGGTTGCGACGCCGTCGAGCCAGGCCCAGTCCAGCCCCACCGCGTCGTCGATCAGCCGGGCATTGTCGGACCCGCCGCGCAGGCCTACCTCGACCAGCCGCACGGAGTTGGACGAGTTGCGCGACCCGACCACCAGCAGCAGATCGCAGTCCTCGGCCAGGCGCTTCACCGCCTCCTGGCGGTTGGTCGTCGCGTAGCAGATGTCGTCCTTGTGCGGCGCGGCGATCGCGGGAAAGCGCCGCTGCAGCACCGCCACGATGTCGGCGGTGTCGTCCACCGACAGGGTAGTCTGGGTGACGAAGGCGACATTCGCCGGGTCGAGCGGCTCGAACAGCTCCGCGTCGGCCGCGTGCTCGATCAGCTGGACCGCGCCCTCGGGCAGCTGGCCCATGGTGCCGACCACTTCGGGATGACCCTCGTGGCCGATCAGGACGATCTCGCGCCCGGCCTCGAAATGGCGCTGTGCCTCGACATGGACCTTGGACACCAGCGGGCAGGTGGCGTCGAGAAACAGCATCTGGCGGGCCTTCGCCTCGGCCGGCACGGACTTGGGCACGCCATGGGCCGAGAAGATCACGGGCCGGTCGTCGGGCGCCTCGCCGAGCTCCTCGACGAACACCGCGCCCAGCGCCTTCAGTCGCTCGACGACATGTTTGTTGTGCACGATCTCGTGCCGCACATAGACCGGCGCGCCGTATTTTTCGATCGCCCGCTCGACGATCTGGATCGCCCGATCGACCCCGGCGCAGAAGCCGCGCGGGCTGGCCAGAAGGACCTTGAGCGGCGGCTTGATCGGGGCGGCGTCATCCATCGCCGCAAGGTAGGCGTTGCGGCTGGTTCTCGCCAGAGCGGGCTTCGCCCGCTCCAACAAATGTGGCGGCGCGCCCGGACGCCAAACCGGATTCCACTTTGGCTGGACGCGCCCATCCGATCCGCCCGGCGGCGGATCGGTCGGGTCTCTTTGAAGCGGCGCGCCCGGACGCCAAACCGGATTCCACTTTGGCTGGGCGCGCCCATCCGATCCGCCCGGCGGCGGATCGGTCGGGTCTCTTTGAAGCGGCGCGCCCGGACGCCAAACCGGATTCCACTTTGGCTGGTCGCGCCGCGAGTGAAGCCGCGTTGCGAGGCCACGCATATGCCTTTATCAGACTGCATCAACTTTTCGGCCGGCCCGCCCGCGCCGGTTCCTTGCTGTTTTCCGGACGTGACATGCGCCGCTCTTTGAATATCGGACTTCTCGCCCTGTTCGCCGCCGGCTCGCTGGCGGTCGCCGGCCCGGTCCTGGCCCAGGGGCGACCGGGCGGGGGCGACGACCAGCGGCGGCAGGAAGAGGACGCCGCGCGCAAGAAGAAGCGCGATCAGGAGTGGAACCAGCCGGCCGCCCCGCTGCCGCAGCTGCGCAACGCCGGACCCTGTCCCTATGTGAAGGTGCTCTACGACGCGGGCCGTTTCGTCGAGTTCAAGGACGGCAAGGAAAGCGCCTCGACCGTCGGCTGGACCGGCGAGATCCAGGGCGTGTCGGCCGGCTGCCAGTACAAGGACGCCGAACCGATCAAGGTCCAGGTCGAGCTGCTGTTCTCCATGGGCCGCGGTCCGGCCGCCGTCGGCCAGTCCAAAACCTACCGCTACTGGGTCGCCGTGACCCAGCGCAACCAGTCGGTCATGGCCAAGGAATACTTCGATTTGCCGGTGACCTTCGCCGCCGGCGAAGATCGGGTCTTCGTGCGCGACACCGTGGCCAACATCACCATTCCGCGCGCCAACATCGATACCAGCGGGGCCAATTTCGAGGTCCTGATCGGCTTCGAGGTGACGCCGGAGATGGCCGCCTTCAATCGTGACGGAAAACGCTTCCGCGTGAACGCCGGCGCCGCGCCGACGGCCCCCGCCGGGGCGCCCACCAACCCATGAGCGACCTGAAGCGGTCCCTCGGCGAGGCGGTCGCGGCCGCCTTCGCCGCCCAGGGACTTCCCGCGGAACTGGGCCGGGTCACGGCATCCGATCGCCCGGACCTCGCCGATTTCCAGTGCAATGGCGCCCTGCCGGCCGCGAAGGTCGCGGGCAAGCCGCCGCGCGAGATCGCGGCCGCGGTGGTGGAACGGCTGTCGGGTCACCCCCTGCTCCAGTCGGTCGAGATCGCCGGCCTGGGCTTCATCAATCTTCGGGTCAGCGCCAGGGCCCTGTCCGACCGCGCCCGCGAGATCGCCGCCGACCCGCGCACCGGCGCCGGCGAGGTGGCCGAGGCCCGCCGCATCATGGTCGACTACGGCGGCCCGAACGTGGCCAAGCCGATGCATGTGGGCCACCTGCGCGCCTCGATCATCGGCGAGTCCGTCAAGCGCATCTATCGCTTCCGCGGCGACGAGGTGCTGGGCGACGCCCACTTCGGCGACTGGGGCTTCCAGATGGGCCTGCTCATCGTGGCGGCCTGCGACGAGGACGGTTTCGTCCGCACCCTGATGGACCGACTGGCCCAGACCCCGCGCGAGTTCGGCGCCGCCGACGAGAAGCAGGTGATGGACGCCCTGGGCGAGCATATCGACCTGCCGATGCTCGACCGCCTCTATCCCGAGGCCGCGGGCAAGGCCAAGACCGACGCCGACTATCGCGACCGCGCCCGTCGCGCGACGGCCGAGCTGCAGGGCGGCCGCTTCGGCTATCGCCTGCTGTGGAAGCATTTCGTCCGGGTCAGCCGGGTGGCGCTGGAGCGCGAGTTCCACGCCCTGGGCATCGACTTCGACCTGTGGAAGGGCGAGAGCGACGTCGATAGTCTGATCGAGCCGATGGTCCGGGAACTGGAGGCCAAGGGCCTGCTGGCCGACGACCAGGGCGCCCGGGTCATCCACCTGGCCCGCCCCGGCGAGACCAAGAAGAAGAAAGCGGCCGACGGGACGGTCTACGAGGCGCCGAGCCCCGATCCCCTGCTGGTGGTTTCTTCCGAAGGCTCGGCCATGTACGGCACGACCGACCTGGCCACGGTGCTGGATCGGCGCCGGTCGTTCGACCCGCACCTGATCCTCTATTGCGTGGACCAGCGTCAGGCCGATCACTTCGAGCAGGTGTTCCGCGCCAGCTACCTGGCTGGCTACGCTGAACCCGGCTCTCTGGAGCACATCGGCTTTGGCACCATGAACGGGCCCGACGGCAAGCCGTTCAAGACCCGCGAGGGCGGGGTGCTCAAGCTGCACGACCTGATCGAGATGACCCGCGCCAAGGCCCGCGAGCGGCTGCACGAGGCGGGTCTGGGCAGCGAGCTGGACCCGGCCGAGTTCGAGGACACGGCGCACAAGGTGGCCGTCGCGGCTCTGAAGTTCGCCGACCTCTCCAATTTCCGCGGCACCAGCTACATCTTCGACCTCGACCGCTTCTCCAGCTTCGAGGGCAAGACTGGCCCCTACCTGCTGTACCAGGCGGTGCGCATCAAATCCCTGCTGCGGCGGGCGGAGAGCGAACGCCTGGAGCCCGGCCGCATCGTCATCGCCGAGCCCGCCGAGCGCGAGCTGGCCATGCTGCTGGACGCCTTCGACGCGGCGCTGGCCGAGGCCTACGACAAGAAGGCCCCCAACTTCGTCGCCGAACACGCCTTCAAGCTGGCCCAGAGCTTCTCGCGCTTCTACGCCGCCTGCCCGATCCTGCAGGCCGGCAGCGAAGCCACGGCCGGCTCGCGCCTGGCCCTGGCGGTGACGACGCTGAAGCAGCTGGAACTGGCGCTGGACCTGTTGGGCATCGAGACGCCGGAACGGATGTAGGGGCTACGCCCGTTCCAGATCCTTCAGGGTCGCCAGGAGCGTATCGACGCTTCCTGTCTCGAGGTATTGCTGGGCCACCAGAACCAACCGTAGCTGCTTGGCCAGCAACGCCAGCTGCCGATGCTGGTTCTCGGTGACCTTCACGGCCGTTTCCGCGACGAGCGCGTCGGCCTCGGCGAGCAGTTTCTGCACCTCCGCCAACGTCCTTTCGTTCTGAATGCCTGGCCGCTTGAGATACGCCTTGATCGATCGCAGGCCCTCGGCGGCGATAGCCTGGGCCTCCTCCCTCACGGTCGTCTGGGCGACGGGATCGGCGATGGCGTCGAGGACGCGGCTTAACGCCTGATCGAGCTTGCCCATCAGGCCCGCCCGGACCTCGCCGTGGATCGGCAGCAGCTGTCGGGCGTCGATCAACGCCGGGAGGTTGTCGCCGTCGGAGACCAGGCTGCGACGAGCCGCCACGAAGGCCTTGATGATGAACCGCGACGCCGCGACCGCCTGTTCCGTCTGAAGCACGGTCGCGGCCATCACCACGCCATGCTCCGTGAAGGCGTAAGGCCGATAGCGCCGTCCGCCGCGCCCAGTGTTTGAGGTCACAATTTGTGACCTCAAACCGGCGAACTCCTCGACGGAAAGCCGAAAGGCGAAGCCGTCGAATCTCTCGGCATTACGTCGAACGTGTTGATTGAGCTGCTTGGTCTCCACGCCGAACAGTCGGGCCAGGTCGGTGTCGAGCACGACCGACTGCGCGCCTATCGTCAGGATGGAAGGCGGTTCGCCGAGATCGGGTGTCGGTGGATGCGCCAAGGAGTTTAACGCCGTTTGAGGCCTCGGGATGCGACCTCAAGTTTAGGTGGTCTCGGCTATAAAATGCAATCATGACCACACACCGAACCCTGCTGGACTGATGGATATCCGCTCTCGGGCCTCTATTTGACATTGGACGCAGCCGACACGAGCGCGATCATCGGTCACTTGGCTCCACCCATCCGCTTGATGCGTTCCGCTCGCGGTTGACTCCCCGCCCCCCCTCAAGCACACACCGTCCGTCTCGCGGGAGACATCGGGATTCGTCCCGAGGCCGAAGGCGCAACCGCCCCGGAAACGCTCAGGCAAACGGACCGCGCGACATCGAAACGCTGGAAAGCGCCGCGTTCGCGGTGCGCCGAAGGAGCAAGGGCCGGACTTCCTTTCTTGAAGGGGCCGTCCTGAAATCTCTCAGGCTCCAAGACAGCGGGGGCGAATCGCCTGGCCATCGGCCTGGCGAGCCGCATCGACCCCGCCGGAGCTCCGCGTGTCAGAACCCGACCTGAAAAAAACCCCGCTCTACGACGCCCATGTCGCCGCTGGCGCGCGCATGGTTCCGTTCGCTGGCTATTCGATGCCCGTGCAGTACCGCGACGGCGTGCTCAAGGAGCACCTGTGGACCCGCGAGAACGCCGGGCTGTTCGACGTGTCGCACATGGGCCAGGCCCGACTGCGCGGCGTCTCGCCCCTGTCGGCGTTCGAGGATGTCGTTCCCGGCGACTTCATCGGCCTGCCCGCCGGACGGCAGAAGTATTCGGTGCTGCTGAACCGCCAGGGCGGGATCATCGACGACCTGATGGCCTCGCGGCCCGACGACGACGGCCTGTTCGTGATCGTCAACGGCGCCTGCAAGGACGGCGACTACGCCTTCATGGCCGACGAACTGGCGCCGCAGGTCTCCATCGACCGCCTGGAGGACCGCGCGCTGCTGGCGTTGCAGGGTCCCAGGGCCGTGGACGTGCTCAAGGCCCACATCCCAGAGGCCGCCGGCAAGGTGTTCATGGACAGCTGGGCCACGACCGGGTTTGGCGTCGATGTGCTGATCTCCCGCTCGGGCTACACGGGCGAGGACGGCTACGAGATCTCCGTGCCGGCCGCCGCCGCGACACGCATCTGGAACACCCTGCTGGAGGACGAGCGCGTCCGGCCGATCGGTCTCGGCGCCCGCGACTCCCTGCGGCTCGAGGCCGGGCTGCCGCTCTACGGCCACGACGTCGACGAGACGGTCAGCCCGGTCGAGGCGGCCCTGACCTTCGCCGTGTCGAAGAAGCGCCGCGACGCGCAGGACTTCCCCGGCGCCGCCCGCATCGTCAAGGAACTGGCCGAGGGCCCGGCCCGCGTGCGCGTCGGCCTGAAGGTGCTGGGCGGCCCGCCGGCCCGCGAGGGCGCCGAGATCGCCGACATCAACGGCAAGGTCGTCGGCGTGGTCACCAGCGGCGGCTTCGCCCCCTCGCTCGGCTGCCCCATCGCCATGGGCTTCGTGCCGCCGGCCCTGTCGGCCGCAGGAACCAAGCTGAACGTCATCGTCCGCGGCCGCGCGGGGGCCGCCGAGGTCGTCGCCATGCCGTTCGTTCCCAACCGCTACGTCCGCAAAGTCTGAGAGAGGGTCCAGCCATGCGTTTCACCAAGGATCACGAATGGGTCGCCCTCGACGGTGACATCGCCACTGTCGGCATCACCGCCTACGCCGCCGAACAGCTCGGCGACGTGGTGTTCGTCGAGGTCCCCGACGTCGGCAAGACCCTGACCCAGGGCGACGGCATGGCCGTGGTCGAAAGCGTCAAGGCCGCCTCCGACGTCTACGCCCCGGTATCCGGCGAGGTGGTCGAGGCCAATGGCGAGCTGGGCGGCGCCCCGGAGACGGTCAACGCCGCGCCGGAAGCCGGCGGCTGGTTCGCGAAGATCAAGGTCAGCGATCCCGCCCAGGTCGAAGCCCTGATGGATCGCGCGGCCTACGAAGCGTTCCTCGGCACGCCCTAACCCTCAATTGTCATCCCGGACGGCCGACAGGCCGATCCGGGACCCAGATCAAGTCCAAGCCGAATCTGGGTCCCGGCTCTCCGCTACGCTTCGGCCGGGATGACAGGATATTTTGACCATGCGCTACCTCCCCCTGACCCCCGACGACCGCGTCCAGATGCTGGGCGACATCGGTGTGGATTCGATCGACGCCCTGTTCGTCGATGTGCCCGCCAGCGCCCGCCGCGAGGGCTTCGTCGATCTGCCGCATTTCGCCGGCGAGCTGGAGGTCGAGCGGGAGCTGGCCGCCCTGGCGGCGACCAACGTGGCGGCCGGATCGGCGCCCTTCTTCTGCGGCGCGGGGGCCTATCGCCACCATGTGCCGGCCAGCGTCGATCACCTGATCCAGCGGTCGGAGTTCCTGACCAGCTACACGCCCTACCAGCCCGAGATCGCCCAGGGCACACTGCAGGTGCTGTTCGAGTTCCAGACCCAGGTCGCGGCCCTGACCGGCATGGAGGTGGCCAACGCCTCCCTCTATGACGGCTCCACCGCCTGCGCCGAGGCGGTGATGATGACCAAGCGGGTCACCCGGCGGAACCGGGCCGTGCTGTCGGGCGGGGTGCATCCGCACTATGTGCGCACCACCCAGACCCTGGCCCATGCCGAAGGCATGGAGGTGGTCGCCCTGGCCGCCGCCGTCGATGCCGAGGACGCGGTGATCGCCGCCATCGACGCCGGGACCGCCTGTGTCGTGGTCCAGACGCCCAACGTGTTCGGCACGGCCACCGACGTGACGAAGATCGCCGAAGCGGCCCACGCCGCAGGCGCCCTGCTGATCGTGGTGACCACCGAGGCGGTGTCTTATGGCCTCTTGAAGTCGCCCGGCGAGATGGGCGCCGACATCGCCGTGGCCGAGGGCCAGTCGATCGGCAACGCCCTGAACTTCGGCGGCCCCTACGTCGGCCTGTTCGCCTGCCGCGAAAAGCTGATCCGCCAGGCGCCGGGCCGGCTGTGCGGCGAGACGGTGGACGCCGATGGTCGCCGGGGTTTCGTCCTGACCCTGTCGACCCGCGAGCAGCATATTCGCCGCGACAAGGCGACGAGCAACATCTGCACCAACAGCGGCCTCTGCGCCCTGGCCTTCTCGATCCATATGAGCCTGCTGGGCGAGGTCGGCCTGCGCCGCCTGGCCGCCCTGAACCATCAGCAGGCCCGCGCGCTGAAGACCGCGCTGGAGGGGGTGAAGGGGATCGAGATTCTCACCCCGCGCTTCTTCAACGAGTTCGCCGTGAAGCTGGCCAAGCCGGCGGTGCAGGTTGTCGAGGCCCTCGCCGCGAAGGGGGTGCTCGGCGGCGTGCCCTACAGCCGCCTCGACCCGGGGGCGGGGCTGGACGACATCCTGCTGGTGGCCGCCACCGAAACCGTGACGGCCGAGGATATCGCCGCCTTCAAGACCGCCCTGACCGAGGTGATGGCATGAGCTCGATGAATTCCGTGGGCCGCCCGACCGCGCCGGCCCAGACCAACGACTACATCCACCCGACCCTGACCGGCGGCCGCGGCCTGCTGCAGGACGAGGCGCTGATCTTCGAGCTGGATGGCTGGGGCAAGACCGGTGTCGATATCCCGGACGCCGACCGGCCCGCCGACGACCTGGCCGGCCTGCTGCGCACCGATCCCATCGGCTTGCCCGGCCTCAGTGAGCCCGAAGCCGTGCGCCACTACGTGCGCCTGTCGCAGAAGAACCACGCCATCGACCTGGCCCTCTATCCGCTGGGCAGCTGCACGATGAAGCACAATCCGCGCCTGAACGAGAAGATGGCGCGGCTGGACGGGTTCGCCGACATCCACCCGCTGCAGCCGGTCTCGACCGTGCAGGGGGCGCTGGCGCTGATCGACCGGCTGGCCCACTGGCTCAAGACCCTGACCGGCATGCCCGCCGTGGCCATGACGCCCAAGGCCGGCGCCCACGGCGAGCTGTGCGGTCTGCTGACCATCCGCGCGGCGCACGAGGCCAATGGCCAGGGCCACCGCAAGACCGTGCTGGTGCCCACCAGCGCCCACGGCACCAACCCGGCCACCGCCGCCTTCGTCGGCTACAGCGTGGTCGAGATCGCCCAGACCGAAGACGGCCGGGTGAGTCTGGCCGACCTGGAAGCCAAGCTGGGCGACCATGTCGCGGCCATCATGGTCACGAACCCCAACACCTGCGGTCTGTTCGAGCGCGACATCGTCGAGATCGCCCGCCTGACCCACGCGGCTGGAGCCTATTTCTACTGCGACGGGGCCAACTTCAACGCCATCGTCGGCCGGGTGCGGCCCGGCGACCTGGGCGTCGATGCGATGCACATCAACCTGCACAAGACCTTCTCCACGCCCCACGGCGGCGGCGGGCCGGGCGCGGGCCCCGTGGTGCTGAGCGCGGCCCTGGCCCCGTTCGCGCCGGCTCCCTGGGTCGTCCATCACGCCGGCGGTTTCCAGCTGGCCGAGGGCCCATCCGGCGAGGCCGCCAGCGCCTTTGGCCGGATGAGCGCCTTCCACGGCCAGATGGGCATGTTCGTGCGGGCCTACGCCTATATGCGCAGCCACGGCGCCGATGGCCTGCGCCAGGTGGCTGAGGACGCGGTGCTGAACGCCAACTACATCAAGGCCCGCCTCGGCGACGTGATGAGCCCGGCCTTCCCGGACGGGCCCTGCATGCACGAGGCCCTGTTCGACGACCACTGGCTGGACGGCACCGGCGTGACCACGCTCGACTTCGCCAAGGCGATGATCGACGAGGGCTTCCACCCGATGACGATGTATTTCCCGCTGGTCGTCCACGGGGCCATGTTGATCGAGCCGACCGAGACGGAGAGCAAGCAGGAGCTGGACCGCTTTATCGGCGCCCTGCGGGCATTGGCCGCGGCGGCTAAGGCCGGCGAGGTCGATCGGTTCAAGGGCGCCCCCTTCCACGCCCCGATGCGCCGCCTGGACGAGACTTTGGCGGCCCGTAAGCCGAAATTGCGCTGGAAACCTGAGGCAAATCCGCCACTGGCGGCGCAATAGCCGTGCGGGCGGCGTGAAGAGTTTGTCATAAGAGGAACGCGCGCCTTTACGGCTCGTTGTCGGCTGCACATATCCAATCATGCAGCGGCGCAGACTCACGGGAAAGCGGCGCGACCCGCCCCGCGTTCACGTGACTCATGTCCCTCGTTCTGACCATGCCCCGCGCCTTCACGCCTGCCGATGACGCCGCCCGCGAGTGGCTGTCGCGCGCGAGCCGCTGGCTGCTGTTCGGGCTGGGCGTGGCCATCGTGGCGGCGGGGGTGCTGATCGCGCCCCTGCCGGGTCCCGGCGGCATTCCGGTGATCGTGGTCGGGCTGATGATCGCCCTGCGCAACAGCTTCTGGGCCAAGCGCCAGTTCATCCGCTTCCAGCGGGCCCACCCGAAGATGGTCTTTCCGATCCGCCGCCTGCTGCGCCGCGAGCCGGAGGTCATGCCGGTGTTCTGGCAGAGCGTCCTGCGCATGGAGCGGGTCGTGCTGCCGCGCAACCGCCGCTTCGTGAAGAAGGTGCGCAAGCACTTCCGCCGGCGGTAGGCGGCGCATTCTCTTTCCGTTGGCGCAAAGGCAAAAGGCCCCGCCTTTCGACGGGGCCTTCGGCATTTTCAGGTTTTGAACGCCGGCTACTGCAGCCGGGCGGCCATGGTCGCGATCGCCGCATCGACCTGCGGGTCCGTCGTGGCCGAGGCCAGCCGGGTGGCGAGGATCTGTTCGGCGGCCTGGGAGGCGAGATCGGCGGCCACGGCCTTCACGTCGGCGGCGGCCTCCGCCTCGGCCGAGGCGATCTTGCGCTCGGCCAAGGCCGCGCGGCGAGCGATCTGCTCTTCCAGCTTGATCTTGGCCTCCGCCGCCAGACGGACGGCGTCGGCCTCGGCGGCGCTGAGCATCTCGGCGGCGTGACGTTCGGCTTCGGTGCGCTGGGCGCGGATATCGGCCAGCATGGCCTCGGCCTCGGCCCGCAGGCGGGCGGCCTCGTCCAGGTCGGTCTGGATGGTCGTCGCCTTCGCGTCCAGCATGCCCGCGATCATCGCGCGCGCCTTCCACCAGACCACGCCGAAGAACATCAGCAGGCCGACGCCGACCCAGAACTCGGGATTCTTCAGGTCCCAGAAGTGGACTTCAAGGAAGGCGGGCATCAGGCGGCTCCTCCGGCGGCTTTCACCTCGGCCGCGGTGGCGGCCTGGCCGGTCAGCTTCTCGACGATCGCGCGGGTCGTCTCGGTGACGATGGTTCCGACCTCGGCCATGGCGCGGTCACGCATGGCGGCGATCCGGACCTCGGCCTCGGCGATCTTGCCAGAGACTTCGGTTTCGGCGATGGCCGAGCGTTCGGCGGCTTCGGCGATGGCCTTGGCCCGGGCTTCCGCCGCCACCCGCTGCGACTGGGCGCGGGCGTCGGCGACCTCGGCCTGGGCGACCCTGGCCTGGTCCTGGGCTTCCGCCTGGACCTGCTTGGCGGCTGCCAGCGCGCCATTGATCGCACCGGCCCGTTCGTCGATCACCTTCCGCATACGCGGGGCGAAGACGCGCGAAACCAGCACGTAGAGGATCGCGAACAGCACGAGGAGGTAGGCGATCTGCCCGCCCCAGTGCTGGAATTCGAACTGCGGAACACCGCCGCCCGAGTCGTGCTCCGCCGCGGTGGAAGCCTGCACGCCGTCCGCGCTATGCGCGGCGACGGGCTCGTGTGGTTCAGCCATAACCTGTTCGTCCCGTGGAAGGTGCGGCGGCGCCGGAAAGACGCCGCCGGTCATCCGGTCCCTAGACCTGGGCCGAGAAGATCAGGAAGCCGAGCACGAAGGACAGGATGCCCAGGGCTTCGGCGAGGGCGGCGCCCACGAACAGGTTGCCGATCTGGCTGGCGGCGGCCGACGGGTTGCGCAGAGCGCCCGACAGGAAGTTGCCGAAGATCGTGCCCACGCCGATGCCGGCGCCGATCATGCCCAGGGTGGCGAGGCCCGCACCGATGTATTTGGCGGCTGCAGCGTCCATGATTCTCTTGTCCTAGTTGGTTCAGAAGTTGGGGTGAAGATTGGATCGGCCCGGGTTTTAGTGGGCGTGATCCAGATTGACCACATCGTTCAGATAGATGCAGGCCAGGATGGCGAAGACGAAGGCCTGGAGGAAGGCCACCAGGAATTCCAGAGCGGTCAGCGCGACGACCATGCTCATTGACACCAGGCCGACCGGAGCACTGAGCCAGATGCCGAGCGACCCCGCTGCAGCGGCGGCGACGAAGCCGGCGAACACCTTCAGCGCCACGTGGCCGCCCATCATGTTGCCGAACAGACGAAGCGACAGGGTCAGCGGGCGCAGGAAGAAGGAGATCAGCTCGATCAGGCCCACGAATGGGCGCATCACCAGGGGCGCGCCCATTGGCCAGAACAGCTTCAGGAAGCCGAAGCCGTTCTTGACGACGCCGATCACCATGACGAGTCCGAACGTCAGGATCGCGAAGGTCACGGTGATGGCCAGCTGCGACGTGGCCGTGAACGTCAGCATCAGCCCCAGCAGGTTCATGCCAAGGATCAGCAGGAAGAGCGTGAACACGAACGGGAAATACTTGCGGCCTTCGTGACCGATCATGCTCTCGGTCATGTTGTCGATCAGGCCGAAGACACCCTCGCCGACCGTCTGGAGACGCCCCGGAACAACCTCCGGCCTGGCCGTGACCAGGCTCAGGAAGCCGACGATGACCACAAAGACGATTGTCATCGCCAGGTGCGAATTGGTGAACGCCAGATCCACCGTACCGACGAACGGAAGGGTCATGTCGGGGAAATCGACAAGCTTGTGGATCTCGAACTGTTCCAGCGGACCAGCCATCGGGCCTTCTACTCCTGGTCTTCCCCGGCCTTGGAAGCGTGCGCCCTGCGCGCGGCTTCCTCCGCCTCTGCCTGCGCCATAAGCCGGTTGGCCGTACGGCGCGCCATGTAAATCGACAGCGCGAAACCCAGAAGGACTCCGCAGATGACACCCCAGGGCTTGGTGTGGGCCAGCCAGTCCACCACCGCGCCGAGCGCGATCCCGAGCAGCACCCCGCCCAGCAGCTCCGCGAGAATGCGGTAGGCCTGGCTGGTCGCCGTCATCTCGCCAACCGGCGACGGCGGGCGAGTCGTCCGCGCCCTTAGCGCCTGTGCTCGCTCGTCGAGGCTGCGTAGCGCCTCTTCGCGCGGGTCCGGGGCCTTGGGCATGGAGGCTGTAAGGTCCGACACCGGTCCGGCGGGAAGAACCCCTCGGACCCTGTTTGATCGCGGCGGAACCTATAGGCCTCGCTGCAGTGCGTCAAGGTTGGGTAGTCGCCACCCAACGCTTTGATTTTATGGGATTTAACAGCAAAGGCCCCGGTGTTTCCACCGGGGCCCCGCTTTGGTTCAGGCTTTGCGCCGAAGATTGTCGATCAGAAGTTGATCGAGATCGTCGAACGGCGGTTCAGCGGTTCCTTCACACCATCGCCGGTGGCGACGGCGAGATCGGTTTCACCCTTCCAGTCGACCGCCAGCGTACCGGCGGCGACGCCCAGGCCCACCAGCGCGTC
>JAUSMJ010000027.1 GCA_030645575.1 Caulobacter sp. | reverse complement strand
ATCTGTCCCTAGTACGAGAGGACCGGGATGGACATACCTCTGGTGGACCTGTCGTGGCGCCAGCCGCGCAGCAGGGTAGCTAAGTATGGAATAGATAACCGCTGAAAGCATCTAAGCGGGAAACTAACCTCAAAACAAGGTCTCGCTGAGAGCCGTGGTAGACCACCACGTTGATAGGCCAGGTGTGGAAGTGCCGCGAGGCATGCAGCTTACTGGTACTAATCGCTCGATAGGCTTGATCGTTCTTAGTTGAACTCATGAAAGCGCCGTGTTTGCGGCAATGATGTCTTCTCAATCATTCTCATCCCTTCCGCCGACCTGGTGGCTATGCCGGGGGTTCCCCACCCGATCCCATTCCGAACTCGGTCGTTAAGTCCCCCAGGGCCAATGGTACTTCGTCTCAAGGCGCGGGAGAGTAGGTCGCCGCCAGGTCCGCCGAAGGGATGCGAATGATGATGTCCTCTACTTGACCCTTCTTCATGATTATCTACATCCGGATTGCCGCGGGATGGAGCAGCCCGGTAGCTCGTCAGGCTCATAACCTGAAGGTCGCAGGTTCAAATCCTGCTCCCGCAACCAAATTCAACAAACCCGTCGGACCCTTGTCTGGCGGGTTTTGTCGTTTTTGGGCTATGCACGGCGCATGAGCCCGCCCGCCGGAACAGTCATCGCCGTCAGTCGCGGCCAGCGCCATGGCGTGAGCAAGACCAACCAGCCGGCCGTCCGCCTGGCCGCCGGCCTTGGCGTCGAGGGCGACGCGCACGCCGGCGTAACGGTCAAACACCGCTCCGGCGTGGCCCGCGACCCGACCCAGCCGAACCTACGCCAGGTCCACCTGATCCAGGCCGAGCTGTTCGATGAGCTGGCGACCGCCGGCTTCACCCTCGCGCCCGGCGCCATGGGCGAGAACATCACCACCCGCGACGTGGACCTGCTGGGTCTTCCCGCAGGCGCCTTGCTGCGCCTGGGCGCCAGCGCGGTGGTCGAGGTCACCGGCCTGCGCAATCCGTGCACCCAGCTGGACGGGATTCAGCCCGGCCTGATGCAGGCCTGCCTGGGCCGGGGTCCGGGTGGCGAGCCGGTGCGCAAGGCCGGGGTCATGGGCGTGGTGATCACCGGCGGCGAGGTCCATCCGGGTGATGCGATCATGATCGAGCTGCCCGCTGGCCCGCACACGCCGCTCAAGCCGGTCTGACGGCGGAGGATCAACAGCCCGGCTCTACGGCGGACTTGCCCCTGATGTCTTGACGACGAGGGATCCCGCCGGAGCTCCAATTCCATCAAGGCCAAAGGGCATTTTGTCATCGTGCCGGCGACGGGTCCCGCTCCGTCTGACGCCGCCCCCCTTTCCCCGCGCGCCGCCCTGTGAGAGACCGGGGCATGAGCTACGTCACGGCCAACGGCCTCAACCTCTGGGTCGAACGGAAGGGCGAGGGCGAGCCCCTGCTGTTCATTTCCGGCAGCGGCGGTGACCTGCGCCGCAAGCCCGGCCCCCTCGACGGCCCGCTGGCCAGACGGTTCGACACCGTCGCCTACGACCAGCGGGGGCTGGGCCAGAGCGACAAGCCGGACGGCCCCTACGCCATGGCGGATTACGCCGATGACGCCGCCGGCCTGCTCGACGAACTGGACTGGGCCACGGCCAACGTCGTCGGCGTCTCCTTCGGCGGCATGGTCGCCCAGGAGTTGGCGATCCGCCATCCGGGCCGTATCCGCAAGCTGGTGCTGTGCTGCACCTCGCCCGGCGGGGCGGGCGGCGCCTCCTACCCGCTGCACACCCTGATCGGGATGGACCCGGAGGCAGAGGCCCGCCGGATGATTCCGATCTCCGACACTCGCCACGACGCCGCCTGGCAGGCCGCCAACCCGGACGCCTTCAAGGGCATGCTCGATTTCCGCATGAACGACCCCTGGGCCGGCGAGCTGCGCCGGGCCATGGGCGCGGAGCTGCAGCTGCTGGCGCGCAAGGACCACGACACCTGGGACCGCCTGCCGGCGATCACGGCGCCCACGCTGATCTGCGGCGGCCTGTACGATGGTATCGCCCTGCCCGAAACCCAACGACGGCTGGCCGAGCGCATCCCGAGCGCCCAACTGCGCATGTTCGAGGGCGGCCACATGTTCCTGATCCAGGACCGCGCCGCCTTTCCCGCCATCATCGATTTTCTGGACGCTCCATGACCGACGCCATCATCATCGGCGGGGGCCACAACGGCCTCGTCTGCGCCTTCTATCTCGCCCGGGCGGGTTTGAAGGTCACCGTGCTCGAGCGCCGCGACGTGGTCGGCGGCGCGGCGGTGACGCAGGAGTTCCACCCCGGCTTCCGCAACTCCGTGGCCAGCTACACGGTCAGCCTGCTCAATCCGAAGGTCATCGCCGACCTGGATCTGCCCCGGCACGGGCTGAAGGTGATCAATCGCAAGGTGTCCAACTTCCTGCCCACTGCGGACGGCGGCTACCTGGCCACCGGCGGCGGCCGGACGAAGGAAGAAGTGGCGAAGTTCTCGGCCCGCGACGCCGAACAGCTCGACGCCTACAACGCCCGGCTTGAGGCGATCGCCGACATCCTGCGCGAGCTGGTGCTGCAGAGCCCGCCCAACATGACCCAGGGCGGTCTGGCCGAGGCGATCCCCCAGCTCATCAAGAGCGCCATGCTCGGCAAGCGGATCTCGAACCTCGACACCACCGGCCGCCGCGACCTGCTGGCCATGTTCTCCCAGTCGGCCGGCGACTGGCTCGACGGTTGGTTCGAGAGCGCGCCGATCAAGGCCGTGCTCGGCTTCGACGGCATCGTCGGCGCCTTCGCCAGCCCCTATACGCCCGGCACCGCCTACGTGCTGCTGCACCATGTGTTCGGCGAGGTGAACGGCGAGAAGGGGGCCTGGGGCCACGCCGTCGGCGGCATGGGCGCGATCACCCAGGCCATGGCCGCCGCCTGCCGCGAGCAGGGCGTGGAGATCCGCACCGGCGTCGATGTCGCCGAGGTGCTGACCAACAACGGCCGCGCCGTGGGCGTGGTCACGGGCGCCGGCGAGACGCTGCGGGCCAAGCGGATCGTCTCCAACATCCATCCCCGGCTGCTGTTCCAGCGGCTGATCGACCCGGCCCTGCTGCCGGCGGACTTCAACGAGCGGATCAGCCGCTACCGTTCCGGCTCGGGCACCTTCCGCATGAACGTGGCGCTGAGTGAACTGCCGCGGTTCACCTGCAAGCCCGAGCCCGGCGACCACCTGACCGGCGGCATCATCATCGCCCCGGACCTGGCCTATATGGAGCGGGCCTACGCCGACGCCCGCCAGCACGGCTGGTCGAAGGAGCCGATCGTCGAGATGCTGATCCCCTCGGTGGTCGATGACAGCCTGGCGCCGGCGGGCCAGCATGTGGCCAGCCTGTTCTGCCAGCACGTCCAGCCGGTGCTCAGCGGCGGCCGCAACTGGGACGACCACCGCGAGGAGGTCGCCGACCTGATGATCGACACGGTCGAAAAATGGGCCCCGGGCTTCAAGGCCTCGGTGCTCGGCCGCCAGATCAACAGCCCGCTGGACCTGGAGCGCACCTTCGGCCTGGTCGATGGCGACATCATGCACGGCGTGCTGAGCCTGGATCAGCTGTTCAGCGCCCGGCCGGTGCTGGGCCATGGCGCCTATCGCGGCCCGCTCAAGGGCCTCTACCTGTGCGGCGCGGGAACCCACCCCGGCGGCGGCGTCACCGGCGCGCCCGGCCACAACGCCGCGCGGGAGATCCTCAAGGACGCGCGCCGACGGGCGTGAGGTGCGGCCCCACGGGGACATGCGCTTCAGCGCGTGTCCCCTTCGTCGGGCAAGGGACCCACGGCCCGCATCCAGAATAGTCGGGGGATTCTGTTGGCAGGCTCCCCCGGGGCCCCGCCGGAGGATCTGAACCCCCCGGAGTTTAGGTCGAGTGCGCTAGCACCGCATTACGCGGCGATCGCATACTCTTCAGCGAAGTTATCGTTCGCAGTTAGTTTAGCGGCCCGAAACGGTGAGCCACGCCGGGACAAAGCTACGCCTTTAGACGTCTGTCGATGCTGATCGGCCCCATACTTCCGGCGATAACCCGAAGAAGGAAATGGTGGAGCCGCCGGGAATCGCACCCGGGTCCAGTCCGGTTATTACGCGCGCGTTTATGTCCATAGTCCGGGCAAGCCCGAACAGGACCAATATAGGGACGAATGGTTGCCGGGGGAAGAACCGCCTGAATTGGGCGGCCCTTTCCGGACTCGGTCAATGGGTTCAGTCTCGCCGAACGCCGCTCGATGAAGCGGGGGGAACGGGAGACGTTGAAATGAACAAATTTGTCGCCGAGTTCATCGGCACGCTTGTCCTGGTGCTGTTCGGTTGCGGCGCGGCCGTGCTGGGCGGGGACCACGTCGGGCAGCTGGGCATCGCCCTGGCGTTCGGATTCGCCATCGTGGCCATGGCCTATGGCATCGGCCCGGTGTCGGGCTGCCACGTCAATCCGGCGGTCAGTCTGGCCGTCTTTGTCGCCGGCCGCATGACGGCGCGGGACATGGTGGTCTACTGGGTCGCGCAGTTCGCCGGAGCCCTGGCCGGGGCCGCGATCCTGATGATGCTGGCCAAGGACGGCGCGGCCAGCGGGCTGGGCCGCAACGGTTGGGGACCGGGCTACCTGGGCGAATATTCGATGCAGGCGGCGCTGATCTTCGAGATCGTGTTCACGGCCATCTTCGTGATCGTCATCCTGGGCGTGACCGGCGAAAAGGGGCAGGGCGCGTTCGCCGGCCTGGCGATCGGCATCACCCTGGCGGTGATCCATATCGTCGGCATCCAGGTGACCGGCGTCTCGGTCAACCCGGCGCGCAGCTTCGGCCCGGCGGTGCTGGCCGGCGGCGAGGCCCTGTCACAGTTGTGGCTGTTCATCGTCGCCCCGGCGATCGGCGCCGCGGCCGGCGCGCTGCTGTACCGCGTCAATCTGCTGAAGGCGTAAGGCTTTCCTCTCCCGGAGGGAGAGGTGGCCCGGCGGCGCCGGGTCGGAGAGGGAGGCTCCGGTGTCAGCCAATCGGCCGCCATTGGTCCCTCCCTCTCAGTCACCCCTCCGGGGCGACAGCCCTCCCTCCGGGAGAGCGTAGAGGGAGCTACATCCCCTCGGCGCCGCGCTCGATCGAAAGCACGCCGGTGCGGGACAGTTCAACAAGGCCGAGCGGGCGCATCAGTTCCACGAAGCTGTCGATCTTCGACGGGGCGCCGGTGATCTCGAACACGAAGCTCTCGGAGGTGGTGTCGACCACCTTGGCGCGGAAGATGTCCGACACGCGCAGGGCCTCGACCCGGTTGGTCCCGGTTCCGCGCACCTTGACCAGCGCCATCTCGCGCTCGATGCCGCGCGGGTCGCGGGTGACGTCGTGCACGCGGCGAACGCTGATGACCTTGCTGAGCTGGGCTTCGATCTGGTCCAGCACATGTGGCGCGCCGCGGGTGACGATGGTGATGCGGCTGGTGTGGGCCCGGTGGTCGGTTTCGGCGACGGTCAGGCTCTCGATGTTGTAGCCGCGGGCGGCGAACAGCCCGACCACGCGGTGCAGCACCCCGGCCTCGTTGTCGACGAGCAGGGCGAAGGTGGCGAGGTTCTCGACTTCGTCCGTATGGGCAAGGTCGTAGGCCGAGGCGGGCTGGGGATCGGTCATCAGGCGCTTTTCTTCTGCTTCTGGACGAGTTGGCGCGCCATATGCTGGCGCAGCACCCGGTTGATTTCAGTCTGGTACGGCGCGTCGCCGGCCTTTTCCTTGAACCAGCCCAGAACATCGGCATCGAGCCTGATCGTCACGGGCTGCTTGATCGGCCGATAGTGGCCAGGCTGGCGCCTGGCCCATTGCTCGTCGGTGATCTCGGGGATGTCGGACAAGTCGATGTCCTCATCCGGCGTCGCCGCCAGCTTTTCGAGGCGGGCCTTATCCTCTTCAGTAAGGATGTACCCACCGGGAGGCGGCCTATAGGTCACCATCTTCGAATCTCTTTTGCTCATGTCGCATAGCCCTTCGGGCGCTGATCAATCTTACCAAGCTGTCGTCATCCGGATCGGGATGAACGTGAACGACGACCAGAAGCCCTGCAGGCTCCACACGACCGATGGCTCACCAGCGCTCCTCGCCTTCGACAACACGATCAAAGACAAAGTCATGGAGTGGGTCGTTCCAAACCCGGGTCGCCTCCAGAAAGGTGACGCCATGCTTGGACAGATTTGTCTTCGCCTTCTCGTCATCCCATTGGAAGATCATCGCACGTACATCCAAAAATGTATGTACAAAAATATGCGACGAAAACCTACACCAGCCGCCGCCCCGCGTCGTCGATCACCGAGCCGATGTCGGCGCCGTCGTCGGGCAGGATCATCTCGTTGTGCGCCTTGCCCGACGGGATCATCGGCAGGCAGTTCTCATGCTTCTCCACGCGGCAGTCGAAGACCACCGGGCGCGGGCTGTCGATCATCTCGAGGATCTTCGCGTCCAGTTCCGCCGGATCGCTGCAGCGGATGCCGACCGCGCCATAGGCCTCCGCCAGCTTGACGAAGTCCGGCAGGCTTTCGGAATAGCTGTGACTGTAGCGCTCGCCATGCAGCAGCTGCTGCCACTGGCGGACCATGCCCATCCACTCGTTGTTGAGGATGAAGATCTTGACCGGCAGGTCGTACTGGATCGCCGTCGACAGCTCCTGGATGCACATCTGGATCGAGGCCTCGCCCGCGATGTCGATGACCAGGCTGCCGGGGTGGGCCAGCTGCACGCCGATGGCCGCCGGCATGCCGTAGCCCATGGTGCCCAGCCCGCCGGAGGTCATCCAGCGGTTCGGCTCCTGGAAGCGGTAGTGCTGGGCGGCCCACATTTGGTGCTGGCCGACCTCGGTGGTGATGTAGGTGTCGCGGTCCCTGGTCAGGGCGTACAGCCGCTCGATGGCCTGCTGCGGCTTGATGGTGTCAGGGCTGGTCCGGTAGCTCAGGCACTGGCGCGCGCGCCAGCCGTCGATCTGCCGCCACCAGTCGTCCAGGGCGTTGCGGTTGGGGCCGTGGCCGCCGGCCTTCCAGGCCGCGATCAGGTCGTCCAGCACGCTGCCGGCGTCGCCGACGATGCCGATATCGACCCGCACGTTCTTGTTGATCGAGGAGGCGTCGATATCGATGTGGATCTTCTTGCTGCCCGGCGAGAAGGCGTCCAGCCGGCCGGTCACCCGGTCGTCGAAGCGCGCGCCGACGCAGATCATCACGTCGCAGTCGTGCAGGGCGTTGTTGGCCTCGAACGTGCCGTGCATGCCGACCATCCCCAGCCAGGCCGGGTCGGCCGCCGGAAACGCGCCCAGGCCCATCAGAGTCGAGGTCACCGGCGCGCCGATCAGGGCGGCGAAGGCCCGCAGGCTCTCGCTGGCCGCCGGGCCGGCGTTGATCACGCCCCCGCCGGTGTAGAAGATCGGCCGCCGGGCCTTGGCGATGAGTTTCGCCGCTTCCGCGATACGGGCCGGGTCGCCCTTGGTGCGCGGTGCGTAGCCGTGGCTGAAGGTCACCTCGTCCGGCGACAGATAGGCCCCCTTTGAGAACTGCACGTCCTTGGGAATGTCGATCAGCACGGGGCCGGGCCGGCCGCTGGTGGCGATGTGGAAGGCCTCGTGGATGATCCGCGGCAGGTCGGCGACGTCCTTCACCAGGTAGTTGTGCTTGGTGCAGGCCCGGGTGATGCCGACCGTATCGGCTTCCTGGAAGGCGTCGGTGCCGATCAGGTGCGTCGGCACCTGGCCGGTGAAGACGACCATCGGGATCGAGTCCATCAGCGCGTCGACGATGCCGGTGATGGCGTTGGTCGCGCCGGGACCGGAGGTGACCAGCACCACGCCCGGCCGGCCGGTCGAGCGGGCGTAGCCCTCCGCCGCGTGGGTCGCGCCCTGTTCGTGGCGGACCAGGATGTGGCGCAGGCGGTCGCCATGGCGCTCGCCGTCCTGGAACAGGGCGTCATAGATCGGCAGCACCGCGCCGCCCGGATAGCCGAACAGGGTATCGACGCCCTGGTCGATCAGCGCCCGCACGACGATCTCGGCGCCGGTCATCTCGCGGGCGGCGGCGTCGGTCGGGGCGGTCCTGGTGGCGGAGGCGGTCATGGCTGGGCTCTTCGGGGGACGAAAAAGGCAATAAAAAAGGCCCGTAGGGGCCTGGGATGCGCGCGACCGGCGACAGCGTGACGGTTCAAGTCACGCCGCTGTCGGCCGCTCGGTAAGTACGATGATCGTGTTGCGCACGAAGATTGCTCCAAATCGCGTGACTTGGAGATGCCACGCTACGGCGCGGGCGTCAAGGCGGGCCCTGGCGCAAGGAATTGCCTCCAGGCCACTTCCAGGTCCGTTTCGGTGATCCTGGGCCAGTCCGGCGTCTGGTTGCGCAGCCAGGTCAGCTGGCGTTTGGCGTAGCGGCGCGTTTCCTGGCGGGCCAGCTCGGCGGCCTGGTCGAGGGTGATCTCGCCGGCCAGATGGGCGGCCAGTTCGCGCACCCCGACGGCCTTCATCACCGGCAGCAGGGGGGCGAGACCGCGCGCCAGCAGGGCGCGGACCTCGTCCAGCGCGCCGGCCGCCAGCATGGCGTCGAACCGCGCGTCGCAGCGGGCGTAGAGGTTGGCCCGGTCGGGGACGATGGCCACGGCGCGCCAGGCGTCTGGCTCCAGCGCCGGCGCGGTGTCGGCCTGCCAGGCGCTGAGCGGCCGGCCGGTGGCCTCCAGCACCTCCATCGCCCGCTGCAGCCGCAGGCGGTCGCCGGCCTCGATGCGCCGGGCCGCGTCGGGGTCCGCGCTGGCCAGAAGCGCGCGGAAACGGTCTTCGCCGAGGGTGTCATACATGCCGGCGACGCTCTGGCGGACGGCGGCGGGGGTCGGCGGCACGTCGGCCAGACCCTCGGTCAGGGCCTTGAAGTAGAGGCCCGTGCCCCCGACCACGACCGGCGTGCGGCCCCGGGCCCGGATGTCGGCGATGAGGGGGGAGGCGGCCCGCAGCCAGCGGCCGACCGACCAGCCGTCGGCCCCGTCAGCCACGCCGAACAGGTGATGGGGGACGCCCGCCTGCTCCTCGTCCGTCGGCCGGGCCGAGAGGATCCGCAGATCGGCGTACAGCTGCAACGCGTCGGCGTTAACGATCTCGCCATCCAGCGCCCGCGCCGCGCGCAGGGCCAGGGCGGACTTGCCGCTCGCGGTCGGCCCGGCGATCAGCAGGATCTGGCTCGTCATGCCCTCGGCTTAAGGCAAGCGGCGCAGGTTCGCCACCGGGCGGGCGTGCGTCCTTCGACACGGCCCTTCGGGCCTGCTCAGGATGACGTGCATTTGTGAGGCCGCGATTTTGCCACGTCATGGTGAGCAGCGCGAAGCGCGTGTCGAACCACGCAACCTGGCCACAGCCTGTTCCCATCGCCGCGAAAGCAGGCTAGGCGGCGCCCATGCAGCTCGTCATCACCCTCGTCGTCCCCGATCCCCACGATCTCGTCGCCGCCCTCGAAGCGGTGGAGATCGCCGTCGCCGGCACGGGCGCCGTGGTCGGCGAGCCGGACCTGCTGGGCCCGAACGCGGCCGATCTGCCCGTCGCCAGCGATTTTCAGGCCCTGATCCGCGAGCGCGCCGAGGCGGCCCTGGCCGGGCGGCGCGTCGATGTCTGCGTCCAGCCGGCGGCGGGGCGGCGCAAACGGCTGCTGATCGCCGACATGGACTCGACCATCATCAACGTCGAATGCCTCGACGAGCTGGCCGATTTCGCCGGAGTGAAGGACGCGGTGTCGGCCATCACCGAGCGGGCCATGGCCGGGGAACTGGCCTTCGAAGGGGCCCTGCGTGAGCGGGTGGCCATGCTCAGGGGGCTGGGCCTCACCGCCCTGCAGCGCTGCTACGACGAGCGGGTGCGGCTCAATCCCGGGGCCGAGACCCTGGTCAGGACCATGGCCGCCCATGGCGCGCGCTGTGTGCTGGTGTCGGGCGGTTTCACCTTCTTCACCGGCCGGGTGGCGGCGGCGGCCGGTTTCCACGCCGACCGGGCCAACGTGCTGGTCGAGGACGGCGCGGCGCTGGCCGGATCGGTCGTCGAGCCGATTCTCGGGCGCGAGGCCAAGCTCGCCGCGTTGCGGGAGGAATCCGCGGCCCTGGGCGTCACGCCGGCCGAGGCGCTGGCCATCGGCGACGGGGCCAACGACCTGGCGATGATCGAGGCCGCCGGCCTTGGGGTGGCTTACCGCGCCAAGCCGATCGTCGCCGCCCAGGCGGACGCCCGCGTCGATCACGCCGACCTGACGGCCCTTCTGTACTTCCAGGGTTATCGCCACGAACAGTTCTGGCGGTAGGGGCGGTCCCGCCGACTACTGCCCCGTCGGACCCTTGCTGAAGTAGCGGAAGAAGGCGCTGTCGGGCGACAGCACCAGGGTCGTGCCCTGGCCCAGCGAGGCGTCGTAGGCCTGCAGCGAGCGATAATAGGCCGCGAACGACGGATCCTGGCCGAAGCTGGAGGCGAAGATCTTCGCCCGTTCGGCGTCGGCCTCGCCGCGGATCGTCTCGGCTTCCTGCGTGGCCGTGGCGACGATTTCCCGCTGGCGCTGGGCGCCCTCGGCGCGGATGCGGGCCGCTTCCTGCTGGCGGGCCGTCTTCATCCGGTCGAACACGGCCTCCTGGTTGGCCTCCGGCAGGTCGGCGCTGCGGATGCGGACGTCGATGACCTGCAGGCCCAGACGCGAGCGCGTGGTCCGGTCGGACAGGTTGTCGCGAACCTGGCGGGTCAGCGCGGCGCGGCGGCGCGAGATGATGTCTTCCGACGTCACCGACCCCAGCACCTGGCGGAGCGAGGCGTTGACCACCGAGTTCAGCCGGTCCTTGGCCGTCCGGTCATCGCCCAGGCCGGTGTAGAAGCGCACCGGGTCGTTGATGCGGTAGCGCACGAAGGCATCGACCATCAGCCGCTCCTGGTTGGCGGTCAGGATCTCCTGGCGGACCACCTGGATGGGCTGATTGCGCTTGTCGAACAGCAGTCGGGCTTCAAGGAACGGAACCTTGACCTTCAGGCCGGGGCCGTCGTCGGGCGAGGCGTTGACCGTGCGGACCACCTCGCCGAGGCGGACCACCAGCGCCTGGTGCGTCTGATCGACGATGTAGAAGGTCTGGCTGAGCACGATCAGGGCGACGGCGGCGACGATGCCGTACAGCGTAAGGCGCGGATTGGTCATTGGCCGTCTCCCGAGACGCGCTGGGGCAGGGCCGGGGTCGTCACCGCGCTGGCGGCCGGCGTCGTCACGCGCGGCCGGAAGACGTCCGGCGGCAGGATGATCGGGGCGCTGGCGCCCTTGCTGTCGATGATGACCTTGTTGGTCTTGGTCAGCACCCGCTCCATGGTTTCGATATAGAGCCGGTCGCGGGTCACGCCGGGGGCCAGCTTGTACTGGGCATAGACCTGGTTAAACCGCGCCGCCTCGCCGGCCGCCTCGCGCACGACCTGGGCGCGGTAGCCGATCGCCTGGTTGCGAACCTGGGCGGCCGTGCCGCGGGCCTGGTTGGCCAGCGATTCGGCGTTCTGGCTGGCGTTGTTCACATCGCGGAAGGCATCGACGACCTCCTTGGGCGGGTTGGCGTCGCTGATCTGGACGCCGTCGATGATGATCCCGGCGCCGTAGCTGTCGAGGATGCGCTGCATCAGGGCGGCGACCTCGATCTGGATCTGGCCGCGGCTGCGGCTGATGATGGCGTCCAGCTCGCTGCGGCCGATCACCTCGCGCATGGCGCTTTCGGCCACCGCCGAGAGGGTGGCTTCGGGATCGCTGATGTTGAAGAGATAGCGGCCCGGGTTGGAGACCCGCCAGGTTACCGAGAAAGTCAGATCGACGATATTCTCGTCGCCGGTCAGCATCAGGGTGTCGCCATCGCCGGTGTCGCCGCCGACGCTCAGGGTGCGGAGCGTGGTCACGTCCAGCTTTTCCGACCGCTCGACGAGCGGCAGGTGGTAGCCGATGCCGGGGCTGTAGCTACGGGTCCAGGCGCCGAAGGTGGTCACCACCGCCTCCTCGCGCGGGCCGACCACGATGACTCCCGCCAGCACATACAGCGCCGCCAGGCCACCGCCGGCCAGCGGGGCCAGCCGGCGCAGCTGGACCTGACCGCCGCCGCCGCCGCCCGCGCCGCCGGTCAAGCCGCCGAGAAAGGCCTCGACGCGGCGCAGCAGGTCGTTGAGATCGGGCGGTGTTCCGCCGGGGCCGCGTCCGGGGCCGCGCGGCGGCGGACCGCCGCGCTCGGGGCGTTCGGGCTCACCCTTGCCGCCGGAGGGGGGCGGCGAGCCCCAGGGGCCGGGGTTGGCGTTGTCGTTCCAGGGCATATGTGGTGCGTCGCTTTTCCGTCGTGTCCCGGCGGGCTTGCAAGCCGGCGCGGTGAAGCGGATATGAGACGCCGCGCCCGCCAAGGCAAGCTATCCCGACATGAGCTTTCATACATCCGCCGACAGAGACGCCGCGCTCAAGGCGCTGGACCAGATCATCGACCCCCGCTCCGGCAAGGGTCTGGCCGCCGCCGGCCTGGTGCAGGGCCTGGTCCTGCGCGAGGGCCGCGCGGGCTTCATGCTCGAGGTTCCGGCCGCCGACGCCGTCCGCTACGCCCCGATCCGCGAGGCCGCCGAGAAGACGCTGGCCGGCCTGCCGGGCATCGACAGGGCCCAGGTGGTGCTGACCGCCTCGGCTCCCGAAGGCGTCACCCGCCAGCGCAAGGGGGCTCGGGTGGCCGGCGACCCCAAGGCCGAGCTGCGGCCCCGCAAGGAAGTCAAACGCCCCGAGAACGTCAAACGCGTGATCGCCATCGCCAGCGGCAAGGGCGGGGTCGGCAAGTCGACCGTCGCGGTCAACCTGGCCTGCGCCTTCGCGGGCCTGGGCCTGCGGGTCGGGCTGCTGGACGCCGACGTCTATGGTCCGTCGGCCCCGCGGATGATGGGCGTCGATGGCGAGCCGCTGTTCATCGACGGCAAGCTGCAGCCGCTACAGGCCCACGGCGTCACCGTGATGTCGATCGGTTTCCTGGTCGATGAGGGCTCGCCGATGATCTGGCGCGGGCCGATGGCCTCCTCGGCCGTGCGCCAGATGGTCAATGACGTGCGCTGGGCCACGCCCGACGCGCCACTGGACATCCTGGTCATCGACATGCCGCCGGGCACCGGCGACATCCACCTGACCCTGGTCGAGAACTTCGCCGTCGATGGCGTGGTGATCGTCTCCACGCCGCAGGAGATCGCCCTGATCGACGCGCGCCGGGCGGTGGGCATGTTCCAGAAGACCGGAGCGAAGATCCTCGGCGTGATCGAGAACATGGCCTTCTTCGCCGATCCCTCGACCGGCGCGCCGATCCCGATCTTCGGCACGGGCGGGGCGCGCGCCGAGGCCCAGGCGCTGGGCGTGCCGCTGCTGGCCGAGATCCCGATCGAGATCGCCCTGCGCCAGGGGGGCGACGACGGCGCGCCGCTGACCGCTTCGGACGGCCACAGCGCCGCGGCGGAGGCGTTCCGGGCCGCGGCGAAGGCGCTGGCCTGACGCGGGCGGTTGCTCCCCAGGGGGGAGCTGTCAGCCCACAGGGCTGGAATTCGGTGACAGTTTCCGAATTCGCCGACGATCGAACGGTCCGTCCTGAAAGGGGTGGGGAGCGAATTCGTAAACTGTCACCGAATTCGAATTCGTCCCCCCGCGCGCGTCAGCCGCCGGCCATCTTGCGGAAGAACTTCTGGCCCTGCTCGCCGCCGGCGAAATAGGCCTTGGCCTGGCTGTCGTCGGTGATCTTGCTCCAATTGTCGCGGACCTCTTCCACCGACAGGCCGCCTTCGCCGAGGTAGACGCCCTCGGTCTCGACGATCTTCGACAGGGCGAAGGCGCCGGCGCCGGCGGTCAGGATGGCGCCCGTGGGGGCCTCGTCCGAGGCCAGGAAGACCACGCCAGGGGTGACATACTCGGGCTTCAGCTTTTCCAGCACTTCCGGCGGCATAAGACCCTCGGTCATCCGGGTCGCCGCGACGGGGCTGATGGCGTTGATGTGGATGTTGTTCTTCTGGCCCTCGAGCTTGATGGTGTTCATGAAGCCGACGATGCCCAGCTTGGCCGCGCCGTAGTTGGACTGGCCGAAGTTGCCGTACAGGCCCGACGAGGAGGTGGTCACGACGATCCGGCCGTAGTTCTGGGCCTTCATGATCTCCCACACCGCCTTGGTCGGCTTCATGGTGCCCATCAGGTGGACGTTCAGCACCAGTTCGAAGTCGGCGATCTCCATCTTGGAGAACGACTTGTCGCGCAGGATGCCGGCGTTGGCGATCAGGATGTCGATGCGGCCCCAGGCGTCCATCGTGTCCTTGACCATCTTGGCCACGCCCGCGTCGTCGGTCACCGAGCTGCCGTTGGCCATGGCCTCGCCGCCGAAGGCCTTGATCTCGGCCACCACGGCCTCGGCCGCGGCTGAGTTGCCGCCCGTGCCGTCCATCGTGCCGCCCAGGTCGTTGACCACGACCTTCGCGCCGCGCCGCGCCAGCTCCAGGGCGTGTTGCCGCCCCAGGCCGCCGCCGGCCCCCGTGACGATCGCGACCTTACCGTCGAAGCGAATGTCGGCCATGTGCGTGTTTCCCTGCGCTGAACGCCTGTGTGGATTTCGGGGGCGTTTTGCGGCGTGGCGGGGGGAGGCGTCAAGCGGAGGGTTGGGGAGGGGGGCGTCATGGTTGTCTCCGGGTAGGGGAGGCGGCATGGGCGCGATCCAGCGAGCGGCGGGAATCACCGTCTTTGGCCTGACCAGCGCCGGCTGCGCCGTGGGCGCCTGCGCGCAAGGCGGTGGGCTCCCGGATTTCTCAACGCCTCAGGGCTGGGCGCTGGTCATTGCCGCCGCCGGCTCGGGCATCGCCAGCGGCCTCCAGATCAAAGGTCTGTTCGAAGAACGCGCCGCGCCGCGCCGCGGCGGGACGTGCAGGCCGATGGTGGCAAGACCCGGTTTCAGTTGGCCGAGGGGCCTGGCGACCTTCACCAGAAGGTCGATCGGCAGACAGCGCTCATGGAGGCCCTCCTTGCGCGCGACGTGGGCCGCGGGGCCGGCGCCGATGCAATGGTCGAGACGCAAATCTCGGCCGTTGCCGATAGCGACGATCCAGGCGTTCGCGCGGCCGTTGACACCGTCGTGGTGTCGGGTGGCGCGCAAGGCCTCCCGGCCACGGAGGCGGCTCTGCTCGCCGCCGCCCCGGGGGGTGAGAGGCTGACGGCGACACGTACGAAGCGCGTAACGTGTGTCCCCCTTCGTCCTACTTCGCCGGCGGCCCGGCCGGTTTCGGCGGCGCGCGCTTCTCGCCGGCCTTGAAGCCCGGCTTCATGAACTTGACCAACACCCGCTGGCCGATCAGCAGCGGGGCGCCGTCGGCGCTGACCACCACCTCGACGACGCGTTCGTCGCTGCGCTGGGTGGGGTCGTCGGAGGCCAGCTTGCGGGCGCCGAACACCGCGGCCCGGCGCAGGACCTTGCCGATGTAGGTCTTGGTCGGGTCGGACTCGGGCTGAATCTCGACGGCCTGGGCCTCGGTCACGTTGGGCAGGTCGGCCTCGACGATTTCGGCGCGCACGATGCGGGCCGTGTCTGGTTCGAGGTCGAACATGTTGGACACGTTGAGGGTCGAGGCGCCGGCGCCGGGGTTGGCGTAGCGGCGCACGATGCGGCCGTCGGTCGGGGCCCGGATCACCGTCAGTTCCAGGGCGTACTCAGCCTCGCGCAACGCGGCGGTCGCGGTGGCGACGGCGGCCCGCTGGGCGACGATCTGGGCTTCCCAGTCACGGATTTCGTCGGCCTGTCGATCCAGCCGCTGGCCGGCGACGAAGTTGCTGGCCGACAGGTCCTGCAGCCGGCGCAGCTCGCGGCGGGCGGCATCGACCTTGACCTGCAGGATGCCGATCTGGGCCTGGGCCTGGACGACCTGGGCCCTGGCGCGGCCCACGGCGAGGCGGGGATCGTCGTCTTCCTGGCGGGCGAGGATCTGGCCGGCGACGACGCGGTCGCCTTCCTGGACATAGACGGCCCTGACCACTCCGCCGCGGCGCGCCGCGACCTGGATGATGCCGCCCTCGACGTCCGCCTTGCCGTTACCGATGGCGGCATAGGGGCTGGGCGCGGTCTGGCTGGCCTGGGCCGCCAGCTGTTTCTTGTTGGCCGCCGCCTTGCTCTTCATGAACAGGCCGCCGCCGACCAGGACGACGGCCACGACGGTCAGAACCCAGAACCAGCGGCTACGCAGAAAGCCGAACATAGAACGTCCCTTCAAAGTCAGTGGCTGAGCGGCGCGGGGTTGGCGTCGGGCGTGCGCCGAACGTCATCCAGGATGCGGCCGTCTTCGATATGGATCACCCGGTCGGCATAGGCCTCCAGGCGGGGGTCGTGGGTCACGCAGATCACCGCCGCGCCATGTTCGGTGGCGGCCCGGCGCAGCAGTCGGATGACCACCTGGCCGTTCTCGCCGTCGAGCGCGGAGGTCGGCTCGTCGGCGAAGATCAGGTGAGGATTCTTGGCCAGGGCGCGGGCGATGGCCACGCGCTGCTTTTCGCCGCCCGACATCTCCGACGGACGCTGGTTGACCTTCGGGCCGAGGCCCACCTCTTCCAGCGCCGCCTGGGCCCGGTCATGGGCTTCGGACTTGGAGGCGCCCTGATAGTGGAGGGCGGTCATCACCTGCTGGCGGGCGGTGAGGGCGGGAAACAGGTTGAAGCCCTGGAAGATGAAGCCGCAGTGGTCGAGCCGGAACCGGTCGATGCGGCTCGCGGACAGCTTCCACAGATCGTCGGCCTCCAGCGCCCGCACCTTGCCTTCGTCCGGCTTGAGCAGGCCGGAGAGTGCCGCGATCAGGGTCGACTTGCCCGAGCCGGACGGACCCATGACCATGGTCACGTCGCCGTGGCGCGCGTCGAAGTCCACCGACTTGAGCACCTCGATGAAGGTCCGGCCGGTCTTGAACCGCTTGACCAGGCCTTTGGCCTCAAGGGCGACCTCACCCAGCTTGTGGCCGTTGTGGGCGGTCCTGGACGCGCTCATCGCAGCAGATCCGCGGGTTGGCTGGCCTTGAGAACGCCAAGCGAGAGGAAGCCGGAGAGCATGGCGCAACCCAACAGGAAGACGGCGATGAACAGGACGATCGGCAGGGGAAAGGCCATCGGCAATCCGCCCATCCGGGCCAGCCAGGCGACCAGCCAGGTCAGGAAGCCGGAGGCGACGATGCCGGTGACGCCGACCCAGAAGCTCAGCTCGAGCACGATCGCCCGCAGGCTGCCCATCGAGACGCCCAGCGCGCGCAGCGAGGCGAACTCCTTGATGCTCGACATGATCGCGCCGCGCAGGGTCTGCCAGGTGATCACCACCCCGATGATCGCGCCGATGATCAGCGCGAAGATCAGGATGATGCTGATGAACTGCTCCTTGAACATCGAGCTCTGGTTGGCGTCCGCCAGCTCCTGGCGGGTCCAGGCCTTGAAGGCGCCGCCGCCGGCCTTGTTCAGCTGGGCCGCGACGATGGCCGCCCGGGCGGGATCGGCGATCTTGACCATCAACGGCCCGACCCGTTGCCCCGTGTCCGCTTCCCCCAGCATCCGCAGGGTGTCGCGCGACATGACCAGGGTCGCCTGCATCATGTTCGGATAGCCCTTGGTCACCGCGGCGATGGTGATGGTCTTGCCGTTGTAGACGGCCTTGTCGCCGATCTTGACGCCAAGCCGGCCGAGCGCGGTCTCGTCCACGGCCACGGCGTAGGGCTGGCGAAGGGTCTCGATGAGGGCGTCGGAGTAGTCGGTGGGCACCGTCACATAGCCGGGGATGGCGTCGATCACCGTGACGTTGACGAACTCCATCTTCCGGTTCGCGGCGGGTTTGGAGGGATCGGCGGGGTCCTTGCCGGTCTCGACGATGTTCTGGAAGCGGCCGCCCGAGCCATCGAGCGGCGCGACCTGGATGACCTCGGGGTGACGATAAACCGTGCCCATCAGCCGGCGCGGCAGCCCGGAGGGGCCGCCGTTGAACAGGGCGGTCGCGCCCGGACCAAGCACCATGATGTCGGCGCGGGCGCGATCGATCTGGGCGGTGAAGGCCTTGCCGATGCCCATGAACATGCCGACGAACGCCAGCACGAGCAGGCCCGAGAAGGCCAGCGCCACCACCGCCGCCATATAGCGGCGCCACTCGTAGATCAGCGTGGCCAAAGCCAGCGACATGGCGAACACGACTCCCCGACCGCCCGTATGCGAAACGCGCTCTGGTTCTGTAACGGACTGCACGCGCGGCCAAGTTAAATCGGGGTAAGGCCTTGCGCGAGAGGCTGGCCAGGCGGGAAACCGTGCGCTAATCCCGCACGAGACCGCCAATTTCTTCCTGTTTCCCTAGGGATTTCAATGAGCCGAATTTTGTTGGCCGCCGCGACCGTCGTCGGCCTGGCTATTGCCGCCCCGGCCGCCGCCGATGAGGGCATGTGGACATTCGACGCCTTTCCGGCCGCTCGCGTGCAATCGGCCCACGGCGTGACCATCGACAGGCCCTGGCTGGATCGCGTCCAGGCCGCCGCGGTGCGCATTCCCGGCTGTTCGGCCTCGGTGGTGTCGAAGGACGGTCTGGTCCTGACCAACAACCACTGTGTGGTCGATTGCCTCGTCGCCCTGTCGGACGGCAAGGCCGATTACATGAAGGACGGCTTCCTGACCGCCGCGCGCGCGGAGGAGCGAACCTGTCCGGGCATGTTCGGCGAGATCCTTGTCTCGATCACCGACGTCACCGCGCGGATCAACGCGGCGACGGCCGGCAAGACCGGCGAGGCCTATGGCGCGGCGCGGGCCGCCGCGACGCTGGCCGCCGAGAACGAGGCCTGCAAGGGCGTCGCAAACAGCCGCTGCCAGACGATCAGCCTGTACCGGGGCGGCCGGTTCGCCGTCTATCGCTACCGCCGCTACACCGACCTGCGTCTGGTGTTCGCGCCGGAGTTCGCCACCGCCTTCTTCGGCGGCGATCCCGACAATTTCAACTTCCCCCGCTACGACATGGATGCGGCCTTCCTGCGCCTGTACGAGGACGGCAAGCCGGTGGGGACGCCCGCCCACCTGACCTGGAACCCGGCGCCGCCCGCGGCGGGCGAGGCGACCTTCGTCGCGGGCAACCCCGGCTCGACCGAGCGGCTGCTGACCATGAGCCAGCTGGAGACCGCCCGGGACCTGTCCGTTCCCCTCGGCCAGCTGCAACGGTCCGAGCTGCGCGGGCGGCTGATCGAATACGGGCGGCGCGGGCCGGAGGCCCAGCGCATCGTCGCCGACGCCATCTTCGGCGTCGAGAACGGCTTCAAGGTCGCCTACGGCCGCCAGCTGGCTCTGACCAGTCCGGCCTTCATGACCGCCAAACGCGAAGCCGAGGCGGAGCTGCGCGCGCGCGTCGTCGCCGACCCGGCCCTGGCCGCGGAGATCGGCGACCCCTGGGCCGAACTCGAGACCGTGCAACAGGCCTACGCCCGCGACTACCAGCCCTACCGCCAGCTCGAGGCGGAGGCCGGCCGGGGCGCCCATCTGTTCGACTGGGCCCGCGCGCTGGTGCGGGCGGCGGAGGAGCGGGCGAAGGCGCCGGGCGACCGCCTGCCCGAGTTCGCCGAGTCCCGCCTGCCGATGCTTCAGCGCCGGCTGCTGTCGCCGACGAAGGTCGAGCCGGAGCTCGAGCAGCTGTACATGGAATTCTGGCTGCTCAAGGTCCGCGAGTATCTGGGCGCCGACCCCGCCACCGTGGACCTGATGCTGGGCAAGGAGAGTCCGCAGGGGCTGGCCGAACGGCTGGTGTCCGGCAGCCGGCTGGGCGACCCGGCCGTGCGCAAGGCGCTGTGGGACGGCGGCCTGGACGCCATCAAGGCCTCGGACGATCCGATGATCCGCTATGCGCTGACGATCGACGCCGCCGCCAGGGGCGCCCGCAAGACCTGGGAGGCGGAGGTCACCGATCCCACCAACCGCGCCGCCGAGCGCGTCGCCCGGGCCCGGTTCGCGGTCTATGGCGACAGCGTCTATCCCGACGCCACCTTCACCCTGCGCCTGTCCTACGGAAAGGTCGCCGGCTGGACCTGGCAGGGGCGCGAGGTCGCGCCCTTCACCACCTTCGGCGGCCTGTTCGACCGCGCCACCGGGGCCGATCCCTATGCGGTCGCGCCGCGCTGGGCGGCGGCCAGGGATCGCCTGGACCCGGACACCGTGTTCGATTTCGTCACCACCAACGACATCATCGGCGGCAACTCCGGTTCGCCCGTGGTCAACACCCGTGGTGAGGTGATCGGCGCGGCCTTCGACGGCAACATCCACAGCATCGCCGGGGCCTACGGCTATGATGGGTCCACCAACCGGACGGTGGTCGTCTCCACGGCGGCGATCACCGAGGCCCTGACCAAGGTCTATGGCCGCGAGGCCCTGGTGAAGGAGCTGCTGGGGAAATAGGTGTGTGGTTCGAGACGCTCGGTCGAGGCCTCGCTCCTCACCATGACGAGCACCTTTGAAGCCCACCCCTCTTCGTCATCCTGAGGAGCGAGCGCGCAAGCGAGCGTCTCGAAGGACGCGCTCTTGCGCGTTCGCCCGCCTTCGTAGTCAAACGGGCGGTCGGGCGCGGGCAGGGGACTCGCGGCCAAGGGGGAGTTCATGTTCCAGCCCGCCAACGCCCAGAGCCTGATCGGCGTTGTCTTCGTGCTCGGCCTCTGCTGGGCGCTGTCCGAAGACCGGAAGCGCTTTCCGCTGAAGCTGGCGATCGGTTCGCTGGTCGTCCAGGTTGGCCTGGTGCTGTTGCTGTTTGGCCTGCCGCGGCTGGACGCGGCGCGGAACGTCTACAACCCGCTCTACTGGCTGAGCGCCGGCGCCCAGGGCCTGCTGCAGGCGGCCGGCGACGCGGTCGAGGGGCTGGGAACGGCGACCCGGGCGGGAACCAGCTTCGTGTTCGGCTTCCTCGCCGGCGGCGACCAGCCGTTCGCGGTGACCGGACCGGGCGGGGTGTTCATCTTCGCCTTCCAGGTCATGCCGGTGATCCTCGTGGTCTGCGCCCTGTCGGCGCTGCTGTGGCACTGGAAGATCCTCAAATGGATCACCCAGGGCTTCGGCCTGGTGTTCCAGAAGACCCTGGGGCTGCGCGGGCCAATCGGCCTGGCGACCGCCGCGACCATCTTCATGGGCCAGGTCGAGGGACCGATCTTCATCCGCGCCTATCTCGACCGTCTGTCGCGGTCGGAGTTGTTCATGCTGATCTCGGTCGGCATGGCCTGCGTCAGCGGCTCGACCATGGTCGCCTATGCGACGATCCTGCGGGGCGTGCTGCCCGACGCGGCGGCCCATGTGCTGACCGCCTCGATCATCTCCGCTCCGGCCGGGGTGCTGCTGGCGCGGATCCTCATCCCGTCCGATCCGGCCGAGGCCGACGACAGCCTGCTGGAGGCCGAGGACAAGCGCTATGACAGCTCGGTCGATGCGCTGATCAAGGGCACCAACGACGGCCTGACCATCGTGATGAACGTCGGCGCGACGCTGATTGTGTTTGTCGCCCTGATCGCCATGGCCGACCTGATCCTGGCCGCCCTGCCACCGGTCCTGGGCGCGCCGATGAGCATCGAGCGGGGCCTGGGCGCGCTGTTCGCGCCCGTGGCCTATGCGCTGGGCCTGCCGTGGAGCGAGGCGCCGACGGGCGGCCTGCTGCTGGGCACGAAGCTGGTGCTGACCGAGTTCACCGCCTTCATCAAAATGAGCGCGCTGCCGCCCGAGGCGCTCAGCGAACGCAGCCGGATGATCATGACCTACGCCCTGTGCGGCTTCGCCAACATCGCCTCGGTCGGCATCAACGTCGCCGGCTACGGCGTGCTCGTGCCGACGCGGCGCCATGAAGTGATGGGCATGGTGTGGAAGGCGATGCTGGCCGGTTTCCTGGCCACCTGCCTGACCGCCTCGCTGGTCGGGCTGATGCCGGCCATGCTGTTCGGCGGGTAGAATTCGGAAGGACGAGCGGACGCATGAAACTCTACGACAGCCTGAGGGCGCCCAATCCGCGGCGGGTGCGCTGGTTCCTGGCCGAGAAGGGCGCGGAGGACCAGGTCGAGATCATCGACGTCAGCATCTTCAAGGGCGAGCACCGCCAGCCGGACTATCTGTCAAAGGCGGGCCTGGCCAATGTGCCGATGCTGGAGATGGACGACGGGACGGCGATCACCGAGTCGGTGGCCATCTGCCGCTATCTGGAGAGCGTGTTCCCCGAACCCAACATGTTCGGCCGCGATCCGAAGGAGACGGCGGTCATCGAGATGTGGTCCCGCCGCACCGAGATGATGCTGGCCACGCCGCTGATGATGGCCGTGCGCCACAGCCACCCGGCCCTGGCCGCGCTGGAAAAGCAGATCCCCGAGATCGCCGAGAGCAACCGCGCCGGCGCCACGCGCACGATCAAGTTCCTCGACCGGCGGCTGGCCGAGAGCCCGTTCATCGCCGGCGACCGGATCACCATGGCCGACATCCTGGCCGCCACCGCGATCGACTTTTCGCGCATGGCGAAGTTCGCCATCCCCGAGGAGATGGCCAACGCCACGCGCTGGTATCAGGCGATGATGGCCCGTCCGGCGGCGCTGGCCGGCACGGTGGCGGCGTAAACCCTCAAGCCAGGCTGTGCACGGTCGGCACGGCGACCAGCAGCCAGATGGCGCTGAGCGCGCTGGCGGCGGAAATCGCAAGGACTATCAGGTTTTTCATCGTCATCCCTCTTGAGCGAGAGATGGTGTCGCCGAGGGCGGACGCCAAGCCCAGTTAACCTTGTGTCACCTGCATTAAATCTCGGTCATCCGGCGGCGGGGCAGTGCTTCCCACTCCCGACGCAGGATCGAGAAGGTCAGCGAGGAGACGTAGCGGCCATCCTCATGGCGATGGATCTCGCGCTTGGTCCCTTCGTAGTGGAACCCCTCGCGGTGATAGACCCGCTGGGCGCGCGGGTTTTCCTCGGAGACGCCGAGTTCCAGGCGGTTGCAGTGGGTCGTCTCGAACACCCGGTCCATCAAGGCCGGGATGAACCGGCGCCCGAGGCCGGTGTCCGTCCGCGCCGCGCCCAGGCGCCGGACCAGCACGATGCGATTGGGGTCGGTCAGCTTCTCCAGGATCGCGAAAGCGGCGACCATGCCGTGCTCTCGCCAGACCAGATGGGCGACATCCAGGGACGCCATGCCGGCGGCATGCTCCCGGGCCGACCACGAGCTGATGAAGACCTCGTAGCCGGGGATAGTCTCGATGGCGATGATCGCCGGAATGTCCTCTGGCGTGGCCGGTTCGAGCGCCATGTCAGAGCCGCCGCGCGACCTTCTTGATCACGCCCGAGAAGCTCATCATCGGCGACCCTTCGGTGGAGATCAGGCCGCGGATGAAGACCATCGACTTGCCGGCCTTGACCACCTCGCCGGTCGCCTCGACCAGGTCACCCTCGTGCGCCGGTCCGACGAACTCGCCGTTCAGGCTGACGGTCACCGCGTGGCTGCCCTCGAGATGCTCGTGGGCCAGGGCGAACAGGGCGAAGTCGGCGAAGGTCATCATGCAGCCGCCGTGCATGAAGCCGCCGCCGTTCATGTGCTTGCGCTCGGCGCGGAAGGCGCAGCGCGTCGCGCCGCCCTCTTCCCGGCGGAAGTAGTAGGGACCCGATTGGGTCTCAAACGGATCGCCGTCCCAGCTACGCCAGCCGGCCCAGGGGCCTTCGGTCGTCAGTCGTGGTCCGCTGGAGATCTCGTTGCCGCCGTCCATGCCAGGTTCCTCACGCTGCGAGGAGGCTGATAGGCGGCTCGGCGGCCGGCCTCAAGCGGTCATCGGGCGCGCGCCCGATTCTCGTGCACCCGGCGGTGAGCGACCGACCGCCGGAATCAAGTCAGTTGCACGGCTTGGTGCCGCAGACTGCCAGGCCGGAGCGCTGCGCGGCCTCAAGGTCTTGCCGGTCGATGCGGGCGCGTTCTTCCCACTCCGCGCGGGTCATGCAGGTGCGGCTCGGGACGCGCCTGCCGATCACGGGCGCTGTCTTGCAGATTCGCTGATTCGGGTCGGCCTTCGCGGGCGGGGCCGCCACGGCGGCAGGGGCGGGCGAGGCCGCGGGCGCGGGCTCCACCGCGGCGGCGACGCCAATGGAAAAGACCGCCGAGAGCGTCGCGGCGAGAACAAGTCGGGTCGGATAGCGGTTCATGACGAGAGTCCGTTGGTTGGGAACGAGGGGGGGGGGGGGGGGCACAGCGTCAGCCGGCCGATCGGCGGCCCAGGATCATGGCCAGAACGAAGGACGACATCGCCGCGAGCGGAATGAGAAACGCCGCGGAAATTCCGAAAAGGGCGAGGCTCGGCCCGCCCGAATAGACCAGTGCGCCGCCGTACCGGGCCTCGATCAGGTGAGCGATCACGACGCCGCCCATGACGCACAGGCCGATTGCGCCGGCCATGATGATCCGACCCCTGGCCCAGACCAGCCAGAGACCCATGATCGCCAGGCTGCTGTTGGTCACCAGCTGCCAGACCTCGTGCAATCGGGCATGCGGCGGCCAGTCGGGATTGAAGACATGGGTGTCGCCGATTTCGAGGAGCGGCAACAGCAAGCCAAAGATCAGCAGCCCGAATGTGACAAGCAGCCTGGCGAACATCGTGGCGTCTCCAATCACGATCAGCCGGCGTGGGCGATCCGAAGTCCGTTCTGCGGGGCCGTGACGCGCGGGGCGCCACGCACTGGATCGCCCAGAGCGCGACGACGCGCGTCTTCAAGTTCATTTCAATTCCAAAGGTGACTGTGTTGTTGTGCCTTATCGTCCGGGATGTGTCTTCTCGGGCCGGATGTCTGTCCGGGGCGGACCTGGCCCCGTCTATGCGAGGGGGATGATCCTGGACACCGTTCTTGACGCCGTCGATGTGTCGCTCGAGCCGTTCGCCCTGTGTGAGATCAGGGGCGAGGCGTCGCTGGGGCTCGGGTGCAGACCCCAGGCCGTCCTGCACTATGTGGTCGCCGGCGAAGGCAGGGTCACCGTCGATGGCTGGCCCCCCATTCCCACCCGCCCCGGCACGGTTGTCCTGGTGCCGGCCTTCGCCGCGCACAGTCTCCACGGGTCTGGAACGGGGCTGGGGACACTGCCGGCCTGCCGTCCGCTGGAGATTTCCATCGAGCACGTCCGGGCAGGCGACGGCGACGGGGTCTTGGCGGCGATCTGTGGGCGAGTGGGGATCGTCTACCGCGGTCTTGGCGGGGCCATGGATCTGCTCCGCGCGCCGCTGGTCGAGCATCTGGACCCCGGCGACCGGGTGCGCGGCGCCCTGGAGGACCTTGTCGCGGAACTGGCGTCTCCGACCATCGGCACGCGCGCGCTGGCGCGGAGTCTGTTGCTCCAGTGCGTCATCCTGCTGCTTCGCCGCCGACTTCTGGCCGGCGACCAATCCCTCGTCTGGATGAAGGGGCTGTCTGATGAGGCGCTGTGGAGCGCCTTGAGGGCCATGCTGGACCAGCCAGGGCGGGAGCACACCGTGGACTCCCTGGCCGGGCTGGCCGGCATGAGCCGCGCGACGTTCGCCGCCCGTTTCCGCGCCGCCTACGGAGGCGGGCCGATCGAACTACTCCGGGCCATCCGGATGAGGCGGGCGGCGGAACTGCTGGCGACGACGGACTGGCCGATAAAGCGCATCGCGGCGGCGGTGGGTTATGACAGCCGCACCTACTTCACCAGAACATTCAGGGACCAGCACGGGCAGCCGCCCGACGCGTTCCGCCGGCGCATCGCCGCCACCGCTTGACGCTAACCGAACGGTCGGTAAAAGAAAAACCGGCCCAGGCGGCGCGTGTCCGTCGAGCCTTGGCCATCCGCTCGGCAGGCTGAGCCGAAAGACCAGGAGCACCCGTGGGCCGCAAGGCGTCGATCGATGAAGCGGACCTGATGGCCCGGCTGAGCGCCGCGTTTCGCGAGTTCGGCTTTGAAGGCGCGACGCTGACGGTTCTGTCCAGGGTGACGGGGCTGAAGCGGGCGAGCCTCTACCACCGCTTTCCGGACGGCAAGGAGCAGATGGCGCGCGAAGTGCTGGAGGCGGCCGGAACCTGGCTCGAGGCCAACGTTCTGGCGCCCCTCAGGGACAGTGGCTCGCCGGCTGAACGGATCGGCCGGATGATCGGGAAGCTCGACGAATTCTATTCCGGCGGCAGGCAGGCGTGCCTCCTGAACCTGCTGTCTTCGGCCCACATTCACGAAGGACCATTCACCGGGCTCATCAGGCAGACGTTCGAGGCCTGGATCAGCGCGCTGACCATGACCCTGGTCGATGCGGGCCTGGACGAGGCGCCGGCCAGGGCGCGCGCCGAGCGTGGCGTGGTCCTGTTGCAGGGAAGCCTGGTCCTGTCACGCGGAACGGGCGACACGCGGCCCTTCCGTGAGTTCCTGAAAGCGCTTCCCCAGGAGCTGCTGGGCGCCGGCTGACGTCAGCCGGGCGCCTCGGGATCGGACAGGAGTCTGACGGCCACGGCCTTCGCGTCCCGCGCGGGGCTGCTCGTGTGGCCAAGCATCGCGAGCACGACGGCGCCCTCTTTCAACAGCGTGAGCTGCCGGGCCAGCGTCGCGGGGTCCGGCAATCCGGCCTGCTCGGCGAGCTCGCGGATGCCGTCCGTCAGTTTTTCGACGTGCCCGGCGGCCTGGCGATTTATCGGATGGTCGGCGTCCTGGTACTCGGAGGTCGCCTTGGCGAACATGCAGCCGCGAAAGGTCGGCTCGCTGAACCATTCGCCCAGCGCGTCGAACATGGCGATGAGCTGTTCGCGTGGCGTGGAGCCGAGCTCCTTCATTCGCCGAAACAGCCAGCCGCGGATGTGCTCGTCCCGCCATTGCAGGGTGGCGAGGATCAGATCTTCCTTCGTCCTGAAGTGCTTGTAGATCGACGTTTTCGAAATCCCGGTCTCGGCGACAAGCATGTCCATCCCGGACGCCTGAAAGCCGTTCCGGTAGAAGATGTCCGTTGCCCTGTGCACGAGTTCGTCACGCTTGGTTGGTCGCATTTCACGATCCGATCACGGCAGAGCCAAACCACATTCTAAAAAATCCTATATCAATCAAGCATTTGCGGATCTGTTTCGAGCATCGCTCCGGCAGCGCTTGACAGGGTGCACCGATCGGTACACCTAATGAGTACCGATCGGTACACCATCTATGCGCACGCCGCGCAAGAGTTCAAGCCTTCCAAGGAGAATCACATGAAACACCTTTCAACCGCACGGGTTCAATCGGCCCTGTGCGTGGCGGCCGCCATCCTGCTGGTGGCCGTGGGTATGGGAACGGCCGCCGTTGCGGACGGGCTGCCGGACCCGGGGTTCGAAGTTGTCCAGGGGCAGACGGCCCTGGTGATCACCGATCCCCAGAACGACTTCCTCAGCCCCAAGGGCGTCGCCTGGGGCGTTGTCGGCAAGAATGTCGTCGCCAATGGAACCGTCGGGCATATCGACGAACTCTTCGCGACCGCCAAGGCGTCGGGCATGCCGGTGTTCGTTTCGCCGCACTACTACTACCCGACCGATCACGGGTGGCGCTTTGAAGGCGCGCTCGAGACGCTGATGCACAAGATCGGCATGTTCGACCGCAAGGGCGCGCTGACCACCGAGGGCTTCGCCGGCTCGGGCGCCGACTGGCTGGAGCAATACAAGCGCTACATCAATGACGGCCAGACCATCGTCACCAGCCCGCACAAGGTCTACGGCCCCGAAACCAACGACCTGGTCCTGCAGCTGCGCAAGCGCGGCGTCACCAAGGTGATCCTCGCGGGGATGTCGGCGAACCTGTGCACCGAGTCGCACATGCGCGAGCTCGTCGAGCAGGGGTTCGAGGTGATGGTCGTTTCGGACGCCACCGCCGCGGCGCAGCTTCCGGAACTCGATGGCTACGGCGCCGCCATGGCCAACTTCCGCATGATCGCCAGCCACGTCGCCGACACCCGGACGACGCTGGAAATGATCCGCTCCGCCCCGCGTAGCTGACCCCTGGCAGCAAACCGACACCGGTCAGGCCTGTCGGCCTGACCGGCTGTCCCAACAGGAGCAAGGACCATGTCAGTTTTGAAAGCGTTCGAATTCACCGCGGGGAGCGCCCGCCTGAAGGTTCGCGCGGCGGAAGACGCGTGGAACACCCGCGAGCCAGGCCGTATCGTACTCGCCTACTCCCCCGGGAGCCGCTGGCGAAACCGGGCCGAGTTCGTCACGGGCCGCGAGGACATCGAGGCCTTCCTCAAGCGCAAGTGGGCGCGCGAGCTCGACTACCGCCTCATCAAGGAGCTGTGGGCCTTCGCCGGCAACCGCATCGCGGTCCGCTTCGCCTACGAATGGCGAGACGATTCCGGCGGCTGGTTCAGATCCTACGGCAACGAGAACTGGGAATTCGACGAGGCCGGGCTCATGCGGACCCGGTTCGCGAGTATCAACGATCTGCCCATCCCCGCGTCCGAACGGAAATTTCACTGGCCTCTTGGAGTTCGACCAGAGGATCATCCGGGTCTGACCAGCCTGGGACTGTAGGCCGGCGCCGCCAGCGCGGCGGCGGGAGGGCGCCGATAGATGTTCGAGATTTTCAGGACGCTTGATCAGGTCGAGCGCGATGTGGCGGCCCGTTACCGCGACGTCGGTCAAATCACGGTGGCGGATCTTGCGCGGGCGATATCCCGCCAGGGCCCGCTGCTGCTGGTCGATGTGCGGGAGGTCGATGAGTTCGCCGTGAGTCGGCTGAGAGGCGCCGTGCGCCTCGATCCCGGCGCCTCGGTCGCCGCCGCGCGATCGAGGCTGTCCGGAAACGTCAGAGGTCGTGTGCTCGTCCTCTATTGCTCGGTCGGACGAAGGAGTTCGGCGATGGCCCGGCGCATCCAGGCGGCGATGGCGGCGGACGGCGCGACGGGGGTGTTGAATCTGAGAGGCGGCATCTTCGCCTGGCACAACGCCGGCCTCCCGCTGGTGAATGCACGCGGGGCGACGCGGTACGTTCATCCCTTCAACGCGACGTGGGGACGCCTGTTGACCCATCGGGATCTGGCGTCACGCGTTCCGGTGTGAACCCATCTCCTGTGTCGGGGAAGCGGGAGGCGTAGCAAGCCGCGCCAGCGGACCGCCCGGGGCATAGAGGCCTACCGGATGGATCGCGAACGGGACAAAGCCCGGAAGCGCTTCGATCCGCTCCAGCCAGGCCCGGATACGCGGGTAGAGGTCGAGGGCGACGTTGCCTTCCGGCGCGCGGGCCACGTAGCTGTAGAGCGCGATGTCGGCGATCGTCGGCCGGTCGGCGGCCAGCCAGCCAGTGTGCGTCAGCGCCGCCTCGATCACGGCGAGCAGGGCATGGGCGCGTTCGATCGCGGCCTGCGCGTCGATCTTCGCGCCGAACAGTGTCACCGACCTCGCGCTTGCCGGACCCTGGACAAGCAGACCGGCCGCGACCGAGAGCCAGCGTTGCACGCAAGCGGCCCCCACGGCGTCGTCCGGATACCAGTCCGCGCGACCGAACTTCCTGGCGAGATAGATCAGGATCGCGTTCGAATCGGCGATCGCCACACCGCCGTCTTCCAGCACCGGAACCTGTCCCAGGGCGTTCATCCGCAGGAAGTCGGCGCTCTTGTGCTGGCGCGCGGCGAGGTCGACTTCGATGAGTTCGAACGGGACGCCGAGCAGCGACAGGAACAGCCGCGCCCGGTGCGAATGCCCTGACCTGGGGCTGAAGTAGAGTTTCACGCGCGTCTCCCTGTCCATGACCGGCGATTATAAATTACCGAATGATCGGTATAATACCTTGACGCCGGCCCGTCGAGCCCCTAGTTCAAGTTGACCGATCGTTCGGTAAAAAGCCAAGCGGCAAAACGGAGAACCCATGACCAAGACCGCCATCATCCTCTACTCCGACCCCAAGTCGGGATCCGAAGAAGCGCTGGGCCGCCTCTTCAACGGCCTGTTCCTCGCTTACGAACTCAAGGAGAAGAAGCAGGACGTCGCGGTCATCTTCCAGGGCGCGGGCACGCGCTGGCCGGCGGAACTCGCCAAGGCCGATCATCCGGCGCACGGGCTTTACGAAGCGGTCAAGGATGTCGTGGCCGGCGTCTGCGGCGGCTGCGCCGATGTCTTCGGGGCGACCGAGGATGCGCGAAAGACCGGCCTCAAGCTCGACTACGAGAAGGCGATTCCTGGAACCCCGGGCGTGCTCGACGTCTCGAGCTACCTCGACCAGGGCTACAGCCTGGTCACCTTCTGACCCCCTGACCGTCCTTCCGGCGCCCGGTTGGTCTCAAGGCCGGGCGCCGGCCCCTCTGTCTTCGAAGCGGATCGAACATGGATCGTGAACGCCCCACCAGCGACATCGCCTTTACCGATGCGGTGAAGCAACTTCAGACCCGCAGCGGCTCGCGCGACACCTATGCCAAGGTGGAAGCGCGGGGTGGCTGGTCTGACCGCATCACGCCTCAACTGGCGGGATTCATCGCGCAGCAGAACAGCTTCTACCTCGCGACGGTCAACGCGGAGGGGCAGCCCTACATCCAGCATCGCGGCGGGCCACGGGGCTTCCTCAAGCCGATCGACGAGCAGACGCTGGCGATGGCCGATTTCAGGGGAAACCGGCAGTTCATATCGCAGGGCAACCTGCTGGAAAGCCGCAAGGCCTTCATCTTCCTGATGGACTACGCCAACCGCCGCCGCATCAAGATCTGGGGCGAGGCGTGGATGATCGAAGGCGACGACGCCCTGCTTCAGTCGGTCATGCCCGAGGGCTATGCGGCGGCGCCCGAGCGTGTGCTGCTGTTCAAGATTTCCGCGTGGGACCCCAACTGCCCCCAGCATATCCCGCGCAAGATCGACGCCGACGACGTCGAGGTCATGCTGGCGGAGCGGGATCGGGAGATCGCCGAGCTCAAGGCGCGGATCGAACAGCTACAGCAAGCCGTCTGAGGTGGCTGATGCGGGGACATGCGCCGGGCTTGCGCCGGAACACGCCCCCTTGTCGCGTCACAGCTAGTCGCGGCCCCCGTCGGCCATGCTGCGGGCGAGATGCATCAGGGCCGTGCGGGCCTGGGGACCTTCGATGGCGTTGAACGCCTCGACCAGCTCGGCGACGCCGGGACTGGCCAGCCGGGCCAGCAGGCCGCCTTCGAGATGTCCGGCGGCGCCGTCCTCCTCGCCGACCAGCCAGGCCACCGAACAGTCCAGGCGAGCGGCGGTCTTGACCAGCATCGAGGCCGACACGCGGTTGGAGCCGCGTTCATATTTCTGGATCTGCTGGAAGGTCAGCCCCAGGTGCTCGCCGAGCGACGCCTGGCTGACGCCCAACTCCCGGCGGCGGATGCGAATCCGCGCGCCGACGCCGATGTCGATTGGATCTGGCATTCCGCGAATCCCCCCGCAGCCGCGCTCGTTTTACGATGCGCATACGGATGGTCCGCCGTGTCGCGCCCCGAGTCTAGTGCGTGGTTTCCGGGCGCACGATGATGGAGTTGATGTCGTCGATCAGCATGAGGGCGGCCGTCTCGCCCTCTTCGGCCTCGACATGGGCGACTCTGCGAAGCAGAACGCCGACCACCCGTCGCCAGTCCGGGGGGAGTTTTTCCACCAGGTCCAGAAAGGCCTGATGCTCGGGCCCAATGCCTTCGGCGTCGCGGTCCGGCGGGATCATGCCGGAACGCGGCTCGGGGCGGCCGCCCGGCGATGCGCGCGCTCTATCTGCGCCGGCGTCACGTCGGGCGCGCCCCGCGCCAGTTCGAAAGCAGAAGGCTCCACCAGGCCATGGGCGCGCTTCAGCCGCGTGATCAGGTCGTCGGTGACGGGGATCTCGTAGCCCACGGCCGCGCCGCCCTCGGGGTAGACGACCGGCAGGCCCAGCGGCTTCAGATCGAGCCAGGCGCGCGCGCCATGCGCCAGCAGGCCCACATCGACCGAACCGACGATGCGGGTCACGCCACGGGCGCGGGCCGCCTCGAGCATGGCCACGCGGAACTCGGCCGCCCGGCGCCGTGCTTCGCCGACCGAACGGCCCTGGCCGCTGGCCAGGTGCCGCGCCATTTCCCAGACGTCGGGGCGACGGAGCGTCTCGGCGCCGCCCTCCACGCAGCGGGGCATCTCATCGACCAGGATGCTCCAGTCGAGCACCGGCCGAACGCGCACGCTGACCTGCAGTCCGCCATTCTCGTCGAGCATCATGAAATAGATGGCCTGCTCGTCGTCGCCGCGGTCGTATTCGCCGCCGTCGCGTTCCTCCAGCTGCCAGCCCCGGGCGACGATGAACACCTCGCGCCGCATCCTGTGCATGGCGGCGATCTGGTCGGCGTACACGCCGCGAAGCGCGTGGGTCACAACATGGATCATCGTCCGGTCTCCCCTGGAGATCGCAAGCTCGATCAGACGGGGGCGGGGCGGTATGGGGCGTTTACCCCATTGACCCGTTAGAAGACGGGCGGCTGCACCAGGCCAAGCGCGAAGGCCCGCCAGGCGAGGCTGGCGCGGCTGGCCACCCCAAGCTTGGTCTTGGCCGACTCGACGTGATGGTTGGCGGTTTTCTTCGAGATCGACAGAATCCGGCCGATCTCATCGTCGGACTTGCCCAGGCAGACCCAGTAGACGCATTCGGCCTCGCGCCAGGTCAACGGCTTCGGCAGTTCGGCGGCCGGCTCGGGGCGCTCCAGGAAGCCTTCGCCGGCGACCGCGTAGAGACTGGCCAGGGCGTGGGCCGTCGAACGCTCCTCGTCGCGCAGCCGCCGTCCCCGGTCCATGGTCAGATCGACGATGGAGAGCCCGCCGTTGATGCCGCGCACGGGGCAGATGAGCACCTCGGAACGCCACCATTCATAGGCTTCGCCGAACAGGGTCTGGGTCCCCCTCTCCATGCCGCGCGCGGCCGCCTCGCTCCAGGTGAACGGCTCGCGGGACTGGAAGGACAGGGGAATGGCGGTGTCGAACCGGGCATAGTTGTGGGCGAAATAGTGATCGACCCAGCCCTCCGGCGGATCGCCGAAGACGGGCCGGGGCGGCAGCACGCGACCGTCCGCCGAAAGGCGGATGTAGACGGCGCCCGAAAACCCCAGCGCCTTGACCGCCTCGATGAAGCGCGTGTTGAGGACGTCCAGGCTTTCGATACCCTGGGCGTCCTGCAAAAAGCGGAAGACCGTTGCTCGTGTCGTCTCGTCCAGCATGGCCACGCCCTTGGGAAAGATGACCCTAGGTATGCTTTCTCCGCTTGGGAACAGTCCAGAATGAAACGCGCATGCGGCAAAGCGACCGAGGCCCGCGGCCTTCTCAGCCAGCCACGGGCCGGCGCGGGCGGCGATCTGGTCCGTCGAGGGCAGGGCATGCTAGGGGGACGGTCATGACCTCTCCCATCGAAGACGCCATTCTCGACCTGCTGAAAGCCCTGCCGCCGGGCAAGAGCATCGACCCGTCGGAGGTGGCCAAGATCATCCAGCCCGAGCGCTGGCAGCGCGTGCTGGGCCAGGTGCGATCGACGGCCGTGGGCATGGCGCGGGCGGGGACGGTGGTCATCACCCGTCACGGCAAGCCGGCCGACCCGGACAGCTTCCGCGGCGTCTACCGGCTCAGGCTTCCTCAGGATCCGGCCCCGGAATAGGCGCCTTTTCTTCGCCACGGCCGGCAGGGCAATCTGGCGTCATGAACCGCCGCCTGTTCCTCCTTGCCGCGAGCGCCGCCGTGACGGGCTGCGCGCCGATGGTGCAGATGGCCGGCGCGCCGGACGTCGGGTTCGACGGGCCGAGGCTGGAGGACGAGACCTTCGTCAGCTTCGACGGCGGGCGGATGGGCCTGCGGCGCTGGCTGCCCGACGGGGAGCCCGCCGTCGTCGTCGCGGCCCTGCACGGCATGAACGACTATTCCAACGCCTTCCATTTCGCCGCGCCGGTCTGGGCGGAACACGGCATCGCCACCTACGCCTTCGACCAGCGCGGTTTCGGCCGCTCGCCCGGCCGCGGGGTCTGGGCCGGCGAGACGCTGATGACCGAGGACCTGCGGGTGTTCGTCGGCCTGCTGCGACTGCGGCATCCGGCGGCGACCCTGGTGGTGGCGGGAGAGAGCATGGGCGGGGCGGTGGCGATCGCCGCCTTCGCTTCGGACCGGCCGCCCGCCGCCGACCGGCTGGTGCTGATGGCGCCGGCCGTGTGGGGGTGGTCCAGCCAGCCGCTGCCGTTCCGAACCGCCCTGTGGTTCACGGCCCACCTGGCGGGGGAGACCGTGCTCAAGCCGCCGTCCTGGGTCGCCGAACGCGTCCACCCCAGCGACAACCGCGAGGAACTAGTCGCCATGGGCCGGGACCCGATGATGATCTGGGGCGCGCGCAACGACACCCTGTATGGCCTGGTCGAGCTGATGCAGACGGCCTGGCGGAGCACTGGCCGGATCAAGGTCCCGGTCGGCTACTTCTACGGGGCCAACGACGAGATCATCCCCAAGGTCGCGGCCTTCAGGGCCGCCGGTCGGCTGAAGGCGACCGACCGCACGGCCTACTACGCGCGCGGCTGGCATCTGCTGACGCGCGATCTGCGGCGAGACGTGGTGATCGGCGACATCCAGAGCTTCATTTTCGATCCAGCGGCGCCCTTGCCATCGGGCGCGCCGCCGATTCCGCCGCCCCGGGACACGCGCGCCTGAGCGCTCGTTTTGGGTTGTGGCGAAAGACCCCCGGGCGTAAACCCGCGCGCACGATTTCCCCCTGATCAGCCCGGAACCCGGCATGTCTGTTTTCAGTAACCCCGCCTTCGAGAACCACGAAGGCGTTCACGCCATCTTTGACGAAAAGACCGGCCTGAAGACGATCATCGCCGTCCACTCCACCGCGCGGGGACCGGCGGCCGGTGGCTGCCGCATGTGGCCTTATGAGTCGGACGACGCGGCGCTGACCGACGCGCTGCGCCTGTCGCGGGCCATGTCCTACAAGAACGCCCTGGCCGACATCCCGCTGGGGGGCGGCAAGGCGGTGATCCTCGGCGACGCCCGCACCGACAAGACGCCGGCCCTGTTCGAGGCGTTCGGCCGGGCGGTCGAGGGGCTGGGCGGCCAATACTGGACGGCCGAGGACGTCGGCGTCTCGCCAGACGATCTGATGAGCGCCCGCAAGCAGACCCGCTATGTCGCTGGCCTCGAGGGGCATCCGGCCGCGTCCGGCGATCCCAGCCCGGTGACGGCCGAGGGCGTGTTCCGCGGCGTGCGGCTGTGCGTCGAGCGCGCCTATGGCCGCGACCTGAAAGGCGTCACGGTGGCCATCCAGGGCGTTGGCCATGTCGGCGGCTATCTGGCGGACAAGCTGCACGCGGCCGGCGCCGAACTGGTCATCACCGACGTCAACGAGGCCGCCCTGGCCCAGGTCGCCGCCCGCACCGGCGCGACCATCGTGCCGCCGGCGGCGATCTTCGACGTCGAGGCGCAGGTGTTCGCCCCCTGCGCCCTGGGCGGCGCGGTCAATTTCGAGACGCTGGCCCGCCTGAAGGGGCGGGTGGTGGCGGGCGCAGCCAACAACCAGCTGGCTTCGCCCGAGGTCGGCCGCCTGCTGTTCGAGCGCGGCCTGCTCTATGCGCCCGACTACGTCATCAACGGCGGCGGCATCATCAATGTGGCGGCCGAGATCGCCGCGCTGGAAGCGGGCGCGGCCTTCGATCCGGCCTGGGTCGAGGCGAAACTGGCGCGGCTGACCCAGACCCTGGGCGAGATCCTCGACGCCTCGGTGGCCGAGAAGCGTCCGACTCACGAGGTCGCCGACGAGATGGCCAAGGCCCGCATCGCCGGCGCCGTGGCCGCCCGCAAGGCCGCCTGATCGCCGCGTCGGGCGGGCCTAATAGGCCTTCGGCAGGCGCTGTTCGTAGCGCGTCTTGGCGGGGGGGCGGCCGCTGACCGTGAAGGTCACGCCCAGCACCGTGTCCTCGCGCGACATGCCGTAGGCGCTGATCTCGCGGCGGGCCGCGCTGACGGCGATCTGCTGCGAGCCCCTGCGCCAGCCGATGCCTAGCTGGGCCTTGCCGAACTCGGCCAGCCGCTCGACCGACCAGCCGGCCGGCTTCCAGCCATGCAGAGGGTCGCGCATCAGGTTCAGGCCGAAGGCCTGGCCCGATCCGGCGGCGAAGACGAACCAGCGTCCCTTCCTTCCGGACATCCCGCTGGGACCGATCCGCAGGGTCAGTCGCTTGACGTCCGGCAAGGGCCGCGACGGGCGCGGGGACATCACCGGTTCGTCGAAGGCGTTCGAGGCGATGTCCAGCCCGGAACCTGGAACGACGATGGCCTGGTCGCTAACCGTCAGATCGATCCGCGACTCCCGCGGAACCCGCGGCGCGCTGGCCGGGGGCGCCCAGGCCATCCGCGAGAGGGGCACGCTCAGCGGCGCGGCGGCGCGCCGTTCCGGTCCGAGCGACACGGTCAGGACAGGCGCGGCCGGGACGGTCGCGCGGGAAAGGCGGATCGGCTCGGGCGCGGGCTCGGCCGTTCCGGCCGGCGCCGGTCCGCCGGCGAGTTCGACGGGCGCGGCGTCCTCGGCCCAGCGCCCGGTCTTGATCGGCGCATCGAGGTCAGCCTCGGGCGCGCGGGCCGAGGCGCCGCTGAACGCGTCGCCCACCGTGGCGCCGGCAAGCAGGGAGTCGGAGCTGAGGCCGTCGGTCGCCGCGCTCATGCTCGTGGCCGCGCCGAGGCCCGCCGCCGCAAGCGCCGTGACTGCAAACACCGCCGTGGCCGTTGTCGCGCGCATGAAGCGCTGCTCCCCACTGCTCCCCGATACCAATGGTTAGCGAGCATCTCGCCACAAGCAAGCCCGCTCGCGAGGCGAGCGAGAGGGCGAATCGTCTTTCGGAGGAGAAATCGCTGCCCATTCCGGGCCTGGCTCAGGCCCGGCCATGTTCGCGAAGCCAGGCCGGCCGCCGCCGTCGACCGCATGGAGGGCGGTGATGCCCGGCGAAACAGTCGGCCAGGCGCCGGTGGAAGGCCCAGAGGGCCGCCTCGAGATGGCTGAGCGGGCCGGGCTCATACAACGGACTGGCGACGCCATTCTGGACCCCCTCGCCAGCTCCGGCGGAACCAGCATGTGGATGTTCAGGGTGAACCGCGTCGTCTCGATGTCGGCCAACTCATACCAGACCCCGAACAGCGTCTCGCCTTCGGTGAAGAACATCAGCGTGGCGGGCCTCCCGACCCCGACGCCAGCGATCCCTCGCGCCGCCGCGATCGTGACCCGGCGTCAACGCCCGCGCAGACCCGGCCGGTAGGTCTCCATCACGTTGCCCGCCAGCTGCGCCTCGGTGAACAGCACGGGCTTGAGCCGCATCGCCGCGAACAGGGGGGCCTGGTCGCCATAGTGCGCCGCCGACGCATCCATCGTCGCCGTGCCGAACTGATGGATGCTCTGGCTGGAGAGCGCGCCCTGGCGGTCCCAGGTGACGAACATGATGAAGGTGTCGCCGGCCACGGCGGTCAGCCGGCCGTCATCGCCGGGCTGGCCATAGACGGCCCGCAGGGTGTCGGGCCCGCCGTCGATCGGCAGGTCGATCTTGCCGCGTCGGATGCGGTTGACCTGACCCCATTCGGGGTCGAGCCGCCCGTAGTGCGTCTTGAGCAGTTTGATGGCGTCGAGCAGCGCCCGACGCGGGGTCGGACCCTTGTGGTGGGCGTCGCGGGCCGTGATGACCGGCGAGGCCGTCAGCAGCGCGAGGGCCGCGCCGCGGCTGGTGGTCTTCGTCGTGTAGTCCCACTTCGCCAGGATCGCCTGGGCGGCGGCGATGTCGGCGTCGCCCTTCGGATCCAGTCCCAGCAGTTCGCCGACCAGGCCGGCCACGGCGGAGCGGGGGCTGTAGGTCACGTCGAACTTGTAGGCCCGGAACGCCCGCGGAGTGATCTGGTCGTCGGCCCCGAACGTCTCGACCAGCCGCAGCGAGCGGTTGGTCATGTTGGTCTGGATGCCCATGGTCGATGAGAAGGCCCAGGGATCCAGTCCGTCGCCGGCGGCCGTGGCCTGGAACGGCGTGTTGTTGGCGTTGAACACCACGCCGCCCTTCGGCCGCCAGACCTGCGGCGTGCGGTCGAACGGCAGGTAGCCCTTCCAGATCAGGTCCGAGCGGTCGCCGGGCAGGACGCCCGACCAGTCGATCCCCTCGCGGCGATTGGGAAACAGGCCGTTGTAGACGTAGCCGATGTTTCCCTTCTCGTCGGCATAGACGTAGTTGATGCTCGGCAGGGCCTGCAGGGCCATGGCCGCCTGCCATTGTTCGACGGTCTCGGCCTTGTCGAGCCGCCAGTACTGCAGCGGCTGGCGCGCGGTATCCATGCCCGCGTAGCGGAGGGCGAACACTCCGCCCCTGGTGCGCATGACCGGGCCGTGCGCCGAGCGCAGGACCTCCTTGTTCACGGTCCAGCTGAACGGTCCCCAGAGGCGGATGCGCAGGCGGGCGGTCGAGGTCTCGAACTTCCGCCATTTGCCGTCGAGCCGGTATTCGTTCCGGTCGTCGGGGTTGATGACCAGGCGGTAGACGTCGACGAGGTCGGGGTTGTTGACCGTGTTGGCCCAGCCCAGGTGGGCGTTGTGGCCGTGCAGCATGAAGGGCGAGCCGGGGAAGAAGCCGCCCGCCACGTGCCAGCCCTCGCCGCTTTCGACCACCGCCTCGTACCAGGCGACCGGTCCGCTGTAGGGCTGGTGCGAGTTGACCAGCAGCCGGGTGGCGCCGTCCGACGACCGCGAGGGGGCCACGGCCACGCCGTTGGAGCCCTTGGGCAGCCCGTCGGACGTGGCCCTGGTCAGCCGCTGCAGTTCGCCGTCCAGACCATAGAAGAACGGCGTCTTGAACACGAAGCCGGCGGCGATGTCCTTGCCGGTCAGGGGCAGCAGGCCCGGCGTCACCTTTCCCGGATTGCGCGCGGCGTAATAGTTGACCCCGTCGGCGTAGGCCTGCAGCACGGCCTTCACGTCCGGCGGCAGGTCGCGGTCGTAGCGGGCGTTGATCGTGTTCCACACGCCCAGCAGGTTGACGATGTAGTCGCCAGGCGCGGCCTTCAATCCGTCGCGGGCGGCGAGCGTCCCGCGGGTGGCCAGGGCCACGGTCTGGATGGTCTCGAAGTCGTCCTCGGCATGGGCGAAGGCCAGGCCAAAGGCGGCGTCGGCGTCAGTCTTGCCCAGGATGTGCGGCACGCCGAACCGGTCGCGGCGGATGACCACGTCGTAGTTGCGCGCCGTCTCGATCAGCGGTGTCAGGTCCGGCATGCGCGGCGCGGTTGCCCGGTCGGCGACGATCATGGTCGCCGCCACGCCCAGCACCAGCCCGACAACCGCCAGCAGGCTCCTCAGTACCCAGCGCATCCGATTCCCCCAGGGCGGCCCCCCGGGCGATCCTGTTCGCAACCCGGTCCGCGCGCAACGGACATCCCCTGCCGCGTGTCGCCCGGCGCGGGGCTTCAGATCGCTTTCGGCTTGCCCGCTGGGCCCCTGGCGGCTACCCAGAGCACCGCGCAAGGCGTTGGGGCAAGAACCGCACAAGCGGTCGGGTCTCCAACGCCCGTTACACAGGGAGGACGCCGGTGATGGGCGGCGAGACCACGGCTACGGGCCTTGAACAGGGCCCGACCAAACATGCGCGGCTGCTCGCCTGGGTGCGGGACATCGCCGCGCTGACCAAGCCCGACAGCGTTCACTGGTGCGACGGCTCGGACGCGGAGTGGGCGATGCTCACCGATCGGCTGGTCGAGGCCGGCACGCTCAAGCGCCTCAATCCCGACAAGCGCCCCAACAGTTTCTTCGCCGCCTCCGACCCGAAGGACGTCGCCCGGGTCGAGAGCCGCACCTTCATCTGCTCGGAACGCGAGATCGACGCGGGCCCGACCAATAACTGGCTCGACCCGGAAGAGATGCGGGCCGACCTCAAGAGCCTGTTCGACGGCTGCATGCGCGGCCGGACCATGTATGTCGTGCCGTTCAGTATGGGCCCGATCGGGTCGCCGATCAGCGCGCTGGGGGTGGAGATCACCGACAGCGCCTATGTCGCCGTCTCGATGCGGGTCATGACCCGGATGGGCAAACCGGCCCTCGACGCGATGGGCGAGGACGGCTTCTTCGTGCCGGCCGTGCACTCGCTCGGCGCGCCGCTCGCGGCGGGCCAGGCCGACGTGCCGTGGCCCTGCAACGACATCAAATACATCGTCCACTTCCCCGAGAGCCGCGAAATCTGGTCCTACGGTTCCGGCTACGGCGGCAACGCCCTGCTGGGCAAGAAGTGCTACGCCCTGCGCATCGCCAGCGTCATGGCCCGCGACGAGGGGTGGCTGGCCGAGCACATGCTAATCCTCAAGCTGACCAGCCCCAAGGGCGCGGTGCGCTTCGTGGCGGCGGCCTTCCCCAGCGCCTGCGGCAAGACCAACCTGGCCATGCTGCAGCCGACGATTCCGGGCTGGAAGGCCGAGACCATCGGCGACGACATTTGCTGGATGCGGTTCCACGACGACGGCCGGCTCTACGCCATCAATCCGGAAGCCGGCTTCTTCGGCGTGGCCCCGGGGACGGGCGTCAGCACCAACCACAACGCCATCGAGGCGCTGCACGCCAACACCATCTTCACCAACGTGGCCCTGACCGAGGACGGCGACGTCTGGTGGGAAGGTCTGACCGACGACAAGCCCGCGCACCTGACCGACTGGCGCGGCCGGCCCTGGACGCCCGAGAGCCCCGAGCCCGCCGCCCATCCCAATGCCCGCTTCACCGTGCCGGCCGGGCAGTGTCCGGTGATCGCCAGCGAGTGGGACGATCCCGCCGGCGTGCCGATCAGCGCCATCCTGTTCGGCGGCCGCCGGGCCAGCGCCGTGCCGCTGGTCACCGAGGCGTTCGACTGGGCGCACGGCGTGTTCCTCGGCGCCAACGTCGCCTCCGAAGGCACGGCGGCGGCGGAGACCAGGGTCGGCGAGCTGCGCCGCGATCCGTTCGCCATGCTGCCCTTCTGCGGCTACAACATGGGCGATTATTTCGGCCACTGGCTGGACGTCGGCGGCAGGGCCGACGCGGCGAAACTGCCGCGCATCTACATGGTCAACTGGTTCCGCAAGGACGACAGCGGCCGCTTCGTCTGGCCGGGCTACGGCGAGAACAGCCGCGTGCTGAAGTGGATCTTCGACCGCCTGGAAGGCGAGGCCGAGGCGGTCGACAGCCCGATCGGCCGGGTGCCGGCGCCCGGCTCGCTGGACACCGTGGGCTTGGGCCTGACCGAGGCCCAGCTGCGGCTGCTCAAGACCGTCGATATCGAAGTCTGGCGCGAGGAAGCCTCGCTGATCCCGGCCTTCTACGAGCGGTTCGGCGACCGCATGCCGGCCGAGCTGTGGGACCAGCTGAAGGGGCTCAAGGCGCGGCTCGAAGCGGCGGCGGTGAAGGTGAGCGAGCTGGCGTAGAGGGTGCGCGAGTGTTTTATGGTCGCGCGCATGGGTAGCGTTTTGAGGCTGGCCATTCCGCGCGATTGTGATAGCCTGCTCCTATGGAAAAGGTCGCCCCTCAGGAGCAGGTGAACACGACTCCGGTCGTTGGCGCTTCCGCCAGGAAGCGCTCGACGCCAATTCAGAAGGCGGTGAGCAAGCGCGCCAACATTACTCAGGCGCAAGCGAACGCCGCCGTGCGGCGTTATCTCGCCCGGGTTGATCAAAAATAGCCGTGGCGACCGGTTCGCCTCGTGATGTCTTCGTAAACTGTCCGTTTGATGACGAGTTCGCGCCGGGTTTCCGAGCGCTGATCTTTGCCGTTCTCGCCTGTCGATTTCGCGCCAGATGCGCGCGGGAAATGGACGACGGCAGCGAGTCCCGGATCGACAAGCTCTACAGAGTCATCGAGCAGAGTCGCTTCGGAATCCATGATCTGTCCCGAACCGAACTCGATCCTCAGTCAGGCCTGCCTCGCTTCAACATGCCCTTGGAGCTCGGCATATTTCTGGGCGCAAAGCGGTTCGGTGACGATGTGCAACGAAGGAAGCGGGCGCTAATTCTCGACACTGAGCAGTATCGGTATCAACGGTTCATGTCGGACCTGGCCGGCGCCGACCCGCAGCCGCACGGCGGTGATCCCAGGGCCATGGTCGGTCGCGTGAGAGACTGGCTGTTCACTGTATCGAGAAGGGCGACGATACCCTCACCGGCACGCCTTCTGGCCAGTTTTGACCGGTTTGACGCGGGCCTGCACGCCATCGCGGTTGATGCCGGACTGGATCCTGACAGAGTCGCCTATCCTGACTTCGAACGCCTGGTCTTCGCGTGGCTCGAGGAGGAGCGGGCGCAGGGGGCGCTGTAGGCCTACTCCGCCGCCATCAGCGCCGGGTTGACCGTGCGCACCGGCATCGGCACGACCTCGCCGCCGTGGTGCGGCTCGACAGGCCGGGCGGCCATCGCGGCGCGCTCTTCCGGGGTCAGCAGCAATCCGGCGTTGAAGGCCTTCTGACCGGCCGCGCGGCTGGAGGTCCAGGCAGCGATCCTGGGCGCCAGCAGCATCGGCACGAAGATCGGCCAGATCCACAGCAGCAGGTCCGGGCGCATGGCCAGCGAGACCAGGAAGAACATCCCGGCGAAGAACTCGTTACGGAAGGCGACCCTGGCGTCGGCCAGGTTCAGGCCGTCGGCGTCGCGGTTCTGGCTCACCCAGCCGGCGTCCTTGCCGGTCAGGATCTCGAACACCGCGCGGGTGTTGCCGATCATGTAGATCGGGGCCGTCAGGGCCGACAGGGCCATCTCGGCGGCGACGCTCCTGAGCAGCGTCCTGACGCCGCCGAAGGCGCGGCGCTCGGCCGGGCGGCTCAGCACCAGGGCCACGCCCATCAGCTTGGGGCCCAGCAGCATGCCGGTGGTCAGCAGCGAGGCCCACAGCATCGGGTTGAACTCGGGATGCAGGAAATACCACCAGGAGCCCCAGTCGGGCTTGTTCTGGATCTGGATGAACAGGCCGGCGGCCAGTGACAGCAGCCAGATCGGCGAGGCCAGATAGGCCATCAGCCCGACGATCAGCTGGAAGCGGCTCATCCAGTGCAGGCCTGGCGCGCGCAGCAGGGCCACGTGCTGCAGGTTGCCCTGGCACCAGCGGCGCTCGCGCTTCATGAACTCGAGCAGGCTCGGCGGGGTTTCCTCGTAGCTGCCGGACAGCGTCGGGGTGACATGCACCCCCCATCCGCCCCGGCGCAGCAGGCCGGCTTCGACGACGTCGTGGCTGAGGATGTGGCCGCCGAAGGGCTTGCGACCCGGCAGCTCCGGCAGGCCGGCGCATTCGGCGAAGGCGCGGACCCGCACGATGGCGTTGTGGCCCCAGTAGCTGGCCTCCGACCCCGACCACCAGGCCAGGCCCGCCGAGGCGACGCGGCCGTACAGGCGCACGCCGAACTGCGAGGCCCGGGCGTAGAGCGTCTTGCCCTCGACGATCGCCGGCGTGGTCTGGATCAGGCCAATGCCCGGATGGCGCTCCATGGCGTCGACCAGATGCAGGATGGTTTCGCCCGCCATGGTGCTGTCGGCGTCCAGCACGATCATGTGGCTGTAGGCCGCGCCGAACCGGCGGATCCAGTCGGCCAGGTTGCCGACCTTGCGCGCGGTGTTCTCGCGGCGGCGACGGTAGTAGACGCGGCAGTTCGACTGCAGGCGGAAGGTCTGGAACGCGGCCCACTCGGTGCTGGCGACGCGCTCGTTGGTGCTGTCGCTGAGCACGAAGATGTCGAACGCCTGGGTGGCGCCGAGGCGCGACAGCGACCGCTCGATCTGGGCCAGACGGCCGAACGAGGCCTGGGCGTCCTCGTTGTAGACCGGCATCAGCAGGGCGGTGCGCACGGTCGGGCGCGGCGCCGTGGCGGCGAAGCCCAGCTCGTCGCGGTCGCCGCGGGTCAGCAGCAGGGTCAGGCCGATGGCCGCGCTGCAGAACCAGCAGGAGATGGCCGTGATCAGCACCAGGAACAGCGTCAGGCCGACCACTTCCAGCGGCAGGAAACCGTCCTTGGCGTAGAGCCGCACGGGCTCCCATGAGGCCACGGCGGTCAGCAGCAGGGTGGCGGCGAACAGGATCGTGCGGCGACGAACGATGTCCGCGGGCGAGGCGCCGGGTGTGCGGTCCGACATGACGCCGCCCTCGCCCAAGGGCTGGCGCGGCATGACCAGCGGCGCGGCCGCCGGCAGGTGTTCGCGCTCGGGCGCGGTCGAGTACGACGGGGCATAGGCCGAGACGTCGTACTGGATCGCCAGGTTGCTCGTGCCGTCCATCAAGGCCGCCGTGATCGCGAGGAAATCCGAACGGCGCGAGGCCCCGGAATAACGATCACGCTTATGTTATGCTGCGGCGCACTCTCGCAAGCGGTTTTGTCCAGAACCTGTGTAAAAAACGCACTTTTCCAGCATGGCGCCGCAATTTCAGTCGTGATCAGTTCGTGATCGAGCGCCGGTCACGCAAATGAGAGGCGTGCGTGATAGGGTGCCCCCCATCCGCTGGACGACTCGTCTCGCCCGGATCAATCTCCGCGCTCTCCGACGCCAGCGCGATCAGCCGCCGTTCCAGCAGGAAGGCCGCCACGCCCACCCAGCCGACCAGCACGACGGCGAAGGCGCGCTCCCACCAGCCGACGTTGGCCGGGTTGACCGTGCCGGGGAACACCATGTGTTTGGTGATCACCGTCAGGACGGCCATCAGCATGAACACCGCGGCGAGGAACCAGCGCAGACGGCCCACGCCCTCCGCGCGGGCCAGCCCCCACAGCAGGAACAGGGGCGCCAGCTGGATGCCCAGGCCCAGGTTGATCGCCAGGTGCCGGGGATCAGGCCAGACATAGAGGCTGGAGATCACCAGTCCCGCCGCCGCCAGCACGAAGGCCAGGGCGGTGAGCGCCGCCGGCAGCCTGGGCCCGCCCAGGGCGAGGATGGTCAGGCCGAAGCCGACGCCAGCGATTCCCGCGCCCAGGCCGGCCATCGCCACTCCGGCGTTGAACACCTGGGGGTGTTTCGCGCCGCCGGCGCCCAGCTCGCTGAGAAACTGGGTGGCGTGGTCGAAACCCGGAAACAGCGCCACGGCCAGCAGGGTGGTGATCAGGGCCAGCACCGGCGCGGCCATGCCGATCCACAGCAGGACCCTGCGCCGCCGGAACGGAGTCACGCGGCCTCGGCGGGCCGTCCGGCCGCCTTCGCGTCGGTCGCCGCCGAAGGGGGCGACGCCTGGACCGGACCCGACCGTTTGAGACCCCAGAGCGGCCGCAGGACGCCGCTGCGCCGCGCCAGTTCATAGACCAGCAGGCCGCCGCCGAGGGTGGCGGCGACCAGCAGGGTCGCCTCGACCGCCGCCGGCAGGCCCAGCGGCTTGGCCAGGTAGATGACGATGACCAGAATGGTCTGGTGCGCCAGATAGCAGGGGAAGACCGCGTCGGTCAGATAGCGCAGCGCCGGGCCGTCCGCGCGACGCAGGTGCAGGCTGCCGAAGCCCAGGATGGCGGCGATCGTCGACCATTGCTCCAGGCCGTGCACGCAGTGCTTGACCCAGCCATTGAACGCCAGACCGCCCGGATGAGTGGTAAGGGCCATCAGCAGCGGGGTGGAGACCAGCGCCAGGGCCAGGGCCCGCCAGCGCTGCGCCTCGAAGGTTTTCCAGATCGTCTCGCGCCCGGCCACGGCGAAGCCGAACAGGAACACGCCCAGCGAGGTCAGGTGGTTATACCAGTCGCCGATCAGCTGGTTGGTCTGGCCGAACCAGGGAAACACCAGCTGCCGGGCGAGGGCGAAGAACAGGATCGGCACGACCAGCAGCCGCCAGCCCGCCAGCAGGCGATCCAGGCTCCGCTCCAGCGCCGCCAGCCAGGACGGGCGGGTCATCAGCGCCACCGCCGCCAGGCTGTAGACGGCGATGTATTCGACGAACCACAGGTGGTTCAGCGGCACGCCGTCGGCGATGCCCGCTGGGCTGAACTCGCGCAGCCACCAGGACCCGAGGCCCGCGGTCCAGCTGCCCTTGTCGACCGCTTCCAGCCAGGATTGCGGCGGCACCAGCACGAGGATCCCGAACAGCAGCGGCGGCGCCAGCCGGGCCATGCGCGCGCGCAGCACCTCGCGGGGCGAATAGCGGCGGCTCATGAAGCGCAGGGCCGCGCCGGACACCAGGAACAGCAGCGTCAGCCGCCAGGGGCCGGTGATCGCCGTCGCCTCCGCCAGCCAGGCGAAGGTGTGCTTGCTGTGCACGTGCCAGTCCCACGGCGCGTAGACCAGGCTGACATGGAACAGGATCAGCAGCCCGAACGCCGCCACGCGGATCCAGTCGAGGTCGGCGCGACGCTGTGCGGGGGCGGCCTGGGTCATGAGCGGACGCTGCATCGCAAAAACGGCGCGTTGACGCAACCAGCGCCCGGCAGCCGGATTCGCTCAGCTTTCTGATCGCCGCCTGCGCAATCGGGACTTCAGACGCCGCGTATTTGTGCAGTTGCGAAGGGAATCGCGGTGGCGACGCCCCGGTCGCTACGACCGGGGCTGACGGTCGATGATTCCCGGTTTGTATGGGCTGTCCTGGTGTCCTGTCGGAGGGGGTCCGGGTTCTTGCGGGGCGGCTTGTCCTGTCCGACCCGCCGTGAGCGGCCCCGGTTCGCGTGCTTGAACCGGGGCCATTTCCGACCCCGCGCCCCGTATCCCGGTTGACGCTGGCCCGCCGATCCCGCCCACTGCCAGAACGAACGTTATTCCGCCTCGCCGAGGAGCCGGATTGACGGCCGGGCGAGAAAAATCCGTCGTGGCCATTGAGTACGGCTTGATCCTGATCAACGATAACCTATCCGGAGCATCGAACTCTGGCGCTGAACACATCGTCCGGGACAACCCGGCAGAGGAAACACGCCCATGACCGAGACAGCCACCCTCACGCGATCCGCCGCCGCGACCACCGAGCATTTCGACGTGCTGATCGTCGGGGCCGGCATCTCCGGCGTCGGCGGCGCCTACCATCTGGCCACGCAGCAGCCCGGGACCAGCTTCGTCGTGCTGGAGGGGCTGGAGAACTTCGGCGGCACCTGGTGGATGCACCGCTACCCGGGCATCCGGTCGGACAGCGATCTGTACACCTTCGGCTACCGCTTCAAGCCCTGGGTCGGCGCGCCGATCGCCAGCGCCGACGAGATTCTCAAGTACATGGGCGAGGTCATCGATGAGAACGACCTTGGCAAGCACATCCGCTACGGCCATCAGATCACCTCGGCGACCTGGTCTACGCCCGATCGCAAATGGACCATCGAGGGCGTCCGCAAGGACACTGGCCAGCCGGTCCGGTTCACCTGCAACTTCCTCTGGATGTGCCAGGGCTACTACCGCCACTCGGAGGGCTACACGCCCCAGTGGGAAGGCATGGACACCTTCAAGGGCCGCATCGTCCATCCGCAGACCTGGCCGCAGGACCTCGACTACAAGGGCAAGAAGGTCATCGTCATTGGCTCGGGCGCCACGGCCGCGACCCTGATCCCGGCCATCGCGGGCGACACCGCCCACACCACCCTGCTGCAGCGCTCGCCGACCTATTTCATCCCCGGCCGCAATGAGAACGAACTGGCCAACACCCTGCGCGAACTCGAGGTCCCCGAGGAATGGATCCACGAGATCGTGCGCCGCAAGGTGCTGTTCGACCAGGCCGCCTTCACCAAACGGGCGGTCGAGGAATCGGAGGCGGTCAAGGAAGAGCTGCTGGCCGGCGTGCGCGCCTTCGTCGGTCCCGACTTCGATATCGAAAAGCACTTCACGCCGAAATACCGCCCCTGGCGCCAGCGCATCGCCTTCGTGCCCGACGGCGACCTGTTCCAGGGCGTGGTCTCGGGCAAGGCCTCGGTGGTCACCGACGAGATCGAGCGCTTCACCGAGAAGGGCATCCTGCTGAAGTCGGGTCAGGAGCTGGAGGCCGACATCATCGTCACGGCCACGGGCTTCAACCTCAGCGTCCTGGGCGACATCGACTTCGTCATCGACGGCAAGCCGCTGAACTTCGCCGACACGGTGACCTACCGCGGCATGATGTTCACCGGCGTGCCCAACCTGGTCTGGGTGTTCGGCTACTTCCGCGCCAGCTGGACGCTGCGGGCCGACCTGATCGGCGACTTCGTCTGCCGCCTGCTGGGCCACATGAAGAAGAAGGGGGCGACCATGGTCACCCCGACCCTGCGCCCACAGGACAAGGACATGCCGCTGTCGGCCTGGATGGACCCGGAAAACTTCAACCCCGGCTACCTGATGCGCGGCATGCATCTGTTGCCGAAGAAGGGCGACAAGCCCGAATGGCAGCACACCCAGGACTACTGGGTCGAGAAGGACGAAATCCCCGCCATCGACCTGGACGACGCGGCCTTCGTCTACAAATAAGGCGGCGAGCGGACGATCAGACCTGAACCACCGCCAGCGGGCGCCCCGGAGTCCAGGACCGGGGCGCCCGCCCAGTTCGCGTCGGGTGGAGGACGACGTCGCGGACTGGAACTTGATGGTCTTCGAGACGCGCCGCCGTGAGGCCAGGCGCCTGGACATTCAGATGCCCCCGCCAGCCGGGTCCGACATTGACCGAGGTCAAGACTGTCCGGTTTCGCTCCGGCTGACGATCTCCAACGTGCGCGGCAGGCTCGCCGGATTGACGCTGATCGAGTCGATGCCCAGGCGGGTGAGGAAGTCGGCGATCTCGGGGAAGGTGGCCGGCGCCTCGCCACAGATGCCGACGGGGCGGTGGTTGCGGTGCGCGCCCTCGACGGCCATCCGCAGCATCTCCAGCACGCCGGGGTCGCGCTCGTCGAAGTCGAAGGCCACGGTCTCGGAGTCGCGATCAACGCCCAGCACGAGCTGGGTCAGGTCGTTGGAGCCGATGGAGAAGCCGTCGAACAGGGCGGCGAAGGCGTCGATGCGCAGCACGTTGTTGGGGATCTCGCACATGACGTAGACCTCCAGCCCGTTGTCGCCACGCGCCAGGCCGTGGCCGGCCATGGCCGCCAGCACCGTTTCGGCCTCCTCGACCCGCCGGCAGAAGGGCACCATGATCTTGACGTTGGTCAGCCCCATGGTCTCGCGAACCCGCTTGAGCGCCTCGCACTCCAGCGCGAACCCGTCGGCGTAGCGCGGGTGGGCGTAGCGGGCCGCGCCGCGGAAGCCGAGCATCGGGTTCTCCTCGACCGGTTCGAAGGCGGCCCCGCCGAGCAGGCGCGCGTATTCGTTGGTCTTGAAGTCGGACAGCCGCACGATCACCGGCCGCGGATAGAAGGCCGCCGCGATCAGGCCGACGCCCTGGGTCAGCCGGCGCAGGAAATAGTCGCGCGCCGAGCCGTCGCCGCGGACGCGCCGGGCGATGGCCGCCCGGTCCCTGGGCGAGACCACCTGGTCGGGGTGGGCGGCGGCCATCGGATGGATGCCGATCTGTTCGCCGATGATGAACTCCAGCCGCGCCAGGCCGACGCCGGCGGCCGGCAGGAGTCCGGCCCGGAAGGCCAGGTCGGGCTGGGCCAGGTTGACCATGATGCCGGTGCGTGTGCGGGGCAGGTCGCCCAGGGCCAGCCGCTCCACGCTGAACGGGACCAGGCCTTCGTAGACGTGGCCGGTCTCGCCCTCGGCGCAGCTGGCCGTGACCGTCTGTCCATCGACCAGCCGGGCCGTGGCGTCGCCGGCGCCGACCACCGCCGGGACGCCCAGTTCGCGCGCGACGATGGCGGCGTGGCAGGTCCGCCCGCCCTGGTCGGTAACGATGGCGGCGGCCGATTTCATCACCGGCAGCCAGTCCGGGCTGGTCGACCGGGCGACGAGGATCTCGCCGGGTCGGAACGCCTTGAGATCGGCCGCGGTCCGGATCAGCCGGACCTTGCCGCTGGCGATCTTCTCGCCCACGGCCTTGCCGGCGACCAGCACCGGCGCCTTGCCGTCCAGGCGATAGGTCTCGTAGTCGGCGGCCGAGCGGCGGGCCGACACGGTCTCGGGCCGGGCCTGGAGGATGTAGAGGCGGCCGTCCCCGGCGTCCCGGGCCCATTCGATGTCCATCGGCGTCGGCCCGCCGGCGTGTGCGGAGAAGTGGTCCTCGATCCTGATCGCGGCGTCGGCCAGGTCGAGCACGGCCGTGTCTTCCAGACAGTAGCGCTGCCGGTCGCGGTTGAGGACGCGGCGCGACCTCAGCGCGCCCGACGGGTCGCCCCGCCGGTGCTCAAGCCGGGTTTCCTTCGTGCCCAGCGACCGGCTCAGCACGGCCCGGTAACCCTGCCGGAAGGTCGGCTTGTGGACATAGAACTCGTCGGGGCCGACGCGGCCCTGGACGATGTTCTCGCCCAGGCCATAGGCGCCGGTGATGAACACCACGTCGCGAAAGCCGGTCTCGGTGTCGAGGGTGAAGGCCACGCCGCTCTCGGCCTGGTCCGACCGCACCATGGTCATCACGGCCACCGACAGGGCGACCTTCAGATGGTCGAAGCCGTTGTTGACCCGGTAGACGATGGCCCGGTCGGTGAACAGCGAGGCGAAGCAGCGGCGGCAGGCCTCGACCAGGCTCGCCTCGTCGCGGATATGCAGGAAGCTGTCGTGCTGGCCCGCGAAGCTGGCCGTGGGCAGGTCCTCGGCCGTGGCCGAGCTGCGCACCGCCACGGTCAGGCCCGGCCCCCGCTCGCGCCGCAGCACCGCGAAGGCGCCGGCGATCGCTTGGCGCAGGGCGTCCCCGCCGGTGGCCTCGTAGACCAGGGCGCGGGCCTGTTTGGCGATCGCGGCCAGGCTTTCGACGTCGGTCAGGTCCAGCGTGGCCAGCAGGTCCCGCAGAGGCCCCCAGGCCCCGGCTTCGGTCAGGGCGTCGCGATAGGCCTGGGCCGTGACGGCGAAGCCGTTGGGCGTCGTCACCGGCCCGCCCGCCAGCAGGCGATACAGCTCGCCGAGCGCGGCGGTCTTGCCGCCGACCAGCGGCACGTCGTCCAGGCCCAGCGTCTCGAACAGCCTGATGTAACCGGCATGACCTGTCATCGGGACAGTCTCCTCAGAGGGGCGGGACCGGCAGGCCGCCGTGGATTTCCGGGACGGCGCCGGAACCCTCGGTCTCGCGGGCGCCGGCGTCGCTGATCTTTCGCAAAGGCCCGCCAGGGGCCGTCAGGCGACGCGAAACTCCGCCGGCCAGAGGGTCCGCAGGGGTTCGGGCAGATGCCGCACGATCTTGGCCGTCTCGCCGGGATCGAGACGTTCGGCCAGGACAGCGAAGACGGCCGGCGTGATGACGTCGGGCGCGCGCGGAAAGTCAGGCGGCAGGCGCCGGGCCACGGCGTCGCAGAAGGCGAGGGGCGCGCGAATGTCCGTCGGCCCCTCGGCCGGCCGCCAGCCTTCCAGAACCACGCCGCGCAGCAACATGGGCAACTGGGCCGACAGGCCCAGCACGGCGTCCATCGGCAGCCGGTCGCGCAGCTCGTGCAGCACGGCGCGGGTGGCCGCATAGGCCTGCTGCCGGGTGCTGGCGGGCAGCATCGCCTGCACCATCGCCAGCCAGCGATTGGTTTCCTGGACGGTAGTGTCGAACACGGGAAGGCCGGTGGTCATGTGACTGTGCTCCCTGGCCCGCGGCTGGCCAGTCCGGCGTCGGGCCGGCGGACATCGAAGGCCGCAATGGCCGGAACGGTCATCGGTCGATCTCCGTCTGATACAACCCATGATCGGCCGTTTCGGATGCATCCGCTTTGACGTCCGTCAAGGCGGCGGGGCGGACCTGTTCTAGAGATCAGCCGTGGCCGGCTTGGCCGGCGTGAGCGGAGCGTCGCCATGACCGCCGGGCTGTCTCTTCTCCCCGTCCGGATTCCGCCGCTGCGGCTGGCCGGCGACCTGCGTCTGCCCCCGGCCCCGGCGGCGGTGGTGATCTTCGCCCACGGCAGCGGGTCCAGCCGGCTCAGCCCGCGCAACCAGCAGGTGGCCGAGGCCCTGGGCGCGGCGAACATGGCCACCCTGCTGTTCGACCTGCTGACCGAGGACGAGGCGCGGGACCGGTCCAATGTCTTCGACATCGACCTGCTGTCCCGGCGCCTGGCGGACGCGATCGCCTGGGTGCGCGCCCGGCCCGATCTCGGCGGATTGCCGATCGGCCTGTTCGGCGCCAGCACGGGGGCCGCGGCCGCGCTGAGCGCCGCGGCGCTGCGCCCGGACGCCGTGTCGGCGGTGGTCTCCCGTGGCGGCCGGCCCGATCTCGCCGGGGCGGCGCTGGAGGACGTGATCGCCCCGACCCTGCTGATCGTCGGCGGCCGTGATGAGCCGGTCATCGGCCTCAACCGCATGGCGCGGGCAAGCCTGGCCGGCCCGGCGCGGCTGGAGATCGTGCCCGGCGCGACGCATCTCTTCGAGGAGGCGGGAACCCTCGAGGCCGTCACGGATCTGGCGATCGCCTGGTACCGCCAGTGGCTCGGCGGGCGCGGGGCCTGAACTCAGGTCCCGAACGCCGTGGCCCGGGCCAGCAGCGCCAGCACCTCCTCGTCGGTCAGTTGATGGAAGTCGCCATAGAAGGCGCCCACCCCGGCGAACCGGTCCGGCTGCGTCAGGCAGACCAGTTCATCGACCTCGTTCCGAAGCAGGGAGGTCGTCTCCGGCGGCGCGACCGGCGCGGCCAGGATCACCTTCGCCGCGCCCTGGCCGCGCAGACCCCGGACGGCGACCCTCGCCGTCGCGCCCGTCGCCAGGCCGTCATCGACGATGATCACGGTCCTGCCCCGGGGACTGGGCCGTGGCCGGTCGCCGAAATAGAGCCGCCGGCGACGCTCGATCTCGGCCAGCTCCACGGCGGCCTCCCGCCGTAGATAGTCCTCGGTGGCGCCGGTCAGGCGCATGATGTCCTCGTTGACCACGGTGATCGGATGGTCGCCATCCATCACCGCCGCCAGGGCCAGCTCGGGATTGTTCGGCGCGCCGACCTTGCGCACCAGGGCCAGGTCGAGCGGCGCGTTCAGCCGGCTGGCGACCTCGAACGCGACCGGCACGCCCCCTCTGGGAAGGGCGTAGATGACCGGGGCGACATAGTTCCGGCGTGCGAGATGGTCGGCGAGCAGGCGCCCGGCCTCGGTCCGGTCGGCGAAGAACAGCGGCTGGTCGTCCATGGCGGCGGCTCTCCGATGGGCGGCCCGCCGGCCGCCAGCCTTCAGACAGACTCTATTCGCACCTGGGGCAGGAGGCGCCGCACAGTGTCCGGCTCGCAGAGCCCGGTTCCGGGCGACAGCAGCGCCGCCGAACCGCAGGCCAGTCCGAGCCGGAACGCGTCTTCCAGACCCTGTCCGGCGGCCAGGGCGTGCACCATGCCGCCGAGGAAGCTGTCTCCCGCGCCGACCGAGCTGACCGGCGTGATGGGCAGGGCCGGGGCCCGCCAGGCCTGGTCGGCGGTGACCAGCAGCGCGCCCTGGTCGCCCATGGTCAAGGCCACGACCTGGGCGCCGCCGTCGGCGATCAGGGCCCTGGCGGCAGCCAGCCGGGCCGGATCGTCGTCCAGCGCGGCGCCCGTGAGGTCCTGCAGCTCGCGCAGGTTCGGCTTGATCAGATAGACGCCCTGGCGGAGCGCCGCCGCGAGCGCTGGTCCGGAGACATCCAGGATCGCGCGGTCCCCGGCCGCCCTGGCGTTGGCCGCCAGGCGCAGGTGGAAGTCGGCCGGCGCGCCCGGCGGCAGGCTGCCGCTGGCGACGATGATCGCCGGTCCGTCGCCGGGCTGGACGGCCGCGTCCAGGCAGGCCTGCCACTCGGTCCAGGACAGGTGCGGCCCTTCCAGGACGAAGCGGTATTCGCGGCCGGTGGAGCGCTCGACGGCGGTGAAATCCTCGCGCGTCTCGCCGGCGATCGGCACGGCGATCATCGGCACGCCCTCGGCCTCAAGAAGCTGGACCAGCAGCCGACCGGTCAGGCCGCCGACGGGCAGAACGGCCAGCGCCGCGCCGCCCAGGCGGTGAACGACCCGCGCCACGTTCACCCCGCCGCCGCCCGCGTCGCGCCGGGCCGGGCCGCAGCGCAGCTTGACCGACGGCTCGATCCGCTCGACGGCGGTGGACACGTCGATGGCCGGGTTGATGGTGACGGTGACGATGGTCTGCATGGGTTTGCCTGCGTGGACCCTGAGGCCCGCCGCGACGGCTCGCCTTGAGCAAGGTCAAAGCGCCGTTCGCCGACGATGCTAGGCAAGGGCCATCGACCGGCCCTCGCCGGCCCCAGTACACAGGTGAAGGCCATGACGCGCCCCTTCGCACCGCCAAAGCGGCTGCCGCCGGATCTCCTCCGGGTTCAGGCCTATTGGGAGGGGCTGCTGCGCGGCTCCGCCAAGGTGCCGTTCTGGGATGACCTGGACCTGACGGCGCTGCCCGACCTGGCCGGCCGGCTGTTTCTCGTCGGCGTGTTCAGCAAGCCGGAGAGATTCCGCCTCGATCTGGTCGGCGAGGACCTCATCACCGCCTTCGGGCAGGAGGCGGCCGGCCTGTTCACCGACGAAATCGCCCATGTTCCGCCGTTCGCGCTGCTGGGCTCGCAATGCAGCGCCACCATTGAGGCCGCCGCGCCGACCTGGTTCGAGGACAACGCCACGGTGGCCACGGGCTATCGCCGGCTGCTTCTGCCCTTGTGGGGTGATGGCCGGATCAGCATGCTGCTCGGCGCTGTCGATCAGGGACCGGCCTGAGCCGGTCCAGGTCCCCCGACGGCGGCGGCCTGGAGCCGGAGATGACCGAGCCTCGACCTGAGAGCCCGGCGTGGCACGCGCTGCCCGCCGATGACGTGCTGAGGCGCCTCGACTCCGCGCCGGAGGGGCTCAGCGACGCCGAAGCCGCAGCTCGCCTGGACACGGGCGGGCGCAATGTGCTGCCGGAGGCGAAGGCCGCGCCCTGGCCCCTCGTGTTCCTGCGCCAGTTCAGAAATCCGCTGATCTATGTGCTGCTGGCGGCGTGCCTGGTGTCATTCGGCCTCGGCGCCTGGAGCGACGCGCTGTTCATCCTCGGCGTCCTGCTGCTCGACGCCATCATCGGCGCGTTGCTGGAATGGCGCGCCGAAACCAGCGCCGCGGCCCTCAAGAAGGTCCTGCGGGTGCGCCCGACCGTGCTGCGCGGCGGCCAGCGCCGGGAGGTCGATGCGGCCGACGTCGCGCCCGGCGACATCGTGCTGCTGACCTCGGGCGCGGCGGTTCCGGCCGACCTGCGCCTGCTGTCGGTGCATGACCTGCGCATCGATGAGTCGCTGCTGACCGGGGAGTCGGCGGCGGTCGAGAAGACGGCGGCCCCGGCCCCGACGGCGGCGACGCCGCTGGCCGAGCGCCGCGGCATGGCCTTCGCCGGCAGCATGGTCCTGGCCGGCCGCGGGACCGGCGTCGTCTGCGCCACGGGCGGCGACACCGCGCTGGGCGACATCGCCCGGGGTCTCGGCGGCGACGACGACGCGCCGCCGCCGTTGCTGCTGCGGATGCAGGCGCTGTCGCGGCGCATCGCCATCGCCACGGTCGTCGTGGTGGTGTTTCTGGCGGTGGGGCAGTTCCTGCGCGGCGCGCCGCTGGCCGAGATCTTCGGCATGACCATCGCCCTGGCGGTCTCGGCCATCCCCGAGGGCCTGCCGGTGGCCATCACCGTCGCCCTGGCCGTGGCGTCGGCGCGCATGGCGCGTCGCCATGTCATCGTGCGGCGACTTCCGGCCGTGGAGGGGCTGGGATCCTGCACCCTGATCGCCAGCGACAAGACGGGCACCCTGACGGCCAACCGGCTGACGGTGAAGCGGCTCGTGCTGTCGTCGGGCGAAATCTTCGACGTCGCGGGTGAGGGGCTGGATCCTCACGGCGGCCTTGCGCCCGTCCCGTCCGGCGAGGCCGGGGAGGGCGTGCGCCGCCTCGCCACGGCGGCGGCGCTGGCCAACGAGGCGCGCCTGCGCGGCGACAACGGCGCCGTCGAGGCCAATGGCGACAGCGTCGATGTCGCCCTGCTGGTCCTGGCCGCCAAGCTGGGCCTGGACCGCGACGCCCTGCTGGCGGCCCAGCCGCAGGACGCGGTGATGCCCTATGAGTCCGAACTCGGCTGCTCGGCGTCGCTGGGCGCCGGGATCGTGAGGGTCAAGGGAGCGCCCGAACGTATTCTGGCCATGTGCCCGACGGTCGATCGCGCCGCCGCCGAAGCCCAGGTCCTGCGCCTCGCCGAGGCTGGCTATCGGGTCATCGCCGTCGCGGAGGGGCCGGCCGCCCTGCAGAACGGCCGTCTGAGCCCGGAGGATTTCGACGGCCTGCGGCTGCTCGGCTTCGCCGGCTTGATCGATCCCGTGCGCCACGAGGTTCCCGACGCCATCGCCCGATGCCGCGCCGCCGGGGTCGAGGTGCGGATGATCACCGGCGATCATCCGGAGACGGCGCTGGCCATCGCGCGCCAGCTCAATATCGACACGCCGCCCGACCGGGTCGTCACGGGCGGCGAACTGGCGGCCCTGTCGGGACCGGCGCTGGACCAGCGGATTCTGGAGGCCGACGTCTACGCCCGCGTCGAGCCGGGGCAGAAGACCATGATTGTCAACGTGCTGCAGGCGCACGGCCACTTCGTCGCCGTCACCGGCGACGGCGTCAACGACGCGCCGGCGCTGCGGGCCGCCCATGTCGGCATCTCCATGGGGGCCAGCGGCACGGACGTGGCGCGGGCCGCGGCGGAGCTGATCGTCACCGACGACAACTTCGCCTCGATCGTCGCCGGCATCGAGGAGGGGCGCACCGCCTACGCCAATATCCGCAAGATCGTCTGGCTGCTGATGAGCACCGCCATCGCCGAGGTGATGCTGTTCTCCCTGACCCTGCTGACCGGTCTGCCGATGCCGCTGACGGCGGTGCAGATCCTGTGGCTGAACCTGGTGCACGAGGGGATCCAGGACGTGGCGCTGGCGCTGGAGGCTCGCGATCCGGATGTGATGAAGCGGCCGCCGAGGCCGCCCCGCCAGGCCATCTTCGATCGCCAGATGATCGAACAATGCGTGCTGACCGGGGTCTATATCGGCGGCGTCTCGTACCTGCTGTTCGCCTGGCTGGCGGGGCCCGCCGGGCACGACACCTTCGCGGCCCGCAACCTGACCCTGCTGTTCCTGGTGCTGTTCGACAACGTCCATGTGCTGAACTGCCGGTCGGAGACGCGGTCGGCCCTGCGCATACCCCTCAGCGGCAATCCGGTCCTGATCGCGACCCTGATCGGCGCCCCGGCCCTGCATGTGCTGGCGATGTACACGCCCGGGCTGAACGACGTGCTCGGCCTGCAGCCGGCCACGGCCGTGGAGTGGCTGTTCCTGGCCGCGCTGGCGGCGAGCGTGCTGGTGGTCGGGGAGGCCTACAAGGCCTTGCGGGCGCGGCCTCTGCTGAAGGCCTCGCGCGGGCAGCCCGTGGTCTGACCCCGCGCCGTTGACAGGGATCAAGGCGGGGCCGATCAGCGCGGGCGAGCCTGCCGCCAGATCGGGAGCCTGACGCCATGACCTATGCCGCCATTCTGGGCCTTGTTTCGGGCGCCGACGACGATGTCGCCACGGTTTCCACGGTCGCCGACCTCGCCAGGCGCCATGGCGCCAGCGCCCGGATCACCACCGTCGTTCCGCCCGTTCCCGCGGCGGGTTGGGCCGAGGCGTTCGGCGGCGGCGTGTTCAGCCACGAGCTGTGGCAGGCGGTCGCCAGGGCCAATGACGATGCGCGACGCCGTCTCGAGGACCTGGCCACGACCATCGCCGGCCAGTTCGGCATGCCCCTTGGCTTCGACCCGGACGGGCCGTGCCTGGGCGTGGCGGACCAGCCCGCAGCGGGCTGGGCGGGGCTGGTGCGCGAGCTGCCGCTGACCGACCTGGTCGTCGCCGGCCCCAGCGCCGTCCTCGCGGGCGGCCCCTGGCTGGGCGTGCTCGACGAGGCGGTGATGGCCGGCCGGGCGCCGACGCTGATCGCGCGCGGGGCCGCCGCGCCTGTCGACAGGCCCGCGGCGGTTGCCTGGGACGGCAGTCTGCAGGCCGGCCGGGCGGCGCGGGCCGCCGTGCCCCTGCTGCTCCAGGCGCCCCGCACGCTGATCCTGCAGGACCCGACCCATCTGGACGACGACGAGCGCGATCGCGCCGATCCCGAGCGACTGGCCGCCTATCTGCGCCGACAGGGCGTCAGGGACGTCTCGGTCAGCCGCATCAAGGGCCATGGCGTCGAGACTTTGGTCGAGGCGGCCATGGCCTGCCGCGCGGGCCTGCTCGTCGCCGGCGCCTATGGCCATTCGCGCCTGGGCGAGGCGGTGTTCGGCGGCGCGACTCGCGCGTTGCTGGAAGCCAGCGACGGGCCGAGCCTGTTCATCGCCCACTGAGTCGCCGGCGGCGACGGACCGGCTTTACGGCCCCGGCCCGGCGGCTGTTTTCGGGAAGATACGTGGTGGGTGCAGTAGGATTCGAACCTACGACCCGCTGATTAAGAGTCAGCTGCTCTACCAACTGAGCTATGCACCCGTATCGACCGTCGGGGCTTTGCGAGGCCCGGCGGCGAGGGCGCGGAACATAGCCGAAAAGTCCGGGGACGCAAGGGCGATACGCATGGCCAGACGAGACATCACCGGGGCGGTCGATTTCGACTATCTCGAACAGTTCGCCGCCGGCGACTCCCAGGTCATCGACGAGGTGCTCGAACTGTTCCAGGAGCAGGCCGCGATGTGGTCGCCGATGCTCGAGGCGAGGGTCGATGGCTGGCGCGACGCCGTGCATACGGTCAAGGGCGCGGCGCGGGGCGTGGGGGCCCATGCGCTGGGCGAGGCTTGCGAGCGGGCCGAGCTCGAAGGCGCCCAGGCCCTGCCGGCCGTGCACGGCGCGCTGGACGCGGCCCTGTTCGACATCGCCGCCTACCGCCACGAAAAGGCGCTGCGCTCGCTGAAGGGATAGCGTGCGTCCTTCGACACGCGCCTGGCGGCGCTGCTCAGGATGACGTACACTTACTCCACGTCATCCTGAGCAGCCGCGAAGCGGCGTGTCGAAGGACGCAGCGCCTCTACCGCGCCTTCAGGAAGCGGTCGTACCAGTCGAGGTTCCGGGTCAGGCGGTCGGCGCGGTAGCTGGGGGTGGAAAGACCGTGCGTCTCGTCCGGATAGATCACCAGTCGGGTGTCGATGCCGCGTGACCGCAGCGCCTGGTACATCTGTTCGGCGCCGATGCAGGGCACGTTGAAATCGGCCCGGGCGCATTGGTACAGCACCGGCGTCGTGATCCGGTCGGCCTGCAGGAAGGGATAGCTGACCTTCGTCCAGGCCGCCGTGTCGCGCCAGGGCAGGCCCAGCTCCAGTTCGTATTCCCGCACGTACATGTCCGCCCCATAACCGCCGAGGAAGTTGGCCATGCCGGCCCCGCTCACGGCGGCGCTGAAGCGCGGGTCGCTGGCCACGACGTAGTTGGTCAGGATGCCGCCATAGCTCCAGCCACCGACCCCCAGCCGGTCAGGGTCGGCCAGGCCCGAGGCCAGCAGCCAGTCGACGCCGGCCTTCACGTCGCGCACGTCGAGATTGCCCCAGTCGGCGTAGATGGCGCGGGAGAAGTCGAAACCCCGGCCGGACGAGCCGCGCGGATTGATCCCCAGCACGACGTAGCCCCGCGCCGCGTACAGCTGCCAGTCGAACATGAACTCGTGGCTGAACTGGTAGACCGGCCCGCCGTGCAGCCGGACGAGCACCGGATAGCGGCGGCCCTCCTGATAGCCGGGCGGCAGGGTCAGGATGCCGTGGATCTCGATGCCGTCGCTCATGAAGCTGACGTCGCGGGTGGCGCCAAGCGTCCGGTCGGCCAGCCAGGCGTTGTGGCGGGTCAGGTCGCGGGGCGTCGCCTCGACCGTGCGCAGGTCGTAGGGCGCGTCCGACGGCCCGTCGAGCACCGCCAGCCGGCCGTCCGGTCCGACCGCGTAGTCGTAGGCGAACCGGGGCCCCTGGGTCAGGTAGTCGATCCGTCCGCTCGCCGGGTCGATACTGGCCAGCCAGGTGTCGCGGTCCTGCTCGACCAGGGCCAGCAGGCGTTTGCCGTCGGCCGACCAGCGCGGGTGATAGAAGCAACGGTCGATCCAGGCGGGCGTGGTGATCGCGCCGGTCGCGACATCGGCCACGACCATCTGCCAGGGCGCGTAGTAGATCCACTTGTCCTCGCCCGAGCGCAGCCAGACCAGGCGGCTGGAGTCGGGCGACCAGGCCGGGCGCGACTCCCAGGTCGGGTCGTTGTCGGAGCCGGCGAAATCGCCCAGCCGACGCGGTTCGCCGCCCTCCGCCGCAACGACGAACACGTCGAAGTCGATGTTGCGGTCCGGATCGGCGCCGCCGCGCTTGGAGACGAAGGCGATGGTCCGGCCGTCGGGCGACCAGGCCGGCAGCCAGTGGTCGAAGTCGCCGTGGGTCAGCGGCGTGGCCTCGCCGGTCGCCAGGACAACGACGAACAGCTGCTGGCGGCGGGCGTCGAGATAGTCGCGGCCGTCCTCCTTGAACTGGTAGCGGTCGATGACGATCGGCGGCGTCGTGCCGGCGGCGTTCGGTTTCGGACCACCCGTCTCGACGACCACGACCGCCTTCAGGCCGTCCGGAGACAGGGAGAAGTCGCTGATCCCGCCGGGCAGGCGGCTGGCCTGGCGGGCGGGCCCGCCGCCGGCCGGCATCCGCCACAGCTGGGTCTCGTCCTTGCCGCCGGCGTCGCTGAGGAACACCAGCCAGCGGCCGTCGGCGCTGAAGGCGGGGGCCCATTCGCTGGCCTTGGGCGTGTTCGTCAGGGGGCGGGCCTCGCCGGTCGCCCAGTCGACACGCCACAGGTCGCTGACCTGGGCGTCCGTCTCCAGATTGTCGGTGGTCACGCTGTAGGCGAGGCTGGCGCCGTCCGGCGCGAACACCGGCTCGGCGACGTCGGCCAGGCGGTGCAGGTCGGCGACCGTGATCGGCCCGGGCGCCGCGAGGGCGGGCGCGGCGACAGCCAGCGCCAGCCCGAAAAGCCATCCCGCCATGATCCGCATGCACGATCCCCCTGCCCAACGGGGAGAGTGCCCGGATTCCGCGACGCCAGGCTACAGCCTAAGGGCGCAGCCGGTCCCAGACGCCGAATTCGTAGGCGATGCAGCGGTCGATCAGGGTGCGCCAGACCGGCTCGGCGATGGCCTCGGACAGGCCGGCCTCGCGGGCAGCGGCCTTGACCTTGGTCACCACGTCCTCGATGCGGGCCTCGTCGCGCACGACGCCCCGGTCGGGCTTGATGCGGGCGGCCGCGTCCATGTAGCCCTGCCGCTCGGCGAGCAGGGCGACCAGGGCCCGGTCGAGGGCGTCCACGCCCTGCCGGACTTCGGCCATGGTCGTGCAATCAAGCGGCGCGATGCGTTCATCGGCCCCGTTCAAAACATCTTTGGCCACGTCAGATACCGGCGCCGTTGTCCATGGTCTGGAGGGCCGCCTCATGGGCGGCGGCCTCCTGGGAGAGCCAGGAGACGAACGCCTTGACCTGCGGCAGCCGTCCCTTGGTCTTGGGATGGACGACGTAATAGGCGAAGTCCACGGCGGTGGCGATGGGAAACGGCGTGACCAGCCGTCCGGCGTCGAGGTCGGCCTGGGCCAGGGTGCGCTTGGCCAGGGCCACGCCCCGTCCGTTGACCGCCGCCTCGATCACCAGGCTCGACTGGTTGAAGCGCGGGCCGCGCGCGCCATCGACGGTCTTGATGCCGCGGGCCGCCAGCCACATGGCCCAGTCGGGGCAGGAATCGTCGGCGTCGGGCGAGCCGTCGTGCAGCAGGATGTGGCCCGTCAGCTCCGACGGATCGACCAGCGGATTGGCCGCCAGCAGGGTCGGGCTGACCACCGGGATCACCGTCTCGCTGAGCAGACGGGTGACTTCGAGGCCCGGATAGCGCCCGCCGCCATAGCGGATGGCCAGATCGACCTCGCCGCTGGCGAAATCGACCACCTCCATGCCGGCGCTGAGCCAGACATCGACCTGCGGCTGGGCCTCCTCGAACTTGCCCAGCCTTGGCACCAGCCACTTGGCGGCGAACGACGGGGCGGCGGTCAGGGTCAGGCGGCGGCCATCGACGGCCGCCGTCAGCAGGCCGGCGGCCTCGGCCAGTCGGTCGAAGGCCTCGCGCAGGGCGGGCAGGGCGGTCTGGGCCGAGTCGGTCAGCAGCAGGCCCTTGGGCGTGCGCTTGAACAGGGCCGTCCCGACATAGTCCTCGAGGTTCTGGATCTGCTGGCTGACCGCGCCGGGCGTGACCGACAGTTCGTCGGCGGCGCGGCTGAAATTCAGGTGCCGCGCGGCGGCCTCGAAGGCCCGCAGGGCGTTCAGCGGCGGAAGCCGTCGGCGCTCGTTCGATCGTTCCATAGAAATCCTGAAGCCCCCGGCAGAACTCTTGGTTTGCGAAGTGGGCGCCTCGGCCCCAGTTTGCAACCGTTCGGCGGCGCATCGGCCCTTTTCGCCATCGGACGGGTGGCGGGGCGGACCTTCGCGGTTCGTCCCGCCCCGACTCCTCTGACTTTATAGAGAAACTATCGCATCATGTCCCGGGCCCCGCGTCCAGTTTCGCTCCGCAGGCTTGTCGCGCTCGACGGCGCGACCCGCGACGCCGTTCCCGGCAAGGTCTGGCTGGTCGGGGCCGGGCCCGGCGATCCCGAGCTGCTGACGCTGAAGGCCGCACGGCTGATCGCGGCGGCCGGGGTGATCGTCCACGATGGCCTCGTCTCGGCCGAGATCCTGGCCATGGCCGCGCCCGGCGCGCGCCTGATCGACGTGGCCAAGCGCAAGAACCGCCACACCCTGCCGCAGGACGACATCAACCGCCTGCTCGTGGCCTTCGCGCGCCAGGGTCTGGACGTCGTGCGGCTCAAGGGCGGCGACCCGTTCATCTTCGGCCGCGGCGGCGAGGAGCTGGAAGAATGCCGCGCCGCCGGCATCGACTGCGAGGTCGTGCCCGGCGTCACCGCCGCCCTGGCCGCCTCGGCCGCCGCCGGCGCGCCCCTGACCCACCGGGGCCTGGCCCAGGCCGTGACCTTCGTCACCGGCCACGCGGCGCACGGTGAACCGGACCTGGACTGGGACCATCTGGCGAAGGCCAACCAGACCGTCGTCATCTACATGGGCCTGACCACTGCCGGCCGGATCGCTGAACGGTTGATGGACGCCGGCCGCGCCGCCGCGACGCCGGCCCTGATCGTCGTGAACGCCAGCCGCGCCGACGAGGCGCGCTATCCGACCACCCTGGGGGCCCTGGCCGGCGTGGCGGAGGGACTGTCGGGTCCGGCGCTGCTGATTGTCGGCGAGGCGATGTCGCTGGCTTGTGCGTCCTTCGAGACGCCAGCTGCGCTGGCTCCCCAGGATGACGAACAGGGTGGGCTGCGCAGTGTTCGTCATGGTGAGGAGCGAGGCCCCAGCCGAGCGTCTCGAACCACGCAGGGAAGGGCCGCGTCATGAAGGTCCTTACCGCCAACCGCCTGATCGACGGCGAGGTCGTATTCTGGCAGGCCGGGGCCTGGATCGAGCGCTTCGCCGACGCACGGTTCTTCGCCGACGATGATGCCGCCGGCCCCGAAGCGGTCGAGACCGCGAAGACCCAGCCCACGGTCATCGTCGATCCCTATCTGATCGATGTGGTGGAGGCCCCCGGCGGCTTCGCCCCTGTCAGCTACCGCGAGCGCATCCGCGCGCTCGGCCCCACCAACGAACCGACCCATGGCAAACAGGCCGAGGGCGGCGCCGGCATCGAGGCGCTGCTCGCCGCCACCGGCGCGGCCCGCTCCACCGGCCGCGTCGATCTGATCCGCAGGAAGTAGCCCGCATGTACCGCTACGACGCCATCGACAGGGAGCTGGTCGCAGACCGGGCGGCCGAGTTCCGCGGCCAGGTCGCCCGGCGGCTCGCCGGCGAGCTGACCGAGGACCAGTTCAAGCCCCTGCGGCTGATGAACGGCCTGTACCTGCAGCTGCACGCCTACATGCTGCGGGTGGCCATTCCCTACGGCTCGCTCGACAGCCGCCAGCTGCGGCGGCTGGCCCACATCGCGCGCACCTGGGATCAGGGCTACGGCCACTTCACCACCCGCCAGAACATCCAGTTCAACTGGATCAAGCTGGCCGACACGCCCGACATCCTCGATGAGCTGGCGCGGGTCGATCTGCACGCCATCCAGACCAGCGGTAACTGCATCCGCAACGTCACCGCCGACCCCTACGCCGGGGCGACGGCCGAGGAGATCGACGATCCGCGCGTCTGGTCGGAGGTGATCCGCCAGTGGTCGACGCTGCATCCGGAATTCAGCTACCTGCCGCGCAAGTTCAAGTTCGCGGTCACGGCGGCGGCGAAGGACCGGACGGCCGCGCGGGTGCACGACATCGGCCTGGTGCTGCGCCGGGCGCGGGACGGATCGCTGGGGTTCGAGGTGATCGTCGGCGGCGGGCAGGGGCGCACGCCCTATGTCGGCCCGACGATCCGCGAGCACCTGCCGGTCGATAGCCTGCTCAGCTACCTGCAGGCCATCCTGCGCGTCTACAACCGCCACGGCCGGCGGGACAACATCTACAAGGCGCGGATCAAGATCCTCGTGGCCGCCCTCGGCAAGGACGAGTTCGCCCGCCAGGTCGAGGAGGAATGGAGCAAGATCGAGGCGTCGCAAGCTGACCTGCCCGACACCGAACTGGCCCGCATCCGCGCCGCCTTCACGCCGCTGGATTTTCAGACCCTGCCGGCCCGATCCGACGCGTTCGAGGCGGCCAGGACCGCCAGCCCCGCGCTGGCGCGGTTCGCCCGCAACAACGTCAAGCCGCACAAGAAGGCCGGCTACGCCATCGTCGAGGTCTCGCTCAAGGCGCCCGGGGCGACCCCCGGCGACGCCAGCGCCGACCAGATGGACCTCGTGGCCGATCTGGCCGAACGCTACAGCCTGGACGACGTGCGGGTGACGCACGAGCAGAACCTGGTCCTGCCGCATGTGAAGCTGGACGACCTGCCGACCGTGCACGCGGCGCTGGAGTCGGCCGGCCTGGCCACGCCCAACATCAACCTGATCAGCGACATCATCGCCTGCCCGGGGCTGGACTACTGCGCCCTGGCCAACGCCCGCGCCATCCCGATCGCCCAGGCCATCGCCCGGCGCTTCGAGGACGCCGACCGGGCCGAGCTGATTGGCGAGCTGAAGATCAAGATCAGCGGCTGCATCAACGCCTGCGGCCACCACCATGTGGGCAACATCGGCATCCTCGGCGTCGATAAGAAGGGCGAGGAATTCTATCAGCTCAGCCTCGGCGGCTCGGGCCAGGAGGACGCCTCCCTGGCCCAAATTCTCGGCCCCGGTATGTCGGCCGACAAGGTGCCGGACGCCATCGAGGCGCTGGTCGGCGCCTATCTCGCCGTTCGCCAGGGCGAGGAGCGGTTCCTCGACACCGTCCGCCGCCTGGGCATGGCCCCGTTCAAGGAGGCCGTCTATGCCGACGCTCATTAAACTCGCCGAGGGCCGTTTCAGCGCCGCCGAGGATGTCTTCGCCGACGTGGCCGACGAGGACGTCCTTCCCGACGGCCCGGTGATCCTGTCCCTGACGCGTTTTCAGGCCGACGGCGACGCCCTGGTCTCGGCGGGGCGCCCGGTCGGCGTGCGGATCCAGGCCGACGAGGCGGTCGAGGACCTGGCCTACGACCTGCCGCGGCTGGCCGTGGTGGCGCTGGTGTTCCCGAAATACCGCGATGGCCGGGCCTATAGCTCCGCCGCCCTGCTGCGCCAGCGACTGGGCTATGCGGGCGAGGTGAGGGCGATCGGCGACGTACTGCGCGAGCAGGCCGGCTTCATGGTCCGCTGCGGCATCGACGCCTTCGCGCCCGCCGACGGATCGACGCCCGAAGGCTGGGCCGCCGCCGCCGGCCGCTATCGCCACGTCTACCAGCGCGCGGTCGATGCCCGGCCGCCGGCTTTCGAGGAACGGGGCTGATGGCCTTCGATCAACTCGAACGATCCCCCTCCCTGGCGGCCCGGCTGGACGCCGACCTGCGCGCGGCCCATCCGCGCGCGGTGATCGAGGCGGCCTTCATGGAATTCGGGCCGAAGCTGGCCCTGGTCTCGTCGTTCGGGGCCGAGTCAGCGGTGCTGCTGCACCTGGCCAGCCAGGTCAGCCGGGACATCCCCGTCCTGTTCCTCGACACCGGCATGCTGTTTGGCCAGACGCTGGACTACCGCCAGCAGCTGGCCGCGCGGCTGGGTCTGACCGACGTGCGCGACCTGCGCCCGCGTTTCACCGACATCGCGACGCAGGACCCCCGGGCCGACCTGTGGAAGACCGATACCGACGCCTGCTGCGATATCCGCAAGGTCATTCCGCTGGACCGGGCGCTGGACGGTTTCGACGCCTGGATCACCGGCCGCAAGCGCTTCCACGGCGGCGATCGGCTGCGGCTGTCGGTGGTTGAGGACGCGCCGCCGCACACCAAGTTCAATCCGCTGGCCAACTGGGGCAAGGCGGACCTGGACAGCTATATCGCCGAGCACGACCTGCCGGCCCATCCGCTGGTCGCCCAGGGCTTTCCGTCGATCGGCTGCTGGCCCTGCACCAAGGCGGTGGAAGAGGGCCAGGACGTCCGCGCCGGCCGCTGGGCCGGCCAGGACAAGACCGAGTGCGGCATCCACGTCGCCCGCGCCCCGTCGCCGCCAAACGTGGGCGGGGATATTTGAGCCGGGACCCTTCTCCCCTTGCGGGAGAAGGTGGCCTGCGAAGCAGGTCGGATGAGGGGTTGATGACCCTCACCGCCGCGAACGGCCTGTCAGTAATACCGATGCCTCCGCGAGACCCCTCATCCGTCAGGCTCCGCCTGACACCTTCTCTCGCAAGGGGAGAAGGGGGTTATGGCACGTCGATAATCTCCGGACTCTTCGATCCCCCGGCCGAAAGCGCCCGCACCGCCCGCACGAAATCATTCGACTCCGGCACGGCGAAATGGACCGTCAGCGCGGCCCGGTCGGCCCAGCGCTCGAAGAAGAACAGCCGCAGGCCGTTCTCGCTGTCGATGTACAGGTCATGGCTGATACAGCCCGGCTCGGCGCGGGAGCGGCGGCAGTGTTCCTGGCCGATGGCGATCAGTTCGGCGAGGGTGTCGGGTTTGGCGAGGATCCAGCCCGTGACGACGATCATCTCAGCGCGCCGCGACGCGGGCGCCGGCCCTGGGGCAGCCCTCGAACGTGCCGGCCCTGGAGACCGTCACCGCGCGCATGTTCAGCTTCATCATCGGGGCCATCGAACCGCGGCCCGAGCCGGTGAACAGGTCGATGCGATTGCCCTTGATCGCGCCGCCGACGTCGGAGGCGTACCAGTAGCCGTCGTGGACCGAGCCGTCGGGCATCGGCATGCCGACCGTTTCCTTGATGAACAGGATGGTGCGGCGCGGAACCAGGGTCCGGTCGGTGGCCGCCGTGCGCATGGCTACCGTCGGGCAGCCCAGCGAGTCGCGCCCCCCGACGCCGGGTGCGCCGGCGTGATAGAGCGAGGCCTTCAACACCCAGTCTGGCGCGATCTGCGGCGCCGCGGGGGCGGAGTCCTGGAGGGCGTTTTGAATCAGGTCAGCGATCGGATCGACCGCCGACTGCGCGAACGCGGGCGGGGTGAACATCACCAGTCCCAGCGCGGCGAGGCATGGCAGGATGCGTTTCAAACGCGCCCCCCTGTTCGTTTCTCGGAGCCGCTGTCTATCCGCCATCGGCGCGCGAAACAACCCGGGCCAGTCAACCTTTAGGAGAAAGCGGTCATGCTCACGGTCTATGGCGACAGCATTTCAGGCAACTGCCTGAAGGTGAAGTGGACGGCGGAAAAGCTCGGGATTCCATACCGTTGGCGCGAGCTGGACGTGCTCAAGGCCGAGACCAGAACGCCCGACTTCCTGGCCATGAACCCGGCCGGCCAGGTGCCGCTGGCAGTCCTGCCCGATGGCCGCGCGCTGGCCCAGTCCAACGCCATCATCGTCCATCTGGCTGAAGGCTCTGACCTGATTCCGGCCGACCCCTACGACCGGGCCAGGATGTTCGAATGGCTGTTCTGGGAGCAGTACAGCCACGAGCCCTATGTCGCGGTGGCCCGGTTCCAGATGGCCTATCTGGGCAAGCCGCGCGAGGATCTGGACGCGAAGCTGGTCGAGCGCGGCAGGGCGGCGTTGCAACGGCTGGAGGACGGCCTGGAGGAGACACAATTCCTCGTCGGGAACAGCGTCAGTCTCGCCGATGTCTCATTGGTCGCCTATACGCGGGTGGCGCACGAGGGCGGCTTCGACCTGGCGGCCTGGCCGCGGGTCGTCGCCTGGGTGACGCGCGTTGAGGCCGCGCTCGGGATCGCCTAGAGCTCAGGCCTCGCTCATTCGAGGTTCGCCCATGCGCCCCGCCTTCCGTTTCGCCGCTCTCGCCGCCGCCGCCGCGCTCTGCCTGACGCCGGTCGTCGCCGGCTCGTGGGGCAACACCGGCCACCGGATCATCGGCACGTTGGCGATCCAGACCCTGCCCGACGAGGTTCCGGCCTTCCTGCGCGGCAAGCCGGCTATCGCCGACATGGGCGAACTGGCCCGCGAGCCGGACCGTTCCAAGGGCGCCGGCAAGATCCACGACAGCAACCGCGACCCGGCCCATTTCATCGATCTTGGCGACGACGGCCGGGTGCTGGGCGGGCCGGTGTTCGCCGACATGCCGCCGACCCGCGCCGAGTACGAGACCAGCTTGAGAGCGGCCAACGTCGATACCTGGAAGGCCGGTTATCTGCAGTATTCGATCGTCGATGCCTGGCAGCAGCTGGTGAAGGACTTCGCCTACTGGCGCGTCGACGTCGCCGCCGAGAAGCGGGCGAAGGGCGAGCGCAAGCGGTTCTACAAGCGCGACCGCCAGCGCCGCGAGGCCTTGTTGATGGCCAATCTGGGCAACCTGGCCCACTACGTCGGCGACGGCAGCCAGCCGCTGCACGCCAGCGTCCACTACAACGGCTGGGGCGACTATCCCAACCCCAACGGCTATACCAAGGACCGCATCCACGGCCCGTTCGAGGGGCCATTCGTCAGGGGCGCGGTGACCCCGCCGATGGCCATGGCGGCCATGCCGGCCTTCGTCGATTGCCGCTGCCCGATGGAGAAACGCGTCGTCGGCTACCTGACGCGCACCCAGACCTTCGTCGAGCCGCTCTACCGCCTGTGGGGCCAGGGCGGCTTCCAACAGGGCGACCCGCGCGGCGCTGGCTTCGCCGCCGAACGGATCGGGGCCGGGGCGGCCGAGCTGCGCGACCTGATCGTCGTCGCCTGGCGGGCCAGCGCCTCGGCCAAGGTCGGCTGGCCGGAGGTCAGCGTCGCCGACGTCGAGGCGGGCAGGGCCGATCCCTACGAGTCGCTGGTCGGCGCCGACTGATGCCGCAGTTCGGCGAGCCGGAGCCGGGACGGATCCACCGCGATCGCCCGGCGGCCTTCGGCATCGCCGAACGGGATGGCCTGATCGCTCTGGTGCGCGTGCGACCGGCGGGCGGTGGCGACTGGCTGGACCTGCCGGGCGGCGCGCTGGATCCGGGCGAGGACGAGATCCAGGCCCTGGTCCGCGAGTTCGGCGAGGAGACCGGACTGGCTGTGATGGCCGGCCGCCGGATTACCGGCTTTGGCCAGTATTTCGCGCTGTCCAGCGGCGAGCCGGTCAACAATGTCGGCGGGGTCTATGTCGCGCAGGTGACAGACGAGGACGGCGGCCTCAAGATCGAGGCCGACCACGAACTGGTCTGGCTTGACCCGTGCGAGGCCGTTCGCCGCCTGCGGCACGACGGCCATGCCTGGGCGGTGGCCAGATGGATGCGGGACAAGGGCTGACATGACCTCCTTCTACGACCGACACATCATGCCCCGCCTGATCGGCTGCGCCTGCGCGTCCAAACCGATTACCAAACAGCGGGTGAAGGTCGTGCCAAAGGCCGCCGGCAAGGTGCTCGAACTGGGCATCGGCGGCGGCATGAACCTGCGGTTCTACGATCCGGCGAAGGTCGAGAGCGTATCCGGGGTCGATCCATCCGACGAACTGCGCGCCTTCGCCCTGGCGGCCGAGCGGCCGGAGGGGTTGAAGGTCGAAATTCAGAAGGGGACCGCCGAATCCCTGCCGTTCGAGGATCACAGCTTCGACTGCGTGGTCTGCACCTTCACCCTGTGCTCGGTGCAGTCGCCTTCGGCGGCCCTGGCCGAGGCCCGGCGGGTGCTGAAGCCTGGCGGCCGGTTTCTGTATTGCGAGCACGGACTGGCGCCGGACGCCGGTGTGGCCAAATGGCAGGGCCGGCTCGAGCCCATGTGGAAGGCGATCGCCGGCGGCTGTCACCTGACTCGCCCCGTCACCGCCTCGGTGGCCGCGGCCGGTTTCGCCGTCACCGGCAACGACCAGATGTATCTGCCCGGCACGCCCCGGGTGCTCGGCTGGAGCGAATGGGGCGAGGCGGTCCCCGCCTGATCCTCGTGGCTTGAAACCATCTGCACAGGAACTGCATCGTCGGTTGACGGTGCATCCCCCGGCCCGTCAAATGATCTGCCCGCTTGGGGGACAGCCGAACACCGCAGTGGGGGCATGGACGACGACGCCGCCTTCATCGAGCAATGCCGGGCCGCCGTCGAGCGTCGCCTGGCGGACCTGACTCCGGATCGCGCCGAGCGGCCCCGCCGTCTGGGCGAGGCCGCGCGCTATGCGCTGCTGTCGCCGGGCAAGCGGTTCCGGCCGATGTTGACCCTGTTGGCCGCGCGCGAGTTCGGCGCCGAGCCCGCCTCGGCCCTCGACGTCGCCTGCGCCTACGAGATGGTCCACGCCGCCTCGCTGATTCTCGACGACCTGCCCTGCATGGACGACGCCAACCTGCGGCGTGGCCGGGCCACGACTCATCGGGAGTTCGACGAGGCGACCGCCATCCTCGCCTCGGTGGGCCTGCTGAACCGCGCGTTCGGCGTCGTGGCGGAAGCGCCGGGGCTGTCGGCCGCCCTCAGGGCCGAGCTCGGCGGTCGCCTGTCGCAGGCCGTCGGATTCACCGGCCTGGTCGCGGGCCAGGCCATGGACCTGGACGACCGCGGCCATGACCGCTCGTCGGCCGAGCTGGAGCTGCTGAACCATCGCAAGACGGGCGTGCTGCTCGTGGCCGCGGCGGAGGCCGGCGCGGTGATCGCCGGCGCCGGCGCCGACGCCGTCGGCCATGTCGGCGAGTTCGCCCGGCATCTGGGCCTGGCCTTCCAGATCCACGACGACCTGATCGACGTCCAGGGCGGCGCCGAGGCCGGCAAGGACCTGGGCAAGGACGCGGGCATGACGACGGTGGTCTCGGCCCTCGGCGTCGATGGCGCCCGGGCCGCGCTGCAAACCCATCTGGCGGCGGCCGAGGCGGCGCTGGCCGCGGCCGGTGCGCGGCAGCGGCTGCTGGCCCCCTATGTCATCGGCCTGTTCGAGGCGAGGAAGGCGGCGGCGTGATCGATCGCCCGATTCTCAATGTCTGGGGCGCCGAGCACCGGTACGGAACCCGCAAGGTGTTGCGGGGCGTCGATCTGGCGGTGCGGCCGGGCGAGATCTACGCCCTGCTGGGTCCCAACGGGGCGGGCAAGTCGACGCTGGTCGGGGCCATCTGTGGCCGGTTCAAGCTGACCGGCGGCGAGGTGGCCCTCGACGGCCTGGACCCGTTCGTCTCGCCGCTCGCCCGCGCGCGCCTGGGTCTGGCCCCGCAGGAGATCGCCCTCTATGGCCACATGACGGTGCGAGAAAATCTCGAGGTGTTCGGCCGGCTGTCGGGGGTGACCCGCCGCGACCTGGGCGCCTCGGTGGAGCGGGCGCTGCGGTTGACGCTGACCAGCGACCGCGAGCATGTGCTCGTGCGCCATCTGTCGGGCGGCTATCGGCGGCGGGTCAATATCGCCGCGGCCATCCTGCACCAGCCGCGGCTGCTGATCCTCGACGAGCCGACGGTCGGCGTCGATATCGACGCCCGTGAAGCGCTGGACGCCGTGATCCGAAACCTTCGGGACACCGGCGCGGCCGTGCTTATCGTGACCCACGACCTCGACCAGGCCAGCGTCCTGGCCGACCGAGTCGGCTTCCTGCGCGAGGGCCGCAAGATCCTGGAAGGCGCGCCGCGCGCCCTGATCGAACAGGCTTTCGGCCAGGAGATGGAAATCCTCGTCCAGCTGGAGAACGAACCGGACATCGACGGCCAAGGCATTCTGGCCGCCGAAAGGCTGGAGCGGCGCGAGGGCAATTTCTGGTCGCGGTTCGACACAAGCGGCTACCAGGCCGCCGCCAAGCTCGACCGGCGGCTGAGGAGTCTGGGCATGACGCCGCGCGAGATTCGCGTGCGGGCGCCGTCGCTGCAGAACCTGTTCAGCCTCGTCGCCGACTGGAGGCGGGCCGCATGATTCTCGCCATGTTCCGCGTCATGGCGCTGGCGCTGTGGCGGGACCGCGGGGCGCTGGTGATGACCTTCCTGCTGCCCCCGCTGGTGTTTCTGATCTTCTCGGCGGTGTTCGCCGGGGCCACGGGCGAGGATGTGAAGCTCAAGCTCGCCATCGCCGACGACGCCCGGACCCCCGCCTCGCGGCGGCTGGCCGACGCGCTGCTCAGGGACCCGGACCTGCGCGCTGAACGGACGGTTCCCGACGCGGGCGCGCGGGTGCGGGCGCTGGTGAAGGCGGGGCGGGCTGACGCCGGCCTGATCATCCGCGCCGACCCTGCCGCGTCCGGCTCGCCGATCATCGTGGTGTCCGATCCCAGCCGGGCCGTGGCCGCCCCCCTGACCATGGCCCGGGCGCAGCAGGTGCTGGCGCGGGACATGCCCGACATCCTGCTGGCCCGGACCCTGGTGGAGACGGCGCCCGCCGTGGGCGGCTTCACGCGGCGCCAGACCGCCGCCGCCGCCGCCGCCATGAACAGTCTGGCCGAGGGGCGGGCGGTCGCCGTCGGACCGTCCCTGTTCGTCCGCGAGGACATCAGCGGGGCCAGAAAGGGTGGCGGCGCCATCGCCTACTACGCGGGGGCGGTCAGCATTCTGTTCGCCCTGTTCTCGGCCATGACCGGGGCCCTGTCGCTGATCGACGAGCGCCACTCCGGCATCGCCGACCGGATTCTCGCCGGCACGCGGGGCATGGGGCCGGTGGTCACCGGCAAGTTCCTGTTCCTGATCGCCCAGGGCGTGGTCCAGGCCATGGCCATCTTCGCCACGGCGGAGCTGATCTATGGCGTGCCGGTGCTGGGGCATATCGCGCCCTGGCTGATCACCACGATCGCCGCCTCGACCTGCGCCGCGGGCCTGGCGCTGGGCATCGTCGCCTTCTGCAAGACCCGCGATCAGGGCCAGATGCTCTCGACCTTCATCATCCTGATCCTGGCGGCCGTGGGCGGCAGCATGGTGCCGCGTTTCCTGATGCCCCCCTGGCTGCAGATGGCCGGCTGGGCGACGCCGCACGCCTGGACGATCGAGGCCTATCAGTCGATCCTGTGGCGGGACGCGGGCCTTTCGGCGGTGTATCCTGCCTGGGCCGTGCTGCTGGCGATCGGCCTTGCCGGGCTGCTGTTGGCGCATCTGGCGACACGCCTCGTCCGCTGAGGAACACCATGCTGCAGCTTGCGATCAACCTGGCCCTGTTCCTGGGCGCCCTGACCTTCATGGAGGGGTTCGCCTGGTTCATGCACAAGTACGTCATGCACGGCTTCATGTGGGTCTGGCACCGCTCGCATCATGAGCCGCGCACCGGCCCGTTCGAGCTGAACGACCTGTTCGCCGTGGTCTTCGCCGCGCCGGCCATTGTCGGCATCTGGCTGGGGACCAACGGCGGGCTGCCGCTGATGCTGCCCATCGGCCTGGGGATCACCGCCTACGGCGCGATCTACTTCATGTTCCACGACGGCCTGGTGCACCGCCGCTACCCGGTGCCGCTGAACGGCCATTCGGCGTTCTGGAAACGCCTGATCCAGGCCCACCGCTTCCATCACGCGGTTCACGCCAGGGACGGGTGTGTGTCGTTCGGCTTTCTGATGGCGCCGCCGGCGCGGCGGCTCAAGGCGCAGCTGGAGGCCCGCAACATCGACCTTCACATCCCCGCGCCTGACGGCACCGAAGCGCCGCTCTAGATCTTGCTCCACAACGCCGGCCGCGCCGGCGGGTCGCGCCAGCGGTCCAGCGTCGCCCCGCGCAGGGCCATCAGCCCGCCGCCCAGCGCCAGGCCCAGCTTCTCCGCCGTGCTGGTGGACACCCGCTGGTCCCAGGCCGCCGCGCCGCGCGCCACGACCTTGACCCCGATCTCGCGATAGACCCCGCGCGCCGCCGCCACGGCCCAGGCCGACCGCACGGGCAGGCCGCGCAGGCCCCAGCGGGCCGAGGCGTAGTAGGGTTCGGCGGCATCGACCAGTCGCCGGGCGAGGCCAGCAATCGCCGCCCGGTGCGCCGGATCGGCCACGGCATGCTCCGGCACGCCGGCCGCCGCCAGCCAATCCGCCGGCAGATAGACACGATCGTTCAGCGCGTCCTCGACGATGTCGCGGGCGATGTTGGTCAGCTGGAAGGCCAGGCCCAGGTCCTGGGCCCGGCGCAGGGTGGCCAGGTCGTCCGGCTTCACGCCCATGACGATGGCCATCATCACCCCGACCACGCCGGCCACGTGCCAGCAGTAGTCGAGCGTATCCTCGATCGTCTCGTAGCGGCGGCCCTCCACGTCCATGGCGAAGCCGTCGATCAGGTCGATCGGGTAGCGTTCGGGGATCGCCCGCCGCAGGGCCACCTCGCGGAAGGCGGCGAAGGCCGGATCGTCGGTCGGGTCCCCGGCCAGGGCGGCGCGCGTCTGGGCGTAGAGCGCCATCAGCCGCTGCTCGACGTCGGCCTGTTCGAGCATTTCGCGGTCGTGGCCCAGCGTCTGGCCGTCGATCACGTCGTCGCAATGGCGACACCAGGCGTAGAGCATCTCCGCGTCGGCCCGGGTCTGGGGATCGAACAGGGCGGCGGCGGCGGCGAAGCTCTGTGAGCCCTTCTGGATCGTTTCGCGGCTGGTCGCGGCCAGGTCGGTCACGTGAGGAAATCCTCGATCATCAGTCCGGCCGTGGCCCTGGCCGAGCCGACCACGCCGGGAATCCCGGCCCCCGGGTGGGAGCCGGCCCCGACGAAATACAGGTTTGGAATGACGTCGTCGCGGTTGTGCGTGCGGAACCAGGCGCTCTGGGTCAGGATCGGCTCCAGCGAGAAGGCCGAGCCCTGCCAGGCGTTCAGTTCGCCCTGGAAGTCGGCCGGGGTGAAGATGCGGCTGACGACGAGATCGCGCCTCAGGTTGGGGATGTAGCGTTCCTCGAGGTAGGCCAGAATGCGGTCGCGGTATTTCGGCCCTTCCACCGCCCAGTCGATGTCCGCCGTGCCCAGGTGCGGCACGGGGGAGAGGGCGTAGAAGCTCGAACAGCCCGCCGGCGCCATGGATGGGTCGCTGGCGCAGGGCGCGTGAACATAGAGCGAGAAGTCCTTGGCCAGGCTGTTTTTTCCGTAAATCTCGCCGATCAGCTCGCGATACCGCGCGCCGAAACAGATGGTGTGGTGGCGCATCTGCGGGTGCTCGGCCTTGAGGCCGAAGTGGACGACGAACAGCGAGGGGCTGAACCGGGCCTTCTTCAACCGCTTGGCCTCGGCCCGCCCGCGCGGCTCGGCGCCGAGCAGCTTTTCGTAGGTGTGGACGATGTCGGCGTTGGAGGCGACCGTGTCGAAGGCCTCGACCTTGCCGTCGGCCAGCTGCACGCCCGTGACGCGCCCGGCCTGGGTGGTGATGGCCTTCGCGGGAGTCGACAGCCGCAGCGTGCCGCCCAGCTCCTGGAACAGGGTCGCCAGGGCCGTGATGAGTTTGTGCGTGCCGCCCCTGGGAAACCAGACCCCGCCGCGCCGCTCCAGCGCATGAATCAGGGCGTAGATCGAGGAGGTCGCGAACGGGCTGCCGCCGACCAGCAGGGTGTGGAACGACAGCGCCTGGCGCAGATGCTCATCCTGCACGAAGGTCGCGACCTTGGCGTAGACGCTGCGCCAGGCCTGCAGCTTCATCAGCGCCGGCGCGGCGGCGATCATGCTTTTGAAGTCGAGGAAGGGCACATGGCCCAGCTTGACGTACCCTTCCTGGAACAGCGCTTCGGAATAGGCGAGGAAACGCTTGTAACCCTCGACATCAGCAGGGTTTTTCGCGGCGATCTGCCGATCCAGTTCCGCCTGGTCGTTGACGTAGTCGAAGGTGTGGCCGTCCTCCCAGCACAGGCGATAGAAGGGATCGACGCTGATCAGCTCGACATAGTCCGACAGCTTGCGGCCGGACAGGGCGAACAGCTGCTCCAGACAATCGGGATCGGTGACCACGGTGGGGCCGGCGTCGAAGGTGAAGCCCTCTTCATGCCAGACATAGGCGCGGCCGCCGGGCTTGTCCCGGGCCTCGAAGATCGTCGTGTCGAAGCCGGCCGACTGCAGGCGCACGGCGAGCGCCAGCCCGCCGAACCCCGACCCGATCACCGCCGCGCGCGGCTTGCTCATGTCTGGACGCCCCCAGGAAACACCGACTGTTCGGACAAGACCGCCAGGGCGGCGGAGATCGGCACCGGAGGCTTGCCTATCAGGATGCGGGCCTTGTCGGCCAGCGTGATCCGCCCGGCATAGAACCGCTCCACCAGGCCTTGGGGAAGACGGTAGAAGCGCTCGAGCACGCGGAACCGCTGATCCGGCCGGGCCGCCCGGAACAGCATCCGGTTGAGCAGCCGGTAATAGGACCGCTCGCGCCAGCGCTGCTTCGAGCGCGCCTCGACGCAGGCCCGCGCCGTGGCCGTGGTCAGGACGGGCAGGGCGGCGATCTCGTCGGCCAGCCGCGCCGCGTCGGGCAGGGAATAGCCGGTCACCGGATGGAACAGGGCCGCGCGCAGGCCGACCCGCGCGGTGTCGGCGGCCCGCCAGTGGGCGTCGATGTCGCCGGCCAGGGCGATGGGCAGGACGCCGATCTCCTCGCGGACCACCGACGCGATCATCCAGCCCTGGCCGCGGGCATAGGCCTCGATGTCGGCCCGTAGCGCCGCGCGATCCAGCGCCTCGCCGTCGCTGTAGCGGGTGTCCTCGATCAATAGCCGGGTCGGCGACAGGGGCAGGCTGTAGAGGAAGCGGTAGCCGTCCAGCTGGTCGACCGTGGCGTCCATGACGATCGGGCGGGTCAGGCCGTGCGGCGCCGTCAGCTCGACCTCCAGCCCGACGAACTTCTGCCAGCCCAGCGCCAGCGCCGGGCTCGGCGCGGGGCCCCGGCCGTCGATGACGCAGTCGGCCGCGATGACCCGGCCATCGGCGAGGGTGACCCGATCGCCGGCCACGGCCTCGACGGCTGATCCGGCCCAGCAGTCCTCGCCCATCGCCGCCGAAACCACCGCGTGGAACCGGTCGGACGAGATGGCCAGATAGGGCGTGGTCAGGCCGCGCCGGTGGCCCGGAAAGCGGACCTCGTAGCCATCCCAGCGGTGAACGATCAGCGGCGCCAGCCAGGCCCCGACGGCCTCGCCCACGTCGGTGGCGAAATGGCTCCAGGTATGGCGGCCGCCGAGAGTCTCGCCCGCCTCCAGGATCACTACCCTCAGGTCGGATCGCAGGGCCCGCAGGCGCAGCGCGATCAGGCCGTTGGCCAGCCCGCCGCCGACGAGGACGACATCGGCGCGGGCGGCGGGGGGCGGCGGCATGCCAACGAGATAGCACGATGCGGCGCGAAGGCTAGGCGGACCAGCTGATTGCGCGGCGCGCGGTGAACGGGTAGCAGCCACGCAGGTTTCCCGGGGAGACAGGCATGACCGAGGCGACGGCGACCATCATCGACGGCAAGGCGTTCTCCGAACGGCTGCGGGAGCAGGTGACCATCGACGTCGCCGCCCTGAAGGCCGAGCATGGGATCACCCCGGGCCTGGCGGTGGTTCTGGTGGGCGAGGATCCGGCCAGCGAGGTCTATGTCCGCAACAAGGGCGTACAGTCTCTGGCCGCGGGCATGCATTCCGAAACCCACAGGCTGCCGGCCGACGCCAGCGAGGCGGACGTGCTGGCCCTGGTCGGAAGGCTCAACGCCGATCCGGCGATCCACGGTCTGCTGGTGCAGTTTCCCGTGCCCGACCACCTGAGCCAGGCGCGTATCGTCGCGGCGATCTCGCCGGACAAGGACGTCGATGGCCTGACCGTGACCAACGCCGGCCGGCTGGCCAGCGGCCTGCCGGCCCTGACCTCCTGCACGCCGGTCGGCTGCATGATGCTGCTGAAGGATGCGCTGGGCGACCTGACCGGCAAGCATGCCGTGGTCATCGGTCGCTCGAACCTGATGGGCAAGCCGATGGCCCAGCTGCTGCTGGCCGCCGACTGCACGGTGACCATCGCCCACAGCCGCAGCCGCGACCTGCCCGCCCTCTGCCGCCAGGCCGACATCCTGGTGGCCGCCGTCGGGCGGGCCGAGATGGTTCGCGGCGACTGGATCAAGCCCGGCGCGGCGGTGATCGACGTGGGCATCACTCGCTTCCCCTCGCGCGATCCGGTTCGCGCCGCCGAAGGCAAGACCCGGCTGGTCGGCGACGTGGCGTTCGACGAGGCCAGGGCCGTCGCCGGCTGGATCACGCCGGTGCCGGGCGGAGTCGGGCCGATGACCATCGCCTGCCTGCTGCTGAACACCCTGACCGCCGCGCGGCGGCTGCATGGGCTGGAGGGCTGAGGATGGGGCGTGAGATAGCTCCCTTCCCCCTGCCCCTCGAGGGGAAAGGGCTCGGCATCGCGGCCTTGGCCATGGCCGCCCTTCTCGCCGCCTGCGGCGCCGCCCCCAAACCCGCCCCGACGCCCGAACAGGCGGCGCTGCTGCGGCCGGCCGACGCGCACCTGTCGGAACTCTACGAGACCTCCTGCAAGGCCTGCCACACGATAGCCGACTCCGGCGCGCCGATGATCCATGACGCCGCCGCATGGGCGCCGCGCTGGAAACAGGGCCTGCCGGTGCTCATCGACCACAGTATCCAGGGATTCAACGCCATGCCGGCCGGCGGCCAGTGCGCGACTTGCACGCCGGCCGATCTGGAGGCTCTCATACGATTCATGGCGGACCACGAAGACTCCGCCGGCTAGGGGCGGGGACAGGTCATGATTTCGAGACGGCAGGCGCTTGTCGGTGGCGGGGCGGGCGTGGCCGTCGTCGCGGGGTCGGCGGTCGCCGTCGGGGTGGCCAACCGCGAGAAGCCCGAGCCGGCCGCGCCGCCCTCGACCGACGGCAAGGGCCATACGGTCTGGCGCAACTGGTCGGGCATCCAGCACAGCTATCCGGTCCAGCGCAGCGCGCCGAAGGACGAGGCCGAGCTGGCCGCCCTGTTGAAAGCCGGCCCGGCGCCGATCCGCGTGACGGGCGCCGGCCACAGCTTCACCGGCCTGTGCGCCACCGACGGGACGCTGGTGTCGCTGGACGCCATGAGCGGCGTCGTCGGCTGGGACGGCGACGAAGCGACGGTCTGGGCCGGCACCCGGCTGGGCGCGCTGGGCCCGGCCCTGGCCGCGAAGGGCCGGGCCATGGCCAACCTGCCCGACATCAACAAGCAGTCGCTCGGCGGGGCGCTGGGCACGGCGACCCACGGCACGGGGCGGACGCTGAAGGCGATCCACGGCGACGTCACGGCCCTGACCCTGGTCACCACCGGGGGCAGGGTGATCGACTGCGACGCGAACACCCGGCCTGACGTCTTCAACGCCGCGCGGGTCTCGCTGGGATCGCTGGGGATCATCTCCAAGGCCAGGCTGACGACCACGGCCAACCGGCGCCTGCGCCGGCGGGTCTGGGTCGAGCCGTTCGAGGAAGCGCTGGAAAAGGGGGAGGAGCGGTGGAAAACCCACCGCAACTTCGAGTTCTACGCCGTGCCGTTCACGGGCCTGGCGGCCAACATCAGCCATGACGAGACCGATGATCCGGCCCTGGATCGCGGTCCGGACCAGGACACCGCCTTCCTCGACGTGCTCAAGACCCTGCGCAACCTGCTGGGCTTCTCGACCGGCGCGCGCAGGGCGGCGGCGAAGGCCCTGCTGGGCGGCGCCAAGCCGGAGACGGCCGTTGATGAGGGCTGGAAGCTGCTCTCGACCGAGCGGCCCGTGCGGTTCAACGAGATGGAATTCCACCTGCCCGCCGAAACCCAGCTGGCGGCGCTGAAACAGGTGGTCGAGACGATCGAGAAGCATCGCCCCGACGTCTTCTTCCCCATCGAGGTGCGCCGCATCGCGCCGGACGACGCCTGGCTGTCGCCGTTCCAGGGCGAGCCGCGCGGGTCGGTGGCGGTTCACGCCTACTACCGCGACGACTACCAGTTCCTTTTCGAGCTGATCCAGCCGATCTTCGTCAAGCACGGCGGCCGGCCGCACTGGGGCAAGCTGCATTCGCTCAAGGGGCCGGACCTCGCCGCCCTCTATCCGCGCTGGAACGATTTCCTCGACGTCCGGCGCGAGCTGGACCCGCAGGGTCGGCTGCTCAATCCGTATCTGAAGACGCTGTTCGGGTTGTGAGGGCCGCGGGGACATGCCCTTCAGTGCGTGCCCCCTTCGGCAGGCAAGGGACACGCACTGAAGGGCATGTCCCTGGGGGTTACGTCCCCGTCGTATCCACCGCGTTGACCCAGCCGGCGATCTCGCCGATCACCTGGGTCACGGCCGCGTTGAACGCCTGCACGATGGAGCCGACGCGGTTTTCGCCGGCCCGGACGCGGGCGGTGAAGACCTGCTCGCCGACCAGGGCGCGGTCGCGGTTGCGGGTGATGATTCCCCGAACCGCGACGGCGATCTCCGGCGCCGCCTTGGGCCCCCGGTCGTAGCGGACCTCGAAGGTCCGGACATCGAGCTTCAACGAGAAGTCGGCCTTGACCATCTCGCCGCGGCCGATCAGCCGCGCGCGGCCGCCGTCGCCCTGGAAGGCGCCGGCGACCTGCTCGTCGAACAGCACCGACGCGGGCGACACCCAACGGGCGCCGGCGATATAGGCGGCCTCGCCCCGGTCGTTGACGGTCAGGATGCGGTCGCCGGCCGAGGCGCGCGGGAAGGACGTGCCCAGACGCAGGACGCCGAACACGGGGCCGGCGGAGGCCGCCTGGGACGGTGGCTGCGCCTCGAAACGGTACAGCTGCGCCGGCTCCGCCTTGGGAAACAGCGAGATGCAGCCCGACAGGGCGATAGCCGCCAGCGCGAGCGCGGCGGCGGTCAATCGACGGCTCACGGTTGAACCTCCAGTTCCTTGGCGGGCGGCTTGGCGACCACCCCTCGCGGGTTCTGTTCGACCTCGCCGAGCAGCCGGTCGAGCGACTCGGCGGTGGCCTGCAGCGAGGTGATGGCCCGGGTCAGTTGCGGCAGGCCGGTGTCGGCGAACTCGGTGGTCGGTCCGTGGAGCTTGGTGATCAGGGCCCGCGCGTCGCGGGTCGCGGCCTTCAGTTCGGTCGCCGTGTCGCTCAGTTCGGCCAGGGTGCGTTTTCCGTCGGTATCGACGAGGCCCTGGGTCGAGCGGCTCAGCTCGGTGATCGCGGTGGCCGCCGCGTCGATGCTCTGCAGAGCCTTCTGGGCGTCGGCGATGATCTCCTTGCGCTCGCGGGCCTCGGCGGTGATCGCCTGGACGTCGTTCAGGGCGGCGCTGAAGGTCTTCACGTTTTCATCCGACAGCACGCGGTTAACGCGGTCGAGGGCCTCGATGGTCCGGCTCAGCACCGTTCCCCCGCCCTGCAGCAGGTCCGACAGCGCGCTGCGCTGGCTCCTGATCACCGGCACCTCGCCGGCGGCCACGGTGTCCTTCAACAGGCGCCTGGACGACGAACCGGCGGTGATCTGGACATAGTTGACGCCCGTGATGCCCTGGGGCTCGAGCGTGGCGAAGGAATCCTCGCGGATCGGGACGTCGGAGGTGAGCCGGGCGCGGGCGATGACGCGGTTGGGATCGCGCTTGTCCAGCGCGATCTTGGTCACTTCGCCGACCTTGATGCCGTTGAAATGGACCTCGCCGCCCTCGGACAGACCGCGCACCGGGCCGATGAACAGGATGTCGTAGACGTCGAAGTCGCGGTTGACCTGCAGCCGGGCCAGCCAAACGATGAACACGATCATCCCGACGACCAGCGCCAGCGAGGCGACGCCCACCAGGGCGTAATTGGCGTTTCTTTCCATCAGGCGCTCAGCCCCGTCCTTTTGCGCGACTCGGCCGCCGCCCGTCCCCGCGGTCCCAGGAAGTATTCCTTAATCCACGGGTGATCGGAATGCTCCAGTTCATGCACCGGCGCGACGGCGACGACCTTGCGATCGGCCAGCACGGCCACGCGGTTGGTGATGGCATACAGGCTGTCCAGGTCGTGGGTGATCATGAACACCGTGAGGTTGAGGCTGCTCGAGAGGTCGGCGATCAGTTCGTCGAACGCCGCGGCCCCGATCGGATCCAGTCCCGACGTCGGCTCGTCGAGGAACAGCAGCTGTGGATCGAGCGCCAGGGCCCGGGCCAGGCCGGCGCGCTTGACCATCCCGCCGGACAATTCGGCGGGTTTCAGCGCGCCGGCCCGGGGCGGCAGGCCCGACAGGGCGATCTTCAGGTCGGCCAGCTCGTAGATCTCCGCCTTGGTCAGGCGGGTGTGTTCGAACAGCGGCGCGGCGACGTTCTCGCGCACCGTCAGGGACGAGAACAGGGCCCCCTGCTGGAACAGCACGCCCCAGCGCCGCTCGATCGAGGTCCAGTTCTTGCGCGTGGCGGTGTCGATGTCCTGGCCGAACAGTCGCACGACCCCGCCGTCGGGCTGTTTGAGGCCGATGATGGTGTTCATCAGCACCGACTTGCCAGAGCCCGAACCACCGACCACGCCCAGCACCTCGCCCCGGTAGACTGTCAGGTCGAGGTCCTCATGGATCACATGCGAGCCGAACTGCGACCGCAGACCGATGATCTCGATCGGCGGGACTTCGGCGCCCTCGGCGCCCTCGTTCTCGTCCAACCCGCTCATACGTCCAGCTTCATGTAGAGGACCGCGAACACGGCATCGATGACGATGATGGTGAAGATCGCCTGGACCACGGCCGAGGTGACGCGCTGGCCCAGCGAGATGACGTCGCCGCCGACCTCCATGCCCTGGCGCGAGCCGATGCCGGCGATCACCGCGGCCATGATCGGCGCCTTGGAGATGCCGACCCAGAAGTGGGTCGCGCCGACATTGTCGACGATGCGCTGCAGGAAGAAGGTTGGCGACAGGTCGAGGATGTTCCAGGTCACGATCATCCCGCCGGCCAGGCCCGACAGGTCGGCCACGAATGTCAGCAGCGGCATCATCAGCAGCAGCGCCACGAACCGCGGCAGCACGAGGGCGTCGAACGGGTCCACGCCCATCACCTGCATGGCGTCGATCTCCTGGCGCATCTTCATCGCCCCGATCTCGGCGGCGAAGGCCGAGGCCGAGCGGCCGGCGATCAGCACCGCGGTGATGACGATGCCGAACTCGCGCAGCACGGCGATGCCGATGGTCTCGACGACGAACACCGTCGCGCCGAAGTCCCGCAGGGTGTTGATGCCGATCAGCGCGACCACCGCGCCGATGAAGGCGGTGCCCGTCGCGACGATCGGCAGGGCGTCCAGGCCCGCCCGCTCGCACTGGGCGAAGATCGGCGCCCAGCGCACCCGCGACGGCCGCGCCACGCCGCGCAGGAGCGACATGGTCAGGCGGCCGATAAAGGCGAAGGTCTCGACGACCTCCTGGAAGATGTGGAAAACGCCCTTGCCGACGCGAACGAGCAGGTCGTAGACGCCCCGCTGCTGCGTCGAGGGCGAGGGTTCGGCCTCGATGGCGGCGGCCACGAGGTCCAGCAGGCGGCGCGTCTCGGGCCGGGCGATCACCTCGCCCGCGGTCGCCTGGCCCTCGGCGGCCCGCAGGATGGCGTAGGCCCCCGCCGTGTCGCAGCGCCCCATGGACCGCAGGTCGGCGGTCAGCGCCTTCGCGCCGTCCAGGATTCCCGCCAGACGATCGTCGGCGTCGTCCATGGTTTCGGCGGTCCAGTCGCCGGTGAGAACCACCGTGGCGCCGTGTTCTCCCTGATGGAGCTTGAAACTGGCGGGCTTGCTCATACAGGGATCGCAAAGGTCCTTCGGTCGCGGTGAGACCCTGCCACGCGTTCAGGTCAACGCAAAGCGCCCGTGCGCGTTGCGTGCGATTGTCTTACGCTCTCTGTTGCGCGAGGCTGACACCTCATTTGGGGCACGTGCATGGCTTACGCGATCGAGGACCGGGCCGCGTCGCCCGCCATCGGATGGACGCGGGTGGCTGTCGGGCTGGTCCAGGGCCTTGCCCTGTGGGCCCTGACGGAGGCCGCCGACAACAAGGTCTGGCCGGCGACGAGCGGCGTGCTGTTCGGCGTGCTGGCGGCCGTGACACTGTTCGCCCCGTTCGTGGTGCTGGGCGGGCTGGCCGAGATGCGCGGCCGCACGCTGGTGATCTGGACCCTGGTCGCGGCGACCGGGCTGGCCGCTCTCGGCGCCCACGACATCGACCGCCGCGCCGCGCACGAGGTGGTCGAATGGATCAGCGGCGAGGCGATGGTCTTCCTCGCCGCCTGCCTGTTCATCGCCCACCACCTGGTGGCCGGGGCCGAGGCCGACCGCAAGGTCATCGCCCGCTTCGCCGTCTATTTCGACCTGGCCTGGAAGCACGGCGTGCAGCTGGTCATGGCGGCCGGCTTCGTGGGCGTGTTCTGGATCGTGCTGTTCCTCGGCGGGGCGCTGTTCAAGCTGATCGGCATCGAGTTCGTCGAGGAGCTGATCCGCAAGACCTGGTTCGCCTTCCCGGCCACCACGACGATGTTCGCCGCCGCCGTGCAGCTGACCGACGTCCGGCACGCCCTGATCCGTGGCGTCCGCACGGTGGCGCTGACCCTGCTGTCCTGGCTGCTGCCGGTGCTGGTGTTCCTGACGGGCGCCTTCATGGCCTCCCTGCCGTTCACGGGGCTGGAGCCGCTGTGGGCGACGAAGAGCGCCGCCTCCATCCTGCTCAGCGCCGCGGCGACGATGATCATCCTGATCAACGCGGCCTACCAGGACGGCGAGCCCGACGAGCCGGCCCCCGTGATCCTGCGCTGGGCCGCGCGGGTCGGCGGCCTGCTGCTGGTCCCGCTGGTCGCGGTGGCCGCCTACGCCTTGTGGCTGCGCGTGCACCAGTACGGCCTGACCCCGGACCGGATCATCGCCGGCGCCTGCGTGATCGCCGGCGTCTGCTACGCGGTCGGCTACGGCGTGGCGGCGGTGCTGCCGGGCGTGTGGATGAAGCGGCTGGAGCTCACCAATGTGATCACCGCCTTCGTCGTGGTCGGCCTGATCCTGGCGCTGTTCTCGCCGATCGCCGATCCGGCAAGGCTTTCGGTGAATGACCAGATGGCGCGGCTGGCGGCGGGGAAGGTCGCGGCGGACAAGGTGGACTACAGGTTCCTGCGGTTCGAGAGTGAACGTTATGGGATGGCGGCGCTGAAGACGCTCAAGGCGAAGGGTGGGGAGACCGGCAAGCGGGCGACCGAGGCGCTGACGCTCAAGGAGCGCTATCGTCGGGCCGTCGAGGAGCAGCCGCGCGCGAGGGACATGGCCAGTCAGGTGACCGTCTGGCCCAAGGACCGCGCCCTGCCGGGCAGTTTCGTCAACCGGCGATGGGACGACGACCCTCGTTCGCCGACCCGCTGCGACGGTCAGGACGACAAGTGCGAAGCGACCTTCGCCGACGTCAACGGCGACGGCCACGAGGAGATCCTGCTGGCCTTCTCCGGAGCCGTGACGGTCTACGAGGAAGCCACGCCCAATGTCTGGCGCGTGGTGGGCTGGACGGACTCCCTCAACTGCGAGGGCGATGGCGTGGCCGTCGGCGAGGGGCGGGTGAAGGTCGTGCCCCGGCGCTGGGCGGATCTGCTGGTCAACGGCCGCCGCGTGCCGCTCAACATGGAGCCCCAGGCCTGCCCCGCGACGGCGCCCGCCAAGGCCGGCGGGGTGAAGCCGCCCCCGCGATAGGGGGGCGGACAGCCCTGCTTCGCCAAGGCGCGGTGGTGCCTTCGGTTCGGCCGCTGGGCGCGTGTCGCTACCCATCGTGCCTGGCTGCTCAACTGGTCATTGCTTATCCAATTCATGCTGCACCAGATGCGCACGAGCAATCTCCGCCGCTAGGCTGCTAACGCCTTCCGGAGTGAAGCTAGGAACAAGGCGCAGTGAGGGACCATGACGCAGCATGATCTATTGGTGAGGGTGTTGGAGGGTGCCGGCGGCAGCCCCTTAGAAGCCGTGCTTCCCCCGAGCTATAAAGGAAAGCTGGCCGACATCCTTTTCGCGAGCGACAATATCATCGTGGAGGTGAAGTCTCTGACCACGGATCGCGCTGGGGCCCCGGCGACGGCCAAGGCGGTGAGCGAGATGCTAGCCAAGAACCATGAGTTGGGCGCGCCGATCATTTTTGGCACCGTGCCGATCAACGTTCGAGACCTGCCGCCGCCCGTCGCAACCAATGCGATGCGCATCCTGGGGCGGCGCGTTCAGACAGAGGCAAGAGCCGCAAACAGACAGATCAAGGCGACCAAGGCCGCACTTGATCGCCCGGATGCCTTGGGCGTGATCGCGCTTGTTACGCCCCCCTTCAAGCTTGATCGACAGTCAATCGCCTGGGCGATGGGCGACGCAATGCGGGCTGACCAATGCAGCGGTATCGATCTTCTGTTCCTCGTCGAGACGCCCCTCGCGGCACCGCCGCCGGCAAAGCGGGAAGGGAACAGCTTTTTGTCGCTCCATAGTCGCCCGGACCATAGTCGCTCGGAACGGGCGCTGCCTCGGGAGCTAGTGGAGGCCATCAATTTGTCATGGGGGCGGGTGACGGGGCAGGCGGGGCGCTCGCTCGATGCCGATTACTTCCGGGCATTTGGCGCAACATCATGATGGCGCGTAGAGCTTCTTCAGCCGCTATGTTTCTCCAAAGACGATGGTGACTAACCGATGGCCGGCTTGAACTTCAGCATCTACGGCAATGACTTCGAGTGCGGCTTGTTCGTCCTTATCGAGGGTCTGACTACAGCCAGCGAAGCGATGAACGCCCAGCACAAAATGATCATGACAGAGTGCGCAGCGTCCGAGGAGGCCGTTCCGAATGGGGCGCCGCGTGACGGAGAGCTAGATGAAGAAACGGGCGCGGGGCTGACGACAAATGGCGATGGATCGCTCGAACTGACACCCTCGATTGCGGCAAGAAGCGCCTCGATGCGCTGGATGCGGGACGGTTCAGCGTCGTAGCGCCTCGGCTCAGCGACCTGTAGGTCGAAGACCATCGGTTCGAATTCGAACCATTGACGAAGGGGTGCCTTCGCCAAAGGGGCGGAGGCAATCGGCTTCAAGCGGAACCATCGTTGAACGTAGGTATCATATATGTTACCTAATGGTGTCCAGATCGAGGAATACCTGACAGATGCGGGCGCCAGCCCGTTCGGCGACTGGTTCGACGGTCTGGACGCGATCACTGCCGCCAGGGTGACGGTCGCTCTGACCCGCATTGCCCGAGGCGCTGTCTCCAACGTCAAGGGTGTTGGCGACGGGGTGCTTGAATACCGGATCGACGCAGGGCCTGGGTATCGCGTCTATTTCGGCCGGGACGGCGACAGGCTGGTGATCCTGGTCGGCGGCGGAACAAAGCGCCGGCAGGACAAAGACATCGAGGCCGCCAAGGCGCGGTGGGCGAATTACAAGGCGCGCAAGGCGGCGCTGAAGAAAGGCGAGACCTGATGGCCCTGACCCGATCCTTCAAGGACACCGTGCAGGCTCGGGTCGCCCGTGACCCTGCCTTCAAACAGGCGCTGCTGACCGAAGGGGTGGCGGCGTTGCTCGAAGGCGATGTCGAGACCGGGAAGGCCGTTCTTCGGGACTACATCAACGCCACCGTCGGCTTTGAGTCGCTTTCGGCGGCGACGGGGGCTCCAGCCAAGAGTCTGATGCGAATGTTCGGTCCGCGCGGCAATCCAACAGCCAGCAATCTGTTCTCGGTCATCGGCTGCCTGCAGCGCGAGTCTGGCGTGACCCTCAAGGTCCGGGCGGCCTGAGGTGACATGGGGCGGCAGCGCCATGCTTCTCAAACGTCACGCCTTCTCCATCACCCGCTTGGCTGCCTGGACCAGAAACCCTGACCGGGTGAACCCGTGCGCCTCGGCGTAGCGGTCCACGTCTCGCAGAGTGTCCTCGGGCAGGGTGATGTTCACTCGCACCGTCTTCTGGCTCACCGCCGGGGCGAGGGGGATCAGCACCGGGGTTCCGTCCCGATTCTCCGGGGCAGCCATGATGACCTCCATGGCCGTGGGTTCGGGGATGGCTTCACCGCCTTCCGCCATGAGCTCGGTGTGCCCTTCCAGGGCCTCGCGCCCCATCCGCACCGCCTCATCCAGCGTTTCGCCCGCCGAGGTGCAACCCGGAAAATCCGGGAAGGACACGCCAAAGTCGCTGTCCGAGTCCTTGTGGATCAGGGCGATGTAATAGCGCATGGCGGTCACCTCAGGCTCAGGCCGGATTGCTTCTCGATGGATCGCAGGGTTCCGACAGGCAGGTCCCGCTTCGGATGAGGGATGGTCACAATGCCGGCCTTGGTCGGATGCATGAAGTGATGGTGGCTGCCGGTGACCCGCTTCAGGGTCCACCCGTCGGCCTCCAGCGCCTTGATGACGTTCCGGCTGTTCACGGGTGTATTTATACACACGCTCGTAGAATTTCAACCGTCGTGTGTGAAAGTGTGTATCGACGGCAAGCTGGCGACAGCCCTGCTTCGCCAAGGCTTCGCAGGGCATTCTGCTTCGACGGATGGAGGAGGGCTTGTTCCGCGAAGCCCGGAGGGCGAAGCAGAATGGTGGATGCGACAGGGATTGAACCTGTGACCCCCTCGGTGTGAACGAGGTGCTCTCCCGCTGAGCTACGCATCCGCTCGTGGGCTGTCGGCCCGGGAGGCGGGGTCTATAGCGACTCGGCCGCGGTCCGGCAAGACGCGGCGATGTTGGCGACCGCTTCGGCCAGCGCCTCGTAGCCGCTGATCAGAACGTCGCCGCCCAGCTCGGCCGCCGGGCGGTCGTTGTAGCCGAAACCGACGATGATACAGGGGACGCCCGCCGCCTTCGCCGCGCCGACGTCGGGCGAGGCGTCGCCGACGAGGATCGCCCGCGCCCGGTCGCCGCCGGCCCGCGCGATCGCCTTGAGCAGGGGGGCGGGGTCCGGCTTTTGCACCGGCAGCGTGTCGCCGCCGACCACGGCGTCGAAGCGGCGGGTCATGTCCAGTTCCGCCAGCAGCGCTTCGGTCAGGGCCATCGGCTTGTTGGTGCAGACCGCCAGCCTGGCCCCGCGCCGGCGCAGGTCCGCCAGCGCCGCCAGGCAGCCCGGGAACGGGCGGCTCTCCCGCGCGATGCGGGCGCGGTAAATCTCGATGAACCGTGGCCGCAGCGCGTCGATCCGCTCTTCGGTGATCGTCAGGCCCGCCAACTGATAGGCGCGTTGCAGCAGCCCGCGCACCCCGTGGCCGACGAGCTGACGCACGGCCGACATTGGCGCCGGCGCCATCGCCTGTTCGACGAGCAGCACGTTCAGCGCCCCGATCAGGTCCGGCGCGGTGTCCACCAGGGTGCCGTCGAGGTCGAAGGCGATGGTCCAGCCGGCAAGGCTCGTGTCGGGGCTCGTGTCGGGGTCATGCATCGTCAGGGGCTTTCGGGTAAACGGGGAGGAATTGCAACGTCACGAGTCGATCCGATGAGCCAGCGCGCCGCGGTGATCATGGCCGCCGGCCAGGGCACCCGCATGAAATCCCCGACCCCCAAGGTGCTGCACAGGATCGGCGGGCGGACCATGCTCGATCGGGCGATCGACGCGGCCCAGGCCGCCGGCTGCGCGCGGATCGTGGTGGTCTGCGGGACCCACAGCCCGGCCGTCGCCGACCATGTGCGCAAGCGTCTGGGCGAGGCCGCCGTGGCCATCCAGGACCCGCCGCTGGGCACCGCCCACGCTGTGCTGGCGGCGAAGGAGGCCCTGGCCGGTTTCGAAGGCGACGTGATCGTGACCAACGCCGACTGCCCGCTGCTGACGGCCGGCGATTTCGCGCCGCTGTTCGAGCGTCGCGCGGCCGGCGACGATCTGGTCATGCTGGCCTTCGAGGCGGCCGACCCGGCGCTGTACGGCCGGATGATCCAGGATGCCGACGGCCGCCTGCTGCGCATCGTCGAGGCGCGCGACGCGTCGCCCGAGGAGAGCGCCGTCCGCGCCTGCTATTCCGGCATCCTCTGCGCCCCGGCCGGGCCGCTGTTCGACTGGCTGGCGGCGGTCGGCAACGACAACGCCAAGGCCGAGTACTATATCACCAGCATCGTCGGCATCGCCAATGCCGCCGGCAAGCGGGTGGGCGTGGCTTTTACCTCCGAGACCGCCGTGATGGGCGCCGACGACCAGGCCGGCGTCGCCCGCGCCGAGCGCCTCTGGCAGGACCGCGCCCGCGCGGCCGTGCTGGCCGACGGCGTGACCATGACCGCGCCGGAGACGGTGTTCCTGAGCTTCGACACGAAGATCGCCGGCGGCGTGACCCTGGAGCCGAACCTGGTGTTCGGCCCGGGCGTGACGGTCGAGAGCGGCGCGGTGATCCGCGCCTTCAGCCATCTGGAGGGGGCCATCGTCCGCTCCGGCGCCATCGTCGGCCCCTATGCGCGCCTGCGGCCCGGCGCGGACATCGGCGAGGACGCCCATATCGGCAACTTCGTCGAGGTGAAGAAGGTCAAGGTCGGCAAGGGCGCCAAGGCCAACCACCTGTCCTATCTGGGCGACGGCACGATCGGCGCGAAGGCCAACATCGGCGCTGGCACGATCTTCTGCAACTACGACGGCTTCGACAAGTTCGACACCCATGTGGGCGAGGGGGCCTTTGTCGGGTCGAACAGCTCGCTGGTGGCGCCGGTGACCATCGGGGCGGGGGCCTATACCGGTTCCGGTTCGGTGATCACCAAGGATGTCGCGCCGGACGCGCTGGCGCTGGAACGCGGCGTCCAGACCGAGAAACCGGGCTGGGCGGCGCGGTTCCGGGCGATGAAGCTGGCGCGGAAGACGGGCTAGCTTTTCGAGGGTTCCGCTTTCTGGTATATACGTGTGCATACGGAGGCGATCCCATGACCACGGTCACCAGCAAGACCTTCAGGAGCGGCAACAGCCAGGCCGTCCGGCTGCCCCGCGAAATCGCGTACGATGATGGCGTGGAGCTTACGATCACCCGGTCCGGCGACGTGGTGACGATGCAGCCCAAGCGGCCGTCGATCGCCGAGATGTTCGCGAAGTTGGATGCGCTTCCCAAGCCGTCCTACATCGAAGTCCGCGACACCGAGGAAATTCCCGAACGGCCGGGCCTGTAGGCCTTGAGCTATCTGCTCGACACCAACATCGTCATCCACCTGCGCGATGGTCATCCGGGAGTGCGCAACAGGCTTACTGCGCTGGCCGGTCCCCTGATGGTGTCGATCATCACAAGGGTCGAACTTGAGGGGGCCCCGGTAAGCGACGCCTCGCAGGCCGCGCTTCGCCAAGCCCGTCTTGACGCAATTCTGGCTTCGCTGCGGGTTCTTCCGTTCGATGCTTCGTGCGCGGAGGCTTATCGCACGATCGTTGGCTCGACAGGGTTCTCTCGCCCTAAGATCCTCGACCGCATGATCGCCGCTCAGGCTCTAGCGTTGCCGGCAACGCTCATCACCACCAACGCCGCCGACTTCGCCGACATTCCGGGCCTCAAACTTCTGGCCTGGTGAGGGGTGGTGACGGCACGCTGGTCTCGCAAGGCTTCCGTGCACGCGCTATAGCGTCCGCGCCGCCGCCCGGAGACATCCCATGACCGCCGACGACCAGAAACGCATCTCCGGCCAGGCCGCCGCCGAGCTCGTCGAAGCCGGCATGGTCGTCGGCCTGGGCACGGGCTCGACGGCCGCGCATTTCGTCAAGGCGCTGGCCGCGCGGGGGCTCGACATCCGCGGCGTGCCGACCTCGGAGAACACGGCCAACCTGGCCCGCGAGCTGGGCATCCCGCTGGTCGGCCTGGACGACGTCAAGGCCATCGACCTGACCGTGGACGGGGCCGACGAGATCGGGCCCGGCCTGTCGCTGATCAAGGGCGGCGGGGCGGCCCTGCTGCGCGAGAAGCTGGTCTGGGAGGCCTCGCGCCGCTGCGTGGTCATCGCCGACGCCGCCAAGGTGGTGAAGACCCTGGGCAGGTTCCCGCTGCCGATCGAGGTGGTCCGCTTCGGCCATCCGCACACCGGCCGCCGGCTGGCCGACATCGCCGCCGAGTTCGAGCTGCCGCCGCCGCGCCTGCGCACGGCCGAGCGTGGCATCGTCATCACCGACGGCGGCAACGTGATCTACGACCTGGCCTCGGGCGAGATCGCCGATCCCGCGGCCCTGGCCGGCGCGCTCAAGAGCGTCACCGGCGTGGTCGATCACGGCCTGTTCCTCGATCTGGCCGACGAGGCGCTGATCGGAACCGACGCCGGGGTGGTCAAGCGGGTTCCCTGACCCCATATCCGCCTGCGCCCTTTCCCTGACCGCCGGAGCTCTGATGACCAAGTACGACTACGACCTGTTCGTCATCGGGGCCGGCTCCGGCGGGGTGCGCGCGGCGCGGCTGGCGGCGATGAGCGGCGCCCGCGTCGGGGTGGCCGAGGAATACCGCGTCGGCGGAACCTGCGTGATCCGCGGCTGCGTGCCCAAGAAGTTCATGGTCTACGCCAGCGAATTCTCGCATCAGGTCAAGACGGCCCGCGGCTTCGGCTGGACGGTCGAGGCGCCCAAATTCGACTGGCCGACCTTCCTCCAGGCCAAGGACATCGAGATCGCCCGCCTGTCGGGCATCTATGTCACCAACCTGCAGAAGGCCGGCGCCGACCTGGTCCACGGCAAGGCGGTGCTGAAGGACGCCCACACGGTCGAGATCCTCGGCGAACACGCCCAGACCGTGACGGCCGACAAGATCCTCATCGCCACGGGCGGCCGGCCGACCTATCCGGCCGACCTGCCGGGCGTCGAGCACGCGATCAGCTCGGACGAGGCGTTCCATCTGGAGACCTTGCCCGAGAGCATCCTGATCGTCGGCGGCGGCTATATCGCCGTGGAGTTCGCCGGCATTTTCGCGGGCCTGGGCAGCAAGGTCACGCTGCTCTATCGCGGGGCCAACATCCTGCGCGGCTTCGACGACGACATCCGCGCCCACCTGGCCAACGAGCTGGAGCGACGCGGCATCACCGTGGTGCTCGGCTGCCAGCACGAGCGCCTGGAAAAGACCGACGCCGGCGTCGTCAGCACGCTCGACAACGGCATGACCTTCACCACGCAGCAGGTGATGTTCGCCACCGGCCGCGAGCCCTACGTCGCGGGCCTGGGGCTGGAGACGGCGGGCGTGGCGCTGAACGAACGCGGCGCGATCAAGGTCGACAAATTCAGCAAAACCAACATCGACAACATCTGGGCCGTCGGCGACGTGACCGACCGGATCAACCTGACCCCCGTGGCCATCCGCGAGGGCGCGGCCTTCGCCGAGACCGAGTTCCGCGACAACCCGACCACCTTCGACCACGACCTGGTCGCCACCGCCGTCTTCTCCCAGCCGCCGATCGGCACGGTCGGCCTGGGCGAGGCCGAGGCCCGCAAGGCCTTCGGCCCCATCGACGTCTACCGCTCGGTGTTCCGGCCGATGAAGGTCACCTTCTACGGCGGCGAGGAGCGCTCCCTGATGAAGCTGCTGGTCCGCCAGGACACCCAGCAGGTCGTCGGCGTCCACGTGGTCGGCCCCGACTCCCCCGAGATGATCCAGATGGCCGCCATCGCCGTGAAAATGGGCGTGACCAAACAGCAGTGGGACTCGACCTGCGCCGTTCACCCGACGGCGGCGGAGGAGCTGGTGACGATGCGGGAGAAGTATGTGCCGGCGGAGCTGGGGTAGGGGGGCATGGCTGTACAAGCCGACTTGTGGTTGTATAAGGCATAGCCCGTCGTTTTTAACGGTAAGACGCGCGCCTTTCGTCGGGCCGAACACGCCCGCCTTCCATCGCGAGATGCTGGGGTCGAGTCCAGCCGGGCACCAATGCAGCTATCCATTTCCCGAACGCCGCCGCTTCGACATTTGATGTCGCGCATCGGGAGCGCGACGTACCGCTTCAATACCATCTTGGTAGGCTTGGAAAGTGTTGCCGCCGAGCGCGGCGACGCCGGAGCTATTGCCGTCTCTTGGACGAAACCTAACGGACCCGCCCAAGCTAAGAATGCTGCGACTCAAGCACGTTCATTTGCCTGTGCGGGCGCAATCGTGCTCGCAGCCGATGTATTCGACTCATATATTCGCGAAGTAGCGGAAGAGGATTGGCTCAGCTTCGACAATGACGTGGTCGATATCGCGACGAAGGCCATAACGCGCCCAAAGGAGAAGGGAGGAGCCTATTCCGTCGCTGAGCGGGCAATGGCGCTCAGTGAGGATGTCGGAGTCGATGATCTTACGTCGATCGCGCTGATCGATCTTTTTTCAAAATGGCGGAATGTCGTTGCACACAGCTCTGACCGTAATCCAAAGATAGATTCAAATTCGCGCCATGTCCTCTTGGAGCAAAGCGGACAGATTTCGAAGTCGCATGCTCATTTGCGGGTCGATTTGGCGATTAGAAATTTCGAATCGCGCGCTGTTCCGGTGCCCAAGGAGGTGACATCGTTGGTGGCGAATGCTGTTCGTTTCGCAAAATCTATAGATGAGGCTGCGGTACGTCGCGTCTCGTCCACCACGCAGGAAATCGAAGACGTTGCTGAAGCCCTCTTACGGCGATTCTTCCTTAAGCGAGGGGCAACGTCCGCCCGATCAATTGTTGCCGATCTGTGGCAAGGTGAGGAGTCCCGCCGATTTATGGGTTTGATCAAGCTGATGGGGAGTCTGGGAATATCTGAATCGTCGAAGCCAATTTCTGCGGTACTTCGTGCAAACTACGTCAGTGAATTATGTGCGCTGACGCGTGATCAGTTTGAACATAGATATTTGATCCCGTAGGCCTTGCCGATGTCGAGCGCGCCTGAAATCCCGTTGGACCTGCGTGAACGAATGCATTCATGCATCTTGGCTCTATTCTGGCCAAAGAAGAAGATCATTGAATTTCTGAGCGACGTGGGTGTTCCCCAGCGCTTTCTGCCTGCGGCGGACATCGAAGTCTCGCGGAGAGACCTCGTCACCGAGGTGTTTGCGAAGTTGGGCACGAGCCCGGACCGCGGCTATGCCGTATTTCAAGCGATGATTGATCAGCTCTCAACATGGAGCTATTTCGACCCCTACTACTTCGACAATCTGAAAAAACTTGATCGAGGAGAGGCGGCCAAGCAGATCGAAACGCTTAAGCGCGCGGTCGAACGGCGCAACGCCAACACCGTGAGTCGGCGCGCTAGCGCGGCCGCGACACAAAAGCAGCATAATGCCGCGACCGACCTGGCCACGCTCAAGCGGACCTTTGAGAAGATGTTCGGCACCGGAATGACGCCGCAGCAGCGGGGCCGGCTGTTCGAAGTGTTCCTGAAGGAGCTATTTCGCCGTCAATCCGTCAAGATGGGTGATCCGTTCCGGCTGGTTGGCGAGGAGATCGACGGTTCCTTCAAGTTCGAGGGCGAGAACTACATTGTCGAAGCCAAATGGCAGGAGCCATCGACAAGCACACAGCAGCTCTATGTGTTCGCCCACAAGGTCGATGGGAAGATGTACGGCCGCGGCCTGTTCATCTCGGTCAACGGCTTCTCGAACGAGAGCATCAGGGCCGTCGTTCATGGCAAGCATATCCAGACGATCTTGATGGATGGCGAGGACCTGTCGCATGTTTTGGAGGACCGGATCACACTTGAAGCCCTCTTGGACTACAAGATCCGCGCCGCCCAAACCCGAGGGGAAGTTTACGTCTGCGGCCTAAGGCAGGCGGCCAAAATCTGAGACAAATTATGGGCTTCAGAGACGGGGCTCAGAAGCGGGGCGCACACTCATTTCTGCGGCAACGAGTGTGTCCCCGTCTTCCAAGGCCCGCGCACGCCCTGACGATCCTGTCCTGTCTGGCGTCGAAGCCGAAAACGCCGCGTCCTCGACCACGGCTGAACATTGGCAATAAGATCGGCAATAGGATCGGCATTTTCGATCCTATCATCGCAGATTTCAATTTAAGATATAATGGGCTATCGATAGAGACGATCGCTACAAAAGATCGGCAATGAGCGCCATGATCGAAACCCCCGCCCGGCTTGAGCCCATGCGCCTGGGGGACCAGTCCACCGGCGCCATCAACGATGTTCTGGCGGAGCTGGCGTTCAAGGCCGGGCGGCTGGACAACGCGTTGCGCGGCCGGCTGCAGGTCGAGGCGGCGGACCTGGTCCGGCTGATGAACTGCTACTACTCCAATCTGATCGAGGGCCACCACACGCGGCCCCGCGACATCGCCGCCGCCGTCGAGGGGCGGCTGTCGGACGATCCGGCCCAGCGCGACCTGCAGCTGGAGGCGCGGGCGCACATCGTCGTGCAACGCGCCATCGATGCGCGCTTTCACGCCGGAACGCTGGGCGATCCGACCGCGCCGGACTTTATCCGCTGGCTCCATCAGGACGTCTACGCGGAGGTCCCGGCGGGCTTCCGGGTCCTCGAAGGCAAGACGGGCCGGCTGGACATGACGCCGGGCGTCTTTCGTCATGACCCCCTCCACGACGTGGAAGTGGGGCGGCACGTTCCGCCCTCCAGCAATCGGGTTGGGGCCTTCATGGATCGCTTCCATGAGGTTTACCGCGAGCGCGCCGGCCAGGCCGCCCGCGCGCGTCTGATCGACATCCCCGCCGCCCATCATCGCTTCGCCTATATCCACCCCTTCCCGGATGGCAACGGACGGGTCGGGCGGCTGATGACCCATGCCATGGTTCTGAAGGCCGGCATGGGGGCGGGCGGTCTCTGGTCGATTTCGAGAGGCCTGGCCCGCGGCCTGGAAAGCCGCGAGGAATACAAACAGATGCTGGCGATGGCCGACAGCCCGCGCCAGGGCGACCGCGATGGTCGCGGCAACCTGTCGCTCCAGGCGCTTCAGGCCTTTACCCTCTGGTTCCTCAAGGTGGCGCTCGACCAGGTCGAGTTCATGACCGGGCTGTTCGACCTCGACACCTTCGTGGTCCGGCTTCGGCGCGTCGTCGAAAGCGACCCCGACCTCGACCCTCGGGGGGCGGCGCTCCTGGAGGCGACCTTGATGCGGGGCGAACTCCAGCGGGGCGAGGCGGCCGGTCTGACGGGGCTTGGCGACCGGATGGCCAGAACGATCCTGGGCCAGTTGACCGCGCGCGGCCTCCTGATCAGCGACACGCCCAAGGGTCCGGTCCGCATCGGCCTGCCGGCCGATCATGTCGATCAACTGTTTCCGCGGCTGTTCTACGAAACCTGAAGCCATCCGCGAGACTCGCGAGACGTATCTTCACGAGACAAGGCGAGACATCGCGGGACAATCGAACCCCCGTTCGCGGCCCGTCGTCACGCCTGGCCCGCGCCTCGCCGCAGGCGACCACCGCCGGCCCGGCCGCGTTCTGTAATCCGCCCTCGCGCCCGCAACTCCCTGTTTTCCTTGACCTCCTCCGTCCCGACCCCGTCCCCTAGGCGGCGAGGTTATAATTGGGGCAGGGCGCGCGTCTCAGGGCTGCCGCATGGCGTCGAAAGGAGAATGAACTGGTGGAACTGAGACACTCACCCCCAAACCCCCTTCCGCCGCCGCCGCCGCACCCCATCTTCTCCCCGACGGCCGCCACGCCCCGCAACCGCCACGCACGCCCATGCCCTTCACCCGCCATTCACGCCATTTGGGCGCATTATTTTGCCTTCGAACCCGGCTTCCTGTATGAGCCGCGATCCCTTTTCGAGTTGAGACCATGACCCAGCGCTGGACCCCGTCGTCCTGGAGAGCCAAGCCCGCCAAGCACCTGCCGTCCCACTATCCGGACGCGGCGGCGGTCGAGCGTGTCGAGAACGAGCTGCGCCGGATGCCGCCGCTGGTCTTTGCGGGTGAAGCGCGGCGGCTGAAGTCGCTGCTGGGCGACGTGGCGGCCGGAAAGGCCTTCCTGCTGCAGGGCGGCGACTGCGCCGAGAGCTTCAAGGAATTCCACGCCGACAACATCCGCGACACCTTCCGCCTGATCCTGCAGATGGCGGTGGTGCTGACCTTTGCCGGCGGCAAGCCGGTGGTGAAGGTCGGCCGTATCGCCGGCCAGTTCGCCAAGCCGCGCAGCGAGCCGATCGAGACGATCGAGGGCGTGACCCTGCCGTCCTATCGCGGCGACAACATCAACGGCATGGACTTCAACGAAGCCGAGCGGGCGCCGGATCCCGAGCGGCTGTTGAAGGCCTACGCCCAGTCGTCGGCGACGCTGAACCTGCTGCGGGCCTTCGCCGGCGGCGGCTATGCCGACCTGCACAACATCCACCGCTGGACGCTTGGCTTTGTCGAGGGCAGTCCGCAGGGCGCGCGCTATCGTGAGCTCAGCGACAAGATCAGCGAGAGCCTGGCCTTCATGGCCGCCATCGGCGTCACGCCCGAGAGCCATCCGGGCATGAAGCAGGTGGAGTTCTTCACCAGCCACGAGTCGCTGCTGCTGGGCTTTGAAGAGGCCATGACGCGCGTCGATTCGACCTCGGGCGACTGGTACGACACCAGCGCCCACATGCTGTGGATCGGCGAGCGCACGCGCCAGCTGGACGGGGCCCATGTGGAGTTCGCGCGCGGCGTGAAGAACCCGATCGGCATGAAGGTTGGCCCGACGCTTGAGCCGGACGAACTGCTGCGGCTGATCGATACGCTGAACCCGGCCAACGAGCCGGGCCGTCTGACCCTGATCGGTCGCTTCGGCGCCGACAAGGTGGCCGAGCGCCTGCCGCGCCTGATGGCCGCCACCAAGCGCGCGGGACGGTCGGTGGTCTGGGCCACCGATCCGATGCACGGCAACACGCTGAAGGCCGCCAGCGGCTTCAAGACCCGGCCGTTCGACAAGATCCTCGCCGAGGTGAAGGGCTTCGTCGATGTGGCCGAGGCCGAGGGCGTCCATCCCGGCGGCGTGCACCTGGAGATGACCGGCCAGAACGTCACCGAATGCATCGGCGGCGCGCGGGCCGTGCTCGAGGGCGACCTGGGCGACCGCTACCACACCCACTGCGACCCCCGCCTCAATGGCGAACAGGCGCTGGAGCTGGCCTTCCTGGTGGCCGAACGGCTGAAGGCCGCGCGCGACGATCTGAGGCAGGCGAGCTGATCTCCGACGGGACTGCATTAGCTGTCCCTTGGGACTGCTTATGCTGTCCCGGCCCCGGGGACAGGACATCAAGTCCCAAGGGACATGAAGTCCAGTCCCCCTATACCGTCGCCTTCAGCTCCGGGGACACGTACCGAAGGCGGTACATGTCCCCTACCGCCTCACGAACGGCTGGCGCTTCCACATCACCAGCGAGCGCCACAGCCACTCGAACGGGCCGTAGTGGAACCGGGCCAGCCACGGCTTGCTCCACAGCAGGATGAAAACCCAGACGCCCAGGACCACATAGTACAGCTCGGCCCGCTCGAGCTGGCCGTAGAGGCCCAGGCCGTAGCCGCAGAACACGAACGAGGTGATGATCGACGTCATAAGGTAGTTGCTGAAGGCCATCCGGCCGGCGGACTCGAGCCGGTTCACCAGCCCCTTCAGCACGCCGGCCCGGACGATCAGCATCAGCACGCTGGCATGGGCCAGGGCGATGAACGGACGGGGCCCCGCGCCGAGCACCTCCAGCCAGCGCCGCTGCACCGGTTCGAAGTCGATCTGGACCATCGACCAGGCCAGCCAGGCGGTCAGGGGCGCGCCGACCAGATAGCCAGCGGCGATCATCGCGCCGTAGGCCCGGGAGGGCCAGCCCAGGGTGAAGAAGCCCAGCCGGAACAGGCCCGCGCCGATCAGCATCTGGCCGATGGCCTCGGGGATCTCCTCGACCGGCATGAACTGGGTCTGGACGATCCAGGCGGCCTGGGCGCGGCTGCTCAGGGCGTCGAGGAAACCGCCGCGCATCAGCTCGACCTCCCGTTCGCCCATGGCGTGGGGCGCGTTGAGCAGCAGCTGCACCTCGTTCCACAGCGAGATCTGCTGGGCGTCGGCCGCGCCGGCGGCCATCGCCGCCTGGATGGTCCTGAGATAGCTGACCTCGGCGAGGCCCTTGGCCAGCAGCGCCAGCAGCACCGCCACGCCGAGGCCGATCAGCGTCTTCGGCCCCAGCTTGCGCAGCGGGAAGATCAGCGCCCCGGCGATGGCGTAGGTCACCAGGATGTCGCCGAAGAACAGGAAGTAGGCGTGGATCATGCCGATGACGAACAGCCACCAGACGCGGCGGTAGTGGGTCGCCGCCGGTCCGGGCGTCCGTCCCTCGGCCCGGTCGGCGATCAGCAGCATGCTGGCCCCGAACAACATGGTGAACAGGCCGCGCATCTTGCCGTCGCTCAGGACGAAGTTGATCGCCCAGGCCCACAGGTTGGCGCCCTCGTGGCCGCCCCAGTAGGCCGGGCTGACGTAGGCGAAGGTCGGCAGGCCCATGCCGACGATGTTCATCAGCAGGATGCCCAGCACCGCGAAGCCGCGCACGGCGTCGATGGACCGGTAGCGTTCGGTGGTTGTGGTCAAGGCGCGCGTCCCCCGGCGATCTTTTGCCGGGGAGGGTGGAGCGCGGGCGGCGGAAGTCAACCGCCCCTGGGCCTGTCAGACCCCGAGGATCCAGCCCTCTTCGCCCTCGACCACGGCCACCACCTCCGGCTCGGCGCTGGCGCCGGGACCGAAGGCGGCGCCGAGATCGCCGGCTTCGTCCAGCTTGAGGAAGTGTTCGCACAGGGCGCGGACCTGGGCCCGGTCGGGGACCTCGCCCGGCTCGGGCCTGGTCTCGACCAGCGCCGGATAGACCTCGGCGAACACCGCTTCGAGCCCATCGACGTCGGCCGGGGTCAGGGTCTTCCAGCCGGTCTGGAACGGCCAGACCTTCGCCTTGTCGCCCAGTTGGTCGACCAGCGCCTTGACCCGCGGGATGCCGACGATCGCCTGGCTGCCGACCGTGCCGTTGCCGAACACCTGCCAGACGCTCTTGGCGCCGGCCTTGCCCTTGCCCTGGGTCAGTTTCTCGGCGCGACGCAGCAGTGGCGGCAGGCCGGCGGGCAGGGCCGCCGGCTTGGTCGTCGCCAGCCAGCGCTGGGAGTCGTTCGCGGGACAACCCCAGAACGGCCAGGGCTGGTCGGTCATCAGCCGGTTCATCTTGGCGGCCACGGCGAAGCGGTTGTTCACATTGGTCGGCTTATCGACGACGTTGGCCGCCAGGAAGGCCCACAGGCCGCTCCAGTCGGGCGACTTGAGCGCCAGCGCCCTGGCCGTGCCTTCCGGATAGCCGAGCGGGAAATCGAACCCGACCAGCGCGCGTTCATTGCGGCGACGCAGGTCGGCGAGCACCTCGCCCAGAACCTTCATGGCCTCGTCGCGGGTCGCGGGATTGAACGCCTCGAACGTCGGGCGAAAGCGGATATCGCGCTTGATGACGCCGATCCAGATGGAGTCCTTGCCCGTCCGCGGGGCCGCGGCGGCGCTCCAGTCGACCATCACATAGGCGCTGAAAAGGCGCGACACGGGCTTACTCCTCGAAGATTGGCCGGGCTTTTAGCCTTCGGCGGGCGTTGGAGGAAGCGCGGGCTTCACAATCCGCCCGTTCGTGATATCGGGACCGGTCCGCCCACGGAGCAAATCATGAAGACGATCACCGCTGTCGTTCTCGCCGCCCTGGCCCTGTCGGCCTGTGGCCAGAAGCCGGCAGCCGACGGCGACCTGAAATCCGCCAAGGCGCGCGCCCTCGTCATCCCGCCGGGGCCGACCGGACCGGTCCTGTCGATGACCGGGACCGTGGTCGCCGTCGATGGCCGGACCGTCACGCTTGACCATGACGGGGTCGAGGGCCTCGCCGCCGGCCGCACCAGCTTCCGCACCTGGGCCGACGTGATCGCGGCCTCGCCGGGCGAGCCGGGCGCCCGGGTGGCGTTCAAGGTCCAGAAGCTCGGCGACGGCTGGGCGCTGGTGGAGATGACAGCGCGGTAGTGCGTGTCCCTTTTCTGCGGGAGGGGACACGCACTGAAGTGCATGTCCCCTTTCCGGTCAGCTCAGCTTGACCAGCATCTTGCCGGTGTTTTCCCCCTTGAACAGCTTGAGGAAGGCGCCGGGGGCGTTCTCGATGCCCTCATCGACCGTCTCGGTCCACTTCAGCTTGCCGTCGTTGATCCAGCCGGACATGTCCTGCAGGAACTGGGGCAGATGCTCGAAATGGTTGGAGACGATGAAGCCCTCCAGCTTCAGGCTCTTGCCGACCGCGGCGATCAGGTTCTTCACGCCGTACATCTCGCCGGTCGAATTGTACTGGCTGATCATGCCGCACAGGGCGAAGCGGGCGAACGGGCGGGCGCAGGCCAGGGCCGCGTCCATGTGGGCGCCGCCGACGTTCTCGAAATAGACGTCGATGCCCTTGGGCGCGACGCGGTTCAGCGCGGCGGTCAGGTCCTTTTCGGCCTTGTAGTCGATGACCTCGTCCACCCCGATCGACTTGAGGAAGGCGACCTTGTCGGCGCCGCCGCAGGAGCCGATCACGGTGTGACCCTTGATCTTGGCAATCTGGCAGACGACGGAGCCCACGGCGCCGGCGGCGCCGGACACGAACACGACGTCGCCGTCCTTCAGCGCGGCGATCTTCAGCAGGCCGACCCAGGCGGTCATGCCCGGCATGCCGGCGACGCCCAGGAAGGTCTGCGGCGGCAGGCCGAAGGTGTTCAGCTTCTGCACCGCGCCGGCCGGGGCGTTGAACGCCTCGCGCCAGCCGAACATGCTCTGGACCAGGTCGCCGACCTTTAGGGACGGGTCGTTGGAGGCGACCACCTCGCCGACCGCGCCGCCCTGCATGGCCTCGCCCAGCTGGAACGGCGGGCTGTAGCTCTTCACGTCGTTCATGCGGCCGCGCATGTAGGGATCGACGGTCATCCAGCTGTTGCGCACCTGGACCTCGCCGGGGCCGGGGGCCGCCAGCTCCACCGTGGCCAGTTCGAAGTTGTCGGCCGTGGGGGTCCCGACAGGGCGACTCTTCAGACGGATCTCGCGCGACACAGTCATGGGGTTCCTCCCGCTTTACGGTGTAATTTCAAACAGACGTTTAGCCCGTTTCCTCACCTCGCGGAAGGCGCCGAAGCGCGCTAGAAGCGCTTCATGGAAAAGGTTCTCAAGGCCGGGGTCGTCGGGTCGGGCGTCTTCGGCGGCTTTCACGCCAACAAGTACGCGGAAATGCCGGGCGTGGAGCTCGCGGGCATCTACGACATCCATCCCGAGCGCTGTTTCGCCATGGCCGAGCAGCACGGGGTCGAGGCCTGGGGCGACCTGGCCGACCTGCTGGCCGTCTGCGACATCGTCACGGTCGCCTCGCCGGCGACGACCCACGCCGCCGCGGCCCTGGCCTGCCTGAAGGCCGGCAAGCCGGTCTATGTCGAAAAGCCGCTGGCGACGACGCTGGAGGACGCGGACGCCCTGATCGCTGAGGCCGCCCGGCGCGGCCTGGTGCTGGCCTGCGGCCACCAGGAGCGGGTGGTGTCCCAGGCCATGGGCCTGCTCGACATCCCGGAGAAGCCCCTGCTGCTGGAAGCGGTGCGCAAGGGCACGCCGTCGATCCGCAGCAAGGATGTCTCGGTGGTGCTCGACCTGATGATCCACGACATCGACCTGGCCCTGTCGCTGACCGACGCCGAACCGCTGACGGTCGAGGCCGAGGGCGACGGCGACGCGATCCGCGCCGAGGCGACCTTCGCCGACGGCTTCACCGCCATCTTCACCGCCGCCCGCAACGCCGCCGCGCGCGAGCGGACCATGCGCATCGTCTATCCGTCCGGCGTGCTGGAGATCGACTTCGTCACACGGGCTTTCAAGAACAGCACCCCGTTCCCGCTGAACGAGGCCTTCACTGAAACCCCCGCTGGCCGCGATCCGCTGGGGACCAGCGTGGCCGGCTTTGTCGCCGCGGTGCGCGGATTGTCGCCACGGTCGGTGGTGACGGGCGAGGAAGCGGCGAGGGCGCTGGACCTGGCGCTGGCGGTGGAACAGGCTGCGGGGTTCTGAGGGGGGACGTTCTAAGGTCGGCGCACGACCCATGGCTGCCACTTGGAAGGTCCGCTATCGTCAGCGAATGGTCGCTAGAGTCCTTGTCGAGTTTCATGATCACGTCTCCGTCGATCAACGACGGTTGGTGTTGTCGTTTTTGAACGCCCTTTCAGGACAAGTGGAAGTGGTTGGCGAGCCTGCCTACACATTCTTGATCAACCGTCCTTCGAGGATGGGGAGAGCGCGGGATGTCCTCAATGAATGGGAAAGTGATGGGCTTGTCAGGTGGAGCGAGACTTTAGCTTAGATACGCTTCCCACCCGTTGCTGACCTCAACTCCCCCCTTCTTCCCCGCTCATCCTCGCGGAAGCGAGGACCCAGGTTTACGGCCGGTGCAATCACGGCAGCCTCTGTTCGCCAATCATCGCGATGAGCCGCTGCATCGAAAAGTCTGGGTCCTCGCTTCCGCGAGGATGAGCAGGGTTTGGGGGAGGCTCAGCAAATCTCCGGAAACAGGTCCCGCCATCCGGGATTGGTTTTCTCGATCAGTTCGACCTTCCAGGCCCGGCGCCACACCTTCATCCGCCGCTCGCGGCGGAAGGCGTCGTTGCGGGTCTCGAAAGCCTCGTACCAGACCAGCCACTTTACGCCGTAGCGGCTGGTGAATCCCGGAATCAGTCCTTCGCGATGCTCGCCGACCCGTCGCACGAGGCTGTCGGTTGATCCGATATAGAGTGTCCCGTTCCGCTGGCTCGCGAGGATGTAGACGTAGAAGGCCATGGGGGTGCTCGAGCGCGTTTGCCAAAAGAGCAATTATAGATAGCGTGACACCGTTAATCAACCGCAAGGCGTTCACAGTTCAAGGAGGCAGACATCCCTTGAGGTGAGTGCACCGGCCGTAAACCTGGGTCCTCGCTTCCGCGAGGATGAGCGGGGAGGAGGGGGTGGGGCGTTGGTCTTCGTGATCGCGCGGGTCGCAGGTATAGTTGTCCGGAGCTTCCGGAGCCCCTCGCATGACCACCGCCTACGACTACGCCTTCACCGCCATCGACGGCTCGGCCCTGCCGATGACGACCTTCAGGGACAAGGTGGTGCTGGTGGTCAACGTGGCCAGCGCCTGTGGCCTGACCCCGCAGTACGATGGGCTGGAGCAGCTCTATCGGGACTACCGCAATCAGGGCCTGGTCGTGCTCGGCGTGCCGAGCAACCAGTTCATGGGCCAGGAGCCGGGGACCAACGAGGAGATCGCCGAGTTCTGCCGCACCACCTTCGGCATCGACTTCCCGATGACCGCCAAGGTCGATGTGAAGGGTGACGACGCCCACCCGTTCTACAAATGGGCCGTCGAACAGGTCGGCGAACCGGCCGAGCCGGTGTGGAACTTCCACAAGCTGCTGGTCGGCAAGGACGGCTCGTTGATCAACGTGTTCGGCCCGCGCACCCCGCCGGAGGACGCCGAACTGAAGGCCGCGGTCGAGGCCGCGCTGAAGGCTTGAAATTTTCCCGACGATCCCTGCTGGCCGCGCCCGCGGTCCTGGCCGCCGCTGGCCCGGGCCTGGCCTGGGCGCGCGAGGACGCGGTCGGCAAGGCGCGCGCGGTGATCCACGACCTGATGGGCAAGGCGCCGTTCCCGGCGGCCTCGGCGGCGGTCTGGCATCAGGGCGGCCTGGTCTGGGCCGAGGCCTTCGGCATGGCTGATCTCGAGACGCGGACGCCGGCCACGCCGCGGGATCGTTTCCGCCTGGCCAGCGTCTCCAAGGTGCTGACGGCGGCGGCGGTGATGCGGCTGGTCGAGCGCGGCGTGGTCGATCTCGACGCGCCGATCGGCCACTACAGGCCCGGCCTGCCCGCCATCCATCTCCAGACCACCCTGCGCCAGCTGGTCAGCCATCAGGCCGGCATCCGCCACTACATCCCGCGCGACTTCGACCCGGCCGCGCCGGGCGGGCCGATCGACGCGCGGGTCTACGCCACCACCGACGACAGGCTGGCCATCTTCATCCACGACCCGTTGCTCGCCCCGCCCGGCGAGGCGGTCCACTATTCGTCGTTCGGCTACGTGCTGATCGGAGCCGTCCTCGAGGCCGCCACCGGCAAGCCGTTCCCGCGGATTCTCGACGAGGAGGTCACCGGCCCGCTGGCGCTGGGCAGCGTCGCGCCGGAGGTGAGCGGCCCGCCCGCGCCGGAACGGGTCAGCGACTATCAGCCGGTCTATCCGGCCCTGCAGGACATCGTCCGCTGTCCACCGATCAACCCGGCCTACAAATGGCCCGCCGGCGGCCTGCTGGGCGCCGCGCCGGACGTGGCGCGGTTCGCCGGGGGCCTGTCCCGGCCCGGCTATCTGGGCGAGGCGGCGATGACACAGATGTTCGCTGGCAATCCGCTCCGGTCGGGCGCGGGCGGGCCGTTCGGGGTCGGTTGGCAGATCGACCGCGACGGACAGGGCCGGCGGCGAGGCTCGCATTCCGGCAGCATCGCCGGCGGTCGGTCCGTCGTTTTGCTGCTGCCCGACGACTCCATCGCCGTCGCGATCCTGACCAATCTGGGTCATGTCGATGTCGATCCGGTGGCTCCGGCCCAACGCCTCGCCGAGGTGTTCCTGACGTGAGTGGATTTTTCCGCGAAACGGCGGCGGAAGAGGCGCCGGCGCAATGAATTCGACGCCTCACGGCCTGGCGCCAATAAAATCCGCCCCCGCGGCCCTTCCGCCCCGAGCCGCCCTGCGGTAACCCCGGGCCGCGACATTCAGGAGTACACGCCATGGCCCGCAAGCCCGACGGAAGCTGGGACAAGTCGAAGCTGCCCAGCCGGCATGTGACCGAGGGGCCGGCCCGCGCGCCGCACCGGTCCTACTACTACGCCATGGGCCTGGGCACGCGCGAGATCGCCCAGCCGTTCGTCGGCGTGGCCAGCTGCTGGAACCAGGCGGCGCCCTGCAACACCACCCTGATGCGCCAGGCCGAGGCCGTCAGCGTCGGGGTCAAGAAGGCCGGCGGCACGCCGCGCGAGTTCTGCACCATCACCGTCACCGACGGCATCGCCATGGGCCACGAGGGCATGCGCAGCTCGCTGGTCAGTCGCGACGCCATCGCCGACACGGTCGAGCTGACCATGCGCGGCCACGGCTATGACGCCCTGGTCGGGGTGGCCGGTTGCGACAAGTCCCTGCCCGGGATGATGATGGCCATGCTGCGCCTGAACGTGCCCAGCGTGTTCCTCTATGGCGGTTCGATCCTGCCGGGCCGGCTCGACGGCAAGGACCTGACGGTCCAGGACGTGTTCGAGGCCGTCGGCCAGTTCTCGGCCGGGACGATCACCGAGGAGCGCCTCTGCCAGGTCGAGCAGCACGCCTGCCCCGGCGACGGCGCCTGCGGCGGCCAGTTCACCGCCAACACCATGGCCTGCGTGTCGGAGGCCATCGGCCTGGCCCTGCCTTTGTCGAGCGCCCTGCCGGCCGCCTACGAGAACCGCGACGCCTACGCCATCGCTTCAGGTGAAGCTGTCATGCGGCTGATCGAAAAGAACATTCGTCCACGCGACATCTGCACGCGCAAGGCCTTCGAGAACGCCGCCGTGGTGGTCGCCGCGACGGGCGGCTCGACCAACGGCGGGCTGCACCTGCCGGCCATGGCCCATGAGTGCGGCGTCGATTTCACGCTCAAGGACTTCGCCGAGATCGCCGCGCGGACCCCCTATATCGCCGACCTCAAGCCCGGCGGCCGGTTCGTGGCCAAGGACATGGGCGAGGCCGGCGGCGTGCCGATGCTGCTCAAGACCCTGCTCGACGGCGGCTACCTGCACGGCGACTGCATGACCGTGACGGGCAAGACCCTGGCCGAGAACCTCGCCGATGTGGTCTGGCGCGAGGACCAGGACGTCATCCGCCCGGTCAGCAACTCGCTGTCGCCCACCGGCGGCGTGGTCGGTCTGTGGGGCAACCTGGCCCCCGACGGCTGCATCGTGAAGGTCGCCGGCCTGGCGCACCAGGTGCACCGTGGCCCGGCCCGGGTGTTCGACGGGGAGGACGCCTGTTTCGCGGCCGTCGAGGCCCGCGACTACAAGGAAGGCGACGTGCTGGTCATCCGCTACGAGGGCGCCCGCGGCGGTCCCGGCATGCGCGAGATGCTATCGACCACCGCCGCGCTCTACGGCCAGGGCGTCAGCAACATCGCCCTGATCACCGACGGCCGGTTCAGCGGCGCCACGCGCGGCCTGTGCATCGGCCACGTCGGTCCGGAAGCGGCGCTGGGCGGCCCGATCGCGCTCGTCCAGGACGGCGACATCATCAACATCGACGCCCACAAGGGCACGATCGACATCGAGGTCAGCGGCGAGGAACTCGCGCGACGCAAGGCCGGATGGAAGCCGCGCGAGACCGCCTATGGCAACGGCGCGATATGGAAGTTCGCCCAGCTGGTCGGCCCGGCCCATCTCGGCGCCGTGACCCATCCAGGCTTCGCCGGCGAGCGCCACATCTACGCGGACCTGTGACGATGAAGACCATCGGCCTGATCGGCGGTGTCAGCTGGGAGAGCACCGCCTACTACTATCAGCAGCTCAACCGCATGGTCCGCGACCGGCTGGGCGGCCGGCATTCGGCGAAGCTGGTCATCGTTTCGGTGGATTTCGCGCCGGTCGAGGCCGCGGCGGCTCAGGGCCGCTGGGATGAGGTGGCGACGCATCTGGTGGCGGCCGCGAAGCAGGTCGAGGCCGGCGGCGCCGACTGCCTGCTGATCGGGGCCAACACCATGCACAACGTGGCGGCCCAGGTCCGGGCGGCGACGGCCCTGCCGCTGATCCACATCGGCGACGCCACGGCCGACGCCCTCAAGGCGGCCGGCGCCAGGCGTCCGCTGCTGCTGGGCACCCGCTACACCATGGAAATGCCGTTCCTGCGCGATCACCTGTCCGGACTGGGCGTGGAAACGGTGATCCCGGACAAGGCCGGGCGGGACGATCTGCACCGGATCATCTTCGACGAACTGGTGGTCGGAAAATTCCTGCCGGAGTCGAAGGCGGCCATGCTGGCGATGATCGCGACGGCCAGGCGTGACCAGGGCGCCGACGCGGTGATCTTCGGCTGCACGGAGCTGGGCCTGCTGGCGACGCCGGAGGAGTCCGCGCTACCGGTGTTCGACACGGCCGAGATCCACGCCCGCGCGGCGATCGGGTTCGCGCTGGCCTAGTCGGGGTGCTGAACTCAGCCAACGGACGACGATGAAATCCCGGAAAGCCCTCCTCCTCGATGGAGGAGGGTTGGGTGGTGGTGTGGCTGCTGAAGGTTGGCGAGAGGCGCTGATGGCACCGGCGCCCAATGGCGCCCTTCCCCCTGCACCGTAGCCACACCTCCATCCCCGGCCCTTCCTCCATCGAGGAGGAAGGGAGAAGACGTTCAGGCCATTCGTTGGGCTGGCAGCAAATCTTCGGTGGAATCAGCGGTTTCTCAGGCCGTCGGCCAGCCGGCTGAAGGCGGCCTCGAACATCGCTCGCACATCGCCCTCGATCTCCAGCCCCGCCAGTGCCGTGCGCATGCAGGCCATCCACTGGTCGCGCTCGGCCGGGCCGATGGCGTAGGGGGCGTGGGCCGACATGATGCAGGCGCGATCAGGCCGGGCGTTGTAGAGTGGCGGCCCGCCGGACCAGCCGCTCAGCCAGTCGAACAGCTTGTCGCGGATCGGGCCCAGATCGGCCTGGTGCATCCGGCGGATGCTGGTCGCGGCCGGGTCCTGGTCCATGGCGTCATAGAAGCCATCGACCAGCCTGCGCAGGGCCGGCGCGCCGCCCAGACGGTCGTAGGGCGAGGGCAGGGGGAGATCGACGGTGTCTGTTCTGGCCATCCGCAAGGCCTGCCGGAGCGACCCCCGGCGAGTCCATGACCAGGATCAATCCTCGCCTCAGCCCAGCGGGCTGACGCCGAACAGGAAGGGATGGCCCCAGAGCAGGGCGGCCCAGACGACCACGGCCAGCAGCAGTCGCCACCAGCCGATCTCGCCGAGCGCCAGCTTCTGTTTTCCGCCGAGGATGGCGGCGAACGGCGCGCCCGAGGTCTGGGCGGCGAAGGCGTCCCACTTCGGCCCCAGGGCCTTCTTGCGCTTGGCGTCGATGCTGGCCGTGCCGAGCACCGCCAGGACCAGCAGCGACCCGAACAGGATCACGGCTGGAAGGTCGCCGTTGGCCAGCAGGTGGGCGAGGGCCCAGATCGCCACGCCCCACAGGAAGGGATGGCGGGTGATGCGCAGCATGCCCTTCACCGCGTCCGGCTTGTCCAGCGCGCCCTCTTGCTTGACGCTGGTCGGGTTCGGCGTGAGCAGGCCGGGCACGGCGAGCAGCAGGGCCAGCAGCATCAGGGCCACGGCCCCGTGCCGGGCGCCGGGGCCGAGGTCCCAGTAGACCGTCCCCGTTCCCTTCACCTGCGCGTAGGCCCAGCCCAGCCACACCAGGCCGCCGATCGAGGCGAGGGAGAACAGGCCCATATAGGCCCCCTCGCCGATGGACCTGACCAGAGCCCCGCGCAGGGCGGTCCCCGAGACCAGCAGATGCAGAAGGACGAAGAAGGCGGCGGCGGCGATCAGGCCGGTCATGACGATCCTCCCAGAGTGGCGCGGGAAGCGTGCGCCCATGGGTTTACACTGTCAATTATAGAAGGCGGAGCGGCTCGTCGTCCTCATCCTCGTCCTCGTCATCGATCTCCTCGTCCCAGGGCGGATCGTCGGCGACGGGCTCGGCGGGCGCCGCCGGGGGCGCCGCCGGGGGCGGGGGCGGGGGCGCCACGACCGGCGTGAGTCTCGGCGCGACAGGCCGGCGCAGGATGGCGTCGCAGCGGGCCAGCCAGCTGTTGGCCTCCTGGATCGCCAACTGCGGCGACCAGTCGTCGCGCCGGGCCTCGTCGCCGCGCAGCCATAGGTCCAGGTCGAAGTCGGGATTGCGCGGGTCGTCGAAGATAAGCCGCAGGGTGATCTGATCGGCGGACGATACCCGCTGGTCCAGCGCCCGGCGCGGCTCGCCGCGATAGACGCGGGCGGCGACCTGGCCATCGACGACCAGTTCGGCGCCGATCAGTTCGTCGATGCGGTAGACCAGGCACCAGTCGCCCCGGTCCCAGGCCACGGCGGCGAGGCCCGTTCCGAACGAGAAGCCCGCGCCCCGGCCGCGGCCCTTGGCCAGCACCATCGCCTCCGGCTCGCCGCCGAGCACCCGGCGCAGGGCGCGGCGGATGCGGCGCGGCTCGTCGAGGAACCAGATGGCCAGACTGCCCAGGAAGGTCACGGCTGTGCCGGCCAGTCCCAGCAGCAGAAACAGGCGCGCCATGTCGGTCATGCGGGCAGGCTAGCTGGAATCCCCGGCGCCGTCAGCCCTTGCGCGGCGAGCGCGGCGCGGGCTTGCGCACGGCGGCCCGGCCGCTCCGGGCCGGGCGGGTGGCCGCGGTCAGGGCGGCGCAGAACTCGGGGTAGGTGAACGAACGCATGGCGGCATCTCCAGATGTGATCAATCACTCACTAATCGACCGCCGACGGTCACGCAAGCAAAAATGTGAGCAAACGCTCACGGAAGATCAGTCGATAATGATCCGCTCATGCCCCCACCAGAGCGGTGACTTCGTCAGGTCGATAAAGCGTTTCTCGTCCTCCAGCAGCAGCCGGCTGGCCTCGCGCGCGGCCGGATCGCCGGTCGTGCCGGCCATGTCCTCGAAACTGTCCCACCACAGTTCGGCGACGCCATCGTAGCCCTCCGGCCCGCCGCGCGTGGCGCGGGTGTCGGCGCTGACGTCGAGTGGAAAGCTGTGCAGCTGCACATAGCGGCGGATGCGCAGCACGTCCTTCACGCTGGCGACCAGCGGGGCGTGGGTGTTGAACCAGTAGTCCTGGAAGCTCTCCCGCGTGAATTCCGGGCGGCGGGTCAGGCAGAAGGTCAGCTTGATCACAGCCTCAGCTCCACCACCACCGGCACATGGTCGGACGGTTTGTCCCGCCCGCGCACGTCGCGATGGATCTCGAAGCCCGTCAACCGGTCGGCGGCCTGGGGCGAGAGCAGGGCGTGGTCGATGCGGATGCCGTGGTTCCTGGGCCAGGCGCCGGCCTGGTAGTCCCAGAAGGTGTAGGCGCCCGCGCCGCCGTCCATCTGCATGAAGGCGTCGGTCAGGCCGAGGTTCTGCAGCGAACGATAGGCGGCCTTGCTCTCTGGCTGGAACAGGGCGTCGCCCAGCCAGCCCTCCGGCTTGTCGGCGTCCTCGGGCCGGGGAATGACGTTGTAGTCGCCGGCGATGACCAGCGGCTCCTCGTAGCGCAGCAGCTCGATGGCGTGGGCCCGCAGGCGCGCCATCCAGGCCAGCTTGTAGGCGAACTTCTCCGTGCCGACGGGATTGCCGTTGGGCAGGTAGATGCCGGCCACGCGCACGGGCGTTGGGCCGGACACCACCGCCTCGATGTAACGCGCCTGTTCATCGCCGTCGTCGCCGGGCAGGCCGCGCCGGACGTCCTCCAGCGGCGTCTTCGACAGCATGGCCACGCCGTTGTAGGTCTTCTGGCCGTGGACCGCGACGTTGTAGCCGAGTCGCTCGAAGGCCTCGGCCGGGAATTTCTCATCGACGCACTTGATCTCCTGCAGCACGGCGACGTCGGGCGAGGCCTCCTCGAACCAGGCCAATACAGTTTCCAGGCGAGCGTTGATCGAGTTCACGTTCCAGGTGGCGAGGCGCATTGACGGCTCCGGCTGCGGCGGGCGAGGCTAGGGCCCATGGCGAGAGGGCTCAAGACCAACGATGTGATCGACCGCCGGACCCGGCTGATTCTGCTGGTCCTGGCGACGGCCGCCTGCGTCGGGCTGATGCCGTTGGGGGCTATCGGGGCGCTGTTTTCGCCGCTGATCTTCGATGCGCGAGGCAACCTGTTCAACCCGTTGGCCTGGATGGGATTTTTGCTGATGGTCGGGTTCTGGATCGTGTGCATCGTCTCGCCGTTCGTCGCCTGGGTGCTGTGGCGGCGAGGTCGGGAGCCCGTCGCCTGGGGCGTCATGAGCGCGCCGCTCGTCTGGGGCTTGGCGACGGTGACCGTGCTTCAGTTCGTGCCGGGCTGAGCCGCCACGAAGTCGGCGACGGCGTCCACGACCCCGGGGGCCAGCGGCAGGGACGGGTCGGCGTAGTTGGCGCGGGTGGCCGCGCGGTCGCGGGAGCCGGCCCGCATCACATGGTTCACGCCCGGCAGGATGACCAGTTTCGCGGCCGGTTGAGCGGCCTTGAGCGCGTTGGCGTCGGCGACGGAAACCTGGAGGTCGGCGTCGCCCTGCAGAACCAGGATCGGCCCCTTGTAGGCGGCCGCCAGCTTCGCCGGGTCTTGCCGGAACATGACCATTAGGAACTGCTGGATGTTGGGCCGGAACAGACCGAGCAGGGCCGGGTGCATGCCCGTCGTATCGACGGTCTTGCCCGCTTCCAGCGCATCGATGGCCGGCAGTGCCTGGGGCAGCAGGGCGGCGTTGGCCGGATTAGCCTTCAGCTGCTCGCGCAGCACGTCGCTCAGCCGTCGACCCGGCGCGGCGACGAGGATCAGGCCGCAGATGTCCTTCGGATTCTGGGCGGCAATGAGGGCGACCAGCGAGCCTTCGCTGTGACCCAGCAGCCAGACGCAGGGCGCGCCGGTGTCGGCCTTGAGTTTGGCGGCCCATCCGTGCGCGTCGGCGGCCAGGTCGATGACCGTGACGGCGTTCGGATCGGCGGCGGCCAGGCCGCTGGCGAACAGGCCGCGCTTGTCGACCCGCAGGGTGGTGATCCCGCGCGCGGCCAGGCCCTCGGCGATCAGCCGATAGGTTGGCCCCCGGACGCCCAACGGGTTATTGCCGTCCCGGTCGGTCGGGCCGGAGCCCGCGAGGATCAGCACGACCGGTCCCTTCGCGCCGTCGGCCGGGGCCAGCATCGTGCCCTTGAGCGGGCCCGGCCCGCCGGGAATTTCAAGGAAGGTCTCGACCGGGCCGACGGCGAGCGCCGCCGCGATGATCAGGGCCGTCAGCATGTCAGAAACTCCCTGATCCGGGTGATTAGATCGAGAAGCTGACGCCGCAGCCGCAGCTGGATTTGGCGTTGGGGTTGCGCACGCGGAACTCGGCGCTGGCCAGTTCATCGACGAAGTCGATGACCGAGCCGCCCAGCAGGGCCAGGGATACGGGGTCGATCAGGGCCGCCGCGCCGTCGCGCTCGATGCGCAGGTCCTCGTCCTCGGCGGCCTCGACCAGGTCGAAGCGGTACTGAAAGCCCGAGCAGCCGCCGCCATCGACGGCCACGCGCAGCATCAGCGGCCGGCCCTCGGTCTCGCCGATGGCGCGGATCCGCCGGGCGGCGGGTTCGGACAGGGTTACGGCGATATCAGTCATGGCTGTGGAAAACTCTCGCCTGCCCTATATGTGCAACCCCGCGCCCCGGGGAAAGGGGCGATCGACCTTGAGCCGCCCGATGCCGCACCCGTTCACGCCCCCGCCGCGCGCGGCCTATGCCGAAAATCCGGTGGATTCCCGGGGGCGGCGGCATGCCGAGCCGGAAAGCCGTACCCGCACGCCGTTCGCCCGCGACCGCGACCGGATCATCCACTGCACGGCCTTCCGGCGGCTGAAGGAGAAGACCCAGGTGTTCGTGGCGCACGAGGGCGACCACTACCGCACCCGGCTGACCCATTCGCTGGAGGTGGCCCAGATCGCCCGGTCGATCTCCACCGCGCTGGGGCTGGACAACGATCTGGCCGAGACCGTGGCCCTGGCCCACGACCTGGGCCATCCGCCCTTCGGCCACGCCGGCGAGGACCAGCTGGACGACAGCATGAAGCCGTGGGGCGGGTTCGACCACAACGTCCAGACCTTCCGCGTGGTGGCCAAGCTGGAGCACCGCTATCCCGATTTCGAGGGGCTGAACCTGACCTGGGAGACCCTGGAGGGGATCATCAAGCACAACGGGCCCGTGACCGGGAAACTGGACCGCCCGTCCTGGAGCATGGTGCGCGAATGCGACGCCGGCTGGAGCCTGCGGCTGGACAGCTGGGCTTCGGCCGAGGCCCAGGTCGCGGCCATCGCCGACGACATCGCCTACAACAACCACGACGTCGATGACGGGGTCCAGGCGGGGCTGTTCGGCTTGACCGAGCTGCTCGACGTGCCGCTGATCGGGCCGATCCTGCACGGCGTGCGAGCCGAGCGGCCGGAGCTCGATGAACGGCTGACGCGGCTGGAGGCGGTGCGGCGCATGATCGGGGCGATGATCGACGACGTGATGGGCGAGACCCTCAGCCGGGCCGCCGCGACGGGCGTGGCCTCGGCGGACGACGTGCGCGGCCTGGGCCACGCCCTGGTCGCCTTCTCGCCCGGCATGCTCGAGGACCTGGCCCGGCTGCGCGCCTTCCTGATGGAGCGCATGTACCGCCACTGGAAGGTCAACCGCACGCGCAGCCAGGCCAGGCGGATCCTGGCCGACATGTTCTCGCTGTTTCAGGCCGAGCCGGAGGTCCTGCCCACCGAGTGGTTCGCCCTGTCGCAGAACCGCGACGACAGCGCCCGGGCGCGGGTGGTCTGCGACTACATCGCCGGCATGACCGACCGTTTCGCCATCGAGGAGCACCGGCGGCTGTTCCAGATGGACACCTGGACCTGACGATCGCGTGTTAACGCCTCGGCAACCGCAAATTAACCGTTCGGTAGTGATCTTGGAGCGCTGGCGGCCCCGCGCCGCGCTTCGGTAGACTGAACGCCGTCGGCGCGCGATTCGCTGTGACGTCCGGTCCGCCGCTCCCAGGAGCCCTGTTTGATGTCCGATCACGATCGCGGCGCCTATACGCCCCCGACCGATTCTCCGCTGACCTTCGACGCCCGCCGCCCGGTGCGCGGCGGCGGACCCAATTCCTCGACCCTGATGATCAGCGCCGTCATCCTGGTGCTGCTGGTCGCTGGCGCGGGGTTCTGGCTCTACAAGGACGGCCAGCGCGGGGCGGGCGATGAGCCCCGTCCGGTCGGCGCTGTGGTCGCCGGGACCAGGGCGCCGCCGCCGGCCCAGGCCCAGCCCCAGCCCGAGGACGAGAGCGCCGGCCTGCAGATCTACAAGCAGGACGAAGACCTGGCCGCGAGCACCCCGACCTTCGCCCCCGGCCCCGAGGCCGTTCAGCCGCGTCCCGCGCCCCAGGCCCGGCCGACCGCGCCGGTCGAAAGCGCCGCCCTGCGTCCGGCCCAGCCGGCCGCCGCCACGCCGCGGCCAGTCCAGGTGGCGGTCGCCACGCCCAAACCGACCGCGCCCGTCGCGCCGAAGGCGACCGGCGGCGCGGCCATGGTCCAGATCGGGGCCTTCTCGTCCGAGGCCCTGGCCGATCGCGGCTGGAACGACGCGGCGACCGTCGCGCCCGGCCTCGCGGCCGGCAAGGGCAAGCGGGTCGAGCCGATCGACAAGGACGGCAAGACCCTCTACCGCACCTCGGTCACCGGCTTCGCCAGCCGGGCTGAGGCCCAGACCTTCTGCGAACGCCTCAAGGGCGCCGGCAAGAGCTGCTTCGTGAAGTGACGCGCCACGCCGCCATCCTCGGCTGTCTCGGACCGGTCCTGACGGTCGAGGAGATCGCCTTCTTCCGCGATGTGCGACCGTGGGGCTTCGTGCTGTTCAGGCGCAACATCGAGACGCCGGACCAGGTGCGGACCCTGACGGCCGCCCTGCGCGCCACGGTCGATGATCCCGACGCGCCGATCCTGATCGACCAGGAGGGCGGCCGCGTGCAGCGGCTGGGGCCGCCGCATTGGCGACGCTATCCCCCCGGGCGCGCCTACGGCGATCTGGCGACCAACGATCCGCTGGTCCGCCGCGAGATCACCCGCCTGGGCGCCCGGCTGATGGCGCATGACCTGCGGGCGCTGGGCGTCACGGTCGATTGCGCGCCGGTGCTCGACGTGCCCGTGCCCGGCGCCCACGACATCATCGGCGACCGCGCCTATGGCGAAACGGTCGCGCAGGTGGCCACACTGGGCCGCGCCGCCGCCGAGGGGCTGATCGCCGGCGGGGTCCTGCCGGTGATCAAGCACATGCCCGGCCACGGCCGGTCGATGGCTGACAGTCACGAGAACCTGCCCGTGGTCGAGGCCTCGCGGGCCGAGCTGGAGGCTGTGGATTTCGAGCCGTTCCGCATCCTGTCGGACATGCCGATGGCGATGAGCGCCCACGTGGTCTACACCGCCATCGATCCCCGCCGGCCCGCCACCACCTCGCGCAAGGTGATCGGCGAGGTGATCCGGGGCTCGATCGGCTTCGATGGCCTGCTGATGACCGACGATCTGTCCATGAAGGCCCTGCGCGGCGACTTCACGAGCCGCGCCCGCTCGGCGCTGGCCGCCGGCTGCGACATGGTCCTGCACTGCAACGGCCAGATGGACGAGATGCGGCCGGTGATCGCCGGGACCCGGCTGCTGGCCGGCAAGGCGAAGCGCCGCGCCGACGCCGCCCTGGCGCGTCTGGCCCGCTCGCCCGAGCCGTTCGACGCGGCCGACGCCCGGGTCCGGTTCGACGCCGCCTTCGACGGCCGGTTCGCCGCATGAACGCCCACACCTTCCAGCCGGACCTGAACTTCGACGCTGCGGCCAACGCGGCGGAGGACGGCGACGCCCTGATCGTCGATATCGACGGCTACGAAGGCCCGCTGCACGTCCTGCTGGCCCTGGCCCGCAGCCAGAAGGTCGATCTGCTGCAGCTGTCGGTGACCAAGCTGGCCGACCAGTATCTGGCCTTCGTCAAACAGGCGCGGGCCCTGCGGTTCTCGCTGGCCGCCGACTACCTGGTGATGGCCGCCTGGCTGGCCTACCTCAAGTCGCGCCTGCTGCTGCCGCGGGCCGACCGGCCAAAGGCCGACGAGGCGCCGCCGGAGGAGATCGCCGCCCAACTGGCCTTCCGCCTGGCCAAGCTCGACGCCATGCGCCGCGCCGTCGATGCCCTGGGCGCCCGGCCGCAGCTGCGTCGCGACGTGTTCGTGCGCGGTGATCCGGAGGCGGTGACCATCCTGTCGTCCGGCCGCATCGAGGGCGACCTCTACCAGCTGATGAGCGCCTATATCGGCCAGCGGAAGCGCGAGCACGACCGCAGCTACCGTCCCGCCGTCCCGACCGCCTACGCGCTGGACGACGCCCGCCACCGTTTGCGCGGCATGCTGCCGGAGCTGGCGGCCTGGACCTCGCTGGCCGGCGTCGCGCCGATGGCCGGCGACGCGGAGGGGCCCAGCCGCGCCTCCTACCTGGCCTCGACCCTCTCGGCGAGCCTGGAGCTGGTCAAGGAAGGCGAGCTCGAAGCCCGCCAACTGGAAGCCTTCGCCGACCTCTATCTGCGGCGGCGGAAGGTGCGTGCGTCCTTCGAGACGGCCGCTGAGGCGGCCTCCTCTGGATGACGAACGCCATGGATCCCACCACAGATCGTCTTGGTGAGGAGCATCGCGACGGCGATGCGTCTCGAACCACGCACAATCACCTCTTCCTCGAACGCTGCATCGAGGCGCTGCTGTTCGCCGCCGCCGAGCCGCTGAGCCTGGAGGATCTGGCGCGCCGGCTGCCCGAGGGCGCCGATGTCGCGGCCGGCCTGGAGTCGCTGCGCGCCCGCTGTGACGGGCGGGGGATCGAACTGGCCTGCGTCGCGGGCCGCTGGCGCTTCCAGACCGCCATCGACCTGGCCTTCCTGATGACCGAGGAGCGCGACACGCCCCGGCGCCTCAGCAAGGCCGCCCAGGAGACTCTGGCCATCATCGCCTACCACCAGCCGGTCACCCGGGCGGAGATCGAGGCGGTGCGCGGGGTTCAGGCCAGCAGCGGGACGCTGGACATCCTGCTCGAGCTGGGCCTGGTGCGGATGCGCGGCCGCCGCCGCACGCCGGGCCGGCCGGTGACCTACGGCACCACCGACGCCTTCCTTGAACACTACGGGCTGGCGAACCTCGCCGATCTGCCCGGCATGGCCGACATGAAGGCCGCCGGCCTGTTGGGCCTCGATCTGCCGCCCGGCTTCAATGTGCCCGACCCGTCCCGCCCCGCCGAGGACGAGGACGCCCTCGATTTCGAGGGTGGGGAAGGGGAGCCTCCCGAGTTCGTGCAGGACTATGTGGGCGAGGAGGAGCCGGGATAGGGTCATTGTGCGTGGTTCGACACGCGGTCTGCGACCGCTGCTCACCATGACGAATACAAATGCACGTCATCCTGAGCAGCCAGCGAAGCTGGCGTGTCGAAGGACGCACGACGGTGTCCGCCCTTTAATTTGGCGACAGGCCCCGCAACCGCCTATATTGGCCACCACAATCGCATCGCGCGGGCGGCCGGAGCGCCGCCTGACTGAAGGAGCAACGCCGCCATGATGGGTGGACTGAGTATCTGGCACTGGCTGATCGTGATCGCGGTCGTGGCCGTGGTCTTCGGCGGACGGGGCAAGCTGTCCGGCCTGATGGGCGACGCCGCCAAGGGCATCCGCGCCTTCCGCGACGGCCTCAAGGGCGAGGACGACAAGGTCGATGAGACCCCGGCCAAGCCGCTGCCCCGCACAGAAACCGAGAAGGACAAGATTGTCAGCTGACGATCCTGCCGTTTCGCCCTTGATCGCGCCCCCCGCGCGGGCTTAAGGCCGCCTCCATGCTGCCCGAAATCGGCGCCTCCGAACTCCTGCTCATCGCCGTGGTCGCTCTGATCGTGGTGGGACCCAAGGACCTTCCCCTGCTGCTGCGCAAGCTTGGCCAGTGGGTGGCGAAGATGCGCGGCATGGCCAACGAGTTCCGGGCCAGCTTCGACGAGATGGCCCGCCAGTCCGAGCTCGACGAGCTGCGCAAGGAAGTCGAAGCCATGCGGTCGGGCAGCTACCTCAACCCGATGCGGTCGGCGGCCGACGAGGCCGGCGACGCCGGCGCGCAACAGGTCTTCGCCGACATCGAGGCCAGCCTGCAGGGCGGGTCCGTGCAGTTTCCGCCCGTGCACTATCAGCCGGCGGAAACGGACGAGGCGCAGACCATCGCCCCGCCAGCCAAGCCGAAGCGCGCGCGCAAGCCCAGGGCCGCGGCGGTCGTCGAGCAGGCCGCCCCGGCCCGCAAGCCGCGCGCGCCGCGCAAGACGGCGGAGACGCCCTCGTGAGCGACGACCTGACGCCGGACGAGGTCGAGATCGAGGCCTCGCGCGCGCCGCTGCTGGACCACCTGATCGAACTGCGGCGGCGGCTGATCGTCTGCGTCGCCGCCCTGATCGTCGGCTTCGGCGTCTGTTTCGCGTTCGCCGACCAGATCTACACCTTCCTGCTCCAGCCGTTCGTCAAGGCCGGCGCGCTGATCGCGGCCCAGAAGGCCGGCCTCAAGCACGGGCCGTTCGACCTGATCGAGGTGATGGTCGGCCTCAAGGACGTGCCCTCGCTGAACCAGCACATGCTGCAGCTGATCTTCACCGCGCCGCTGGAGTTCTTCTTCACCAAGATGAAGATGGCCGGCTTCGGCGCGCTGGTGCTGACCTTCCCGATCCTCGCCTGGCAGCTCTACGCCTTCGTCGCGCCGGGGCTCTACAAGAAGGAACGCAAGGCCTTCCTGCCGTTCCTCGCCGCCTCGCCGGTGCTGTTCGTGATGGGCGGCGCGATGGTCTACTACCTGATGCTGCCGTTCGTGATGTGGTTCTCGCTGAGCCAGCAGGTGACCACCGAGACGGTCAATGTGGCGCTGGTGCCCAAGGTGTCCGACTACCTGACGCTGGTGACGACGCTGCTGCTGGGCTTTGGCCTGTGCTTCCAGCTGCCGGTGGTGCTGTCGCTGGCGGGCCTGGCCGGGCTGGTCAGCAGCAAGATGCTGCGCGAGGGCCGCCGCTACGCCATCGTCGCGGTGTTCGTCGTCGCGGCCATCTTCACCCCGCCCGACCCGATCAGCCAGCTGATGCTGGCGATCCCCATCTGCCTGCTCTACGAGGTCTCGATCTGGTGCGTCTGGCTGATCGAGCGGCGGCGGAAGCGGGACGAGGCGGGCACGGACATCGTGCCGGTTTAGGCGTGCGTGGTTCGAGACGCTCGCCCGAGGGCTCGCTCCTCATCATGACGACCATTTTTGCGGTCCACGCCTCTTCGTCATCCTGAGGAGCCCTCGAAGAGGGCGTCTCGAAGGACGCAGGGCCGCTTTGCAAGCCCCCCGACGCCCGTTAGAGAAAGCGCCTCACCCCTGCCGGCGTCCGTCCCATGCACGACATCAAAGCCATTCGCGACAATCCCGAAACCTATGACCGTGGCTGGCAGGCGCGCGGGTTGTCTCCGCAGACGCCGACCCTGCTGGCGCTCGACCGCGACCTGCGGGCGGCCCAGACGGCGGTGCAGACAGCCCAATCGCGCCGCAACGAGGCCAGCAAGCTGATCGGCCAGGCCAAGGCGGCGAAGGACGAGGCTCGCGCCGCTGAGCTGATGGCCCAGGTCGAGGCGCTGAAGGCCGAGATGGCCGCGGCCGCCGAGACGGAGGCGGCGGCAGGCAAAGACCTTCGCGACCTGCTCGCCGCCCTGCCGAACATCCCCGACGCGGTCGTGCCGCCGGGCGAGGACGAGAAAGACAACGCCGAGCAGAGCCGCACGGGCCACCCGCGCCGGATGAACAACGCCCGCGACCATGTCGATATCGGCGCGGGTCTGGGCGGCATGGACTTCGAGGCCGCCGCCCGGATGAGCGGCTCGCGGTTCGTGGTGCTGAAGTCGGGCGTCGCGCGGCTGGAGCGGGCCATCGGCCAGTTCATGCTGGATCTGCAGACCGGGACCAACGGCTATTCGGAGGTCAGCCCGCCGGTGCTGGTCAAGGCCGACGCCCTGTTCGGCACCGGTCAGCTGCCCAAGTTCGAGGAAGACCTGTTCCGCACGACCGGCGAGCACTACCTAATCCCCACCGCCGAAGTCTCCCTGACCAACCTCGTCCGCGAGCAGATCACCGACGAGGAGGAACTGCCCCTCCGCCTGACCGCCCTGACCCAGTGCTTCCGCTCCGAAGCCGGTTCGGCCGGGCGCGACACGCGGGGCATGATCCGCCAGCATCAGTTCCAGAAGGTCGAGCTGGTGGCCATCACCACGCCCGAACAGTCGGCGGCCGAGCACGACCACATGGTCGCCTCGGCGCAGATGGTGCTGGAGAAGCTCGGCCTGGCCTACCGCACCATGCTGCTGTGCACGGGCGACATGGGCTTCACGGCGAAGAAGACCTTTGACCTGGAGGTCTGGCTGCCGTCGCAGGCGACCTATCGCGAGATCAGCTCGATCTCCAACTGCGGCGACTTCCAGGCCCGGCGCATGGACGCCCGCTGCCAGAAGCGGGGCGAGAAGGGCACGCGGTTCGTCCATACCCTGAACGGTTCGGGCCTGGCGGTGGGGCGCACCCTGGTGGCCGTGCTGGAGACCTTCCAGGAGGAGGGCGGCCGGGTGTTCATTCCCGAGGTGCTGCAGCCGTATATGGGTGGGCTGACGCATCTGGAGCCGGGCGCGTGATGGCGCAAACCTCAATCTTCCCCGCTTGCGGGGAGCGTGGTGGAGGGGGCAGCGCTGGCGTCTCCGGAATGACCGGAATTCAGGATGTGGCCGCTCGCCCTCGCGTTGCCCCCTCCACCGCCGTCCCGGCGGTCCCCCTCCCCAACTGCGTTGGGGAGGATTGACCTTGAGAATCCTCCTGACCAACGACGACGGCATCCATGCCGAAGGCCTCAAGTCCCTGGAGGCCATCGCCCGGGCCCTGACCGACGACATCTGGATCGTGGCGCCCGAGTACGAGCAGTCTGGCGCCAGCCGGGCCCTGACCCTGGCCGATCCGATCCGCGTGCGCCGGGAGGCCGAGCGCAGGTGGGCCGTGGCCGGCACCCCGACCGACTGCGTCATGCTGGGCGTGCGCGAGCTGATCGAGGGCGTGGGGCCGGACCTGGTGCTGTCAGGCGTCAATCGCGGCCAGAATATCGCCGAGGACGTGACCCTGTCGGGCACCGTCGCCGGCGCCATCGAGGGCATGGCCCTGGGCATTCCGTCGATCGCGCTGAGCCAGGCCATGCTGGCCTTCCACGACGAGGTCATTCCGTTCTGGGAAACGGCCGAACACTATGGCCCCGGCGTCGTGCGCCGCCTGCTGGAGGTGGGCTGGCCGGCCGATGTGGTGATGAACATCAACTTCCCCTCGCGCCCGCCGGAGCTGGTGACCGAGGTCGAGGTCACCCGCCAGGGGGCCCGTGACACTCACATCCGCACCTTCGACAAGCGCACCGACCTGCGCGGCCGCGACTACTACTGGATGGGTTTTTCCGGGCAGCTGTCGAAGCCGGCCGACGGCACCGACCTGAAAGCGGTCTATGAGGGGAAGATTTCGATCACCCCGCTGCATATCGACCTCACGCACAGGGAATCGGTGAACACCCTCAAGGGCCTCCTCGGAGGCGCGCCGCCGAAGGCCTGATGACCGACGAGCCCGAAACCCCGCAAACGCGCATGGCGCGCCTGATCCTCGCCCTCCGCTCGCAGGGGGTGACCGATCCGCGCGTGCTCGAGGCCATCGAGCGGACCCCGCGCGAGCTGTTCACGCCGGACCTGTTCAAGGAGCGGGCGTTCGAGGATTCGGCCTTGCCGATCGCCTGCGGCCAGACCATCAGCCAGCCGTTCATCGTCGGACTGATGACCCAGGCCCTGACCCTGGGACCCCGCGACCGGGTGCTCGAGATCGGCACGGGCTCGGGCTACCAGACGGCGATCCTCTCGCGCCTGGCGCGGCTGGTCTACACGGTGGAGCGCTACCGCACCCTGATGCGGGAAGCCGAGGAGCGGTTCAAGACGCTGGGCCTGACCAATGTCATCACGCGCTTCGGCGACGGCGGCGAGGGCTGGGCCGAACAGGCCCCGTTCGACCGCATCCTGGTCACGGCCGCGGCGCCGGAAGAACCCAAGGCGCTGCTCGCCCAGCTCAAGCCGAACGGCGTGCTGGTGGCGCCCATTGGCAAGGGCCCGGTCCAGAGCCTGCGCCGCTACGCCGGCGACGGGCAGGGCGGTTTCAAGGTCGAACTGCTGGGCGACGTGCGCTTCGTGCCGCTGCTGGACGGCGTGGCAAGAGAACTCTGAGCCTTCGGCTCTAACAATTTCGTCACTGGCCGATTCCGTGCGGTTAACGCAGACTTAAGGTCGCTGGGACGACACAATCCGCGTACAGAAACGGACCGGCGATGACGCATTTCCTTTCCCGCACCGCCCTTGTCGCTCTCGTCGCCGCCGCGACGACGGCTTGCGCCTCGACGCCGGCCTATCCAACCGTCGAGGGCGCCGACCCCGGCACGGGGCCGCAGATGGCCAGGCCGTCCTACCCCGTCCAGTCGCAGGACCAGGATCAGGATCAGGAATCGGCCCCGCCGCCGGCCGCCCCGTCGGCCGAGGCCGACGAGAACGGCAATCCGCTGGGCGAAAGCAGCGGGCCGACCGCGCCCGTCGATGCCGGCCTGCTGCCGCCCGCCCGGCCCGCGTCCGCCCCGGTCGAGACCAGCGACCTGCCACCGCCGCCCGCCCGCGCCGAGCCGCCGCCCGCGCCGCCGCCGGTCATCCGCACCGAGCGCGCCGACCCGACCCCGCCGCCGCCGACCACCGTGACGGTGACCCGGGAGGTCATCCTGGCGCCGGGCAAGGTCATCGATATCGACGGCCGGCCGAAGACCTACACCGTCAAGGACGGCCAGGGGCTCGACGCCGTCGCCCGCGCCATGGGCTCGAGCCGGGCCGAACTGGCGAAGATCAACGACCTCAAGGAGCCCTACAGGCTCAAGCCGGGTCAGGTGCTCAAGGGGCCGGCCAGCCGGGCCAAGGCCTATGTCGTGGCCCCGGGCGACACGATGTTCGCCATCGCCAAACGCTTCAACATCACCGCCGCCGCCCTGGCCGACGAAAACGATCTGACGATCAGTTCCCCCATCCGTCCGGGGCAAAAGCTGCGCCTGCCGTCCGGCTACCGGGACGGCGGTCCGATCAAGAAGACCGTGACCACGACCGTCGATGCGCCGCCGGTCCGGCCCGAGCCGGCCCCCATCAAGCCCGCGCCGGTCCAGCCCCCGCCGATCCAGCCCCCGCCCGTCCAGCCCGCGCCGGCGCCGGTGAAGCCGGCTCAGATCGCCAGGCCCGAGCCCGTCAAGCCGACGCCGCAGGACCCGGCCCCTGTCAAACCGCCCGTCGCCCGTCCGACGCCGCCGCCGGTTTCCCGTCCGGCGCCGCCGCCTGCCTCGACCAAGCCGCTACCGCCCGCGCCGCAGGTGGTTCCCACCGATCGCGCGCCGGCGCTGACGGACGAGCAGATCACGACCCTCGGCCGAGGTCGCTTCGCCTGGCCGGTGGACGGTCAGATCCTCTCCGGCTACGGCCCCAAGGGCGGCGGCCAGCGCAACGACGGCGTCAACATCGGCGCGCCGGCGGGCACGCCCGTCCGCGCGGCGGCGACCGGCAAGGTGGTCTATTCGGGCGGCGATGTGCCCGGCTTCGGCGTGACCGTGCTGATCCAGCACGACGACGGCTGGGTGACGGTCTATGGTCATTTGGCGCGCGCCGAGGTGCGGATGCAGCAACGGGTCCAGGCCGGCGATCCGATCGGCCAGGTCGGCTCCACGGGCGGCGTCAGCCAGCCCCAGCTGCACTTCGAGATCCGCTATTCGCCGTCGCCGAGGTTCAAGGCCAAGGCCGTCGACCCTGGCCTGGTCCTGCCGCGCGGCCGGTAGGGCTTAATCCTGGCCCCAGCGCCAGCGCCACCCGCCGCGGGTGGTGCGGGCGCAGATGACGACAAAGGCGACGGAGGCGAACAGAATGATCACGAAATGCAGCTTCTCGTTGCCTTCGGTCATCGTCACGGCGCTGGCGAAGACGATGGCCAGATAGGCCACCACCACCAGCCACCCTTCCCAGCTGCAGGGCAGGCGCGCGCCGTATCCGAAACGCTTGGAACTAAACCAGGGCTTTTCCATGCGGGATATCCTCGGGATCAGTCCGGCAAATCTACACCCATCTCGCCGGCCAGGTCGCGGATGAACTGCCAGGCGATGCGTCCGGAGCGCGAACCGCGCAGCTGCGCCCACTGCAACGCCCGCCGGTCGAGGTCGGGTCGCGCGAGACCGAACCGCGTGGCGTAGGCGCGCACCGCCTCAAGGTATCCGGCCTGATCCATGGGCGGGAAGCCGATCCACAGGCCGAAACGGTCAGAGACGCTGACCTCCTCCTCGGCGTCCTCGGCGGCGGCGATCATCCCGCGGCCTTCGGCGTGGTCGCGCGGCATCAGGTGGCGGCGGTTGGAGGTGGCCACGAACAGCACGTTCTCCGGCGGCCCAGCCACGCCGCCTTCGAGCGCCGATTTGAGCGCCTTCGCCGCCGCCGCCCCGTCCTCGAACGACAGGTCGTCGCACAGCACCACGAACCGTTCGGCCCGGCCGCGCAGGATGTCGAACAGCGGGGGCAGGGCGGCGACCTCGTCGCGGTCCACCTCGATCAGGGTCAGGCCGGCATGGTCGGTCGCCACCGCCATGAAGGCGGCCTTGGCCAGGGAGCTCTTGCCCGTGCCGCGCACACCCCACAGCAGGGCGTGGTTGGCCGGCAGGCCGGCGGCGAAGCGGCGCAGGTTCTCGACGAATCGGGCCTTCTGCCCATCGACTCCGATCAGCAGGTCGAGGGGCAGGGGATAGTCCGGCGCCGGCAGAAAGGCCTGCGCGGCGGGGTCATGGCGGAACAGCCGGGCGGCCGTGAAATCGGGCTCGGGCCCCGCCGGCGGGGCCAGTCTTTCGAGGGCCTCGGCGATCCGCGTCAGCAGGGCCTGTGTCTTCTCGTCCATACCCCGCCCTTACCGGGCGCGCCGCGCATTGCAAAGCGAGGGGGCACACCTTAGTTTCCGCCGACCTTTGGCGCGCCCGCCGGCCGCGCCTGTCACAAGACCTCTCCGGAGACGAAATGACCGATCCCAACAGCCTGATCCAGATGATCGGCTTGCCGCTGATGATTGGCGGCCTCTTCTACATCATGATCTGGCGTCCCCAGCAGAAGCGCATGAAGGACCACGCGGCGATGCTCGGCGCTCTCAAGCGCGGCGACAACGTCGTGCTCAGCAGCGGCATGATCGGCAAGATCGTGCGGGTCGAGGACAAGGAAGTCGGCCTGGAGATCGCCCAGGGCGTCACCGTCAAGGTCGTCAAGTCGCTGGTCGCCGAGGTCCGCGGCAAGGGCGAGCCGGCCATCGCCAACGACACCAAGTCCTGACCACAGCGCCAAGGCCTTTTCCGTCATGATGCAGCTCGCGCGCTGGAAGTTCATCGTCGTTACGGCGGCGGTGCTCTTCGGCATCTTCTTCTCGCTTCCCAACGTCCTGCCCGCCAGCGTGCGGGACGCGATGCCCGGGTTCCTGCCGCACAAGACCCTGAACCTGGGTCTCGACCTGCAGGGCGGCTCCTACCTCCTGCTGGAGGTCGATACCAAGGCGCTGCGCAAGGAGAAGGCGACCAACCTCCTTGAGGATGTGCGCAAGAACCTGCGCGACGAGCAGATCCAGTACACGGACCTGGTCCAGACCCCGACCGGCGCGACGGTGCGCATCAACGACCCGGCGCGCATCGCGGACGCCTACAATATTCTGTCCAGGCTGATCCAGCTGACCAAGACCGGCAACCCGGATCTGCGCGTCAGCCGTCAGGACGACCAGCGCATCAGCCTGACCTTCTCCGAAACGGCCCTGGCCGAACAGGCGTCGGGCGCGGTCGATCAGTCGATCGAGATCATCCGCCGCCGGGTCGATGAGCTGGGCACCCGCGAGCCGGCCATCACCCGCCAGGGCGTCAACCGTATCGTCCTCCAGGCGCCGGGCGAGAGCGATCCGGAAAAGCTCAAGGCGGTCATCGGCCAGACGGCCAAGCTGACCTTCCAGATGGTCGATACCAGCGTCACCCTGGAGGAAGCCCAGGCCGGGCGTCTGCCGCCGGGCTCGGAAATCCTGCCCAGCACCGACCGGGCCGCCCTGGCCTATGTCGTGCGGCGTCGGGTCGATGTCTCGGGCGACATGCTGACCAACGCCGCCCAGGTCAACGATCCCCAGACCGGCGAAGTGCAGGTTTCCTTCCGTTTCAACAGCCAGGGCGCCCGGCGCTTCGCCGCCGTGACCAGCAAGAACATCGGCAAGCCCTTCGCCATCATCCTCGACGGCAAGGTTATCTCCGCCCCGAACATCCAGGGCGCCATCCCCGGCGGCAACGGCGTGATCACCGGCAGTTACACGGTCGAGTCGGCCAACGAGCTGGCCATCCTGCTGCGCGCCGGCGCCCTGCCGGCGCCGCTGAATGTCGAGGAACAGCGCACCGTCGGCGCCGAGCTGGGCGCCGATGCGGTCGAGGCCGGCAAGATTTCCACGGCCGTCGGCTTCACCGCCATCCTGGTGTTCATGCTGCTGGCCTACGGCGGCCTGTTCGGCGGCATTTCGGTGATCGCCCTGCTGGTCAATGGCCTGCTGATCATCGCCGCGATGAGCGCCACCCAGGCGACCCTGACGCTGCCGGGCATCGCCGGCCTGATCCTGACCCTGGCCGTGGCGGTCGACGCCAACGTGCTGATCTACGAACGGATGCGGGACGAGGTGCGGGCGGGCCGGCCGCTGGTCACGGCCATGGACGCGGGCTTCTCGCGGGCCATGGAGACGATCATCGACGCCAACCTGACGACGCTGCTGGCGGCGTTGATCATGTTCTTCTTCGGCGCGGGCCCCGTGCGCGGCTTCGCCTGGACGCTGTCGATCGGCGTCTTCACCTCGGTGTTCACGGCGGTCGTGGTGACCCAGCTCCTGCTCGCCCTGTGGTTCCGATACGCGCGTCCCAAGACGCTGCCGATCGCTTGAGGTTCGTCACATGTCCTTCTGGCCTCTGATCAAGATCCTGCCGGTGAAGACGAACTTCCGCTTCGTCGCCTTCGCCAAGCTCGCCGGCGCCCTGTCCATTCTCGCCGCCATCGCCTCGCTGGCGCTGGTCCTCCTGCCGTTCAAGCCGCCCTGCGGCGGCCTGACCTGCGGCATCGACTTCCGCGGCGGCACGGTGCTGGAGTTCTCGACCTATCCCAGGTCGATCGATCTGGCCGCAGTCCGGGCCGCGGTCAGCGACAAGGGTCTGGGCGATGTCGGGGTTCAGGCTTTCGGCGAGGGTCCCAAGGCCGGCGCCATGGTCAGGTTCCAGAATCCCGAAGGCAAGAACGCCAACGCGGTGAAATCCGAAATTCGTCAGGCGATCGACAAGGCGCTGGGTGGCCAGGTCCGGTTCACCAACGACGCCACCGTCGGCGCCAAGGTCTCGGGCGAGCTGTTCACCAGCGGCATCACGGCCCTGCTGGTCGCGATCGCGCTGATGCTGGTCTACATCTGGTTCCGGTTCGAGCTGCAGTTCGGCCTGGGGGCGGTCGTGGCCCTGTTCCACGACGTGCTGCTGACCTTCGGTCTGATCGCCTTCACCAAGATGGAGTTCAGCCTGACGACCATCGCCGCGATCCTGACCATCATCGGCTATTCGATGAACGACACTGTCGTGGTGTTCGACCGCCTTCGCGAGAACCTGCGCAAGTACAAGCGCATGCCCCTGCGGGAGGTGATCGACCTGTCGATCAACGAGACCCTGTCGCGCACCATCATCACCGGCCTGACCGCCGTCCTGGCGCTGGGCGGCCTGGCGCTGTTCGGCGGCGAGGCGCTGTTCGGCTTCTCGGTGATCATGATGTTCGGCATCGTCTTGGGCACCTATTCGTCGATCTATGTCGCCGCGCCGGTGATCCTGCTGTGGGGCGTCAAGCGCGGCGAGGAAGAGGCCACGCCGATCAAGTTCGGCGCGGCCTCCCGCCCCTGAGGCCGGGCGTGCGCCAGCCGCCGTCGGTGGACGCCTGGGGCGGCGGGGGCTTCCGCGTCGCTGGCGGCTGGCGACCGGGCTCGCTGCTGATCCTCGACGACGTGGCCCGGCCCTGGGCCGTGGCCAGCCTGGCCGAGCTGACGCCCGACGCCTTCGCCGAGGTGATCGCCCGTCGCGACGCGGTGGAGTTCGTGCTGCTGGGCACGGGCCTGAAGCCGGGCCTGCCGTCGCGGGCCGTGCGCGAGGCGCTCAAGGCCGCCGGCGTGGGCCTGGAGTTCATGGCGACCGAGGCGGCCGCGCGCACCTACAACGTCGTCGCGTCCGAGGGCCGCCGGGTGGCCGCCGCGCTCATCGCGGTGTGACCGACAAACTGTTTACCGGACCGGGCGAAGCGGCCTATAGCTGAGCGCCTGGGTAGGACTTTACTGAGGGGCATTCTCGATGATCGCCGGACTTCTCTCCAACTTCCGCAACACCATCATTCTCAGCGTGGTTCTCGCGCTCGTCATGGTGTTTGCGTACTCGACGAGCCCGCATGGGGTCGATGCTTCGTTCTTCCAAGCTGTATTCCGCTGGATGCATACCTTCTTCGGCATCCTCTGGATCGGGCTGCTGTACTATTTCAACTTCGTCCAGATCCGCGTGATGCCAGCCATTCCCGCCGAACTTAAGCCGGCCGTGTCCAAACATATCGCGCCTGAAGCGCTGTTCTGGTTCCGCTGGGCCGCGCTGGCGACCTGGATCATGGGTCTCGTCCTAGCGTTCAACCGTGGTCACGGGTATGCGATCGAGGCAATCACCATGGGTCTGGCCGGTGGCTATGACCCCGCGCTGGACAAGGGCTTCACCCTGATCGGCATCGGCATGTGGCTGGCCACGATCATGTTCATCAACGTCTGGGGCGTGATCTGGCCGAACCAGAAGATCGCGCTGGGCATCAAGGAAGCCGACGCCGACACCAAGGCCAAGGCCGCCAAGACTGCGATGCAGTTCTCGCGCATCAACACGCTGCTGAGCCTGCCGATGCTGACGGCGATGACCATGAACCAGACGCTGTTCGGCTAAACGGTCGCCGAGACGAGAAGGGGAGGGGCCTGCCCAACGGCGGGCCCTTCTTCGTTTGAAGCCATGGACGAACATCTCGACGCCCTTGTCCGCCGGGTCGATCCCGACCGCTGGCTGTCCAGCCGCTTCGTGGCCGATGCGGCCGCGCGCGCGGACCTGATCGCCCTCTACGCCCTCGACCACGAACTGGTCCGCATCCCGCACATCGTCAGCGATCCGCTGATGGGCGAGATTCGCATGACCTGGTGGCGGGAGGGGCTGGAGGAGATCGCCGCCAGACGGCCCCCGCGGTCGCATCCCGTGCTGCGGGCGATCGCCGCGGGCGCGCTGCCGGCGACCGCTCTGGCCGCGCTGGCCGAGGCGCGGCTGGGCGATCTGGATGGCGCCAGGACCGGCGAGGCCGCCCTGGCCCATGCCGACGCCACCGAAGGCCTGTTGATGGCCCTGGCCGCCCGTCGGCTGTCTCCGGCGGCGACCGCTGATCACGTCAGACAGGCCGCCCGGGCCGTCGCCCTGGCGAAGACCGACGCGCCAGCCGCCCTGACGGCGCTCGCGGCCGCGCGGGCCGAGCTGGCCACCCTGCCGGTCGCCGCCTTTCCCGCCGTGGCCCACGTGGCCCTGGCCGGCCGCTATGCGCGCGGCGGCTCGCCAGGGGAGATCGAGAAGCGCCTGCGCGTCCTCCTGGCCGTGCTGACCGGCCGGATCGGCTAGGATTTCAACGAGGGACAGGGCCCGGCCCCGTTCCCTTGCGTGAACTGGCGCGATCCGCCGCCTTCGTCGTATGGGTGCTCAACGACACAGGGAGGCGACGGAATGGCCAGGGATACGGCGGACGGATTCACCCAGGACAGGTTCGCGCCGGTTCGCGCGGCCTTCGAAGCCAACCTCGCCAACGGAACCGACGTCGGCGCCTCGTTCTGCGCCACTCTGGAAGGGGAGACGGTCGTCGATCTGTGGGGCGGCTGGGCCGATGCGGAGATGACCCGGCCCTGGGAGCGGGACACCATCGTCAACGTCTATTCCACGACCAAGACCATGACGGCGCTGACCGCGTTGATCCTCGCCGACCACGGCGAGCTGGACTTCGACGCGCCGGTCGCCCGCTACTGGCCCGAGTTCGCCGCGGCCGGGAAGGGCGCGGTCAAGGTCAGCCACCTGATGAGCCACAGCGCCGGCCTGTCGGGCTGGAAGGAGCCGATCACCAAGGACGACCTCTACGACTGGGACAAGGTCACCGCCCTGCTGGCCGCCCAGGCGCCCTACTGGGAGGCGGGCACGGCGCCGGGCTACCACGCCCTGACCCAGGGCTATCTGGTCGGCGAGGTGGTCCGCCGCATCACCGGCCGGTCGCTGGGCACTGTGTTTCGCGAGGAGGTCGCCGGGCCGCTTGGCGCCGACTTCCACATCGGTTTGCCGGCCTCGGAGGACGCGCGCGTCGCCCACCTGATTCCGCCGCCGAAAGGCGGGGCGATCGGCGACGGCGCGCAGACCGAGTTGCAGGCCAACATGTCCAACAATCCCGGCGTCGATGTCATGGAGACGCGCACCCGAGCCTGGCGCGGGGCGGAGATTCCCGCCGCCGGCGGCACGGGCAACGCCCGGTCGGTTGCCGAGATTCACGCCATCCTGGCCAACGGCGGCGTCGCGAAGGGCCGGCGGTTCCTGTCGGAGGCGGGCTGCCGCAAGGCGCTGGAGCTGCAGGTCGAAGGCCAGGACCTGATCCTGGCCATGCCGGCGCGGTTCGGCATGGGCTTTGGCCTGGCCGGCGGGACGATGCCGTTGCCCAACCCCAACACCATCTTCTGGGGCGGCTATGGCGGGTCGCTGGTGATCATCGACATGGATGCCCGGACCACCTTCGGCTACGCGATGAACCGGATGGCCGGCACGACCACGGGCGACATGCGCGCGCTCGGCCTCTCGATGGCCATGTGGCAGGGGCTGGGTCTGATCCCGGCCTGACCGGTCTCTCAAACGAACAGGGCGGACGCCGCATTGCGACGTCCGCCCTTTTTCATGCCTGCCTGTGGGCGACTACGGCGCGGTGTGCGCGTTCAGCCAGCCCAGCACCTCGTCGTGCCATTGCACCGAGTTCTGCGCCTTCAGCACCCAGTGGTTCTCCTCCGGGAAGTAGAGGAACTTGCTGGGCACGCCCTTGCGCTGCAGGGCGGTGAAGGTGGCGATGCCTTCCTCCAGCGGGACGCGATAGTCCTTGCCGCCGTGGACCACCAGCATCGGGGTGTTCCAGTCCTTGACGTGGTTCGACGGGTTGAACTTGTCGTAGGTGGTGTTCGGCTCATAGGGCGCGCCGCCGTTCTCCCATTCGCTGAACCACAGCTCCTCGGTCGAGTAGCCCATGAAGCGGGCGTCGAAGATGC
>JAUSMJ010000046.1 GCA_030645575.1 Caulobacter sp. | reverse complement strand
ACACCAACCGACGGCCTCTACGACGTCGTCTTCAGAACAACCGACATCGCGGCCATCGACCTGCGAGCCCAAAACAGACAATCTCAACCCGTCACGGATGTCCCCGAACACCCGTCACGGATGTCTCCGGTCTGAACACCTACTGGGGGGAGGAAAGGGGTTATCGCGTCCCGTAAAGCCGATCCCCGGCATCGCCGAGGCCGGGGAGAATGAACCCCCGCTCGTCGATCGTGCGGTCCACGCCCGCGGTCCAGATCGGCACGTCGGGGTGGTCGCCGCGCAGGGCTTCGATGCCTTCGGGGCAGGTCAGGATGCAGACGAAGCGCAGGTCGCGGGCGCCCTCCTCCTTCAGCCGGTCGATGGCGGCGCGGGCGGTGACGCCGGTGGCCAGCAGGGGGTTGATGACGATGACCTGGCGCTCGGCCAGGGTCTCGGGGACCTTGAGGTAGTATTCGACGGCGGCCCTCGTGCCCGGGTCGCGGTAGAGGCCGATGTGGGCCACGCGGGCCGAGGGGACGAGGGTCAGCATGCCCTCCAGCATGCCCTCCCCGGCGCGCAGGATCGGGGCGAAGACCAGCTTCTTGCCGGCGATCTCGGGGCCGGTGGTGGTCTCCAGCGGCGTCTCGATCTCGCGCTCGGTCAGGGCCAGGTCGCGCGTGACCTCGTAGCAGAGCAGGGTCGAGATCTCGCGCATCAGCTCGCGGAAGGTCTTGGTCGAGGTGGCGCGGTCGCGCATGCGGCTCAGCTTGTGCTGAACCAGCGGGTGGTCGACGACGGTGACGCCGGAGAACTTGCGCATCAGAAAACCGTTCCGTCGCTGGTGATGGTCAGGGGCGGGCCGCCGCCGTCGCGCCGTTCGCGGGCCAGCACGCGGCCGGCGGCCCAGGTGCCGCCTTCCAGCACGCGGGCCAGCGGGAAGTCAGCCTGCGCCACGCCCAGCCGCTCGCGCACCAGCGGCGCGATGCGGTCGAGCAGGGCCACGGTCATCGACCGCCAGCCGACCACCAGCGGGTCGCCGACGCCGTGGGTGCGCGCCATGTCTGCGGGGTCCTTGAGCACCAGCACGCCGTCGTCGATGAACAGGCCGCCGTTGCGATATTCGGCCAGACCGGTCAGGCCGTCGAGGCTGTGGACGGTGATGCCCGCCTCTTCCAGCGGCTCGATCAGGCTGTAGGCCAGCCACTGCGACAGCTTGTGGATGGGGACCAGGCCGTCGGTGGCGTCGTCGCGCTTGATGGCCGGATGGCGCCAGGTGTCGCCGAGCGGCAGGCCGCCGAGGGTCAGGCGATCCTGCCAGATCGGGCCGAGGCGTTCGAGCAGCACCTCAAGGATGACCGGGGCCGGCAGGCGGCCGTTCTCGGCGCGGGCGGCCATGACGTCGAACAGGTCGCCGGGCTGGCCAACCGCCGCCCCGAGACGTCGCAGCAGGGCCGCGCGGCCCTCCAGCCCGACCAGCGGATTGTGGTCGGAAACCTGGAAGGCGTCGGCCAGGGCCGCCGCGGTCAGGCCGGTCAGGCCGTCGGCGCGCAGGCGGTCCTCGCCGACCGACAGGGCGCCCGACTGGAACAGCCGCAGGCTGGCGACGCCGAGCCCTTCGGAGCGGCGGGTCTCGGTGCAGGTCGGGGCGTCGAGGAACCGCCAGTCGGGCCCCGACCCGGCGTCCAGCAGCACCGAGGTGATGGCCAGATCGAACGCGGCGCGGGCTTTCGCCTGCGCGTCGGGCCAGTGGGCGGCCGCGGCCAGCTCGGCCCACAGATCGCGACCGCCGACCACGAAGTGCCGCCAGCGCGCGTGGAACGGCACGTCCAGCGTCGGATAGCGCTCGCGGATCACGCCGGCGACGATGTTCGCCGTGGCCGGCAGGCGCGCGAGATCGACGCGCCAGTCGCTCAGCCCACCGTCGAGCGCGATGGCCAACATCTCATGCGCCCGCTCGCGGACGGCGGCGGCGGAGAGGAGGGAACGGGCGGCGACGGCCACACCACCGCCGTCATCCTGGGCCTTGTGCCCAGGACCCCTCTCAAAGTGCTCCGAACCCGTCATGCTGGACTACCGCCCGTGCGGCTGCGCGAGGGGTCCTCGCCACAAGGGCGAGGATGACGGGGATTGATGATCAGAAAGCCCCAAGATCGCGTCCCACCGTCTTCTTCAGGTCGTCCGCCGACGGCGCGCCGTCCGGGGTGAAGTAGCCGGCGGCCTTCTTGGCTTCCATCTCCACACTGGCGTCGTCGGGGATCAGGTAGTCGGGGATCGGCACGCGTTCGCCGATGGTGATGCCGCCCTCGACCAGGGCGTCGTGCTTCATGTTGGACATCGAGACGAAGCGGTCGATGTGCTTGATGCCCAGCCAGTGCAGCACGTCCGGCATCAGCTGCTGGAAGCGGGCGTCCTGGACCCCGGCGACGCATTCGGTGCGCTCGAAGTAGGTCGCCGCCTGGTCGCCGCCGGGCTGGCGCTTGCGGGCGTTGTAGACGAGGAACTTGGTCACCTCGCCGAGCGCGCGGCCCTCCTTGCGATTGTAGACGATCAGGCCGGCGCCGCCGGTCTGGGCCTCGCGGACGGCCTCTTCGATGCCGTGGATCAGATAGGGGCGGCAGGTGCAGATGTCCGAGCCGAACACGTCGCTGCCGTTGCACTCGTCATGCACCCGGCAGGTCAGGCGGCGGGCCGGGTCGGCGATCGCGGCCGGGTCGCCGAAGATGTACAGGGTGATGCCGCCGATCGGGGGCAGGAAGACCTTGATATCCGGCCGGGTGACCAGCTCGGGGTACATGCCGCCGGTCTGTTCGAACAGGGTGCGGCGCAGGGTGGTCTCATCGACCTCGAACCGCTCGGCGATGCCGGGCAGATACCAGACCGGGTCGAGCGCGGCCTTGGTCACGGCGACGTCGCGGGTCTCGAATATCACAGAACCGTCGACCCTGAGGCGGCCGGCGTCGATGGCCTCGCCGATCTCGGGCAGGCTCAGCCGCGCCTTGGTGACGGCGATGGTCGGGCGGATATCGACGCCCTCGGCCACCTCGGCGGCGAAGTCCTGCTGGATGCGGTGGCCCCAGGGATCGAGCGAGACGATCCTGTGCGGATCAGCCCACTGGCCGAACGGGCCGACATCGACCACCGGGGCCGTGTCGGTCAGGTCTGGCCGGACCAGCGGATTGAGCGCGCCGGACGCGATGGCCAGCGACCGGTAGATGGAATAGGCGCCGCCGTGGGCGCCGATGGCGTTGCGGTCGCTGCCCGCATTGACCGTGGCGACCACCGGGCCGCGCTCGCGGGCGGTCGGGGCGCCCCAGGTCAGGGGGAAACGGCTGGGCGAGCCTGACCCCGGATGGGAGGTCAGGCGGATGTGGCCTTGACGATTTACGGACATTGTCAGCTTGCGCGCGGTCGGCGCCTCCAGAATCGAAAAGGCTCCTCCCGGTTTTCGCCGGCGAGGAGCCTTTGAGCGAGGATAGTGCTCCGGTGATTCCGACTTGGCAAGTCGAGCGCGCGGCCCCCTTTTTTCCGACCATCCCGCGAAGGCGGGGACAATCGGCATAGGGGCGCGGCCAGACCGGCCGGAATTGCAGCGCCGCCTTGACGCCAGACCACCCCGCCCCTGAGATAGCGGCCATGACCGACACCCTCGAAGACTTCATTCGCGGCCTGCCCAAGGCCGAACTGCACCTGCATATCGAGGGCAGCCTCGAACCGGAGCAGATGTTCGAGTTCGGCCGGCGCAACCGCGTCGATATGCCGTTCAGGTCGGTGGAGGAGGTGCGCGCCGCCTATGCCTTCTCCAACCTGCAGGACTTCCTCGACATCTACTACCAGGGCGCCGAGGTGCTGCGGACCGAGCAGGACTTCCACGACATGGCCATGGCCTATTTCGGCCGGCTGCACGCCGACGGCGGGGTCCATGCGGAAATCTTCTTCGATCCCCAGACGCACACGGACCGCGGCCTGCCGTTCTCGGTGGCCGTCGAGGGGCTGCTGTCGGGGATGAAGGCGGCGGAGGCCGAATTCGGCATCAGCTCCGGCCTGATCATGTGCTTCCTGCGCCACCTCGACGAGGACGCGGCGCTGGCCACGCTGAAGGCCGCCGAGCCGTGGCTGGATCGCATGGTCGGCGTCGGTCTGGATTCCGCCGAGGTTGGACATCCGCCGTCGAAGTTCCAGCGGGTGTTCCGGGCGGCCAGGGAACGGGGCCTGATGCTCTGCGCCCACGCCGGCGAGGAGGGGCCGCCGGAATACGTGTGGGAGGCGCTGGACCTCTTGAAAGTCGATCGCATCGACCACGGCAACCGGGCGCTGGAAGACGAGGCGCTGGTGCAGCGGCTGGTGGCCAGCGAGATGACCCTGACGGTCTGCCCGCTGTCGAACCTCAAGCTCCGCGGGGTCCAGGACCTGAAGGAGCATCCGCTGAAGCGGATGCTGGACCTGGGCCTGAAGGCCACCTGCAACGCCGACGACCCGTCCTATTTCGGCGGCTCCATCTGCGAGAACTTCACCCAGACGGCCCGGGCGCTGGACCTGTCGCGGGAGGAGATCGTGACCCTGGCGAGGAACAGCTTCACGGGCTCGTTCCTGGACGAGGAACGCGTCGCGCGGCATCTGGCGGCGATCGACGCCTATGCCTAGGGGACATGTCCCGGCGCAGCCGTTACGTGGCCCTGATCAGCCCCGATAGCAGCCGTCGGGGACACGTACCGAGGACGGTACATGTCCCCTTCAACCTACCTCGTGATGCGGTAGCGGCCGCGGCTGTCGGGGCAGACGCGGACGTAGCGGTAGTCCACCTGGCCCGCGTATTCGGCCGGCGCGACCGCCAGGCGGCAGCCGCGGCGGGCATAGCGGTTGTAGTCGTACCGACCGCTGTAGACGCGACGGTCGCGGTAGAGGCGGGCCTCGCGATACGGGATCGTCTCGTTCCGGCTGTACCAGTAGCCGCGGTTGTCGCAGCGAGCCGTATCGCGGCCGATGCTGGCGCCGATGCCGCCGCCGACCAGGGCGCCCAGCACGGCGCCCTCGGTCTGCACGTCGCTCGCCGCCACGTTCGAGCCGATCGCCGCCCCGGCCAGGGCGCCGATGATCAGGCCGGCGGCGGTGTTGCCGCCGCGGCGCTGTTCACAGGGGCTGTTGCGGTAGCGGTCGATGTTGACCCGCGCCGAGACGTCGCGGCCGTAATAGCCGGCATCGTTCGGATAGCGGCCGTCGGGCGCGCGATAGGCGTAGCCCGGCTCCCAGCGCCAGGCGCCGTACTGCCGCTCGTACGCGCCGGCGCCGTAGCGGCGGTCATAGGCGGCGCGATCGCGCAGGTACTGCTGGCGTTTGGCCTCGTAGGCCTGGCGCTGGTCGGCGTAGGCCGCCTGGCGGTCCTGATAGTCGTCCCGCTGCTGTTCATAGGCGCCTTGCTGCTGCTGGTACGCGCGCTGCTGGGCCTCGTATTCCTCCCAGGTCGGCACGTTCTGGGCGAGGGCGGCGCCCGCGCTGAGGGCCAGCACGCTGGCCAGGGTGAGGGCTATGGTCTTGGTCTTCATGGTCGTCTTTCCGTTTCCTGCCTGGGCGGAGCGGAGACCAGACCGGCCGACGCTCTCGCGAGCGCCACCCCCGATACGCTTCACTGAACGCGGGTCGGGTTAACCGGTTGCGTGGAGGGACGGGGGCATGTGCCGCCTTCGAGTTCGGTGACAGTTTCCGAATTGCGGCGCACCCGACCCCCTCCCCCGGCAATTCGTAAACTGTCACCGAACTCGAATTCACCGATCTGGTGGGAGACGAGGCGGTTCCACCGGCCGGGGAAGAGGGCCGAACCAGTCGGTCGCGGGAAAAGGCGGCCCCCTTTTTGAGGGGCGCCGCCGATGGCGACCAGGCGGTAACCCGGCGCCAGGTCGATAATCGACGTAGTCATCAAAAATTGAGGCTGGCCCGTGCCGCATCCTTCCATCCGCTCGACGCTGGCCGTCGCGGCCCTCGCCCTTGGGCTTTTGTCCCCCGCTCTGGCGAGCGCGCAGGCCGCCGCGCCGACCGCCGCCTTCACCGACAGCGCGGCCGCCGGGCTGAGCGGGACGCGCCGGGTCGCGATCTCCGCCGTGGTCGTGTCCTTCCAGGCGTCCGTCGCGGGCGAGCGGCTCGGCGGCAGCGGCATGTTCGCCGACAAGAGCTCGGCGCGCGCGGTCCTGGCCCTGCCGGACATGGACCCGGCGCTGCAAGCGCGGATCGCCGATGAAGCCTATCAGCAGCTCAAGGCCCAGCTGACCGCCGCTGGCTACGAGGTCGTGCCCGAAGCCGAGGTCAAGGCCAGCGCCGTCTATGGCGAGATGGTCAGGCTGGCGGGCCTGCCGAACTACACGCGGTTCGGCAACAGCCTCGGCGACATGACGCTGGTCAGCCCGTCAGGCCTGTCTCCGTATCTACCTTACGGCCTGGAGGGGGGCCTGTTCGAACAGCCGAAGAGCTACATCGGCTGGGTCAGCGGCATGGGCGGCAAGAGCATCACGCCGGGCGGCCCCAGCGTCACCTCCATCGCCGGAATCTGGAAGCTGCCCGGGCTGGAGGTGAAACTGGCCAAGGCGCTCAACGCCAATGTGGTCAAGGCCTTCTACGTCGTGAACATCGGCGAGGCCTTCGCCGATCGCAAACGCGCGCTCGGTGCGCGGATCGTCACGACCGGCGAGGGTTCGGCCTCCGCCCAGCTCGGCCTGGTCCCCGAGCAGACGCGCATCGCTTTCCGCACCCCGACCGGCAATCCCAAATGGCAGAAGGTCGCCTTCACCAAGCCCGCCCCGGCCAAGGACGGCGACGTCGTCGTGCGCCTGGCCTCGCCGATGGTCAGCGACGGCGATTTCTTCAGCGTCACCGGCACCAGCCGGCTGGGCGGAATCTTCGCGCCGGGCGCCGACTTCCAGTTCAACTTCACCGCCAGCCTGGATGACTCCACCGGCTACGGCGCCGCTATCGACGGCATGATCGCCTCGGCGACGGCGTCGATGGTGGGGCTGGTGAAACCCTGATTGGAACGAATCACCAACCCGAAGGGATAGCGTTGGAACATCGCCCGACCGCTAGGGGTTGAGTTTTGTTCGACGGGTGTTCCGCGCCAGGCCGATGCTCCCCACGCGTGGGGAGCTGTCAGGCGGAGCCTGACTGAGGGGCGGCGCCGACGTCGGCGGTCCCACTCGGAACGCCGCCCTCGGCCGACAGGCGTATTCAGGTCTCTCTGGCGGCGCCGGCTCTGCCCCTCCACCGCGCTCCGCGCGGTCCCCCTCCCCGCGATGCGGGGAGGATTGATCAGGTCAGAGCCCCAGCACCGCCTTGGCGATGATGTTGCGCTGGATCTCGTTGGAGCCGCCGAAGATCGAGGTCTTGCGCATGTTGAAATAGGTCGGGGCGGCCTTGCCGGCGTAGTCGGGGCCGACGGGCAGGTCGTTGCCGCCCTGCATGCCGCGGGCATAGGGCGCGCCATAGTGGGCGGCGGCCTCCAGCGTCAGCTCGGTCAGGCGCTGGCCGACCTCGGTGCCCTTGACCTTGAGCAGCGAGGCTTCCGGACCGGGGCCCTTGCCCTTGCTCTCCGAGGCCAGGCTGCGCAGCTCGGTGTATTCCAGCGCCGCCAGGTCCACCTCCAGCTCGGCCACCTTGCGGCGGAAGTCGCTGTCATTGATCAGCGGCTGGGCGTCGTCGGCCAGCTCGGCCGTGGCCAGCTCGCGCAGCCGCTCGATGCCGCGCTTTGAGCGGGCGACGCCGGCGATGCCGGTGCGCTCGTGGCCGAGCAGATACTTGGCCACCGTCCAGCCCTTGTTCTCCTCGCCGATAAGGTTGGCGACGGGCACGCGGACGTTGTCGAGGAACACGTCGTTGACCTCGTGGCCGCCCTCGATGGTGATGATCGGGCGCACGGTGATGCCCGGCGAGGTCATGTCGATCAGCAGGAAGCTGATGCCCTCCTGCTTCTTGGCGTCCGGATCGGTGCGGACGAGGAAGAAGCCCCAGTCGGCGAAGTGCCCTTGCGTGGTCCAGGTCTTCTGGCCGTTGACGATGTAGTGGTCGCCGTCGCGCACGGCTCTAGTCGACAGACCGGCGAGGTCGGAGCCGGCGCCGGGCTCGCTGTAGCCCTGGCACCACCAGATGTCGCCGTTCATGGTGCCGGGCAGGAACTTGGCCTTCTGCTCGGGCGTGGCGAAGGTGTAGAGCACCGGCCCGATCATCCCCAGGCCAAAGCTGGTCTGGCTGGTCTGGGCCCGGGCGAGCTCTTCGCTGAAGATGTATTTGCGGACGCTGTCCCAGCCCGTGCCGCCGTATTCCACCGGCCAGGACGGCGTCAGCCAGCCCTTGTTGTGCAGGGTGCGGTGCCAGGCGAGGATGTCCTCCTTGCCCAGGTGCTCGCCGGCCTCCTGTTTGCGACGGGTCTCGGCCGGGTAGTTGGCTTCGATCCAGTCGCGCACTTCCTTGCGGAATTCGGCGTGCTCAGGCAGGAAATCGAGATCCATCGGACATCTCCCCGTGTTGCGTGCTGGACTCTGACGGCCCGGCTCGGCAGTTTGCGCTCAAACAAGCGTTTCAAATTGAACGATAGGGGTGAGGCGTCATGGCCGCAATAAATTCCGTCACCGAAATGACCCGCGACGGCGAGGTCGCCATCATCACGCTCAACTCGCCGCCCGTGAACGCGCTGTCGTTCAACGTCCGCGACGGTCTGTACGAGGGCTTCAAGGCGGCCATCGCCGATCCGGAGGCCAAGGCCATCGTGCTGATCTGCGAGGGCCGCACCTTTATCGCCGGCGCCGACATCAGCGAGTTCGGCGGAGCCCAGAAGGGCGCCAGCCTGTTCGACGTGCAGGACATGATGGAGAACAGCCCCAAGCCCGTCGTCGCGGCGATCCACGGCACGGCGCTGGGCGGCGGCCTGGAAGTGGCGCTGGTGGCCCACTACCGCGTGGCTGTTCCCTCGGCCAGATGCGGCCTGCCGGAAGTGAACCTGGGCCTGCTGCCCGGCGCCGGCGGCACCCAGCGCCTGCCGCGCATCGTCGGCGCCGAGAAGGCGCTGGAGATGATGACCAGCGGTACGCATGTGCCGGCCAAGCAGTGCCTGGAGATGGGCCTGGTCGATAGCCTGGCCGAGGAAGGCAAGCTGCTCGAGGGCGCCGTCGCCTTCGCCCGCAAGGCCCTGGCCGACAACCTGCCGCTGAAGAAGGTCCGCGACCGCGAGGTCGCCGGCGGTTCGCCGGAGGTGTTCGCCGCCTTCCGCAAAGCCAACGCCCGCAAGTTCCGCGGCTTCAAGGCCCCCGAGTCGAACATCAAGTGCGTCGAGGCCGCTGCCACCCTGCCCTTCGAGGAAGGGCTGAAGGTCGAGCGCCAGCTGTTCATGGAGCTGATGACCGGCAGCCAGTCGGCCGCCCAGCGCTATGTCTTCTTCGCCGAACGCCAGGCCAACAAGATCCCCGACGTGCCCGACGACACCCCGATCATCCCGGTGGCCAAGGTCGGCATCATCGGCGCCGGCACCATGGGCGGCGGCATCGCCATGAACTTCCTCAACGTCGGCATCCCGGTGACGATCGTCGAGACCAAGCAGGAAGCCCTCGACCGGGGCCTGGGCGTGATCCGCAAGAACTACGAGAACACCGCCAAGCGCGGCCGCCTGACCATGGAGCAGGTCGAGCAGCGCATGGGCCTGCTGACCGGCACCCTGGCCATCGAGGACCTGGCCGACAGCGATCTGGTGATCGAGGCCATCTTCGAGAACATGGCGGTCAAGAAGGAGGTGTTCGGCAAGCTGGACGCCATCGTCAAACAGGGCGCCATCCTGGCCACCAACACCTCGGCCCTCAACATCGACGAGATCGCCACGGCGGTGAAGCGGCCCGAGGCCGTCATCGGCCTACACTTCTTCTCGCCGGCCAACGTCATGCGCCTGCTGGAAGGGGGTCGCGCCGACGAGACCTCCAAGAGCGTCAGCGCCACGGCGATGCAGCTGGCCCAGACGATCGGCAAGGGCGCCGTGCTGGTCGGGGTCTGCCCAGGTTTCGTCGGCAACCGTATGCTGTTCCAGCGCCAGAACCAGGCCCAGCGCCTGGTCATGGAGGGGGCCATGCCGTGGGACGTGGACCGCGTGCTGTACGACTTCGGCTTCCCGATGGGCCCGTTCGCCATGAGCGACCTGGCCGGCCTGGACATCGGCTGGAACAAGGAGGCCTCCAAGGGCGAGACGATCCGCGACGTGCTGTGCGAGATGGACCGCCGCGGCCAGAAGACCAGCGCCGGCTACTATGACTACGACGAGAACCGCAACGCCATTCCCTCGCCCGTCACCGAAGGCATCATCAAGGACTTCGCCGCCAAGCAGGGCCTGAACCAGCGGGACATCAGCGACGAGGAAATCCTCGAGCGGACCATCTTCCCGATGATCAACGAGGGGGCGAAGATCCTCGAAGAGGGCAAGGCGATCCGCGCCTCGGACATCGATATCGTGTGGATCAACGGCTACGGCTGGCCCGTCTATCGCGGCGGCCCGATGCACTACGCCGACCTGGTCGGCCTGCCCAAGGTGCTCGAGCGCATGAAGCAGTACCAGAACGAGATGGGCGACTTCTTCAAGCCGTCGGCCCTGCTCGAAAAGCTGGTCGCCGAGGGCAAGGGGTTCAAGGACCTGAAGTAACCGCGCCGGCTGCCTTCTCCCCCTGCGGGAGAAGGTGGCCCGCGTAGCGGGTCGGATGAGGGGTCGCACCGCTTCGTCCAGTCCGTGAGGCGGGTCGCGGATCCGTCCGCGAGACCCCTCATCCGTCGGGCTTCGCCCGACACCTTCTCCCGCAAGGGGAGAAGGAGATGTCTGCGGAGTTTGTCATGCCCCCCCTCCCCCAGATGATCGCCGAGGACTTCGGCACGGTCCCCGACCTCATCCGCCTCAACGCGGCGGCGACGCCGGCCAAACCGGCGCTGATCCAGGACGACCGGTCGATGAGCTGGGGCGAGCTGGACGCGCTGATGGACCGCATCGCGGCCGGGCTGCAGCGGGACGGGGTCAGGCAGACCCAGGCCCTGTCGGTCTGCGCCACGACCTCCATCGAGTACGCCGCCCTGTTCCTCGGCGGCCTGCGCGCCGGGGCGGCGGTGGCCCCGATCGCGCCCTCCTCCACACCCGAGCAGATCGTGGCGATGGTCAACGACTCCGGCGCCAGCCTGTTCTTCCTCGACAAGGGCGTCGCGGCCGAGATGGGCGAGGCGCTGAAGCAGGTCTCGGCCCGGCTGGTCGCGCTGGACGGCTCCGACGTCGGCCAGGCCTTCGCCGACTGGCTGCCGCCGGCGGGGGTGAAGCCCGCGCCGGTCGAGATCGGCCGCAAGGACCCGTTCAACATCATCTACTCGTCGGGCACGACCGGCACGCCCAAGGGCATCGTCCAGAGCCACGCCATGCGCTGGCGCCATCTGGCGCCGCGCGAAGATGGCGTCGGCTTCGGCCCCGACGCGGTCGGCTTCATCTCCACGCCGCTCTATTCCAACACGACCCTGGTGCATTTCTTCCCCGCGCTGGCGGGCGGCGGGACCGTGGTCATGCTGGCCAAATTCGACGTGGTGAAGTGGCTGACGGCCGCCCAGACGCACCGCGTGACCCACGCCATGCTGGTGCCGGTGCAGTACCGCCGGCTGCTGGAACACCCCGACTTCGACAAGTACGACCTGTCGAGCTTCCAGATGAAGTTCGCCACCAGCGCGCCCTTTTCAGCCGAGCTCAAGAAACAGGCGCTGGAGCGCTGGCCGGGCGGACTGATCGAATACTACGGCATGACCGAGGGCGGCGGCGGCTTCATGCTGCAGGGCCACCTCTATCCCGACAAGCTGCACACCGTCGGCCAGGTCACGCCCGGCGCGATCATCAAGATGATCGACGAGGACGGCGCCGAGGTCGGGCCGAACGAGGTCGGCGAGATCGTCGGCCGGTCGGCGGCGACCATGAGCGGCTATCACAACCAGCCGGGCAAGACGGCCGAGGCGCAGTGGACCGACCCGAAGACGGGTGAGGTCTACATCCGCACCGGCGATGTCGGCCGGCTCGACGAGGACGGCTTCCTGACCCTGATGGACCGCCGCAAGGACATGATCATCTCGGGCGGGTTCAACGTCTATCCGAGCGATCTGGAGGCGGTCATCGCGCAGCACCCGGCCGTGGCCGAGGCCGCCGTGATCGCCGCGCCGTCGGACGCCTGGGGTGAGACGCCCGTGGCCTTCGTGGCGCTGAAGGATGGCGCCGCCGCGACCGCCGAGGAGATCAAGGCCTTCACCAACGGCAAGGTCGGCAAGACCCAGCGGGTGTCTGACCTGGTGCTGGTCGACAGCCTGCCCCGCAGCCACATCGGCAAGGTGCTCAAGCGCGAACTGCGGGACGCTTACGTGGCGCGCGCGGGAGCATAGCGCACCCCCCCATTCTGATGCTGGCGCGAAGGTGACGCAGGAGTCATTATGTTCGCCACGGCCACGTCAGATGGACCATGGGAGGCAAAGATGAGCGACGGATCCGTGGATCTGAAGCGGGACGCCCGCGAGCACGCTCGGAGCATGCCTCTGTCGGAGATCAATGTCGCCGACCCGCTGCTGTTCCAGACCGACACCATGTGGCCCTACTTCGAGCGCCTGCGGAAGGAGGCGCCGGTCCACTATCAGACCGAGCACGAGTTCGGCCCCTACTGGTCGGTGACCAGGTACAACGACATCATGGAGGTCGATACCAACCACCAGGTGTTCTCCTCGGAGGGCGGCATCACCATCGCCGAGCCGAAGGACGACTTCCGGCTGCCGATGTTCATCGCCATGGACCCGCCCAAGCACGACGTGCAGCGCAAGACGGTCAGCCCGGTCGTGTCGCCGCACAATCTGCAGTACCTTGAGCCGATCATCCGCGAGCGGGCGGCGAAGATCCTCGACGACCTGCCGATCGGCGAGGAGATCGACTGGGTCGACAAGGTGTCGATCGAGCTGACGACCATGACCCTGGCGACGCTGTTCGACTTCCCCTGGGAGGACCGGCGCAAGCTGACCTACTGGTCCGACACCGCCACCGCCAGCAAGTTCAGCCCGTTCTACAAGGGCGAGGACCACCGCCGGGCCGCGCTGTTCGAATGCGTCGAATACTTCACCCGGCTGTGGAACGAGCGCGTCAACGCCGAGCCGAAGAACGACCTGATCTCGATGCTGGCCCACGGCGAGTCCACGCGGAACATGGACCGCATGGAGTATCTGGGGAACCTGATCCTGCTGATCGTTGGCGGCAACGACACCACCCGCAACACCATCACCGGCTCCATCCTGGCGCTGAACCAGAACCCCGACCAGTTCGCCATGCTGAAGGCCGACCCGTCGCTGATCCCGTCAATGGTCAGCGAGACCATCCGCTGGCAGACGCCGCTGGCCCACATGCGTCGGCGGGCGATGGCCGACTACGAGCTGAACGGCCAGACCATCCGCAAGGGCGACAAGGTCCTGATGTGGTACGTCTCGGGCAACCGCGACGACGAGGTCATCGCCGACGCCGACCGCTACATCATCGACCGCGAGCGGCCGCGCCAGCACCTGTCATTCGGCTTCGGCATCCACCGCTGCGTCGGCAACCGCCTGGCCGAGCTGCAGCTGCGGATCATCTGGGAAGAGATCCTCAAGCGCTTTCCCGACATCCAGGTGACCGGCGAGCCGACGCGCGTGGCCTCGTCGTTCGTCAAGGGCTACGAGCACTTGCCGGTGGTCATTCCGGGCCGCAACTGACGCGACTGAGACTCGCCGCCGGATTTGACGGACGCTCGCTACGCGGGTAACCAGACGCCACCGGACGGGCATGGGGCCCGTCGAATCGCGAGCAGGATCCATGCAGACGTCCCAGTGCATGACCCTTCGACCGGCCTTCTCCGTGCCTGCCGGCACGGGTTGCACCGTGTCTGCTCGCGAGGAACACGCCGCCTAGATCACACTTCGATCCAGCGCCCCGTCCCTCCCGAGCCCGACCGCTCTGGAGGGATTTCTTGTATCCGTCATCCAGCATCGTTCGGGTTCGGGCTTATCTCTGAAAGCCTTCGACCGTGACCGACATGACCTTTTCCCCGCCCGCCCTGCGACGAACGCCCTGGCTCATCGAGGCCCGGGCGCTGATCGCGCTCGCCGCGCCGATGGCGGCGGCCCAGCTGGCCCAGATGGCGGTGATGACCACCGACGTCATTCTGCTCGGCCGGCTCAGCCGCGAGGCCCTGGCCGCCGCCGCCATCGGCAACACCGTCTACTACTTCGCCTGGCTGCTGGGCAGCGGGCCGGGCTTCGCCGTGTCGCCGGTGATCGCCCAGATCCTCGGCGCCCGGCCGCGCGACCGGGCCCGCGTGCGCGCCACCGTGCGCATGGGCCTGTGGGTGACCATGCTCGCGTCGCTGCCACTGATGATCATCATGCTCAACGCCCGCTGGCTCCTCGGTCACCTGGGTCAGGAGCCCGGCCTGGCGCGGGACGCGGGCCTGTTCGTCTCGATGCTGGCGTTCGGCCTGCCGTTCACCCTCGGCTACCAGGCCCTGCGCAGCTTCGCGGCGGCGCTGGGCAAGCCGGGCGCCTCGCTGTGGGTCATGCTGGCCGCGATCGTGTTCAACGGGGTGGCCGGCTATGGCCTGATCTTCGGCCACTTCGGCCTGCCCAGGCTCGGCCTGGTGGGATCGGGCCTGGCCACGGCCGGATCGGCGATCTTCGCCTTCGTCGCCATGCTGGTGGTGATCTGGCTGACGCCGGGCCTGCGGGCCTACCGCGTGTTCCGCCGCGCCCACCGACCCGTGCCGGTGAAGATCCGGGAACTGGTCAGGCTGGGTCTGCCGATCGGGGTGATGAACATCTTCGAGGCCATGCTGTTCAACACCATGACCCTGGTCATGGGCACGTTCGGCGCGACGGCGGTGGCGGCGCACCAGATCGCGCTGAACTTCGCCTCGATCACCTTCATGGTGCCGCTGGGCATCGGCATGGCCTCGACCGTGCGGGTCGGCGTCGCGGTTGGCCGTGGCGACCTGGCCGGCGCGCGCCGCGCGGGCGTCACGGCCATGGTGCTGGCGGTCGGCTTCATCAGCCTGGTCGCCGTGGCCATGGTGCTGTTCGGGGCCCAGATCGCCGGCCTCTACCTGGGCAGCGGCCGCGATGGCGACGAGGCGGTCATCGTGCTGGCGACCCAGTTCCTGCTGGTGGCGGCCGCCTTCCAGGTGTTCGACGCGTTGCAGGTGGTGGGGGCCCATGCCCTGCGCGGGCTGAAGGACGCCCGTATGCCGATGGTGCTGGCCGGGGTCAGCTATTGGCTGGCCGGGGCGCCGGTCTGTATCCTGCTGGGCGTGGGCCTGAAGATGCAGGGCCTGGGCATCTGGATCGGCCTGGCGTTCGGCCTGGCCGTGGCGGCGGCGGCGATGGTCTGGCGCTTTCACCGGATCACGCGGACGGGATAGGCAGGGAGAGGGATGAGCCGGCCGGGGACTGCTTCGCGAAGCGTAGCTGTCCCTGTCGCGGGTCGCGACGGCGGGGACAGCTACCGGCTGCGCCGGAAGCAGTCCCCGGTGCGTGCCCTCACGCCGCGGTCGCGAGATCGCGGTTCGCCTCCGCCGTGAGTTCGAAACTGCGCAGCCGCGCCGCATGGTCGTGGATCTGGGCGGCGACGATCAGTTCGTCCGCGCCGGTCCGTTCGATAAACCCGGCCAGGCCCTTCCGCACCGTCTCCCGCGAGCCAACCACCGAGCAGCGCAGGGCCTGGGCCAGCCGCGCCTTCGCGCCACTGTCCAGCCGCTCCTCATAGCCCTCCATCGGCGGCGGCAGGCGGCCGGGCATGCCGGTGGCGAGGTTGACGAAGGCCTGCTGCAGGGAGGTGAACAGCAGTTTCGCCTCGTCGTCCGTGTCGGCGGCGAACACGTTGAGGGCCAGCATGACATAGGGTTTGTCGAGCTGCTCGGACGGCTCGAACCGGGCGCGATAGGCGGCCACGGCCGTCTCCATCTCGGCCGGCGCGAAATGGCTGGCGAAGGCGTAGGGCAGGCCCAGCGCGGCGGCCAGATGGGCGCCGAACTGGCTCGAGCCGAGGATCCACACCGGCACGTCCAGCCCCTCGCCCGGCGTGGCGACCACGGCCTGGCCGGGCTGGGCCGGCTGGAAATAGCGCATCAGCTCGACGACATCGGCCGGGAACCGATCGACGTCCCCCACCATGGTCCGGCGCAGGGCCCGGGCGGTGATCTGGTCGGTGCCCGGCGCGCGGCCCAGGCCCAGATCGATGCGCGGGCCGTACAGCGCCGCCAGCGTCCCGAACTGCTCGGCGATCTGCAGCGGAGCATGGTTGGGCAGCATGATCCCGCCCGCGCCGACGCGGATGGTCGAGGTGCCCTCCGCCACATGGCCGATCAGCACGCTGGTCGCCGCGCTGGCGATGCCGCGCATGTTGTGATGCTCGGCCAGCCAGAACCGGTTGTAGCCCCACTTTTCCGCGTGCTGGGCGAGGTCGCGGCTGTTGTGCAGCGCCTGCTGCACGGTGGAGCCCTGGACGACGGGGGCGAGATCGAGAACGGAGAGCGGGGTCATGGTTTCCATATGGGTAGCGGGGACCATTGCGGAAGCTTTTCCTCTCCCTCTTGGGAGAGGGGGACCAGCCGCTGGCTGGTGGAGTGGTATGCGCCAGTGGTGGCCGGGGCATTCGAGGCGAAGCTGGCTCAGCGGTGCTCAGAAGCCGGCCAACTGAGACTCCCACTCCACCATGCTTCGCATGGTCCCCCTCTCCCCAGAGGGAGAGGAAAAGGGGCTACGGAATCAACAGCACCCTACCCACCGCCTGCCGGCTCTCGATGTACGCATGCGCGGCCGCCGCCTCCGACAGCGGAAACTCCCGGTCGATGACCACCTTGATGTCGCCCTTGGCCGCGTCCTCGATCAGGCCCTGGATCATGTCGTGCGCGCGGTCGGTCATGATCTCGGCGCCGAGGAACACGCCGCTGAGGGAGCGGTTGCCGCCCATCAGCGTGCCGACGTCGACGACCATCGGCTCGCGGCCGGCCTGGCCGACCATCGAGACGCGGCCGCGATAGCCGAGCGACAGGATCGAGCCCTGCAGCGTCGGACCGCCGACGCTGTCGACCACCAGGTTCACGCCCTTGTTGTCGGTGAACTTCATCACCGCCTCGGGCACCGCGTCCTTGGTGTAGTTGATGCCGTGGTCGAGGCCGTAGGCCTTGAGCTTCTCCAGCCGCGCGTCGCTGGAGGCCGTGGCCAGCACCCGGGCGCCGGCCCGCTTGGCCAGCTGGATGGCCGCCAGGCCCACGCCGGAGGCGCCGGCCTGGACCAGCACGGTCTCGCCGGCCTTGAGGCGGCCGAACTCGAACAGGCAGTCGTGGGCCGTGCCGAAGGCCACCGGGATGACGGCGGCATGGCGCGGGTCGAGGCCGTCCGGGATCGGCCAGCAGTTGCGCGCCGGCACCGGCCGCAGCTCGGCGTGGCTGCCGAAACCATCGACGGTGGCGACCTTCTGGCCGACCTTGAGGTGGGTGACCTCCGCGCCGACCTCGACGATCTCGCCGGACGCCTGGTAGCCGACGATGTGCGGCCGGGTGACCAGCGGCCCGCGCCAGCGGTTCAGGGTGTCGCCGCCCTCGATGCTGACCGCCAGCACGCGGATGATGACGCCCTTGGGATGGCAGACGGGATCGGGAACGTCCTCGTATTTCAGGACGTCGGGGGGACCGTTTTCGTAATAGACGGCGGCTTTCATGGGGTTTCTCCTTCCCTTCTCCCCTTGCGGGAGAAGGTGTCGGCGCAGCCGACGGATGAGGGGTTTCTCAGGACGTTCAGGTTGGCGGCGCGACGGGCGGACCGGGTCTTCGACCCCTCATCCGACCCGCTCCGCGGGCCACCTTCTCCCGCAAGGGGAGAAGGACATTTTCGTCAGTTCCACACCGCCGGCTTCCTGCCGATCCACGGCAGTTCCTTTTCCAGCTGGCCGGCCAGGCGGTACAGGGTCGCCTCGTCGCCGAAGCGGCCGGTGAACATCATGCCGAGCGGCAGGTTGGCTTCGGACTGCCACAGCGGCAGCGACAGGCTGGGCTGGCCGGTGAAGTTGAACGGCGGGGTGGTGCCGTAGGTGGCGGCCTGGCGCTTGTCGAACTCCTTGATATCGACGGTCAGCGGGTCGAGCCAGTCGATGCGCGGCGAGGGGTGGCTCATGGTCGGGGTGAGGAAGACGTCGAAGGCCTGGAAGCGTTCAAGGATCTGGATGTTGATCAGCCGCAGGGTCTGCCAGCCCCACAGGGCTTGCTGGCCGCTGACGCGCCGGCCGCCGTCGTAGCCGCGCTGGGCGAGCGGGCCCAGTTCGCCCGGCTCCGGTTCGCGGCCCAGGGCCTCGACCCAGCGCATGATCGAGGCGGCGAAGTTGGAGGCCGAGACCAGGCCTTGGGCGCGGTACATCAGGCGGTAGTCGATGCCCAGGCCCATCTCGAACACCTCGTGGCCGAGGGCCTTGAGCGTTTCTACCGTGCGCTGGGTCGCCGCGAGCATTTCGTCGCCCATCGGCCGGCCGCTGGGGGTTTCGTTGGACCAGGCGATGCGCAGCTTGCCGGGGCTGCGGCTGACCTCATCGAGGAACGGCCGTTCCTTCTTGGGATGGGTGAAGGGGTCGCCCGGCTGCGGGCCGTCGGTGGCGTCGAGCATGGCGGCGCTGTCGCGCACCGTGCGGCTGACCACATGGTGGACCGAAAAGCCCATCGCCCCATCGACGACCTCGCAGATCGGCGTGCGGTCGCGGGTGATCTTCATGCCGACCAGGCCGCAGTTGGCCGCCGGAATGCGGATCGAGCCAAGGCCGTCGCTGGCGTGGGCCAGCGGGACCATGCCGGAGGCCGTGGCGCTGGCCGCGCCGCCGGAGGAACCGCCGCTGATGTGCTCGGGGTTCCAGGGGTTGCCGCAGGGGCCCAACCGCTCGGACTGGGTGACGCCCGGAATGCCGAACTCCGGCGTGTTGGTCTTGCCCAGCAGCACCACGCCGCTGGCGCGATAGCGGCGGACCAGTTCGCTGTCGGCGGCGTCGGCCGCGACCTGGGCGTAGTTCGAGCCGGAGCTGCGCGGCCAGCCCTTCACCTGGGCGCCGAGATCCTTGATCAGGAACGGCACGCCCTGGAACGGCCCCTCGGGCAGCGGCCCGGCGGCGACCTTGCGCGCCTCGTCATAGGCCTTGTGCACCACGGCGTTGAGGGTCGGGTTGTGGCGCTCGATGCGCGCGATGGCCGCCTCGACCAGCTCGGCCGGCGAGACCTCGCCCTTTTTCACCAGCGCGGCCAGGCCCAGGCCGTCGTGATCGGCATACTCGGCGAACGCCATCTGTCTCTCCCCCTGATGTTCTATCGCGCGGCGAGGAAGGCGAGCTTCTCCACCGGCGGCAGGTCGCGCGCCTGCGTCCTGAGAGTTTGAAACGCTTGTTCGGCCGCGTCGAGCGCGAACTGGATATCGGCGTCGGTCATCGCCGCGCAGAGGAACATATTGTGCCAGGGGTGGACGTAGACCCCTTTGGCCAGCATGGCGCTGGACCAGCAGAAGCCCTTGCGCAGGTCCGGGTCGTCGTCGAACAGGAACAACGGCATGACGCCCGGCCCCGTCTGGCGGAAGCCAAAGCCCGCCGCAGCGGCGCGTTCGGCCAGGCCGGCGCGCAGCGTCTCGCCCAACGCCGTGATCCGCTCCAGATAGTCCGTCTCGCGCACCAGCCGCAACGTCTCCAGCCCCGCCGCCATGGCCGCGCCGGCGTACCAGTAGGAGCCGGTGACATAGATCGAGGCCGCCGCCTTGCGGGCCTTGTCATTGCCGAGCAGGGCCGAGATCGGATGGCCGTTGGCGATACACTTGCCCCAGGTCGAGAGGTCAGGCTCAACGCCGATCGCCGACCAGCTGCAGTCGCGGGCAAGGCGCAGGCCGGCGCGGACGTCATCGACGATCAGCAGGGCGCCGGTCTGGTCGGCCAGCGCCCGCGCGCGGCGGGCGTAGGCGGGGTCCGGCGCGGCCTGGTCGATGAAGGCGTCATGGCGGAACGGGGCGGCGAAGATGGCGGCCAGGTCGTCGCCGGCCTTCGCGACCGCCGCCTCCAGGCTGGCGATGTCGTTGTAGGTGCAGAAGATCTGGTTGGCCTTGTCCTCAGGCGTCGTGCCGGCGGGCCTCGGCGTGCACCAGGGCGCGGCTCCGTGATAGGCGCCCCTGGCCAGCACCAGGGTCTTGCGGCCGGTATGCTGGCGGGCGGTCATCATCGCCATGGTCGTGGCGTCCGTGCCGTTCTTGCAGAACATCGCCCAGTCGGCGTGGGTGACCATGGCGACAAAGGCCTCGGCCAGCTCGACCATCAGGCCGGTGGGGCCGGTCAGGGCGTCGCCCTGTCCCAGCTGGCGCACATAGGCCGCGTCGATGTCGGGATTGGCGTAGCCGAACAGGTTGGGCCCATAGGCGCACATCAGGTCGAGGTAGCGCTTGCCGTCGGCGTCGGTGATGTGGGCGCCCTCGCCCGAGCGGAAGAACTGCGGATAGTCGTCCGGCAGCAGGCCCACCGACTGGTGGCCGTACATCCCGCCCGGAATGACCGCCTCGGCCCGCCGCCGCAGGTCGCGGTCGATGCTGCTGGATCCGCTGGCTGTCATCCGTCATCTCCGCGCCGTCCGGGGAGGACGTTAGCAACGAAAGGGCCGCGGAGTCGCCCCCGCGGCCGGATCGCCGTCGGCGCGGAACGTCTATTCGACGCCGCCGCCGTTCCAGATGTCTTCGGCCACCTCGATGAACACCTCGATGTTCGTCGTCAGGTTGGCGCGAGTGATGCCGTTGTCGAAGATGATGTAGCGCGACACGTCCAGCGACTTGTCGCCGCCGTTGCGAACGCTGACCGCCGAGCGGTCGATTTCCTTCACGCGGGCATCGACCGCGGCGTCGGAATCCAGCGTGAAGCTGGCCGACATGTTGGCGCCCTTGCACCGCTTGGGCGTGCCGGAGCAGACCGTGCCATAGATGGCGAACTTCAGGCCGTTGGCGGTCACGCCGCTGACGTAGGGCGCGGCGCTATCCAGGGCGCCTTCCTTGGTGACGGTGGCGCCGGCCGCGACGATGGCCGTCTTCATGTCCGACGGGGCCCAGTCGGTCAGCAGCCCGTCCGACTGGGCCAAGGCCGGCGCCGGGACCGTGAGCGCGAGCGCCAGGGCGCTCATGGTGGCGAAGGATTTCAGCATGTCGTCTTTCCTGTTCACTAGAGCTTGCCCCAGATGTCCTCGGCGACGCCGGTGAAGACGCTGAGATTGATCTCGAGATTCTGTCGCTGGATGCCGTAGTCGAAGATCAGGTAGCGGGAGACCAGCAGATCGCCGTCGCCGGCGTTGGCGATGGACACCGCCGCGTAGTCGAGCTGCTTGCGCTTTGTCTCGACCTCGGTGTCCGATCCGAGCGTGAAACGGGTTTCCAGCAGGGCGCCCTTGCAGCGCTTGGCGCCCGCCGGACCCTCGCAGACCCGGCCCGTGACGGTGAACTTGAGGCCGCCCGCGGACTTGGCCGAGACATAGGGATTGCCGTCGTCCAGAACGCCGTCGCCGGTCACCGTGGCCTTGGCCGCGGTCAGGGCGGCGCGCATGTCGGCGACACCCCAGTCCGACAGGCTGGACTGCGCCCTGGCCGCGCCCGCGAACGACAGGCCCAGCACCAGCACGCCGGCCATGGTCACGGTCCTGAGCCTCACGCCAGTTCCCCCTCCACCAGACCCCCGATTGGCAGCTTAGGACGGAGAACGTCGTTAGGCTACCAGATCGGCCGTTTCAGGATGTCTTTTCAGCCAGGCGGCCGCATACCCGCAAAGGGGGGTGATCTTCAGGTTCCGCGCCCGCGCCGCCTCGGTCACGCCCTGCATCAGCCGGCCCGCCGTTCCGGCGCCGCGCAGGGCCGTCGGCGAGAACACATAGTCGATGATCATCCGGTCCGGGGTCAGCCGGTAGTCGGCGTAGGCGGTCAGGCCCTGTTCGACCAGTTCGAACCGGCCGGTGGCGGGGTTGTCGATGACGTGGGTCATGGGGGAGTCCTACACCAGCTCCACCGCCATCGCCGTGGCCTCGCCGCCGCCGATGCACAGACTGGCCATGCCGCGCTTGCCGCCGCGCGCCTGAAGCGCCGACAGCAGGGTGGTCAGGATGCGCGCGCCGGACGCGCCGATCGGATGGCCCAGCGCCGTCGCGCCGCCGTTGACGTTGAGCCTGGCGTGGTCGATCCCGAGTTCTCGCATGGCGATCATGGCGACGATGGCGAAGGCTTCGTTGACCTCCCACAGATCGACGTCCTCGGCGGTCCAGCCCGCCTTCTTCAACGCCTTTTGCATCGCCGGCACGGGGGCGGTGGTGAACAGGCCCGGCTCGTGGGCGTGGGCGGCGTGGGCCACGACGCGGGCGACGATCGGCAGGCCCAGCGCCTTCGCCACGCTCTCGCGGGTCATCACCAGGGCCGCGGCCCCGTCGCTGATCGAGCTGGCGTTGGCGGCGGTGATCGTGCCGTCCCTGGCGAAGGCCGGCTTGAGGCCGGGGATCTTCGACGGGTCGGCCTTCATCGGCTGCTCGTCCTGGCTGACGACCGCCTCGCCCTTGCGGGTCTTCACCGTCACCGGCGTGATCTCGGCGGCGAAAGCGCCGTTTTCGGTGGCGGCCCGGGCGCGGCTCAGGCTCTCGATGGCGTAGGCGTCCTGGTCCTCGCGGGTGAACTGGTAGGTGCGGGCGCTGTCCTCGGCGAACGAGCCCATCAGACGGCCGGGCTCATAGGCGTCCTCGAGGCCGTCCAGGTACATGCTGTCGCTGATCGTGTCGTGGCCGATACGCGCGCCGCCGCGATGCTTGGTCATCAGATAGGGCGCGCCGGTCATGCTCTCCATGCCCCCGGCCACGATCAGATCGACCGAGCCGGCCGCCAGGGCGTCGTGGGCCATGATGGCCGCCTGCATGCCGCTGCCGCACATCTTGTTGACGGTGGTCGCCTCGACGCCGAGCGACAGGCCCGCGCCAAGCCCCGCCTGGCGCGCCGGAGCCTGGCCCAGACCCGCCGGCAGCACGCAGCCCATGATGATCTGCTCGACCTTCGCCGGATCGATCCCGGCCCGCTCGACCGCCGCGCGGACGGCCGTCGCGCCCAGCTCGGTGGCCTTCACGCCCGTGAGGGCGCCCTGGAAGCCGCCCATCGGCGTGCGGGCGAACGAGACGATGACGACGGGATCGGCGGACATGGACGTGGCTCCGGGGACAGACGGTGCTGATTTGAGCGTTCCGGCCGGCGCCCGCAAGTCCGGCGTGGACGGCGGCGCGGACGCGGGGCGGACGGATCAGGCCCCCGCCCGTTCCAGGGTGACCCGGAACGCGCCACGCGCCCGGGCGACCGTCTCGTCGTCGGCGGTGATGTCCATCTCGGCATGGCAGAGGGTCCTGCCCGGTCGACAGAACACCGTGTCGAAGGCCAGCCACTGGCCCGGCCTGGCCACGCCCAGATAGTCGACGGTCATCGAGCTGGTCCACAGATTGGCCACCGGTACGCCGTCGGTCCGCAGCCGCAGGGCGCATGACATGCCCATGCCTTGGTCGGCCAGGGCCGCGAACAGGCCGCCATGGACCGTGCCCCGGGAGTTGGTGTGCGGCTGGCGCACCAGAAGGCCGAGGACTACTCGGTCCAGCGCCTCGCGCATGAACAGCGGCCGCCAGGGATCGATCAGCGGACTGGGACGGGAGAGCAGCTCGAACCCTTCAGGCGGCATCATGGCGATCGCTCCATTTCAAACATATGTTTGAAACTATCGTTCACCGAGTCAAGGCGGACCAAAAAGGGCGGGACGGCGCCGGGGTCCTTGACGCCGTCTCGTGTTGGCAAGGCAGGAAGTACATTGCTAAAGGAAACTTGGACAAGTTCGTCCACAAAAACAACGGTCTTGCTATCCCCCTAGGGAAACCGCACTCTCCGCCCATGGGCCGTACCGCTGACTATTCGCAACAGAGCTGCGGCATCGCCGCGACCCTCGAGATCGTGGGCGATCCCTGGACCCTGCTGATCCTGCGCGACGCCTTCCGGGGTATTCGCCGCTTTGAGCAGTGGCAGGAACGGCTGGGCGTCGCCCGCAACGTGCTGGCTGCGCGGCTGAAGAGCCTGGTGGCGCACGGCGTGCTGGAGACCCGGCGCTATTCGGAGCGCCCGCCCCGCCACGAATACATCCTGACCGCCAAGGGCCAGGCCCTGCGGCCGGTGCTGCTGACCATGGCCGACTGGGGCAACCAGCACGTCTATGGCGACAACGCTCCGGTGCGGTTCATCCACGACCACTGCGGCCACGCCTTCACGCCCAAGCTCAGCTGCGAACACTGCGGCGAGGCCCTGATCCCCGGCGACCTGCGCCATGTGCAGGTCAACGAGGACGCCATGACCGTCGGCGAAGCCATCGCGCTGTCCGACAAGGATTAGGCTTTCAGGAGACCACCTGATGCACAAGGGATCCTGCCTCTGCGGAGCCGTACGCTTCGAGGTCGCGGGCGAATTGCCGGCGCCGGACGCCTGTCACTGCAGCCAGTGCCGCAAGACCTCGGGGCATTTCTGGGCCTCGACCGACGTGCCCAAGGCCGACGTGACGATTCACGGCGAGGACAGCGTCCGCTGGTTCCAGTCGTCGGAGAAGGTGCGGCGCGGCTTCTGCGCCACCTGCGGCTCGGCCCTGTTCTGGGACCCGGTCCATCACGGCAAGATCGCCATCGCCATGGGGGCCTTCGAGGCCCCGACCGGCACGATGCTCGGTAAGCACATCTTCACCGCCGACAAGGGCGACTACTACGCCATCGCCGACGGCCTGCCGCAGAACGAACAGTAGGGTCGCCTGCCTATTCGGCCTATTCGGTGACAGTTTACGAATTCGCGGCGTGGACAGCTGATCGCCCACGGGCGGAAGGCGAATTCGCAAACTGTCACCGAATAGACGTCGCCTGTTGACTCACTAACATACGTCAGATAATTCTGACATATGATAGCGACGCCGCCACCCACCGGAGACCAACTGCTGGCCATGCTGGCGGCGCTGGCCAGTCCGCATCGGCTGCGGATCATCGCGACGCTGCGGGCCGGCGGGCGCAACTACATCAGCCGGCTCGCGCGCGACCTGGGCATCAGCCGGCCGCTGCTGCATCTGCACCTGCAGAAGCTTGAGGAGGCCGGCCTGGTCACCAGCCAGCTCGAACTCTCCGCCGACGGCAAGGCGCTCAACTATTTCGAGGTCGCCGACTTCGCCCTCGACCTGACCCCCGCCGCGATCGCCGAGGCGGCGCGCTCCCTGACACCCAAACCCGAGACCTAGAGGGGACCCCCATGTCCACATCGCTGTACGTCTTTTCGATAGGCCTGCCGTTCGCGACCATCCTGCTGGTCTTCGGCATGCGCTACATCGCCCAGATCCAGCAGGCCAAGGCGCGCCTCGCCAGCGACGAGGCCTATCGCCAGATCGCCGAGAAGGCCGTGGCCGACCATGGCGCGGCGGCGACCGCCCTGACCTCGATTGAGACCCGCCTGGCGGCCATCGAAAAAATCCTCAAGGACGTCGGCTAACCGCCGGCCGCCCACCCGCTCCCATCACCGCAAGGAACTCCCGGCATGACCCAGGTCTCGCTGCCGCGCCTCTACGCCCTCAGGGCCGCCTATCTGCTGATGTCCGTGGGCCTCGGCCTGACCATCTGGCCGGGCATCCTGCATCCCGAGAAGCCCTGGCCGCTGATGTACGGCGTGGTCCAGTGCGTGCTGGGGGCCGTATCGCTGCTGGCGTTGCTGGGCCTGCGGTATCCGCTGCGGATGCTGCCGCTGTTGATGTTCGAGATGATCTGGAAGGGCATGTGGCTGGGCATCGTCGGCATCCCCGCCTGGCGGTCGGGCGCCATGGACGCCGGCACGGCCGAGACCCTGCTGGCCTGCGGCATGGGGGTGATCTTCCCGCTGGTCATCCCGTGGGGGCATGTATGGACGAACTATGTCGCCGCGCCCGGGGATCGGTGGCGGTAGACGAAGCGGGACAGACACCCGCGGGTGTCTGTCCCTGTCCCGCCCCGCTTCATTTATGGTTAAAGCAACCTTGCCATGATGGCCTCTGGGATCCCCGGGGCCATCGCGTTGCGCAGTCTGATCGCCGCCGTCGAGCGTATCGAGCCGCTGTCCATTTCCTGTCGCGTGGCGGCGGTGAACGGGCTGCTGATCGAGGCGCGGGGCGGGCTGACCCATCTGGCCGTGGGCGCCCGGGCCGAGATCGAGCGCCGCAACGCCCCCGCCCTGGCCGCCGAGGTGGTCGGCTTCCGCGAGACCCGCGCCCTGCTCATGCCGTTCGGCCCGGTCGAGGGCATCGCCCCGGGGGCCGAGATCCGCATCCAGCCCGACGGGGCCATGGTGCGGCCGCACAAGGCCTGGCTGGGCCGGATCATCGACGCCTTCGGCAATCCCATCGACGGCAAGGGCCCCCTGCCCCAGGGCGCCTCGCCCTACAGCCTGCGGGCGCCGCCGCCGCCGGCCCATGCGCGCGGCCGGGTCGGCGCGCGGCTGGATCTGGGCGTGCGGTCAATGAACGTCTTCACCACCACCTGCCGCGGCCAGCGCCTGGGCATCTTCGCCGGCTCGGGCGTGGGCAAGTCGGTGTTGCTGTCGATGCTGGCCCGCCAGGCCGACTGTGACGCGGTCGTCGTCGGGCTGATCGGCGAACGGGGCCGCGAGGTGCGCGAGTTCATCGAGGAGACCCTCGGCGAGGAAGGCCTCAAGCGCGCCGTGGTCGTCGTGGCAACCTCCGACGAACCGGCCCTCAAACGGCGCCAGGCCGCCTACATGACCATGGCCGTGGCCGAGGCGATGCGCGACCAGGATCTGGAGGTTCTGTGCCTGATGGACTCGGTGACCCGCTTCGCCATGGCCCAGCGCGAGATCGGCCTGGCCGCCGGCGAGCCACCGACCACCAAGGGCTATACCCCCACCGTGTTCACCGAACTGCCCAAGCTGCTGGAGCGGGCCGGGCCGGGCCCCGTGCGGCCGGACGGATCCACGGCAGGCCCGATCACCGGCCTGTTCACCGTGCTGGTGGACGGCGACGACCACAATGAGCCCATCGCCGACGCCGTGCGCGGCATTCTCGATGGCCACATCGTGATGGAAAGGGCCATCGCCGAGCGCGGACGCTTCCCGGCCATTAACGTCCTCAAGTCCATAAGTCGGACCATGCCCGGCTGCCAGCTGCCCCACGAACGCCAGATCGTCTCCAACGCGCGCCAGACCCTCGCGGCCTGGGCCAACATGGAGGAGCTGATCCGCATTGGGGCCTATCGCGCCGGCGCCGACCCGCAGATCGACCGGGCCATCGCCCTCAATCCGGACCTGGAGGCCTTCCTCGGCCAGGACAAGGACGAGGTGACCAGCCTCGACGACGCCTTCGCCCGCCTGGGCGACATCCTGGGTAGCGCCTGATGAGGGCCATGGCCTCCCTGATCCGCATCTCGACCTTCGAGGTCGAGACCCTGCAGAAGCGACTGGCGGAAATCGTCGATCGGCGCACCGGCGCGGAGCTGAAGCTGGTCGTGCTGGAGGCCGAAGGCGAGTCCGAGATGCGGAACGCCCGCGCCGACGCCGAGGCCGGCTGGTACATGGCCGGCTTCCGCGAGGGGTTGCGACAGCGCAAGGCCGAGGCCCAGGTCGCGCTCGACACCATCACGCTTGAGGAGGCCGGCGCCCGCGACGCCCTGGCCGAAGCGTTCGAGGCGCTCAAGAAGTACGAGCATGTGGCCGAGGCGACCCGCGTCGCCGACCGCAAGGAAGCCGGCCGCCGCGAAACCGCCGCCCTCGACGAACTGGGGCTGCGCCGGGCGTCACGAGGATGAGGCCGCCCGAAAATCCTTCTCCCCTTGCGGGAGAAGGTGGCCCGCGAAGCGGGTCGGATGAGGGGTCGAGGACTTCGTCCACCTCGACCGACACCACGCCGCCACACCTGTTCGACCCCTCATCCGTCGGGCTCCGCCCGACACCTTCTCCCGCAAGGGGAGAAGGGGGACTGAGCCGCCGCCTGATCCTGACCTCGGGTCTGGCGCTGGCGGCCTGCTCGCGCGAGCCGGCGCTGGGTCAGCCGGTCGCCGAGCCGCCGCTGAAGTCGCTCGCGCCGTTCCGCATCGGCACGGCCGTGCGGGCGGCGGAGCTGACCGAACCGGCCTATGGCGATCTGGCCTCGCGGCACTTCTCCCAGCTCACGGCCGAGTGGGAGATGAAGATGGAATACGTCGTCCAGCCGGACGGCTCGTTCCGTTTCGACCGCGCCGACGCCATCGCCGGCTTCGCGCAGCGGCATGGGCTGAGACTCTTCGGCCATACGCTGGTCTGGTACGCCAACGAGCCGGAGGGCTTCGTCAAGCTCGACGAGACGCGCCAGTCGTTCGAGGGCGCCCTGCGCAACTACATCACCGCCATGGTCAGCCGCTATCGCGGCCTGGCCGTCGGCTGGGACGTGGTCAACGAGCCGGTGATGGAGAACGGCGAGGGTCTGCGCGAGAGCCTGTGGACCCGCAAGCTGGGCCAGACCGGCCACTTCAGGGTGGCGTTCGAGGCCGCGAAGGCCGCCGATCCCGACGCCGTGCTGTTCGTCAACGACTACCATCTGGAAAGCCGGCCAGCGAAGCTGGCGACCTACATGCGGCTGATCGAGCAGCTGCTGAAGGACGGCGTGCCGCTGGGTGGGATCGGTTGCCAGACCCACTGCTGGTCCGAGCTGGCGCCAGGCGCGATCACCGCGACATTGAGGGCGCTGGCCAGCTTTGGCCTGCCGATTCATCTGTCGGAAATGGACGTGTCGGTGGTTCAGGGCGGAGCCTTCGCCAACCGCGCCGAGGCCGAGCGGCGCCAGGCGCGGCTCTATGCCGAGGCCATCGAGGCCTTCGCCGCCCTGCCCGAGCGGCAGCAGTTCGCGTTCACGGTCTGGGGCCTGCGCGACAGGGACAGTTGGCTCAAGCGGGAGAACGCCTCGGATACGCCCCTGCTGTTCGACGACGCGGGCCGGCCGAAGGCGGCCTTTACGGCGGTGGCGGACGCGCTCAGACGTTGAACGTCGGCGGGTTGACCGGCTTCTTCAGTACATGGTCGGCATCGCTGGCCTGGCGCAGGGCGCGCAGGTCGTCGGCGATGCGGAAGATGGCCACGTAGAACTCGCAAAACGAGCGCCACAGCAGGCTCAGCGCCAGGCCGACCAGAACCCCGGCGATGGCCACCGGCAGGGCCAGCAGCTTGCCGATGATGTTGGTGTCCTGCAGCGCCACCCCGACCGCCGCGCCGATGGCGCCGAAGATGCCGATCAGGATCACGCCAAGCCCGGCCCAGTAGATCAGGTGGATCACCGGCCCGGTCATTAGCCGGTCGAACGTCAGCAGGTCCCACAGCATGGTCCCGCCCTGTCTTCGTTTTGGTCTGGCCGGAGCCATGCGCAAGTTTTCCCCGGCGGCATCGGCGCCACCCTCACGGCCGCATCTCTATCGGCGCGCGGGGCCCGGGGCAATGGCGACGAGACGTCCCGGCTTACCCAAGGTGACGGGTTGCGGCGGCCGAGCCCGGCCCGATACGCTGGGCGAAACAGCCAGGGAGGCGCTCGCATGAGCACGCAGGACCGGATTTCCGTGACCATCGACGGCGGCGTCGCCGACGTGCGGATGGTCCGCGTCGACAAGATGAACGCCCTGGACGACGCCATGTTCTCGGCCCTGATCGAGACGGGCGAACGGCTGAAGACCGAGGCCGGGGTGCGGGCCGTGGTGCTGTCGGGCGAGGGCCGGGCCTTCTGCGCCGGGCTCGACATGGGCAATTTCGGCAAGATGGCCTCGGGCGAGCGCAAGGGCGGCGAGGGCCTGATCACCGCCAGCCGCACGCCCGGCGGGGCCAACCGCGCCCAGCAGGCGGCCATGGTCTGGCGCGAGGTTCCCGTGCCCGTGATCGCCGCGATCCACGGCGTGGCCTTCGGCGGCGGCTTCCAGGTCGCTCTGGGCGCCGACATCCGCTACGTCACGGCCGACGCCCGGATGTCGATCATGGAAATCAAGTGGGGCCTGGTGCCCGACATGGCGGGCCTGGTGCTGATGCGCCATCTGGCCCGCGACGACGTCATTCGCGAACTGACCTATACCGGCCGCCAGTTCAGCGGCGAGGAGGCGGTCGGCTACGGCTTCGCCACCCGTGTCTGCGCCGACCCGCGCGCCGACGCCCTGGCCCTGGCCCACGAGATCGCCGGCAAGAACCCGCACGCCATCCGCGGCGACAAGCGGCTGTTCGCCCTGGCCGCCAGCGGCGCCGACCAGCACGCGGTGCTGCTGGCCGAGTCAAAGGAACAGGGCGCGCTGATCGGCTCGCCCAACCAGATCGAGGCGGTCATGTCGACGATGGAGAAGCGCGCGGCGAAGTTCGCGGAGGCGTGAGGCCGGGACTGGCCTTCCTGCCCCCTGAGACTGGATGAGCAGCCCAGGGACAGACACCGACCGGTGTCTGGCCCCGCACCCTACTTCAGCAGTTTGCCGATCGCCCCGCCGACGCCGCCGCCGAAGGCCGAGCTGAGCGTGCCAATGACCAGGATGATCGGCTGGACGTCCCCCAGCAGGCAGGACACGGCGATCCCCAGCAGGGCGCAGACGCCGCCGGCGATCACGCCGCCCAGCAGACTGTCGCTCCAGGCGCTCTTTGCCGCGCGGGCATAGAGCAGGCCTGCGACCAGCGAGATCAGGATGCCGACGATGGCGAACTGGGCGGCCACGGCCGGGACGAAGTGGCCGGCGATGACCATGACGAGTTGAAACACGGTCCCGATGACCGTCGCGTTGAGAAGCGCCTTGCGGTTCATGTGGTGTCTCCCCCTTGGTGATGTTCAGACCGGAGACATCCGTGACGGGTGTTCGGGGACATCCGTGACGGGTTGAGATTGTCTGTTTTGGGCTCGCAGGTCGATGGCCGCGATGTCGGTTGTTCTGAAGACGACGTCGTAGAGGCCGTCGGTTGGTGTG